>DATKDR010000034.1:0-80229 GCA_035512635.1 Longimicrobiales bacterium | reverse complement strand
AGCACCTGACTACGGATCAGGAGGTTTCAGGTTCGAGTCCTGACGGGCGCATGGGAAGGTGGGGTACCGAAGCGGCTAAACGGGGCAGACTGTAAATCTGTTGGCCACCGGCCTACGAAGGTTCGAATCCTTCCCCCACCATTGTATATTGCGTGGTCGAGACGACTCGGGCGCGTAGCTCAGTTGGTTAGAGCGCTACGTTGACATCGTAGAGGTCAGAGGTTCGAGTCCTCTCGCGCCCATTTTATCCGCCGTCGCGTCGGAGATCGTACGCGTCGTTGGCCGAGCGGCCGTAAGGCACGGCGCCGGCGGCGGATAAAACTGGGGCTGTAGCTCAGCTTGGAGAGCGCTGCAATCGCACTGCAGAGGTCACCGGTTCGATCCCGGTCAGCTCCACTCGAAGGAAAACGTTCCGCCACCTTAGCTCAGATGGTAGAGCACGTCACTCGTAATGACGGGGTCTCCGGTTCGATTCCGGAAGGTGGCTCTGGGGGCGCGCGCAGCGCGCCCGTCATCAGTTTTCAGTTTTCAGAGGAATGCGAAAACACTGTCGTTTTTTACTGACGACTGATAACTGACGACTGATAACTGGTTGACGCGGGCGTAGCTCAGTTGGTAGAGCATCAGCTTCCCAAGCTGAGGGTCGCCGGTTCGAGCCCGGTCGCCCGCTCTGAGTGAAAAGAGAAGGCGGCGCGAAGCCTAGAGCCTAGCGCCTGCTTCACTGGAGAGGTGGCCGAGAGGCTTAAGGCGGCGCCCTGCTAAGGCGTTTGGCCCCAAAAGGGCCTCGAGGGTTCGAATCCCTCCCTCTCCGCTTCGCGGGTGGCGCACCCAGTGCGACACTGGATGGGTGGCCGAGCGGCTGAAGGCGCACGCTTGGAAAGCGTGTTGAGTCAAAAGCTCACGTGGGTTCGAATCCCACCCCATCCGTGGAACGCTGTCGGATAGCGAGTGCACCACGGAACGTGGCGCGCCTGAATCGGCAGCAGCAGGAAGTCGTGGTGCGCTCCGGCGTGCGACGCGGCGGCCGACGAAGCACCGGGATCGGTCGTGACTCGGGGAGTAGCTCAGCCCGGTAGAGCACTGCGTTCGGGACGCAGGGGTCGCAGGTTCAAATCCTGTCTCCCCGACTGAGCGCTGCGGACGGTGGGAGCGCGCGGCAGTAGCCCGCGCGCCGTTCATCGCCGACAGCGACCGAGCGCTGCGGACGGTGGGAGCGCGCGGCAGTAGCCGCGCGCCGTTTCATCGCCGACAGCGACTGGAGGGCGGCGCGGCGCTCGCGCCGTAGCCGCCCTTCGTCTTTGGAGGCGTAGCCCTAATTGGTAAGGCACCGCACTCGAAATGCGGCGGGCGCAAGCCCTTGGGGGTTCGAGTCCCTCCGCCTCCGCCTTCGGATTCCGGCTGGACCGGTGAACTGCGACGGCCCTGTCAGCGATGAGCTGGCAGGGCCGTTTTCATATGCGGTCGGCTGCGATCGGCAGCATCGACCGCTCATTGCGTCTCGAGCACGATATCGAACGTCGCCGGGCCGCCGGCCTACGTCATCCCGCCCGGCCGCCTACGTCTCCGCCGCGTCATTAGCCGCTCCCCCCGAAGACGATACTGGATGGACACGGAACAAGCTCCATCCCTGCTTCGGAGGTACCCATGAAGACGCAACCGTACGTGTACATCGTCCTGGCCGCGCTGGCGCTGGGGGCGTGCGACGAAGCCGACCCCGTCGCTCTCGACGAGCTCGACTCGATCGCACCCGCCGCGGCTACGCTGACCGACGTGCCGGGCGTGCAGGAGATCATCGGCGAGACGGGTCCGGGATCGACCTACGCGCTGCTCGTGCCGGCGAACTGGAATCGCGAGCTCGTCGTCTACGCCCACGGCTACGTCCAGCCGTTCTTCGAGCCGGCGCTGACGATGGAGATCGGCTTCTTCCGCGATTTCCTGCTGACCCAGGGTTTCGCGGTGGCATACTCGAGCTGGTCGGAAACGGGCTACGCGGTAGCCGACGGGGCTCGGCGCACCCATCAGCTGAGCGGCATCTTCGCCGAGGCGGTCGCCGAGCCGGCGCGCACCTACCTGGTGGGACTCTCGCTCGGGGGGCTGGTGGTCGATCAGCTCGCGGAGAGGTTCTCGAGCCAGTACGACGGCACGGTCGCGCTTTGTGGCGTCATGGGCGGCGGCCTCTGGAACGCATCCTACGTCGCCGATTTCCGCGTCCTGTTCGACGTTTTCTACCCCGGCGTGCTGCCGGGCTCGCTGCTCGAGATGCCGGAGGGGAGCATCGTGGCTCCGGGTTCGCCACTGTTCAATGCGATTCTGGGCGCCATCGCGGCGAACCCGTACCCGGCGCTGGACATGGCCCGCATGGAGCAGATCCAGCTGCGCTACAACAGCATCACCGAGCTGGTCACGTCCTTCGTCCACGTCCTCGGCTATCAGGTCAACGGCGCCAACGCGCTGAGCGAGCGACTGAACGGGAAGTCGTTCTTCGACAACACGAACGTGCGGTACAGCGGATCGTCGAACGACGACGCCGTGAACGCCGCCGTCGCCCGCTACGAGGGCGATCCGTCGGCCGAGAACTACTTCGACCGCTCGTGGGAGCCGACCGGCGGGATCGGCGCACCCTTCGTGACGCTGCATACGACGCGCGATCCGCTGGTGCCCGAACGGAGCGAGCAGATCTTCGCGAGGACGGTCGGCGACGCAGGCAACGCCGACCTCCTGCTCCAGCGGACGACGGACGCCTTCGGCCACTGCGCCTTCACGGGTCCCGATGTGATCGGCGCGTTCCTGAGCCTGCATCAGTGGGTCGCGACGGGCGTGCGCCCGGCCGCGTGATCCGCGCCGGCCGCCGGTGAAGGCGGTGCGGTGATGAAGAACGGCCTCGTCGGAATTCCCGCCGGCGGGGCCGTTCGCATCCCCTCTACTCGAGGAGCTCCTCCAGCTCCGTCTGCTCATCGGGATCCGCAATGACGAAGATAGTATCACCCGGCTCGACCCGGGCCTCGCCGCCCGGCGTCGGATGAAAGGTCTCACCCCGCTCGATGCCGATGATGACGGCGCCGCTGTGTGCGCCGAGACCGATTTGCGCGATGGTCCGGGTGCGCGCGCTGGTCGGCACCTCGATGCGGAACAGCTCGATGCCTTCGCCGAGGAAGACGACGTCACGATTGCGCACGAACGAGATGATCGACTCGACGCCGAGCGTCGCGTAGCTGAGCGCCAGATCGGCACCGGCGCGCATAACGGCATCGATATTTCGCTCGTGCGTGACCCGGCTGACGATGCGGATCGCGGGATTCAGGCGGCGGCAATACACGGCGAGGTAGATGTTCGTCGCGTCGTCGTGCGTCGTCAGCAGCACCGACGGCGCCTCCATGATACCTGCCTCCTCGAGCACCACGCGGTCCGCCGCGTCGCCGTGGATGACCCGATCGGGCAGGTTGCCCACGCGCGGAAGCATGTCCGGGTTCTTCTCCACGACGTGGACCGCCATCCCCTTGCCCTTGAGCGCGCGCGTGGCCGCGCGCCCGACCTTGCCGCCGCCGATCACGATGATGGGGTTGAAGTTGGTCGCGTAGATGATGAGGAAGGCGTCCAGCTCGAGCAGTTGCTCCTCCGTGCCCACGACCATGAGCACGGTGGCGTCGTGCATCACCATACCCGGAACGGCCGGGCGCAGGCATCCCTTTTCCCATACGCCGATGATGCTCACCCCGGTGGCCGCGCGAAGCTGACTGTCGCGAATGGTCCGTCCGATGAGCGGCGTCTCGTGCACGGGGAATTCGGCGATGAGCAGGCCACGGAACCGTCCGATGACGTGGCTGTGGGCGTGGCCGGCGTTGAGCCGATTCGCTAGGTGCTCTCCCAGGCTGTGGCGTAGCGGCAGCACGCGGGAACAGCCGGCCAGCTCGAGGATGTCGACGGCGTCGAGACTCTCGGCGATCGCGACGATCGGCACGTCCGCCGACACCTCGCGCACCGTCAACGCGATGTTCGTGTTGGCCGCGTCGCCGCGATTGGCGAATACCAGCCGGGCATGCTCGACGCGTGCCGCGTGATAGGTCGCGCCACTGTCGGGCTCCCCGGCGATCACCGAGATGTCATCGGCGAGGAGCGCCGCAGCCCGCCCGTGATCGGGCTCGAGCACATAGTAGGGCACCTCGCTCGTCCGCAGGCGATGAGCCAGGCCCGGCGCAATGTCGTCCCAGCCGCAGATGATCACATGGCCCGTGACGTCGTCGGGAACCCGGCGCGGCGCGCGCAGACGGACGCGCGTCTCGAGCCAGGGCGCGTAGAAGAAGCGGATGAAAACGAACGGCAGCAGCACGAGCAGCAGCACGATGCCCGACAGCAGCACCAGGACGCTGAAGGCGCGGCCGAGGTCGCTCACGAACGTGATGTCGCCGAAGCCGAGCGTACTCATGACCACGAGGGTCCAGTAGACTCCGGTGATCCACGTATGGTCGCGGCCCTCCAGCTCCATGATGAAATGGAAGGCGACGCTGAAGGCGATCACCACCGCGAACAGGAGCAGGACGTATTTCATCAGCACGCGCAGGTTCTGGCGTGCCTCCCGCTCGGTCACGAAGGACGCGACGAGACTGGAAAGAAACTTCATCGGGTACGGGCTCCCGGCTCGGCGCGGATTTGCGCGGACGGAACGGTGCGTCGCCTCGATCGCGGGCGCAACCGGGAAGCGGTCGACCTAATGCGCCGCGAGATGCCGATGGTGGCGTCGGATGCCCGGAAATTGGCCGGGACCTTGCACTTATACGCGAGCGTGAAGACGGGAGAGATCGAGCCATCGAAGAATCAGGCCGCGGTGCTGCTTCGCCTTCTGGGCGAGGTGGTCGCCGCGACCCAGTCCGCCAGCACGCGGGACGCGCTCGCCGCCGTTCTCTCCCACGTCTGCGCGGCCATGCGCTGGCCGGTCGGGCACGCCTACGTCGCGACCGCCGACGGCACGCTGGAATCCGCCGGCATCTGGCATCTGCCGGATGCGGAACAGTTCGCCGAGCTGCGGCGCGTCAGCGAGTCCACGCGCTTCAGGGCGGGCGACGGCCTCCCGGGCCGCGTCCTCGCCGAACGCAGGCCCGTCTGGATCGCGAACCTCGAGCGCGACACGAACTTCCCCCGCGCGGGACTCGCACGAGAGCTGGGCGTCCGCTCGGCGCTAGCCTTTCCGGTGCTCGTCCGCGACCAGGTCGCGGCGGTGCTCGAATTCTTCGCGGAAGAGCCCACCGAGCCGGACGAACACCTGATCGCGCTGATGGCGAGCGTCGGTTCCCATCTCGGCTACGTCTTCGAGCGGTTCGAGCGGGATGCGGCCTGGCGCGAGAGCGCCGAGCGCTTCCGCGCGCTGGCCGACAACGCCGCGGAAGCGATCGTCACGATCGATGTCGAGGATCGCATCCACTACGCGAATCCGGCAACCGCGCGGGTCTTCGGCTACGAGCCGAGCGAGCTGCTGTCGATGTCGTTCGCGCAGCTCATGCCGGAGGAATACGGGGATCGGCATCGGGCCGGAATGCGACGCTACGTGGCGACCGGCAAGCGCAAGCTGTCCTGGGATGGCGTCGAGCTGCCCGGGCTCCATCGCGACGGTCACGAGATCCCGCTCGAGGTTACCTTCGGCGAGTTCATGCGGGAGGGGAAGCAGTTCTTCAACGGCATCATGCGCGATGTGACGGAGCGGCGCCGCGCGGAGGCCGAGCGCATCGCGCTGCTCCAGGCCGAGCGCACCGCCCGCGCTGCCGCCGAGGAAGCACACGGCGAGGCGGAGCGCCGCGCGCGACAGGAGCAGGCGCTTCGGCAGGCCGCGGCGGCGGTCGCCTCCGCCTTCACTGTCGACGAGACATCGCGCCGCATCGCCGAGAGCGCGGTGCAGGCGACTCACGCGGACGGCGCGTTCGTGCACTGGGTCGACATCGAAACCGGCGAGCTGATCGTCATCGCGGTCGCGGGAGCGCTCGCCCCGCCCCTCGGCTCCCGCTCGGCCTACGCCGGCTCGGCGACCGAACAGGTCATCGAGCACGAGGAGCCGATCGTCGTCGACCGCGTCAGCGAATCCCGGCATTCGCTTCATCCGGAGCTGAAAGCGGAATGCGACGACTGTTGCGCCGCCGTCATCCCGCTGCTCGACGCGGCCGAGCCGATCGGCTCCCTCGTCCTTCTGCGCAGGCCGGAACGCGACCGCTTCCGGCCCGACGAGCTCGAGCGCGCCTTCACCTTCGGCGAGCTCGCTTCTCTCGCCTTCCGAAAGATTCACCTGCTCGAGGATTCGGAACGCAAGCGTGAGGAGCTCGAACGCGTGATGGAGAGTCGCGCGCGGCTGATCCGCGGCTTCGGTCACGACGTCAAGAACCCGCTCGGCGCCGCCGATGGATTCCTGGAGCTCCTCCAGGAGCGCGTCCTCGGCGAGCTGTCGGATAAACAGGCCGAAAGTCTGGAACGCACGCGACGCTCGCTCGGCGCGGCCATCGGCCTCATCGACGACCTGCTGGAGCTGGCGCGCGCCGAAGCCGGTCAGCTCGAGATCCGCGCCGCCGCTACCGACGTCCGCGAGGCCGCCCGTGAAACCGCCGAGGAGTACCGCGCCCAGGCCGAGACCGCCTCGTTGACCATTCGCATCGACGTGCCAAACGAGTTTCCGATCATCGAAAGCGATCCCGCACGCGTGCGACAGATCGTGGGCAATCTGCTCTCCAACGCCGTGAAGTACACGCCGGAGGGAGGCACCGTCACCGTCGCCGTGGAGCGCAGGGAAGAGGCGCCGTTCCACGCTGCTGGCGGACGCGGCACGAGCGGCTGGGCGGTCGCGAGCGTCAGCGACACCGGACGCGGCATCCCCGCCGACAAGCTCGAGCTCCTCTTCGAGGAATTCGCGCGGCTCGACCCCGACGTCGGCTCCGGTGCCGGCATCGGCCTCGCCATCAGTCGCCGCCTCGCCCGCGCGCTCGGCGGTGATGTAACCGTCGACAGCGAACCGGGACGCGGCTCCACCTTTTCACTCTGGCTGCCCCTCGCCGGACCCGAGGAGGGCGCCAGCGTCTGAGCGTTCTCGAGGGCTGCCCCGAGAACCGCTCAGCTCCGACTCCGGATCGCGCGTACGAGATCGTTCTTCTTCATCTTGCTGCGACCCTCGATGTCCAGCTCCTTCGCCCGGTTGTACAGCTCCTGCTTCGAGCGCGCTTCCAGGCGCCGCGTCGGGTTGCCCGTTCCCTGCGTCGTCCGATTCGGCGTCCGACCCTCCTCGCGACGCTGCTTGTTCACCGTGCGCCCCGCGATCTCCTCCGCCCGGCCCTCCCCCACGCCTCGCTCCAGCTCGCTTTCCTTCACGTGGTCGTACATCCGCTCGTCCTTCCCGCTCCATGCCTTCGGCATTTGTCTTCTCCAAGTCGCTGTCGCAATGCGAGTTAGAGCAGTCTGCGGGGTGCAGGAAGCGCGCCGGCGACGGCCAAAGTCCTTGCGCACTGCCGACCCGCCTGCTAGATAAACAGCACGATGCTAAAAAATCAGCAGGAAGGGGCGATGGAACCGATCAGCGAGCTGAGCCGCCGCGAGCGACAGATCATGGATGTGCTCTATCGACGCGGCGCGGCGTCCGTGGCGGAGGTGATGGAGGAGATGCCGGATCCGCCGAGCTATTCGGCGGTGCGGGCGACGTTGCGGGTGCTGGAGGAGAAGGGGCAGGTTTACCATGTGCACGACGGGCCGCGCTACGTCTACCAGCCGTCGCTGGAGCCGGAGCGGGCGCGGCGCGCGGCGTTGCATCATCTGGTGAGCACCTTTTTCGACGGCTCTGCGGAGGAGGCGGTGGTGGCACTGCTGCGGCTGGAGGATACGAAGGCGAACGTGGTCGAGATCGAGCGTCTGCGCGACCGCATCCGCGAAGCCCGCCAGGAAGGGAGGTAGCGATGTTCGGCACGATCGAGGGGGGCGCGTTCGGCAGTGCCCTGGAGACGGTGGTGTTTGGGGGCGTGCGGGTTGCGGCCGTTCTGACGGTGCTGATGCTGTTCGTGGCGCTGATGGGGCGCGCCACCGCGGCGACGCGGCACGCGGCGTGGCGTACGGGATTCGTGGTCGCCCTGCTGCTGCCGCTGCTCGCGCCCGTGCTGCCGTGGAGGCTGCCGCTCCTGCCGGGTTGGGTGGCGGCGGAGTCCGCGCCCGCGGCCGCCGCTTCACCGGAGGGTCGGGAGTGGAGCGACGCGGCGTCGCGGAGCGGCATCGTGCCGGAGCCGGAGGCGGCGGCTTCGTCGGCACCGTCCCCGCTGCCGGATGCCGGGCGTGCCACGCTCGACGGGGCGGCGGCTGACGCGGCCGAGGGCGAGTGGACCGTCCCGCTCGGCGAGGCGGAGCGGGCGGCGCGCGGGTCCGGCTTTGCGTGGCCCGATCTGCCGACCCTGCTGCTCGGGGTGTGGCTGGTGGGGGCCTCGCTGATCGGCCTGCGCCTGCTGGTGGGGCAGTACGCGGTGCGTCGCATCCTGCGCACGGGCCGGCGCCTCGGCACGACGGACTGGACGTCGCCGCTCTATGAAGCGGCGGACATTCTCGACGTGGCGGTGGACGTCGACCTGGTGACGAGCGATCGCGTGGCGATGCCGTTCACCGCCGGCATCCGTCGTCCGGCCATCGTGCTGCCGGCATCGGCCTCGTCGTGGGACGTCGAGCGTCGCCGCGCGGTGCTCATGCACGAGCTGGCGCACGTGCGGCGGCGCGACCTCTTCTCGCACCTGGTCGCGCGCTGGGTGTGCGCGCTGCACTGGTTCAACCCGCTCGTCTGGGTGGGCGCCCGTCGCATGCGCGCCGAGAGCGAGCGCGCCGCGGACGACATGGTGCTGAGCGCGGGCACGCGCGCGTCCGACTACGCCGACCACCTGCTGCAGATCGTGTCGACGGCGGGGCGGGCGCCCATGCCCGCCGTGGCGCTGCCGCTTGCGCAGCGGCGCGAGTTCGAGGGGCGCGTGCTGGCCATCCTCGAGCCGGTCGGCCGACGCGTGCCGGGTCGCTGGAAGACTGCTGGCGTGACGCTGCTCGTGCTGCTGTTCAGCGTGCCGCTCGCGGCGCTCGACCGCGCCGCGACCGTGTCGCCCCGCGATGCCGGCCGGCTGGCCGCGGAAGCCTCGCGCGAGACAGTGAGGGAAGTACTCCAGGACGCGGGCGAGTCCGGACGGGCTGCGATCCGCGACGGCGCGCGCGACTGGTGGCGCGCGCTGCGCGGGTCGAATTCGAACGAGAACACCGATTCGGGTCGCGAGCCGAACACCAACGCGAACACGAACAGCAACACCAACGCGAATTCGAACAGCAACAGCAACACCAATTCGAACAGCAACACCAGCGACGAGGCGTCGGCGTCCTTCTTCGACACGCTGCCCGAGTCGTTTCGGCTGAGCATCGAGTCCGGCGACGGGCAGCAGGCCGACGCGCACGGCAAGCGCCCGGCGGTGGTCGAGGCGGCTTCGCCGCTGGTCGCCGCCATCGTGGACGGCGCGGCGGCGGGCGTGGCCGGCATCGTGCCGCGCCTGCTGGTGGCGCTGGATGACGCGGACGCGGCGGTGCGCGAGGCCGTGGTCGATGCCCTGTCCGAGATGGACGACCCACGCGCGATCGAGGCGCTCATGCGCATCCTGCGCGAGGATCCGAACGACGACGTGCGTGTCGCTGCGGCGTGGGCGCTGGGCGAGATCGAGGACGCGGCCGCGCTGCCGGGGCTGATCGCGGCGCTGCGCGACGACCGGGCGGCCGAGGTGCGGAAGACCGCCGCCTGGGCGCTGGGCGAGATCGAGGATGCGCGCGCCGTCGACGCGCTGGTCGGCGCGCTCGACGACGCCGACCGCGAGGTGCGCCGTACGGCGATGTGGGCGCTGGGCGAGATCGAGAGCCCGGCTGCCGTGCCCGGCCTGGTGGCCGCGCTGGAGAGCGACGACGCCGAGATCCGCCAGACGGCGGCCTGGGCGCTGGGCGAGATCGAGGACCCGGCGGCCGTGCCCGCACTGGTCGCGGTGCTGCGCAGCTCCGATCGGGAGCTGCGCCAGCGCGCCGCCTGGGCGCTGGGCGAGATCGAGAGCCCGGAGGCCGTGCCCGGTCTGATGGCGCTGGTCGCCGACGCCGACCCCGAAGTGCGCGCTATCGCAGTCCACGCCCTCGCCGAGATCGAATCGCCCGCGGCGGTGCCCGCCCTGGTGCGCGCGCTCGGCGACGATTCCCACGAGGTGCGCGGCCGCGCGGCCTTCGCGCTCGGCGAGCTCGACCTCGACGTGGCTCCGCCCGCGCTCATCGGCGCGCTCGGTGACCCGCATCCCGACGTGCGCAAGGCCGCCGCGCACGCGCTGGGCGAGATCTGCGACCCGGCCAGCGTGCAGCCGCTCACCCGCGCGCTCCAGGACGAGAACGTCGAGGTGCGCCGCGCCGCCATGCGTGCGCTCGTCGACATGGACTCCGACCTGGCCACCGACGCGCTGCTCGAGATGCTGAACGACGCCGACCCCGAGGTCCGCCGCCAGGCGGCCAGGGCGCTGGCCGACCGGTGATGCGCGCGCAGATCGGACTGCTCGCGGTCGCCCTGTTCGTCGGCCACGGCGGCGAGCCGCTCGTCAGCGCGGGCGCCCGCCAGGGCGCGGCGCCGCCGTCGGGCCCCGCGCCGGCCGGCACCGACACCGACGCGGGCGCCTTCCTCCAGGCCGTGCGCGGCTCCAGCGCCGTCGTGTGTACGCTCGCCGGCGCACCCGTCGGCGACGGCTGGTCCTACCACGGAGCGCCGCTCGCCGCCGACGCCCCCGAGACCATTCTCGTGCGCTGGGCGCTGCGACCCATACTCGACGCGGCAGACGTGCCCGTCCTCGCGGCCGGACTGCGCGACGGCGACCGCTGCGTCCGCTCCATGGCGGCGCGCGTGCTCGGCGCCGCAGGTCCCGAAGGCGCGCGCACCCTCGTCGACGCGCTCGAGGACGACGCGCCGGTCACGCGCGCGGCCGCGGCCGAAGGCCTCGGCTACGCCGAACACGACGTCGGCGTGCGGCCGCTCATCGCGCGCCTGCGCGACGACGACTCCCGGGTGCGCGCCACCGCCGCCTGGGCGCTCGGCCGCATGGAGGCCCACGAAGCGGTCGCCCCACTCGGCGATGCCCTCGCCGATCCCGTTCTCGAAGTCCGCCTCGCCGTCGTCGAAGCGCTCGGCGACCTCGAATTCCGCGGCGCACTGGAGCTGCTGCTGCCCCAGCTCGCCGACGACGACGCCCGCATTCGCGCCGCGGCCGCACGGGCCATCGGCGAAATCCACTGATTTTTTTTTGACTCGAGATGCTAGAAAAACAGCAGACACGGAGCGCGAAGATGATGGAGCATGCGACGACGATCGGGCGCGGTGGGGCGCCGGGGTGCCTGGCTCTGCTGATCGCGGCCGGGCTGCTATCCGGTCCGGCCGCGGCGCAGGCGAATCCGGGGGCGGACACGCTGACGCGGGAGCAGGGAGGGACCGGCAGCGCGGCGCGCGTGGCCGAGGCGGTGCGCGTCACGGCTGCGCCCGAGATCGACGGCGTGCTCGACGAGGCGATGTGGGCATCCGCGCCCGTGTTGGGCGGCTTCGTGCAGCGCGAGCCGGAGGAGGGCGCGCTGGCGGAGGATCGCACGGAGGTTCGCTTCGCGTACGACGAACAGGCGCTCTACATCGGCGCGCGCATGTACGGTGATCCGGCGGTGATCCGCACGGACATGACGCGGCGCGACGACGAGGGGGGTGCGGAGCGGCTGGTCGTGTCGCTGGACACGTACCGCGACCGGCGCACCGCGTACACGTTTGCGGTGACGGCGGCGGGCGTGCGCATCGATTATTACCAGGGCAGCGACCGGGAGGGTGACGAGGACTTCTCGTTCGATCCGGTGTGGACGGCGAGGACGCAGGTGGATTCTCGGGGCTGGACGGCCGAGATCCGGATTCCGTTCACGCAGCTGCGCTTCAACCCGGGGCACGCGCAGACGTGGGGCGTGAATGTGGTGCGGGTGCGACCGGCGCTGCAGGAGCGGGCGTACTGGGTGCTGGTGGGCAGGGAGGAGACCGGCTGGGCGTCACGCATGGGCGACCTGCGAGGCATCTCGGGCGTGGCGCCGTCGCGCCGCATCGAGCTGCAGCCGTACGTGGCCAGCTCCGCGCGCATGGTGAGTGGTGTGGACGCCGACGATCCCTTCGCGGAGGAAACGGAAGTCGCCTTCCGCGTGGGTGGCGACCTGAAGATGGGGCTGGGGCCGAACCTGACGCTGGACGCGACGTTCAACCCGGACTTCGGCCAGGTCGAGGCGGATCCGGCGGTGGTGAACCTGTCGGCGTTCGAGGTCTTCTTCGATGAGCGGCGGCCGTTCTTCACGGAGGGCTCACAGCTCTTCGACGTGGGCAGCCTGTTCTACTCGCGCCGCATCGGCGCGCCGCCGCACGGTGACGCGGACGCGGACTACGTCGAGTCGCTGGACAACACGACGATCCTGGGCGCCGCCAAGCTGACGGGGCGCCTGCCGTCCGGCCTGTCCATCGGCGTGCTGAGCGCGCTCACGCAGGAGGAGACGGTGTCGACGTACTCGGAAACGACGAACGCGTTCGAGGATGTCGCGGTCGAGCCGCTCACGGCGTACGGCGTGGTGAGCATGGACCAGCAGTTCGGCGCGAACGGCTCGAACGTTGGCTTCATCGTGACCGGCGTACACCGCGCCCTGGACGGGCAACCGGAGCTCGCGTCGCTGCTGACGGAGAACGCGCTCGGCGGCGCCATCGCCGGCCGCTACCGGTGGGCGGGCGGCATGTACGACGCGCACCTGAGGCTGCAGGGCACGCACGTGTCCGGCAGCGAGGAGGCCATCCTGCGCCAGCAGACGTCGAGCCGGCGCTACTACCAGCGCCCGGACGCGCCGCACGTGGAGGTGGACTCGCTGCGCACGTCGCTCAGCGGGTACGTCCTGAGCACGGGCGCCAGCCGGAACAGCGGCACGCACTGGCTGTGGGACGTGGACCTGTGGGCCGAGTCGCCCGGCTTCGAGCCGAACGATCTGGGCGCGCATTCGACGACGGACGGCTACGGCGGCTTCGCGGGCCTGTACTATCGCGAGACGACGCCGAACCCGCTGACGCGACGCTACACGGTCCGGCTCATGACGTCGCAGGAGTGGAACTACGGCGAGAGCCACACGTCGTCCTGGTACGGCTTCAACCTGAACGGCGTGTTCGCCAATTACTACTACTTCGAGATCGGGCTCGACTATAATCCACCGGTGCTCAGCCACAGCCTCACACGCGGCGGCCCGCTCATGCGCTCCACCGGCTTCAACGGCGTGTTCGCCGGCATCGAGACGCCGAGTGGCCGCAAGCTTGAGCTCGACCTGTGGGCCGGCACCGGCAACGACGAGCTGGGCGGCTGGAGCTACTGGGTCGCGCCCGAGGCCAGCTGGCGGCCCACGCCGCGCCTCGAGCTCAGCCTCGAGCCCGAGTACAGCCGGTCGCACGAGCCACGCCAGTACGTGGATGACGTCGACGGCGGGCCCGACGCGACCTATGGCACGCGCTACGTCTTCTCGCACCTGGACTACAGCGAGCTGTCCGCGCAGCTGCGCCTGAACCTCGCCATCCGTCCGGACCTCACGCTCGAGACCTACGCCGAGCCGTTCGCGAGCAGCGGCCGCTACTACGGCTTCGGCGAGCTCGCCCGCGCGCGCGACAACGATCTGCGCGCCTACGGCGAGGACGGAACCACGATCGCGCACGTCCGGACCGACACCGAAGATCATTACGTCGTGACCGACGGCGCCGAGAGCTTCACCATCGGCAATCCGGATTTCCGGGCGATGTCGTTCCGCAGCAACGTCGTCCTGCGCTGGGAGTGGCGGCCCGGCAGCACGCTCTTCCTCGTCTGGCAGCAGGACCGCTCGGGCGGTGGGCTCCCGAACCGATCCGTGCGGCCGGGTGATCTCGGCGACGCCTTTTCAGCCGCCGGCGACAACTTCCTCGCGGTCAAGGCGACGTACTGGCTGCCGCTGTAGCGACGGCTGGCGGCTCGTTGCCGAACGTCAGCGCGTCACTCGAACACGAAGCGGAACCCCAGGCCGATCGCGGGGGAATGCTCCGCCTGGTCGAAGGCGTCCGTCACGATGTCGGCCACGCGCAGACGAAGCTGCACCCGGTGCGTCAGGTGGCGGTAGCCTGACAGGCCGACCACGAAAGCCGGAAACGGATCGTAGCCGGCACGCTCGCTCGTCCCGGGCGTGTTCGGCGGGATCGGGTCCCCCGCCACGATCTCCCGCTGCAGCCACACCGCCCCTGCCCGCGCCTCCAGGGTGAGCCCCGTCCAGCCGCCGACGACGTCCCACTCCGCACCCCCCGTCGCCAGCCACCATTCCGTTCGGAAGCCCACCAGCAGCGAGTCCTGCACGATCGCCGTGCCCGCCTCCGCCGCCTCCGCTCTCGCCACCTCGCCCACCACGCGCCAGCCTCGACCCGCCGACGCCAGTCCCGAGCCGAGCTCGTAACCCAGCCGCACGGCTCCGATCCACGCGGGTCGACCGTTGCCTCCCTCGTTCCGATACGCATCGAAGAGGACTCCGCCCCAGGGCTCGAAACGGAGCCGCGCGGACTGGAGAGCGATTTCGTCAACTCTGCTGCTGGCAGGCAGATGCACGATGTGCAAGGCCTGCGCGGCGGCGCGGGTCCCGTTCGCGGTGAGAGCGGCCGCGAGCAGCGCCACAGACAGGATCGCGAGCGTCGGACGAGGCATGGAGTCAGTCCCGTTCAGCCATGGATGCGCCCGCTCGCCGGGCGCAGGTTGGTCGCGCATCGCCGGACCTCGCGGGCATGGACGACCGAGACCGGCTGACGCGGCGATGCGCGCGGTCACGCGACGGAAACTGGTCGAAATCCATGTCTCGGGCGAGGAGGGACCGATGCATTGCATGCGGAAGCGCCGATGAGAAAGCGATCGGGGAGAGCGGCCGTCATCGGCATCCAGGAGGAGAGAAACGATGAAGACGCGAAATCTGGTGGCGGCGCTCTTCGCCGCCGTGTCGCTCGCTTTCGCGCCGGTGGATGGCGCGCAAGCAGCGGTGAGCTGTACGGACGGTTATCTGCTGTGCCTGAACGAGGCGCAGGATTCGAGCCGGTTCTGGAGGACCGTACGCGAGTTCGAGTGCGGCGTGGGGTTCTACGGCTGCATGGCGCGAAAGGCAGCGGGAGGCTGAGGCCAGTGTGGAGGACCAGGGCGGATTCACCGTCCGACGTCAGGCGTGGCGTGGGGTGCCGTGCCCTGACGAAGAAATGAAACCTCGATGAGACTTCTCTCCCTGACCATCGGCTTTCTCCTCGTCGCGGGTTGCGATGAGGAGGAGCCGGTGGTGCTGATTCCGGATTTCGCTTCCCGCTCCAGGGCGGTCGAGTGCGAGCCGCTGCCCGGACCGGATCCCGCACCGGTGGAGGTGACCCGGCTCCAGCCGATGACGGATTCCACGTTTCTGCTGGTGGACGGTGCCGGCCGGGAGCTGGTGATACTGGATCGCGGCGGTCGGCGCATCGGCGGCGTCCAGTTGAGCCGGGACGGACCGCTCGGCGTGGCGATGCTGACGGACGCGGCGTTCTCGAGCGACACGCTGCTGGTGGTGGCGGACGGCGGCCGGCAGAGACTGCGGGGTTTCGACCTGGAGTGGCGGGACCTGTGGACGCTGGAGCTGGGTTTTCCTCCGCAACGGCTCGCGTTCGCGGGAGGCCGTCTGCTGATCGCTGCCGCGGGGATGGATACGCGCCTTCCGGGCCTGCTGTACGCGATGCGAGGGCCGATCGCCGAGCCGCTGGGCGTTCCACTGGCCTCGCATCCGGACGGTCTCGCGCGACTTTTTCTGAACGATGTGATGCTGCACGGATACCCGGACGGATCCGCTTTGCTGGCGCATCGCTTCGTCCGCCCGCGCGCCTGGCGCGTGGACGCCGCGAACGTGGTTTCGCGATTGACCGTCCCGCTCCCGGCGGCGGTGCGCGACGGCGTCGGCTACCTTCCACCGATTCCCTTCCGGGAGGAGGAAATTGCGCGTATCGCCGCACCCGTGATCGCCTCTGCGTCGGACCCGAGAACGCGCGATCTGCTCTATCTCACGCGCAGCGGACGACAGAGGGAGGGTCGCTCGGAGAAGGCGCTGGTCCGGGCGGATCGAGACCTGCGCTACGTCGGCTCGCGCCTGCTGGACGTGAACGCGGTCGCGCTCGGCTACCTTCCCGCGGATCCTGCCACGGCCATCGTGGTCGATTACGAGAACGACTGGTTCCGCTGCGAGGCGCCGTGAGCGATGGACCGGATTCGCGAGCCGCCTCGGACGGCAACGAGCGGCGACCCACGCTGATCGCCGAATCGCTCGAGATCCGGCGCGGGGCGACCGTGATCGTGTCCGGCTTCACCTGGACGCACGAAGCCGGGCACGTGGCCTGGCTCGTCGGCCCGAACGGGGCGGGCAAGTCTTCGCTCATGCGCGTGCTCGCGCGACTCGAGCCGGCGGCGGCGGGTCGTGTGACGCACCTCGGCGGGCATGCCGACTCCGACTCACCGGCAGAAGCCAGCCGGCGCGGGGCGTGTCGTGTCGGCTACTACCATCCCAGCATGTCCCTGCCGGGGGAGGTCGTGGCGCGTTCGTTCACGCGCCTGGGCGATCGGCTCGTTCCCCACGACAAGCCTCTCGCACCGGATCGCGCGCTCGGACGAAAGCGCTGCGCGGACCTCTCCACCGGTGAAGAGAAGAGGCTGCTCCTCGGCCAGATCCTCGCCCGCGCCCGCGATTTTCTCCTCCTCGACGAGCCGTACGAGCACCTTTCGGGCGACGCGCGGCTCGAGCTGACCGACGCGCTCACGCGGCTCGCGCGCCGGTCCGCCGTCGTGGTGGCGACGAATCAGGAGGTGCCGGACCGCGCAGACGGCCCCGTGCTGCGGTTGACCGGAACCGGAATCCTGACGTGAGCCGCGGCTACGCAGCCCGCGGTGGTCGCGGCGAGGCGATCGGACCGCTCGCGCTCTTCGAGCTGCGCCGTGGTGCACAACGGCCGAGCTCGCTGCTCGCGCTGCTGCTGCTCGCCGGGACGCTGGCGCTCAGCCACGTCGACGAGTGGCGCGGCCGGAGCGCGGGCGAGGGATTTTTCGGCCATGCCTACCTCCTCGGTGCCATCGCGTTCATGCGCTATGGCCTCGCCGCCGATCGACGGCTGCGCTTCGACGAATACCTGATCGTGAACCACGTGCGGCCGGCGACGTACCTGTCCGCGAAGGTATGTGCGATGGCGATTCTGCTGGTGGCTTACGGCGCGGTGGCGGTCGTGCTGGAGGCGGCCTTCTCCGGGGGCGGATTCGCCGATGCGGCCTGGCTCGCGCTCGCGTTCACGCTCGCCGCGTGGATGTTCGCCCCGCTGGTGATGCTGGTCGAGACCTGGGCGGACACCTCGTTGCCGGCAGCCGTCGTGCTACTCGCGTACTTCGTGACCGTGATCACGATCTACATGGTGGGCGGCACGCTCGCGCCGCTCGATGTGCTCGGTATCACACACCTGGAGCCGGGCTATTGGAGCTCGCTCGGCCCGCTCACGCTCCGCTCGCTGATCGGCGCGCCGCTCGCCTTCCTGCTGGTCGGCGCGGCCGCACGGCTCAGCTTGCCACGATGTTGACCAGCTTGTCGGGCACGAAGACCACCTTCCGGATCTGCTTGCCGTCGACGAAACGACGCACGTTCTCATCGGCGAGCGCGGCCTCGCGCGCCTCGGCCTCGACGATTCCGCGCGGCATGGGCATGCGCGCGCGCAGCTTCCCGTTCACCTGCACCACGAACTCGACGATGTCCGCCGTCGCCTTGTCGGCGTCGTAGGCCGGCCAGAGGCCGCGCGCACCGCCGTCGTCGATGGCGATCTCGAAACCGACCGAGGGCGGCTCGCGTCGCACGGATGCACGGCGGAACAGGCTCTCGTCGTGGCCGAGGTGCTGCCACAGCTCCTCGGCGATGTGTGGCGCGAACGGCGCCACCAGCACGATCAGCGGCTCGACTTCGGCTCGATTGGCGGCCCGGCCGCCCTCACGCACCGTGTTCAGGTACTCCATCATCGCCGCGATGGCGGTGTTGTAGCTGAGCGAGCCGATGGCGTCGCCCACCTTCCGGATGGTCGCGTGCAGCTTCTGCTCGATCGCATCCTCGAGCGGTCCACCGCCCAGCTCCTTCACCGGCAGCACGGTGTCCCACAGCCGGTTCAGAAAACCGTACGGGCCCATCAGCCCCTGGTCCCGGAAGTCGCCGCCTTCCTGATACGGCCCGAGGAACATCAGGTAGGTGCGGAACGTGTCGGCGCCCCAGCGCTCGATGTAGTCGTCGGGCACGACCACGTTGCCGCGGCTCTTCGACATCTTCGCGCCGTCGCGGATGATGAGGCCGTGCTTCCGGAACGTGCGAAACGGCTCCTCGAAGTCGACGAGGTGGAGATCCTTCAGCACCATCGTGATGAAGCGCGCGTACATCAGGTGCAGCACCGAGTGCTCCTCGCCGCCGATGTACATGGTGACCGGCAGCCACTTCCGCGTGAGCTCCGCATCGAAGGCGACGTCGTCCCGGTTCGCCGAGGGATAGCGCAGGAAATACCACGCGCTGTCCAGGAACGTGTCGGAGACGTCGGTCTCCCGTCGCGCCTCTGCGTCGCATTGCGGGCAGGGCACGCGGTACCACGACTCGTCCCGGGCGAGGGGACTGACGCCGCTCTGGTTCGGCTGATAGTTCTCGATGCGGGGAAGCAGCACGGGCAGCTCGGACTCCGGCACGGGCACGATGCCGCAAACGTCGCAGTAGACCACCGGAATCGGCGGCCCCCAGTAGCGCTGGCGCGAGATGCACCAGTCGTGCAGCCGGTAGTTGACGCGCGTCTCGGCCATGCCGCGTTCGGCGAGCCACGCGACGATCTCGGCCTTGGCGTCGTCGGCGGGAATGCCGTCGAAGCGGTCCGAGTTGACGAGCACGCCTTCATGCGGCTCCGCGGCCGCCATGGGCGCGTTCGCGACCTCGACCGACGCGGCGACCACGCGCACGATCGGCAGGGCGAACTTCGTCGCAAACTCGAAGTCGCGCTCGTCATGCCCAGGCACGGCCATGATCGCACCGGTGCCGTATTCCATCAGCACGTAGTCGGCGATCCAGACGGGGATGCGCTCATCGGTCGCGGGGTTGATCGCGTAGGTGCCGGTGAAGACGCCGCTCTTTTCCTTGTCTGTCTTCTTCCGGGCGACGAGGTCCATGGCGCCGACCTGCGTCCGGTATTCGTCGATCGCCGCGCGCTGCGCGTCGCCCGTGATCCAGGGCACGAGCGGGTGCTCCGGCGCGAGCACCATGAAGGTCGCGCCGAAGACGGTGTCGGGCCGGGTCGTGAAGACGTCGATGGTGATCTCATCGACGCGCGACTCGTTCTCGTCGAGCTCCTCGCGCAGTGCCGCGATCGCTTCGGCTTCCTCCGTGTCGCCGGCGAACGCGCTGTCCCAGAATTCGTCGGGCGGCGTCCAGTCGAGCGGGAAGCGCAGCTCGGCTCCCTCGCTGCGGCCGATCCAGTTCTGCTGCGCCTTGCGCGTCGATTCCGACCAGTCGATCCACTCGAGGTTGTCGAGCAGCCGCTGCGCGTAGTCACTGATGCGGAAGAACCACTGCGCGATCGTACGCTGCTCGACCGGCGTGTTGCAGCGCTCGCACCGGCCGCCAATGACCTGCTCGTTCGCCAGCACGGTCATGCACGACGGGCACCAGTTGACGGGCGCTTCCTTGCGCTCCGCGAGTCCTGCCTTGAAGAGCTGGAGGAAGATCCACTGCGTCCAGCGGTAGTACGACGCGTCCGTGGTGTCGACCGTGTGATCCCAGTCGTACATCGCACCGGTGCGGCGTAGCTGGCGCGTGAAGTTCGCGACGTTGCGCGGGATCAGGTCGAGCGGGTGCGTGCCCTGCTTGAGCGCGAAGTTCTCCGAGTGGATGCCGAACGCGTCGAAGCCGATCGGCTCGAAGACGTCGTAGCCCCGCAGTCGCATCCACCGCCCGTAGATGTCGGCGCCCGTGAAGGCGTAGATGTTGCCGACATGCAGCCCCTCCGCCGAGGGATAGGGGAACATCATCAGGTTGTAGAACGGCCGCGGCGCGGCGGCGAGCCCGTCGTCGGAGAACGCGTTCACGTGCTCCGTCCCCCACCGCTCCTGCCACTTCCGCTCGATCGCCACCGGCTCGTAGGCCGGACCGCGTTCGCTTCTGTTTTCCCGCTCGGTCATCGATAGGTTCTTTGGGCTCTAGACTCTAGGCTCTAGGCTCTAGGCTCTAGGCTCTGGGCTCTAGGCTCTGGGCTCTGGGCTCGATGCTCCGGGCTCTGGACTCCGGGCTTCCGGTTGTCGGAGCGGCAGCGTACTGTCGGCGCCTAGCGCCTAGCGCCTAGCGCCTAGCGCCTAGCGCCCAACGAGGCGCGCCAACATAACCGCGGGCGACGGCTACTCATACCCCGAGCGTTCCATGAAAAAGATCACGCCTGTGCTGATGGTCGAGGAGATCGAGCCCGTGCTGCCGTTCTGGGTCGAGCGGCTGGGCTTCGAGAAGACGGTCGAGCTGCCGCACGAGGGCCGGCTCGGCTTCGTGATCCTGGTGAAGGGCAGGGTGGAGATCATGTACCAGACGGTGGACAGCGTCCGTGCCGACGTGCCGTCGCTCGCGGACACCGCGCCCGCGTCGAGCTTTCTGTTCATCGAGGTGGACGATCTGGATGCGATCGAGGCGGCGCTCGTCGGGGTGACGCCGATCGTGCCCAGACGGACGACGTTCTACGGAGCGGACGAGCTGATCGTGCGGGATCCTGCGGGCAACGCGATCACGTTCGCGCGCTTCACCGAAGCCGCGAGCTGAGGGGTTACAGGTTCGAGGGAGGGGTGTTCGCGGCGAGATGCTGGAGGTTCATCGCGTCCTCGCGCGCATCCTCGTCCAGCTCGGCCCGGCGCTGGAAGTACTTGGTTTCGAGCGCCTCGTGGAGCACCGGGCAGAGCACTGCCACCGCCTGGAGGTCTTCGGCGCGCATCACGTAAACGCTGCAATCGGTAACGGCCTTCACGGTCGCGGTGCGCGGATTGGCGGTCAGGGCGGCCATCTCGCCGAAGAAATCGCCGGCGAGCAGTGTCGCGACCGGCATCTCGCCGAAAGTCTCGCGCGACACGATGACGCGAACGACGCCGCGGCTGATCAGGAACATCGATGTATCGAGGGCGCCCTGGCGCACGATGATCTCGTTGGCCAGGTAGGTCCGCTGCCGCAGCAGCGGCACGATGCGCTCGAACTCCTCCCGCGGCAGGCCCTTGAAGAACGGCACCTTGGCGAGCAGCTCGTCGGCCCTGGGCTCGAGCTCCGAGATGGGGCGCTCGCGCAGGCGGCGGAGCTGATTGCGGAGCTGCTCGCGGACGGCGCGCGCCTCGCGTTCGGGCAGCACCTCGAGTCGCTCGAGCTCCTGAATGGTCTTCTCCTCCGCCTGGAGGCAGAGTCGCATGACCATCAGCTCCTGCACCTTCTGCACGTACTCGGGGAACTGCTGCGCGACGGCATCGAGGCGGCTGCGCGCGGTCTCGTGCCAGCGCGAGTAGAGCCCGCGCAGCTCCTCGAGCGCCTCGGGGGACTTCGGGTAGTGCTTCTCGATGCGCGGGATCTCGTCGAGCACGCGCTTCGATGCGACCAGCCGTC
This sequence comes from Longimicrobiales bacterium, assembly GCA_035512635.1. GTDB lineage: Bacteria > Gemmatimonadota > Gemmatimonadetes > Longimicrobiales > RSA9 > DATKDR01. Next base: position 58,503 of record DATKDR010000034.1, on the reverse strand, counting down.
CCCACTGGGCCTCGTAGCGCTCCGCGATGCGGCGCAGGCGATAGCGCTGGACCCAGGAGCTGTCGGGCGCGATGACGTCGAAGACGCGGAAGACGTTGGCCTCGAAACGCCAGCCCCATGGAGAGTACATGGTCCAGACCGGCAGGCCCTCCGCCTTGCGCAGGTGGTCGAGCTGCATGCCGATCGACTGCTCCAGCTCCTTGTAGACCTTCTCGGAGAGCTGGCCGCCCTCGAACAGCTCGCGGTAGACGCGCTTCTCGAAGAGCAGGTGCTCCCGCTTCAGCAGTCTGAACTCGTCCCAGCTGTCGATGGAGCCCTGCTCGCGCACGGTGCGGATCTGCGCCTGGATGACCTCTTCCTGCTTGGCGTACGAGCTTTCGAGGCTGCGGACGACGCGGTCGCTGAAGACTCCTCCCTCGAGGAGGTCGCTCATCATCGCACGCGCGCGGTGCTTCGCGGTGAGCAGGCTTTCCTCGAGCAGATAGCGCTCGGGGATCGACGGCTGGTGCAGCCCGAGCCACTGGACGAGCGGCCGCAGCGTGAGTCCCTGCACGAGCAGGCTGAACAGGACGACGCCGACGGTCATGTTCAGGATGATCTCGCGGTACGCGTAGGTCTCGGGTATCGCGAGCGCCAGCACCAGACACATCGCGCCGCGCAGCCCGCCCCAGGCCATGGCCGTCTGATGCGGGAAATCCGCCCGCTCCACCCACGGGAGTCGGTTGAGCAGCGGGAAGAGCCCGTAGATGCTGACCGCGCGCGCGACGAGCGAAACGGGAATGGCGATGGCGATCGGCAGCAGGTACTGCGGCAGGCTGGACACATCGAGCATCAGCCCGACCAGCAGGAAGATCAGCGCGTGCGCGACGAAGGCGAGGTAGCCCCAGAAGCGGTTCAGGTAGTCGAGCGAGGTGGGCGTGTACTTGGTCCGACCCCAGCCGCCGAGCGTGAGGCCGGTGCCCACGACGGACATGATGCCGCTCGATGCGATCAGGGTTTCGCCGGCGATGAACGACAGATAGACGGCGGCGGTGGTGAGCAGGATCTCGATCAGGTCGTCCTCGACCAGCTCGATGATCTTGCCGGCGAGGAGCGCGATGGCCCAGCCGGTGGCGAGCCCGCCGAAGAAGCTCTTGAAGAAGTGCGCGGTTCCGCCGCCGAGCGTCGTCTCACCCGCACCGAACAGGTTGCCCTCGACGCCCGCGAACGTGACCACGATGCCGAACAGCACGACCGCCGTCGCGTCGTTGAACAGATTCTCGCCCTGCGCGAGAATCGTCAGCCGCTTCGGCGCGGCCGTCTCGTTGAAGATGTCGAGCGCGGCGGTGCTGTCGGCGGCGCTGATCAGCGCGGCGAACAGGAAAGCCGCCGCGGCGGGCACCGCGAGCAGGTAGTGGATGCCGAGCCCGGCGAGCAGGAACGTGATCGCGACGGCCGGAATCGCGAGGCCGAGGACCGGCACGATGTTCTGCCGCAGGGCGCGTGTGTCGATGGTGAACGCGGCATCGAACAGCAGCGTCGGCAGGAACAGGTAGACGAGCAGCTCGGGCGACAGCGTGAGCGAGCGCAGGGAGCTGAGCGCCTCGACGCGATCGGCCGCCAGCGCGAGGAGCAGCCCGACGACGACCAGCAGGAAGGAGAGGGGCAGCCGCAGCCGACGTGCCGCGAGCGACAGCACGGTGCCCAGGGCGAGCAGCGCGGAAATCGCGAGCACGATCTGGGGAATGGCGGAACTGCTCATGGCCGGCGGGAGAGAGGTACCGGGCGACGGGCTTCCTGGCGGAATATCGTACTGGACCGGCCGATTTGGGAAGTCCTCTCAGCCCGAGGCCAGGCGCTCCAGTCCGAGCCAGGGATCGTCCGGATGTGCCTCGGCCGCCTCGATGATCGCCTCGATCGCGCGCGGCAGATCACGGCCGAGCCGCTCGAAGACGGCTTCGAAGCGGTCCAGCCGGTCGTAGTACAGGCGCCGGGCCATGAGCGTCGCGTTGTTCATGGGGAGCCGCTCGAAGCCCCGGAAACGGTCGGTCCTCATCGGCGGCAGCACGTCGTCGCGGAAGCGCAGTCGCGCGCGCTCGAAGATCGGCTCGCGCAGCGCCAGCTTTTGGGCGGCGTCGATGTCCTCGCGCTGGTAGAGGGTCGTGAGCTCGGCGACGAGGCCGTTGAGGAACGCGGCGAATGCCAGGTTGTCCGCCCACTCGTCCGTCGTGCGCGCGCACCGCTCGGAGGCGGGGCCGTCCATGCCGCAGAACAGCGCGACGGCTCCGCGGTCCCCGACGAAGTTGGCGAAGCTCTCGTTGAAGCCGGCCTGCCCCGGCAGGTAGAGGGAGTTGTGCGTCAGCTCGTGGATCACGGTCGACACGATGGAGACGTCGCCGTAGCGCAGGACGGTCGAGAGCAGGGGATCGTTGAACCAGCCGAGCGTGCTGAAGGCCGCGGTCGGTCGCAGGAACGTGTCGAAGCCGTCGTCCTCGAGCTCGCGCTGTGCCTCGAGCGCGTCGTCCATGTCGAAGTAGCCCTTGTAGGGAACGCTGCCGACGATGGGGAACCACCAGGTGACCGCGCTGAAGCGGTCGCGGCGGGCGCCGGACAGGATGAGGGCCAGCGTATCGCGGTCCACCCGTGAGTACGTGGTGTAGCTGTCGCCGGCATCGAGGCCGAGTGAGTGCTCGGCGAAATCGCGCGCGGTGAGCACCAGCTCCAGCCGGCGTCGCACCTCGGGCGGCGTGGCGGGCGCGGCGATGATATCGCGGATCGGCTCGCGCCGGGCGAGGATCTTCGCCTCCTCGTAGCCGGCTCGCAGGATGTAGCCGGCCGAGCAGGCCGAGCACGTCCAGGTGGCGCCCGCGACGAACAGGAGCGTCAGAATGACGAACGTCTTCCTGGATGGCCGCTTCATCAGGTCCGTGTCCCCGCGTCGATCGATTCGTCGCTCGAACTGGCTAGCACCGCGCGCAATCTATACGATACGCGGCGTGATCGAAGAAACCGGAGTGCATCGCACGTTCCTCGCCCTGGCCGCGTTGCTCGGGATGCTCGCGGTGGCCGCGGGCGCCTTCGGCGCGCACGCGCTCCAGGCGCGCCTCCAGCCCGACCGTCTGGCCATCTTCGAGACCGCGGCGCGCTACCAGATGTATCACGCGCTCGCGCTGCTCGGTGTCGCGTGGGTGTCGACCGCGCTGCGCGCTGCGGCACTGGTCGGCGCGGCCGGCTGGCTGTTCGTCGCCGGCACCGTCGTCTTCTCCGGCTCGCTCTACCTGCTCGCGCTCGGCGGACCGCGCTGGCTGGGAGCGATCACGCCGCTGGGCGGCCTCGCGCTCATCGCCGGCTGGGCCCTGCTGGGCCTCGCCGCGCTGCGCGTCTGAGCATGCCTTCCTGGCGCGGCACCGTGCGCTGGACAGCCGACCGCCCCCGCTACCACATGGCGGACGTCGAGGCGCCGGACCTGCTGTCGGCCATGGCGCGGCTGCGCGAAGTGGTGCCGCCGGATGTTGCCGCCGGTGCGGATCTGCTCGAGCTGAGGCGTCAGGCCGCGCCCGACGAGCGGGAGTTTTCCCCCGAGTGAGGCACCCGGTCACGGGCCGCGATCGGCTGCTCGAGACCGCCATACGGGGCGCAGTTCCGCTGCTGCGCACGATCGGCCGCGGCAACGGCAAGCTCGCCGTCGGCGTGCGCGGGCGTGGCGACGCCGCCGACCGCCTCATCGAATGGCAGCGCACCCGGCGCAACCCGTCCCGGCCGCTCGTCTGGGTGCACGCCCCCTCGGTGGGCGAGGCGCTCATGGCGAAGGCGATCATCGGCGCATTGCGTTCGAGCCGCCCCGACGTCCACGTCGCGTTCACCTGCTTCAGTCCCTCCGCCGAGCGGGTGGCGGACAGCCTCGGCGCCGACGTGACCGGTTATCTGCCCTGGGACGTGACGGCGCACGTCGGGCGCGCGGTGGCGGAGCTTCGACCGGCCGTGGTCGCGTGCGTGCGCACCGAGGTGTGGCCGCTGCTCGCGCGCGCGGCAACCGAGGCCGGTGCCGCGGTCGCCCTGGTCAATGCGGTCATGTCACCCTCGTCGGGGCGGCTGAAGCCGCTGGCGCGCTGGCTGCTCGCGCCGACGCACGCGCGCCTCGACGCGGTCGGCGTGGTGTCGGAACGCGACGAGCCCCTCTTCCGTCGCGTGGGCGTCGCGCCGGAGCGCATCCGCCTCACCGGTGACGCGCGCTTCGATCAGGTCTGGCAGCGCGTGCAGCTCCTGCGCGGCGACGCCACGCGCCTGGCGCGCATGCGCGCCCTCGTGCCGCCCGGCAGGCGCGTGGTCGTTGCGGGTTCGACCTGGGCACCGGACGAGCGACTTCTCGTCGCGGCGGCGCGGCGCATGCGCGCGAACGACTCGGCTCCGCTCTGGATCATCGCGCCGCACGAGCCTACGGAGGCGCATCTGAACGCGCTCGAAGCCTCGCTCCGACAGGTCGGTCTGGGCGCCACGCGCATGACCGCGGTCGAGCAGGGGGCCGAAGCGCGCAACGCGCTGCTCGTCGACCGCGTCGGCGTGCTCGCGGATCTGTATGCGATCGCCGACCTCGCGTACGTGGGCGGCGGCTTTCACGACCAGGGGCTGCATTCCGTCGTCGAGCCCGCTGCGCTCGGGGTGCCCGTTTTCTTCGGGCCCAGGCACGGCAATGCGCGTGAAGCCTCGGAGCTCGCGGACGCTCGCGGCGGCTTCGACGTGCAGAGTGAAGAAGACCTCGCGCGCACGCTCGCGCTGCTCCTCCGCGACGCCGCCGCCCGCGCCGCGGCGGGTGCCGCCGCGCGAGACTTCGTCGAGCAGCGACTGGGCGGCGCGGCCCACAACGCAGCGCTGATCGCCGATCTGATCGAAACGCGGCGGCGCCCGCAGGGTATCGAATCGCCATGATCGAGGTCGCCACCACAGTCGCCACCGTCCACATGCGCCGCAGCGCGCTGGAAGCGATGCTCGCGCATGCGCGCGCGACGCCCGCGCGCGAGTGCTGCGGCGCGCTGCTGGGCGCTCGCGGATCCGACGGGCGGCGGGTCGAGCGGGTCGTGCCGGCGCCGAACGCCGATCCGGACACGCGCCGCGCATATCTCATGGACGCCGCGGCGATCCGGCGCATCGAGCGGCAGGCCGCGGCCGCGCGGCTGGACGTGGTGGGCTTCTACCACTCGCACCCGGACGGCTCGGTCGCGCCCTCCTCGAGCGACCTGGAGGCCGCGTGGCCGTGGTTCACCTATCTGATCGTGGGCGACGCGCGTGCGCCCGCGGTGAGCGCGTGGCGCCTGCGCGCCGATCGCACCACGTTCGAGCCGGAGGAGCTGGAGTGGGTCGAGTGAGCGCGGTCGTCCACCTGCCGCTTGCGCTCCGCGCGGAGGCCGGCGGCGCGGAACGGATCGACGTCGACTGCGCGACGGTCGCCGATGCGCTCGCGTCGCTGTCGGCGCGACATCCGACGCTGCGGCGTCACCTGTTCGACGAGACCGGCCGGCTGCGTCGCCACGTGAACGTCTTCCTGAACGACGAAGAGCTGCGTGCTCTGGACGGGCCCGCGACGCGCGTCGCGCCCGGTGACCGCATCCAGATCGTGCCGAGCATCGCCGGCGGACAGGAGTCCGCAGAGGACCTCGCCCGCTACGCTCGACAGATCTCGCTGCCCGAGCTCGGAGTCGAGGGACAGCGGCGCCTCGCGAGCGCGCGCGTGCTCGTCGTCGGCGCTGGAGGGCTGGGCTCGCCGGCAGCGCTCTATCTCGTCGCCGCGGGCGTCGGCACCGTGGGCCTCGTCGACTTCGACCGCGTCGACGTCACCAACCTGCATCGCCAGATCCTGTATGGGGATGCGGAGGTGGGGCGAGCGAAGATCGACGCGGCAGTCGCGCGGCTGCGCGCGCTGAACCGCGACGTGAACGTCGTCGGCCACGAGATGCGACTCGATTCATCGAACGCCCTCGATGTGATGGCCGGCTACGACGTCGTCATCGACGGCAGCGACAACTTCCCCACGCGCTACCTGGTGAACGACGCGTGCGTGCTGCTGAAGAAGCCGTTCGCGTACGGCGCGATCCTGCGCTTCGAGGGACAGGCGTCGCTCTTCGGCGCGCCGGATGGGCCCTGCTATCGCTGTCTCTTCCGCGAGCCGCCGCCGCCCGGCCTGGTGCCGAGCTGCGCGGAGGCCGGCGTGATCGGCGTGCTGCCCGGCGTCATCGGCTCACTCCAGGCCCTGGAAGCCATCAAATGGCTGACTGGCGCGGGCACGTCTCTCGCCGGCAGACTGCTGATCTTCGACGCGCTGGCCATGCGCTGGCGCGAGTTGCGACTGAAGCGCGATCCGGAGTGCCCCGCCTGCGGCGACGCTCCGTCCATCGACCGATTGATCGACTACGAGGAATTCTGCGGCTTGAAACGCGCCATGAATACGGGCGTCGAGGACATCTCGGCGACCCAGCTCAAAGCGGAGCTCGAGCGGAAGCCCGATCTCGTCCTGATCGACGTGCGGGAGCCCTACGAGCTCGACATCGCCAGCTTCCGTCCCTATTCGGTGGTGCACATTCCCCTCGCCGATATCCCGGCGCGACTCGACGAGCTGAGTCCCGACAGCGACATCGTGGTCGCCTGCCGCTCCGGCTCCCGCAGCGGGCACGCAGCCCGCTACCTGCGCGACGCCGGCTTCACGCATGTGCGCAACCTCGCCGGTGGCATCGGCGCATGGTCCGACGAAGTCGACCCCACGGTTCCCAAGTATTGATTCGATGACGATCGGCTCGAGGTCGCGACCACGCGCGCAGCTCCCGTTGCTCGCGGTGCTCGGCACCTTCGCGGTGCTCGGCGCGTTCGCATGCGATGCCCCCGCTCCGCAGGCCGCGCCCGGAGTGCTGCCCGACACGACGGCGGTCGCAGCGCCCCCGGCCGACTCGCTGCTCCTGGATTCGCTCGCCCTCGCCGACGGCGGGCTCGCAGGCAGCCCGCCAGCGGGCGACGTGGCGCCCGGCGCCGCGATCGATTCCGTCGCGGCGGCCGCGCTCGCGGGCGCGCGCATCACCCCCGGGAGAGCGGTCGGTCCCGAGGATTTCGAGGTGGGCGTGACGCCGGTCGATCCGTCGCAGAGGGTGCCGCGACCGGAGCGCGTGCGGGCGCTCTACGTGAACGCCTGGAGCGCCGGCTCGTCCGCGCGCATGAATGCACTCATCGGCATCGCGAATCGCACCGAGATCAACACCTTCGTCGTCGACATCAAGGAAGCCGACGGCCAGGTCACGTACCGGAGCAGCATTCCGATGGTGCGCCGGGTGGGAGCGAACACGATGCGGCCGATCCGCGACGTCGGCGGGTTGCTCGCGCGCCTGCGGGAAAACGGCATCTATCCCATCGCGCGCATCGTCGTATTCAAGGATCCGGTCCTCGCCATCGCGCGGCCCGACTGGGCGATCCGCACGGCCGAGGAGCGCATCTGGCGCGATCACAACCGCGAGGTCTGGGTCGATCCGTACAACGCGAACGTCTGGGAGTACAACCTCGCGTTGGCGCGCGAGGCCGTCGCGCTCGGTTTCGCCGAAGTCCAGTGGGACTACGTTCGCTTCCCCGATGTGCCCAGCGCATACATGCGCACCGCCGTGTACGCCGCGCGCGAGGGTCGCTCCCGCGCCGAGGCGATTCGCGAGTTCCTGCGCTACACACGCGAGCAGCTGGGGCCCGAAGGCGTGCCCGTCACCGCCGACGTCTTCGGGGTCAGCACATCGGCCTCTCACGACGTCGGCATCGGCCAGCACTGGGAGTCGATGTCGGATGTGACCGACGTGCTGCTACCGATGGTGTATCCGTCACATTATCCGCGCGGCTCCTTCGGCATCCGTCACCCGAACGCCGATCCGTATCACACGGTATTCACCGCGCTGCGGCACGCCGTACGTCGCAACCGTGTCATCGAGAACGCCGCCACCATCAGGCCGTGGCTCCAGGATTTCACGCTGGGCCAGCCTCCCTACGGCCCGGCGCACGTCCGGGCGCAGATCCGAGCGGTCTACGACGCTGGCCTCGACGAATGGGTGCTCTGGAACGCGAGCAGTCGCTACACCGTAGGCGCCCTCGCCGACCCGGAGGGGGACGTGCCCGACATCGAGGGCCTCGCGGAGCTGATCACGAGGTCGGACACGACCGGCGTACCGGCCGACACGATAGGAATCCCGGAAGCGCCCCCGCTGCCGGACGATACCGCGCCGGCCAAGCAGCCGCTGGGGACGCCGATGGAAAAGCCAAGGTGAGGTGAGGTGAGGTGGCGTCAAGGTGAGGTGAGGTGAGGTGAGGTGAGGTGAGGTGGCGTTGAGGTGAGGTGAGGTGAGGACCGGGCCGGTGGGTCGGCGACGCGAACTACCGTGCACGCCCAGGTCGAACGTTCAGGTTCAGGTGCGTCCGACGCGACCGAACGACAGGACAAATGTGGGCGGCGTCCGAATCGGTCGTGAATGTGAACGTTCAACGTGAACGTGCTCGGTTTCTGCCTTCCGGATGGACCAGCCACCTTACCTCACCTCACCTCACCTCACCTTCGCTTCACCTCGGCACTTCCTTCGAGTACAGGGGCTTGTGGAAGAGGAACCCCTGGATGAGGTGTACGCCGAGCTGCTTGACCGTTTCGAATTCCTCTTCGCGCTCGACGCCTTCGGCGACCACCATGGCGCCGTGCGTCTCAGCGAAGCCGACCATCGTCTCCACGAGATGCTGCTTCAGGAAGTTCGAGTCGATGTTGCCGATCAGCGAGATGTCGAGCTTGATGAAGTCGGGCTCGAGGTTGGCGATGGAGCCCAGGCCCGCGTAGCCGCTGCCCGCGTCGTCGACCGCGAAGCGGAAGCCCATCTGGCGGAAACGCGTCAGGTATTCCTGGAAGCGCGGATAGTCCGTGATCGCCGTGCGCTCGGTGATCTCGAGCACGATGCGGCTCGGATCCTCGATGCCTAGATCGGCCGGCTCCATGTTGCGGAACGTCGGATCGTCGAAGTCGTGGGGATCGATGTTGAGGAACAGGAGCTGATCGGCGGGCAGTCGATTGATGATCCCGGAAACGGCCTCCCGCCGCAGCAGCCGGCTCAGCTCCCACACGAGGTTGGCCTCGGCCGCGACCTCGAAGAGCACTTCGGGCGAGCGCAGGTGGCGTCGCATGCCTCGCGCGAGCGCCTCGTAGCCGTACACCTTGCCGGTATCCGTGATGATGATCGGGTGATACTCGATGAAGACGGCGCCCTCGTTGACGGTCGCCTTCAGGTCGTCGACCTTCTGCCGGCGCTCCCACTGCTCGGCGCCGCGTGCGGCCTCGGCGGCTTCGCGCAGGCCCCGGTAGATGAGGCGCTCGGTGCGGATCTTGGGATTGCGGAAGACGGTCGAGGCGCCGACGTAGATGCCGCACAGCGCGGCGATGTCCTCGCCGTGCTCCTTCTCCAGCCGCTCCTTCAGCGTGGCTTCGAGGCGCTCCGAGAGGTCGCTCATGCGACTGCGGGCCTCTTCCCCTTCGGCCGGCACGTGGGTGAAGAGGATGAAGTCGTCGTCGCCGGTGTGCGACACCATCATGATCCGGTCGCGCTGCCCGTGCTCGCGGGAGTAGAAGTCGCGCACCGCGTGCGACGTCGTCTCGAGCACGTCGTCCAGCTTCTGCCAGCCGTAGATCTCCTCGATCTTCGAGTAGCGCACGAAGTGGATGTAGAGGATGGTCAGCTCGTTGCGGCGCTCGAGCAGCGCGCGCGCCTGCTCGATCATCACCGGCAGCGTGGGGAAGCCGGTCAGCTTGTCGTAGAGCAGCTCCTCGTAGCGGATCAGGTCGGCCGCGTCGGATGCCTCCTGGGCATGGCCGACGCCGGAGACGCGGTGACGCGCCGTCTCGATGCGCATCGCCAGCTCGCCCTGCTCGGACGCGTCACCGGGAAGGAGCAGCCAGTCGTCGGCATGGGCGAGGGCGGCCGTACGGCACTGGTCCGCGCTCGTGCAGGCCACGACCAGAGCGGCACCTTCCCGGCGGGCTTCCAGCCGGAGCTTGCGCAGGTCGTCGATGTCGGCCGCGCCGGCGACCAGGACATGCGGTCCGGCGCCCCCGTTGCCGTCGGCGGAAGCACGGTCGCGCCAGTCGACGATATCGGCGCCGAGTCGGTGCGCGGCGTCGTTCAGTCCGCGGCGCAGGTGCTCGTCGCCGCCATGCACGAACACGCGCACTAACGGCGGCTCCGTACCTCGAGATTGCGCTTGACGGTTTTGCCCAGGTCCTCCAGCTGGATCGGCTTCACGATATAGTCGTCCGCTCCGGCCTGTAGCCCTTTCTGCTTGTCCGAAAAGTCGCTGCGCGCGGTCATCATGACGACGCGGATGCCGGCGTAGTCGGCATGATCCTTCAGCGTCCGCGCCACTTCCCACCCGTCCATCCCCGGCATCATCACGTCCAGCAGGATCAGGTCGGGCGTCTCCTCCTGTACCGCGGCCAGGGCAGACTCGCCGGTCGGCACAGTGACCACGCTGTAGCCGCGTGACTCGAGGAACGTCTGCACGATTTCACGTGAATTCGGATCGTCATCGACGACCAGAATCAGCTTCTTTCGATTCGTGTCCATTCTCACCCATGACCTGAGGCCCGTCCCGCACCGCCCAGCGGGCGGAGGGGCAAAAAGCGCGCCCTGCCTTCCAGACACCGTATTCACCTTGGAGGACGCGCGTTTACGGGTTTGCGACCGCAGCCGCTCCGCTACCGGCGAACTGCAGCTCGTGCAGGCGCGAGTACAGGCCGTCCGTCGCCAGCAGCTCGGTGTGCGTGCCCTGCTCGCGCAGCTCGCCGTGGTGCAGCACGAGAATCCGATCGGCCGTCTGCACCGTCGACAGGCGGTGCGCGATGACCAGCGCGGTGCGGCCGCGCAGCAGCGTCTCGACCGCACGCTCGATCCGCTCCTCGAGCGACGAGTCCACGGAGCTGGTCGCCTCGTCCAGGATCAGCACCAGCGGATCGAAGGCGAGGGCGCGCGCGAACGACAGCAGCTGCCGCTGGCCCACCGACAGCGTGACGCCCCGCTCGCCCAGCGGTGTGGCGTATTGCTGGGGCAGCTTCGCGATGAAGTCGGCGGCACCGACGCTTTCCGCCGCCGCGCGCATCGCCGCCTCGGAAATGTCGTCTCGCCCGAATCGAATGTTGTAGGCGACGTCGCGGCTGAACAGAAACACGTCCTGGAGCACCAGGCCGATGCGGTCGCGTAGCTCACGGACGGGAATGTCCCGAATCGGCACGCCGTCGAACAGGATCTCCCCCCGCTGCGGCTCGTAGAAGCGCATCAGCAGACTCGCGAGCGTGGTCTTGCCCGCGCCCGTGTGACCGACCACGGCCACCCGCTCGCCCGCCGGTATGCGGAAGCTGACGTCGCGCAGCACCCATTCCGGCTCGCCATCCTCCCGGTCGATGTAGGCGAACCAGACATTCCTGAACTCGAGCTCGCCGCGTGACAGGATTCCGGATCCCCGATTCCGGATGCCGGATATGAAACCCCTTGGCTCGGCAGGCGGCGCGGCCTGTCCCGCATCCGGAATCCGGGATCCCGGATCCGCTACCGGCTCGTCCAGCAGCCTGAAGATCCGCTCCGACGACGCCATCGCGCCCTGGAGCATGTTGTATTTTTCGGAGAGATCCTGGATGGGACGGAAGAAGCGGCGCGCGTACTGGAGGAAGGCGGCGACGACGCCGACGGTGATCGTGCCGTCCAGCACCTGCGAACCGCCGTAGGCGATGATGAGCGCGAGCGCGACCGCGGTCAGCACCTCGATGACCGGAAAGAACAGCGCGTAATAGGTGATCGAGCGCAGGTGCGCATCCAGGTACTCGGCGTCGATGCGGCGGAAGCGCTCGCCGGTTTCCCGCTCGCGGCCGAAGAGCTTCACGACCGACATGCCCGTGATTCGTTCCTGGAGGAACGCATTGATGCGCGCGAGCCTCGTGCGGATGTCGCGATACGCGTCGCGGATGCGCGCGCGGAAGACGAACGCGACGAGCATCACCAGCGGCAGGACGGCGTAAGACACGAGCGCGAGGCGCCAGTCGAGCAGCAGCATCACGACGAGGATGCCGACCAGCGTGAAAATATCGCCGAAGACCGTCACGATGCCCGAGCTGAACAGCTCGTTCAGCACTTCGACGTCGTTGGTCACGCGGGTCATTAGTCGACCGACCGGATTGCGGTCGAGGAATGGCAGGCGCAGGCGCTGGAGGTGTCCGAAGATCTCGCGCCGGAGATCGAACATGATGCGCTGGCCGAGCCAGGTGGTGAGCAGGGTCTGCGCGAACTCGAGCACGAAGGCGAGCTGCAGCGCGGCGACGAAGCCGAGCGTGAGCAGCAGCAGCAGAGAGCGATCGCCGGCGGGGATCGCCTCGTCGATCGCGATCTTGGTCAGCCAGGGTCCGACCAGCTCGACCGCCGCGGCGGTCAGCAGCAGCAGGATGGCGAGCGCGACGCGGGCGCGGTACGGACGCAGGTAACGCAGCAGCCGGCGCATCAGCCGGCCGTCGTATGCTTTCCCGAGGATCTCCTCTTCGTGCCCGGTCATGAGCGCGTAGCATCGTTCATGGGGCCAAGATAGACGGACCGGAATGCGTTGACAAAGCTCGCCGGCGGCTCGTATATCTGCCCCTCACCCTCCTCATCACGCGGGCGCAACCGATGAACTGGTTCGAGCGAGCTCGGGAATACCTGAGCCGAATCCGCGGGCGGCTGGTCCTCGCCTACGCGCTGCTCGTGGCGGGCATGTTCGTGCTCTGGCTGTTCGGCGCGACCGCCCTGCGCGAATACGGCACGCAGGTCGGGCAGCGCATGAACGAGCTGCAGTCGGCGAGTAGCCTCGGGACCCAGCTCGTGCATACGGTGCTGACCCAGATCACGGCGGGCGAGCATTACCTCGTGGAGCGCGACAGCGCCTCGGCTGCCCGCTTCGACCAGCTCGGCTTCCGCGCTCATGACGTGAGGCGGCGCTATCTCGCGCTGGAGAATCTGTCGGCGGAGGAGCAGACGGATCTGGCGCGCATCGACGACCTCCACTCGCGCCTCGAGGTGCTCTACTCGGTGGCGCACGCGCAGTACGATCTCGGCCGGCGGCCGGAGGCGGTGCGCACGCTCGCCGGTGTGGGTCCGATGCTCGACGAGCTCACGACGCTCATCGGTGACCTGTCGGCGGAGGAGAGCGAGGCGATCCGTGAGGCGGCGGAGAACCTCGAGAACAACGCGGAAGAGCGACAGGCCGTCATGGTTCTCGTGCTGATCTTTACCGTGCTGCTCGCCAGTCTAATCGTCTGGCGCGCGATCCAGGCGATCGATGAGCCGCTCACCCGACTGGTCGCGGCGGCGCATCGCTTCGGCGAAGGTGATCTGAACGCGCGCGTCGACGGTCGCATGCCGATGGAGTTCAGCGTGCTGGCATCGGCGTTCGGCAGTATGGCCGATCGGTTGCGCTCGATGGTGACCGAGACGGTGACCACCGCGGAGCAGATCAGCGCGTCCGCGTCGGACCTGTCCAGCATCTCGGAGGAAGTCGCCGCCTCGAGCGGCGAGGTCTCGTCGGCGATGGAGGGAATCACCTCCGGCGCCGAGGATCAGGCCGCCGGGCTGCGCAGCGTGGACGAATCACTCCACCTCATCCGTTCGAGCTCGGAACAGGTGGCAGCCAGCTCGAGCCGCGTTCGGCAGCTCGGTGACGGCATCTTCGAGCTGGCATCGACCCAGCGAAAGGACGTACGCGACGCCGCGCAGACGCTGCTCGAGGTGCGCGCCGTGGTCGATAATTCGGGACGCGAGGTCTTCGCGCTCCGGGAAGCCTCGGACAAGATCACGCAGTTCGTCGCGACGATTCAGGGCATCGCGCGCCAGACCGATCTGCTGGCGTTGAACGCTGCGATCGAGGCGGCGCGGGCGGGCGAGCACGGCCGCGGCTTCTCGGTCGTCGCGGAGGAGGTCCGCAAGCTGGCCGACGGCAGTGCGCGCGCGGCCGATGAGGTGGCCAGCACCGTACGCGGCATCCGCGCCCAGATCGAGAGCGTCGTCGGCACGATGGCGGAAGGCACGAAGAAGGTCGCGGGCGTGGAGGAGATCTCGAAGAACGTCGAGGGCGCGTTCGACTCCATCCTTCGATCGATCGAAGAGGTGCGCGATACGGCTTCGCGGGTGCTGGAGGCGGCCGGCGGCAATCGCGCGGCGGTCGACTCGGTGGAGGGCACGGTGAAGGCGGTCGGCGCGACGGCGGAATCGCATGCCGCGTCGGCGCAGGAGGTGAGTGCGGCCGCGGAGGAGCAGTCGGCGGCGACCGAGGAGATGAGCGCGGCGAGCGTCGAGCTGCTGCGCGCGGCCGAACGTTTGAGGGAGCTGGTCTCCGGCTTCAAGACCTGAGGGCGCCGGTCGGCGCGCTGCGCCGCGGAGTCCGCCGGTCCGGATCTTGACCAAGCGTTCTCGGACGGCTGGATCGGACCTATTCGCCGGGGCGGAACCCCATGAACATCATAGCTTGGATCATCTTCGGCCTCATCGCGGGTGGTCTCGCCAAATTCATCATGCCGGGCAAGGATCCGGGCGGCTGCATCGTGACGATGGTCATCGGCATCGTCGGCGCCCTGATCGGCGGCTTCATCGGCCGCGCGCTCCTGGGACGCAGCGCGTCACCGGCTTTCGATCTGGTCTCGCTGCTGCTCGCGGTCCTCGGCGCCGTCATCCTGCTCGCGATCTATCGCGCGTTCGTCGGCCGGCGTCGACGGATTTAGGGGGATCGTTCCGAAGTCCAGCCCGTCAGGCGCTCGCTAGCCTAGCCGCGGCTGTTGGGTTGGCATGCCACCCTCGACGGGCACACCCGCGGCTTCGATGGCGTGGCGCAGCCTCGTGATGACATCCGGCGAACCCAGCGCGGCGTCCAGGACGACGACGCCGCCACCACCCGCCAGCGTGAAGAGGCGCACCAGCATCTCGGTGGCCGGCGCGGGTCCGGCGGCCAGAACCGACGCGGGCACGCTCTCGCTGATGCGGCCGATGAGCTCCAGGTCGAAATGCGACGCCTCCCCCGATGGATCGATGCTCGTCACCATGAGCTCGTCGATTCCCATCTCGGCGCATTGCGAGGCCCAGCTGATCGCGTCGCGTGACGTCGCGGTGGTGCCGCCGCGGACGTAGACGCGATACCAGCCGCCGGTGGTCACGGTATCGAGCAGTAGCGTCCGATCACCGGACACGTCCACCGTTTCCTCGCCGCGGCGCCGCTCCAGGCGGACCTCCATGCTCGCGAGAATGGTGTCCCTCCCGAAGCGCTGCGCGGCCTGTCGCAGCAGCTCCGGATTGACGATCGCCGCGGTGCCGACGATGGCGCGGTCCGCGCCCGCCTGGAGCAGGCGACCCACGTCGTCCAGGCCGCCGACGCCACCGCCCGCCGCGATGCGGACGTGCGGGTGCTGACGCCGCAGCCGCCGGATCAGCGCGAGTGAATCCTCGAGGCTTCCGCCCTGCTGGACCATCTCGATTATGGCGATCTCGGTCGCGCCCGCGGCCGTGAAATCGTCTACCAGCCGGATCGCATCCGGCTCCCCACCGTAGGCGTGAGGGGCGAGAACCCGGCCCTGGCGAATGCGAAGAGCGGCCAGAATGCGGGCAGGCTTCACCGGAAGCCCCTTCCGGGTTCATTGAGAAAGCCGGCAAGTTCCATTATCTTAATGGATTAGAGAACCAGGAGCCGCGACCGAAGCCGCTCGTGGAGCACGACGTGCAATGCGCGGACCAGTCCGAGCGGGCGGTCCGCGCTATTCGTAAGGGGAACACAAAGTCGTATGGAAAGTCAGGAATTCAGTGAACTCGTAGCGTCGCCGAAGCTGCTGGAGGCCGTACAGGCTCTGGGCTGGACGGAGCCGACGCCCATTCAGAAGAAGGCGATTCCCGCCATCCGGGAGGGACGGGATCTGGTCGGCGTCGCCCAGACGGGCACGGGCAAGACGGGAGCCTTCCTGCTCCCCATCCTGGAGCGCCAGGAGGGCAGCGAAGGTCTGCGCCTGCTGGTCCTCTGCCCGACGCGGGAGCTCGCGCAGCAGGTGGCAGCCGACGCTCGCGAGCTCGGCACGCCGACGGGAGCATGGGTGGTGGAAATCGTCGGCGGCATGCCGATGGGGCCGCAGATCCGCGATCTGAAGGCGCACCCGGACGTGGTGGTCGCCACGCCCGGCCGGCTGATCGATCACGTGGGGCGCGGCAACGTGAACCTCCGGACGATCGAGACGCTGGTGCTGGACGAGGCGGACCGCATGCTCGACATGGGGTTCCGGCCTCAAATCGAGGAGATCCTGAAGACGGTGCCGACGAAGCGGCAGACGCTGCTCTTCTCCGCGACCATGCCCAACGGCGTGCACGCGCTCGCGCTCCGCATCCTCAAGGACCCGCTGTGGGTCAGCGCCTCCCCGGAAAAGATGGCCGCCGAGAACGTCGAGCAGGTGGTGTATCCGGTCCGTCCCGAGAAGAAGGCGGACCTGGTGATCGAGCTGCTCGAGCGTGAGGGGATGGATCAGGTGCTCGTCTTCACGCGCACGAAGATCGGCGCCGATACGCTCGGCACCCGGCTGGAGCGCGCGGGCGTGTCCGTCGGCGTCATGCACGGCGATCGCAACATGAAGCAGCGCATGAAGGCGCTCGAGGCGTTCGACGAAGGGCACATCCGCGTGCTGGTCGCGACCGATGTCGCGCAGCGCGGCCTGGACATCGAGGGCATCAGCCACGTCATCAACTACGACGTGCCGCAGGACCCCGAGGATTACGTGCACCGCATCGGCCGCACCGGCCGCGCGGGGGCGAAGGGCGACGCGATCACGCTGATGACGGGAATGGACCTCGCCCTCGTGCGCTCAATCGAGCAGACCCTCGGCTACGTGCTGCCGCGCGTCTCACTCCCCGAATACGATTATCCGCATGGTGGCGGCGCGGCGACGCAGGAGCGCGCCCCGGCCGTGCGCACCAACCGCACTGGCAGCCGCCTCGGCAGCCGCCGCGCCGCGGACCTGTCGCCGGAGGAGCTGAAGGCGCTGCTGGGGAGCTAGGCACTAGGCACTAGGCTCTAGGCTCTGGCCAAAGAGTGCGCGTGAACAGATACGGGCGATCCCCTCGAGGGACCGCCCGTTTTTTTTTTCTGTTGCTAGTGCCTAGCGCCTAGCGCCTGCTTTCACGCCTGCTGCCCGCTGGTCGCGCCGCCGGTCCACCGGGCGAGGAAGGTTTCCGACTGGCCGGCCGGGATACGCACGTCCCATTCACGGTCGGGCGGCGTCATCTGCTGGATCAGCTCGGGATTCAGGTCGTAGAGCGAGTCGGGGTCCATGCCGAGCGTCTGGGCGACCTTCTCCAGACGGGTTCCGCCGGGCAGACGCACCATGTCGAAGGCCCGCGCCTCCTGCAGCTGGAGGTCGGTGAACCCGAACTGCTCGGGGTCCTTGCCGATGTGGCCCATCGCGAGCATCACGGGAACGTAGTCGCGGGTCTCGCGCGGCAGGTGTGCGGCGATGTCCCAGAAGACGGACTCGACGCCCTTCTGACCGCCCGCGCGCTCGTTGAGCACGCGATCGACGCGATTCTCGCCGGTGTTGTAGGAAGCCGCGGCGAGGTACCAGCTTCCGAAGCGTTCGTGGAGCTCCTGCAGATAGTCGAGCGCCGCGTCCGTTGCCTTCTCGGGATTGCGTCGCTCGTCGACGTACTTCGAGACCTCGAGCCCGTACCGCTCGCCGGTCGGCTCAATGAACTGCCAGATACCGGCCGCATCCGCCGAGGAGTAAGCATTCGCGTCGAGTCCGCTCTCGATCATGGCGAGCCAGATCAGATCCTGCGGCATGCCACGCTCCGCGAGCCTCTCCTGGATCATCGGGCCGTAGTGGCCGAGGCGCTCCAGCCAGAGCTTCGTCTTGTCGTGGTTCTTGCCCATCAGGAACTCGATGAAGAACTCCACCTGATCGTTGCGCGTGACTTCGATGTCCCAGTCCTGACGGATCTCGAGATCGCGCACCACGTCGTCGCCCGCACCCGCTAGTTCGCCCGAGCCGGATGCCGTCCGCGACGTCGGGCCTGCCGTGGCGCCGGCGAGCGCTCCGAACGAGGTGGCCGCGAGACCAGCCGCCATGGCGTTGCGACCCGACACCCGCCGGAACATGCCGCCCCTGCCTTCGCGTCCTATGGTGGTCGTCGTCGCGTCGTCGGATTTGCTGCGTTGCGAGCTGCGGTCGCTGCGATCGGTTTCGGGAGCACGGCGCTGCTGATCAGTCATTGCTGCCTTGTCGTCGGGCCGGAATATCCCGGCGGAATCGTTCGACCGTGTAACTTGCTGATAGTTGCAGGTTTAGGGCCAGCGACCGAGCCACGCGGCGGATCACGCGGAGAGGCGCAGCGCGAGGTAGCGGGCGGCCTGCCGCTCGGCCCAGAAATCAGGCCGGCGCAGGGTGCCGCCGATGAAGCCGACATGCCCGCCGCGCTCGGTCCAGGCATGCTCGAGCAGCGGATTCCGGCGCAGCGCCTCGTGCGGCAGCGCGTCGGGCGGCAGAAAGGGATCGTCGAGCGCATGGATGAGCAGCGTCGGCACGCGGATGCGATGCAGGAACGGCGCTGAGCTGGAGCGGGCGTAGTAGTCGGCGGCGCTCGCGAAGCCGTGCAGCGGCGCAGTCGCGGCCTCGTCGAATTCGCGAAACGAGCGCGCGCGACGGATGGCGTCGTAGTCGCAGCGCTCGCGCAGGTCACGCTCCTTCAGCGCCGCTTTCTCCTGAAGGCTGCGCACAAAGCGCCGCACGTAGACGCGCGACACCGGATCCTGATCGAGGTGCCGCTCGCCGGCGTCGAGGTCGTAGGGGACCGAAACAGCGACCGCTGCCTCGATCCCGGAGGCATCGCCCTCCTCGCCCAGGTACTTGAGCAGCGCGTTGCCGCCGAGCGAGAAGCCGATGGCGCCGACGGGGCGCGAGCCGAAGCGCCCGCGCAGCACCGATACCACGTGGCGCACGTCTTCGGTATCGCCGGAGTGGTAGAAGCGAGGGAGGCGGTTGGGCTCGCCGGAGCAGGAACGGAAGTTCAAGCCGACGCCGCGGATGCCGACACGGGCCAGCTCCCGATAGGTGATCCAGGCGTAGCCGCGTCGCGCGGAGCCTTCCAGCCCGTGGAGCACGAGGACGACGGGGCGGCGGGGCGCGGCCAGCGACGGCTCGGGCGCAAAGTCGAGGTCGACGAAGTCCCCGTCCGGCGTGTCGATCCGCTCCCGCTCGAGCGGCAGCAGGTCGAGCGGGCGCAGCACTCGCCCGGCGATGGTCTGCGCGTGCGCGCCCGGCAGCCACCACGCCGCGCGAAACACCTCGGGCTGAAAGGTCAAACGGAGCTCCTGGAAGGGCGCCGCCGGTTTTCGGGAGTCGAGCCGACAAGCTACGGCGGCCCGACTCGAAAACCGACCGGCAGGTACCGCGCCGGCGCGCGGGCTCCGGATCTCGCGATGATCCGGAGCCCGGCGCACTCCTGCGCGCCGGCTTCAGCCCGTGTAGCCGGCGGCGACCGCAACCTGGTACATGACGCTGCCGATCACGACGAGATAGAGCGTCGCGGCTCCGACCGCCTGCGCGATGGCGATGCGGACGATGCTCCGGTCGATTGCTTTCGAATGGCTCTGCATATGGATACCCTCCTGCGGGGATCGTTCATGGTCGATGGTTGTTGCCTCGCGGCACCCTACGGCACGCAGTGGCTCACGGTTTCGACCATCCTCGACAGCTATGACGCCGAGGGATCCCTGCGGGGTATTGGCTCGGGGACGAATTGCCGGCGCGCGGGACGAGAGCCCGCGCGGCGTCGGCCGGACGAGCGCAGTGCAG
The DNA here is from genome assembly GCA_035512635.1 of Longimicrobiales bacterium. GTDB lineage: Bacteria > Gemmatimonadota > Gemmatimonadetes > Longimicrobiales > RSA9 > DATKDR01. The sequence goes on along the minus strand of DATKDR010000034.1, from coordinate 38,648 downwards.
GTCAGCGGGCAGTGGAGCAGCGATGAAGTCGAAGATCGTCGTGCGCAATGCACGGCAGCACAACCTCAAGGGCATCGATCTCGACCTGCCGCGCCGGTCGCTCATCGTCGTCACCGGTCCGAGCGGATCGGGCAAGTCGTCGCTCGCCTTCGACACGATCTACGCGGAGGGACAGCGCCGCTACATCGAGTCCCTCTCGTCGTACGCGAAGCAGTTCCTCGATCGCATGGAGAAGCCCGCGGTCGACCGTGTGGAAGGCATCAGCCCGGCGGTCGCGATCGAGCAGAAGAACCCGACCAAGACCAGCCGCTCGACCGTGGGCACCGCGACCGAGGTGCACGACTACCTGCGCCTGCTGTGGGCGCGCGTGGGCCGCGTGCACTGCCCCGCGTGCGGGCGCGACGTGCGGCCGGACACCGTGCAGTCGGCCACGGATCGCGCGCTCGCGCTTCCGGCCGGCAGCCGCTTCCAGGTCGCGTTCCCCCTGCCGCGCAGTGCGCGCGTGGATCACAAGACGATCGTCGAGAACCTGCGCGCGCTCGGCTTCCAGCGGGTCCTCGTCGCGGGCGTGACCCTGCGGCTGGACGAGCCGGGCGCCGAAGCGGCGCAGAAGCTCGGTCACGACCTCGCCGGCTCGCGCGAGCTCCTGGTCGTCGTCGATCGGCTGCGCATCCCCGCGGACGGCGACGGCGGCGGGGTCGACGACCTGCGTGGCCGTCTCGCCGATTCCCTGTCGACCGCGTTCGCGGAGGGGGAAGGGGAGGCGATCGCGGTCGTGGAAGGCGAGGGTGCGACCCTGCGTTTCACCGAGCGCTTCCGCTGTCCCGATCATCCCGACATCGCTTTCATCGAGCCGTCGCCCCGCCTCTTCTCGTTCAACAACCCGTACGGCTCCTGTCCGCGCTGCACCGGCTTCGGCGCCGTGCTCGAGTACGACGAGGCGCTGATCGTCCCCGACACGACCCGCTCGCTCGACAAGGGCGCCATCGATCCGTGGGAGAAGCCGCGCTACAGGAAGTACCGGAAGAAGCTGCTCGAGCACGCGAAGGCGCAGGGCGTGAACGTGAAAGACGCGTGGGAGAGGCTGCCCGAGAAGTTCAGAAAGGTCGTGATCCGCGGCGGGAAAGGCTTCAGGGGCGTGCTGTCGTTCATGAAGTCGCGCGAGAAGAAGCGCTACAAGCAGTACATTCGCGTCTTCCTGCGGCAATACCAGACGGCGATCGAATGTCCCGACTGCCGCGGCGCGCGGCTGCGGCCGGAAGCGCTGTACGTGCACGTGGACGAAATGGACATCGCCTCGGCCTCGGCGCTCTCGATCGAGGATTTACGCATCCGGATCGACGCGCTCGGGCTCACCGACTACGAGCGCGGCGTCGCCGCCTCCATCCTGAAGGAGCTCCGTTCGCGGCTGCGGTTCCTGGACGACGTCGGACTCGGCTACCTGACGCTCGAGCGTCAGACGCGTACGCTCTCGGGCGGCGAGGCGCAGCGCATCAACATCGCGAACTCGCTCGGTGCCGCCCTCGTCGACACGCTCTATGTGCTCGACGAGCCGACCATCGGGCTGCATCCGCGCGACAACGACCGGCTGCTCGGACTGCTCGGCCAGCTGCGCGACGCCGGCAACACCGTCCTCGTCGTGGAGCACGATCCCGCCGCGATCGAGAGCGCCGATCACGTCGTCGAGCTCGGTCCCGGCAGCGGCGAGAAGGGCGGCATGCTCGTGTTTCAGGGTACGGTCGAGGCGTTGCGGCATGCCGACACCGTGACCGGGCGCTATCTGCGAACCGCTTCCGGAGCGGGGGCCGGAGCGGGAGCGGGCGCGAGCGCGGGGACGCGTCGTCGCGACGTCGACGGACGCGCGATCGAGCTGCGCGGGGCGCGACTGCACAACCTGGAGGACGTGGACGTGCGCGTGCCGATCGGTGCGCTCACCGTCGTGACCGGCGTTTCGGGGTCGGGCAAGAGCACGCTCGTGCACGACGTCCTCTATCGCGGGCTGGAGCGCACGCTCGAGGGTGCCACTTCCGCGAAGCTGCATCTGGGCGAGTCGGTCGGCCGTTTCGATGCGCTGGAAGGCGCCGGCCAGCTCGACGCCGTCGTGCTCGTCGATCAGTCGCCGATCGGGCGGACGCCGCGCTCGAACCCGGTCACCTACATCAAGGCCTTCGATCGCGTGCGCGAGCTCTTCGCCTCGCAGCCGCTCGCGAAGCAGCGCGGCTACACGGCCGGAACGTTCTCCTTCAACGTGAAGGGCGGCCGCTGCGAGGCGTGCAAGGGTGACGGTCTCGTGCAGGTCGAGATGGTCTTCCTCGCCGACGTCTTCGTGCCCTGCGACCTGTGCGGCGGCTCGCGCTACAAGCCGGAGGTCCTGGAAGTCACCGTGAAGGGGCTGAACATCCGGCAGGTGCTCGACCTCACGATCGACGAGGCGATCCGCTTCTTCATCAAGGAGGATCGCCTCGGTCAGATGCTGTGGCAGCTTCAGCAGGTCGGCCTGGGCTACCTGCGCCTGGGCCAGCCGGCGCCGACGCTGTCAGGCGGCGAGGCGCAGCGGCTCAAGATCGCGCGCGAGCTGGTGAGCGCCGGCAAGCGGCGCGGCCGACGTCTTTACGTGCTGGACGAGCCGACGACCGGACTCTCCGGCAACGAGGCGGTGACGCTCGTGAGCGTCCTGAACCGCCTCCTCGATGCCGGGCACACCGTCCTCGTGATCGAGCACAACCTGGAGGTGATCCGCGCGGCCGACTGGATCATCGACCTCGGCCCGGGCGCGGGACCCGCCGGTGGCCGCGTCGTGGCGATGGGCACACCCGAGGAGGTCGCGCTGGTCGAGTCGAGCCACACGGCCCGCTACCTCCGGCCGCTGCTCGCACAGTCGGCGGCGGCGTAGAAGCCCGAAGCCCAAAGCCCCCATCCCTTCCTGCATCGTTCCATCCCCATTCCGGTTGCCTGCGACGCCGACCGCTGGTTAGCATGCAGCGCACGCACCCGCACACCTCCGTCGCAGTCCCGCGGCCTCCAGGGCCTCCGCGACGGAGATCCGCAGAAATCAGGAGCAAGCCCATGATTCGACGCACCGCAACGGCGCTCGCGCTGCTCATCGGCGTGATCGTACCGGGCGTGCTGACGGCGCAGGAGACGCCGCGGCTCGCGTACGAGGAGTTCACGCTCGACAACGGACTCCGCGTGCTCGTGCACGAGGACAACTCGGTGCCGATCGTCGCCGTGAACCTCTGGTACGACGTCGGCAGTGCGAACGAGGAGCTCGGCCGCTCCGGCTTCGCGCACCTGTTCGAGCACATGCTCTTCGAGGAGACGGAGCACCTCGTGTCGGGTGACTTCAGCGACCTGATCCAGGGCTCCGGCGGCACGTACAACGGCACCACGAACGAAGATCGCACGGCGTACTTCGAGATCATGCCGTCGAACCGGCTGAATCTCGCGCTCTGGCTGGAGGCGGAGCGGATGCGCAACCTGCGCGTCACGGCGGAGAACTTCGGCCGCGAGCGCGAAGTGGTGAAGGAAGAGCGGCGTATGCGGATCGACAATCAGCCGTACGGCTCCGCGTTCCTCACGCTCGATACGCTGTCGACGAACTACGATCCGTACCGTCACACGGTCATCGGCAGCATGGACGACCTCGAGGCCGCGACCACCGAGGACGTCATGTCGTTCTATCGGCGCTACTACGTGCCGAACAACGCGACGCTGGTGCTCGCCGGCGACGTGACCGTGGCGCAGGCGCGCGCGCTGACGACGCAGTACTTCGGCGCCATTCCGCGGGGTGAGGAGCCGCCCGCGCTGCCGCCGATTCCGAGCGTGCCGCGGAGGGACGGCGAGCGACGGGTGGTCATCCCGGACGACATGGCGACGACGCCGCTGTTCATGATGGCGCACACGATTCCGCCGGCGGAGCACGAGGACGTCTACGCGCTCCAGCTCCTCGCGAGCATCCTGACGGAGGGCGAATCGAGCCGCATGCACGAGCGACTCGTGCGCGAGGAGGAAGCGGCGGCATTCATCGGCGGCGGGCTCGATGCGCGCCGCGGCCCCGGCAACTTCAACCTGTTCGCGCTCCCCAATCAGGGTGTCACGGTGGAGCGCATCGAGGCGCTGGTCGAGGAGGAGCTGAACCGGATCCGCGAGCGAGGCGTCACGCCGCGGGAGCTCCAGAAGGCGAAGAACCAGGCGCGCGCCAACACCATCATGGGCCGCCAGACGGTTTTCTCGATCTCGATGGACCTGCAGACCGCCCGCTTCTACGGCGGTGATGTCGATCGGGTCAACAGCGATCTGGATCGGCTGAGTGCGGTGACGATCGACGACATCCGTCGCGTCGCGCGCACCTATCTCGTGCCCGACAACCGGACGGTGGTCGTCGCGGAGCCCGCGGCCGACGTCGCGCCGGAGGGCGAGCCCACCACATGAGGACGACGATGACTCGGACGACGACATCCTCGGCCGCAGCGATCCGTCGATCCTGCGCCATTGCGGCCGCGCTCTTCCTGGCCGCGTGCGGCGGCGGCGTCGAGCCCGGCACGCCGGCGCCGGAAGGCGCGGCGCCCGTAGCGCCCGCCGCGACGGCGCCGGCGGCGGAACGACTGGTGGCGCTGCTGCCGGAGCCGGCACCGGTGACTTCGGTCGACTTCCCGGCCTATACGGAAGCGACGCTCGACAACGGCACGCGCGTGATCGTGGTCGAGAATCACGAGCAGCCGGTGGTCAGCTTCAATCTGCGCATCCGGACGGGTACGAGTGCCGACCCGGGGGCGCTGGTCGGCCTCGCCAACATGACGGCCGGCCTGATCGACAAGGGGACGGCGACGCGGGGCGCGTCGGAGATCGCGGAGGCGATCGACTTCGTCGGCGGCTCACTGAGCGCGGGCGCCGGCAACGACTGGACGTCGCTCAGCGTGACCGTGCTGACGGAGTTCGTCGATACGGCGCTGACCCTGCTGTCCGACATCGTCCTGAACCCGACCTTCCCGGGCGACGAGCTCGAGAACCTGCGACGCCGCACCCTGACGGCGCTGGAACTGGCGAAGAGCCAGCCGGCGGCACTCGCGCAGGAGCGCTTCACGCAGCTCGTCTACGGACCGCATCCGTACGGCAAGATCGAGACGGAAGGATCCATCCGCGCGATTCAGCGCACGAACCTGCTGCGCTTCCACCGGCAGCACTATCGGCCGAACAACGCGCTGTTCGTGGTGGCGGGCGACGTGAATCCCGCGGACGTGGTGGCACGGCTGAATCGGGCGTTCGCGGAATGGACACCGGCCGACGTGCCGGCCCAGTCCTCGTCGGCAGCACCGACGCACGCGCAGCGGCGACTCGAGTTCGTGCACAAGCCCGGCAGCGTGCAGGGCGTGGTTCGCGTCGGTCATCTGATGCCGAGCGCGACCGAAGCCGACTGGCCGGAGCTCGACGTCGCGATGCAGGTGCTCGGCGGCTCGACCGGCTGGCTGTTCGAGGTGCTGCGCGAAGACAAGGGCTGGACCTACGGCGCGTACGCGAGCGCCAATGAGCGGCGCGGCCCCGGCATCTTCACGGCGCGGGCCGAAGCGCGGAACGAGGTGGCCGACAGCGCGATCGCCGAGATGCTTCGCCTGATCGAGCAGCTTCGTGACGCGCCGGTCGACGAAACCGACCTGCGCATGGCGAAGGAATTCATCGCCGGCAGCTTCCCGCGCAGCATCGAGACATCGCAGCAGGTGGCGAGCCAGATCGCGACGGAGATCCTGCTCGGCCGCGGGCCGGAGTACGTCGAGAGCTACCGCGACCGCGTGGCGTCGGTGACGGCCGCGGACGTTCAGCGCGTGGCCCGCCAGTACCTGAACCCGGCCGCGCTGCAGATGGTGGTCGTGGGGGACGCGCTTCAGATCTTCGATAAGGTCTCCGGCTTCGCCGACCGGCCGACGATCGTGAACGTCGAAGGCGGGCGCGTGACGCTGGAGCAGCTCACGCCGCGCGCATCCGAGATGGCCTTCGACGCGGCCAGACTGGAAACCGGCACGCGCACCTACGCGATCATGGTGCAGGGCAACCGCTTCGGCGACATGACCATGACGCTCGTGCGGGAAGGCGACGCCTACGTGAGCCGTGGCGTGTTCGCGGCCGGACCGATGCGCGTCGAGCAGAACGTGGCGTTCGGCGCCGATTTCACGCCCATCAGCGCGGAGCTCACGTCACCGGCTGGATCGCTGGAGCTGGCCAACGACGGCGGCCGCGTCACCGGTACCTCCGAGCAGCAGGGGCGTGAGACGCGCACGATCGATCTGACGCCGCCCCAGGGGACGCTCTTCCCCGGCATGTCCGATTACGCGGTGGAGGTGGCCGACCTGCGCGCGACGCCGCAGTTCACCATTCCGGTGATCACCGAAGAAGGCACGCTCGGCCAGACGCAGGTGCGGGTCGTCGGCGACGAGACGATCGACGTGCCGGCCGGCAGCTTCGAGACGATTCATCTCGAGCAGACGACGACGCAGGGCACCGTCAACGCATGGGTGCGCAAGGAAGCGCCGCACATCCTGGTTCAGCAGGACATGCCGGGAGCGCCGGTGCTGATCCAGTTGTCCGAGCTCGAGTAGCGCGGTGGACGCCTCGGCTCGCCCGCGGGCGCTAGGCCAGCGACGAGGTGCATTGCGGGCACCGGCTCGCCTTCAACGGAATCGTGTGGATGCAGAACGGGCAGGTCTTGGTGTCCGGTTCGGCAGGCGTGCCCTGCTCTTCGCGCCGCAGCTGATTCAGGCTGCGCAGGATCATGAAGAAGACCGCCGCAATGACCAGGAAGGCCAGGACGTTGTTGATGAAGTTGCCATAGGCGATCGCGACCGCACCGGCCTCCCTCGCAACCGCGAGCGTGGTGTAGGGACCGATCGGGTCACCGTGCCGCAGGAGCACGAACAGGTTGTCGAACTCGACGTTCCCGAGGATCAGACCGACTGGGGGCATGACGATGTCGTCGACCAGCGACTTGGCGATGGTGGCGAACGCGGTGCCGACCGCGATGCCGATCGCCATGTCGACCAGGCTGCCGCGCTTCAGGAAGTCGCTGAATTCCTTGAACATGATCGCTCGCTCGGAATGGAATGCCAGGGCCGGACGGACGCAGATAGAGTAGCGATCGGCGAGGCGGAAGGTAGAGGAACGCTGGCGCGGAGCGAGGCATGAGCTCGACGCTGACCGAAGGGATCGCGCGACGCGTGGCCCTGGTCGCGCTGTGCGCGGCGCTCGCCGCCTGCGAGCAACCGGAGGAGCCGGAGCCGCCCGTGATCGAGGTCGCCTACCTGCTCGACCGGATCGACGGCGAGCCGCCGCCCGCACCGGTGTGCGAGCAGGGTTCCGTCGATCAGCTCCTGCGCTTCGAGTCGATCGCCCTCGCCGACGACGGCTCCTACGGCCGGCTCCAGGAAATCCAGATCGGCAGCGATCCGCCGCTACAGCAGGAGGAGCGTGGTGAATTTGAGCACACGGAAGCCGCCATCCTGCTCCACGATGCCGCCGGGGGCGTCACCGCGCTCGCGCTCCTGGATTCCGCCGGCGAGCACGTGCGTCGGATCCATACGTGCGGCGACACGCTCAGGTATGCGTCGGTGCCGGTGCTCGATTGATGCGGGCGGGCGCGTTGCTTCGCGCGGTAAGCCCGACCTAGCTTCCTCGCGAGTCGAACGTTTCCTCCCGCAACCTCGATCCATGAACCGCCATCGGTTTTCGCGAACGGGCTTCGCGTCGCTTCTGCTGGTCGCGGTCGGCGGGTGCGCGCGCGCGACGCCGAGCGGCGAGCCCGCTCCGGCCGATCGCATGACGCCGTGGGCGTCGACCTATTCGGCGCTGCCCTCGGCGCCGACCCTTATCCGCAATGCGACGGTACTGACGGCGGCGGGGCCGACGCTCGAGAACGCGGACGTCCTCATGCGGGACGGACGCATCGAGGCGGTGGGGCGGCAGCTCGGCGCGGCGGCCGACGTGACCGTGATCGATGGCACCGGCAGATGGGTCACGCCCGGCCTCATCGACACGCACTCCCATCTCGGCGTCTATGCGGCGCCCGGCGGGTCGGCGCTGTCGGATGGCAACGAGGCGACCAACCCCAACACCGCCGGCGTCTGGGCGGAGCACTCCGTCTGGCCGCAGGATCCGCAGTTCGCCCGCGCGCTGGCCGGCGGCGTCACGACGCTACAGATCCTGCCCGGCTCGGCGAATCTGTTCGGCGGCCGTTCCGTCACGGTCAAGAATCTGCCCGGCCGCAGCGTCATGGACATGAAGTTTCCGGGCGCGCCCTACGGGCTCAAGATGGCCTGCGGCGAAAACCCGAAGCGCGTGTACGGTAATCGCGGCGGCCCGTCCACGCGCATGGGCAACGTGGCCGGCTATCGGCGCGCGTGGCTGGAGGCGGAGGAGTATCGCGACCAACGCCTGAACGGCGCCGAGGTCCTCGAGGACCTCGACATGGAAACGCTCGCGGGCGTGCTGAGCGGCGACATCCTGGTACACAACCACTGTTACCGCGCCGACGAGATGCTCGTCATGCTCGATCTCGCGGAGCAGTTCGGTTACCGCATCGCCTCCTTCCACCACGCGGTCGAGGCCTACAAGATCGCGGACGTGCTCGCGGCGGAGGGCGTGTGCGCTTCGATCTGGGCCGACTGGTGGGGCTTCAAGATGGAGGCGTACGACGGCATCCAGCAGAACGCCGCTCTCGTCGAGAGCGCGGGCGGCTGTGCCGTCATCCACTCCGACGACCCGCGCGGCATCCAGCGCCTCAATCACGAGGCCGCGAAGGCGATGCGCGCCGCCTGGCAGGTCGGCATGGAGGGCATCGACCGCGAGGACGCGATCCGCTGGATCACGATCAATCCGGCGCGCGCGCTCGGCATCGACGACCAGACCGGCTCGCTCGAGGTCGGCAGGATGGCGGACGTGGTTCTGTGGTCCGGCGATCCCTTCAGCGTCTACAGCCACCCGGAGCGCGTCTGGATCGACGGCGCCGTCGTGTACGATCGCAACGACCCGTCGCTCCAGCCCGTGAGCGACTTCGAGCTCGGAATCCTGCCGGCGATCGTCGACTAGGCCGCCCGCCGCACGTCGCCCGGCACCCGATCCGTCGGCCGTTGACCCCGTCCCCTGCGGCGCGGTCCGCGCCCCGCACAGGCGAGGTCGATGCAGCCGACGCGCCGCGCGATGTGCTTCCACGCGTCGCCGTGGCCGCCATCACCGTACGCCAGCCACGCCTCGATGTGCGCCATCTCGTGCAGCAGGGTGTCCCTTCGGTTGCGGTCGTTCTCGGGCAGCATCAGGTCCGCATTGAGCGCCAGCTCGATCACCGAGCGCCGGCCCCACCGGTCACGCCACAGCTTCACCTGACCCAGCCGCGTCGTCATCCGGCTGCTCAGCCGCACGCACACGTCCGCCGGCAGACGGCCGCCGAAGGCCGTCCGGTTGTAGTGGGCGTACAGGGCTTCGAGATAGCGCCGCTGCGCGAGGGTCGCGCAGCACGGCCCGGGGGCCGGCTTCTCGATGCGACGACGGCGTCGCCCCCGGCGACCGCCCGCCCTCCGTAGTTCCGCCGCCATCGCCCGCTCCAGCCGGCGCCAGGTCCGGATCGTCCGGCTGGCTCGCCGGAATCCCGACGTCCGGCGCGGCCCCTCCAACAGATAGACCGCCAGCGCATCCAGGATGCGGGGCGTCGCCTCCGTGAAGGCCACGTGCAGGCTCAGCCGCCCGCCGCCCGGACTCAGGGACAGGATCGTGCTCCGGTTGGCCCGGAAGCCCACCCGGCGAACCTGGAGGACGCCGCGTTCGCGGAGTGCCGCGACTACTTCCACTTCGGTCAGTCGAGCCACGGTACTTGTAACGATTCGGGTCATTCTGAGGGTTCTGGATGCCGATTCAACCCCAATGCAGATCCCTCGCCCATGGCGTCCGGCGAGGCTTTCCGATCATGCATCGCCAGGCGGGGCGTCACAAGGGCAGCCGGGGACGCCGTGAACGCCGAAGTCAGGGGCGCAGCGGCCCACCCCCGATCGCTTGCCCCGGCCGCCGGCGGCGGGGATCTTGAGCGCATCCATCCGGCAGCCTCCTCCTGCTTCGGTCGTCGTCCCGAGGTGCGGAGCGCCGACTGACTCTCGGACCCGTGAAACCAGCCATGCCATTCAGCCGCGCGCTCGTCCTCGTGTTCGTCGCCTGCTCCGTCGTCTCCCCTCTCGGCGCGCAGAGCATCGCGATCACGCACGCGCGCGTGCACACGATGGCGGGGCCGGTCCTCGAGGACGCCACCGTCCTGATCCGTGACGGTCGCGTCGAGCGGGTCGGCCGCGACGTCGTGATACCGGCGGGCGCACGCGTCATCGATGCGAGCGGAGGTGTGGTCACCCCCGGGCTCATCGATTCGGCGACGCAGCTCGGCATCGTCGAGATCGATGCCTACGCCGGCACCACCGACGAGGCGGTCTCGAACGACAGGATCACCGCCGCGTTCTCGGTCGCCGACGCGTACAACCACCTGTCGACGCTGATCCCCGTGACGCGCGTCGAGGGCGTCACGCGCGCCGTCGTGTCACCCTCGGCTTCCGCGTCGCTCATCGCCGGGCAGGGCATCGTCGTGCACCTCGGCATGGGGCCCGTCGAGGAACGGGTCGTCCGGAATCCGGTCGGCATGTTCGTCGTGCTGGGCGAGCGCGGCGCTTCCCTCGCCGGCGGCGCCCGCGGCGCCGCCATGCTCATCCTCCGCGAAGCGCTCCAGGACGCCCGCGACTACGCCGCCAACCGCGCCGCGTTCGAGAGCAACCAGCGTCGCGATTACGCGATCTCCCGCCTCGATCTGGAGGCACTGGTACCGGTCGTCGAAGGACGGCTGCCGCTCGTCGTCGCCGTCGATCGCGCGAGCGATATCCTGGCCGCACTCCGACTGCGCGAGCAACTCGGTCTGCGCATGATTCTGTCCGGCGCCGCCGAAGGCTGGATGGTCGCCGACGAGATCGCCGCCGCCGACGTCCCCGTCGTCGTCTACCCACTTCTGAACATCCCCGGCTTCGAGGATCTCGGCGCCACCCTCGAGAACGCCGCGCGCCTCAACGCCGCCGGCGTACGCGTCGTCATGGGCGCCGGTCGGACCGAAAGCTCCCACAACAGCCGCAACCTCAAGCACGCCGCCGGCGTCGCCGCGGCCAACGGCATGCCCCACGAGGCCGCGCTCGCCGCCGTCACCGTCAACCCCGCCGCCGTCTGGGGCATCGACGACCGTTACGGACGCATCGCTCCCGGCATGGACGCCGATCTCGTCCTCTGGTCCGGCGACCCCTTCGAGCTGACCACTCTCGTCCGGCACGTCTTCATCCGGGGGGTCGAGATGCCGACCGAGACCCGTCAGCGCCTCCTTTTCGAGCGCTATCGCGAGCGCGAAGCCCTGCCGCAGAGCTACGACGTGCCGTGAGACGCGTCGGGCTTTGGGGGCGGAGAGCGGAGAGCAGGAGCCGCTCCCGCTCCCGCCCCCGCTCCCGCTGCCAAAGCCCCACACCCTGCCATACCGGCAGAAAAAAACCGCCGCGGCACCTTGCCGACACCCCCAAAAAGCCGTATTCTGCCCGGTCCCGAAACCCGGCCCGATGGATCCGTCCCAGCCCGAGTCCCAGCATCGCTCCAGAAGTCGCCTCGCGCGCGCACACGCGCGCGAGAGTGGGGTATCAGGGGGTGCGACGCGCGGTCGGATGAAGCCGACGCCGCCGGCGGCGAGCCGTGCGGAGCCGCGGCCCGAAGATCCCGAATCAGGAAAGCGATAGATGGCGGACGAAACGCCCACCCCTCCCGGCGTGGCTGGCGATGGCGAGCCGATCGTGGAGACCACCCACCGAGTACTGCCCCGTCTGATCGAGGACGAGATGCGCGAATCGTTCATCGACTATTCGATGAGCGTGATCGTGCAGCGGGCCCTGCCGGACGTACGCGACGGCCTGAAGCCGGTGCACCGACGCATCCTTTACGCGATGAGCGAGCTGGGCCTGTCGCCGGTGCGTCCGTACAAGAAGTGCGCGACGGTGGTCGGCGAGGTGCTGGGCAAATACCACCCGCACGGCGACATGGCGGTGTACGACTCGCTCGTGCGCATGGTGCAGGACTTCTCGCTGCGCTACCCGCTGGTCGACGGTCAGGGCAACTTCGGCAGCGTGGATGGCGACGGTGCGGCGGCCTACCGCTACACCGAGTCGAGGCTGACGCGGTTCGCGACGGAGATGCTGTCGGACATCGACCGGGAGACGGTCGAATTCGTGCCGAACTTCGACGACCGCCTCCAGGAGCCGACAGTCCTGCCGGGCCGCGTCCCCAACCTGCTGGTGAACGGCAGCTCGGGCATCGCGGTGGGCATGGCGACGAACATCCCGCCGCACAACCTGCGCGAGGTCGTCGACGCCTGCATCCATCTGATCGACAATCCGGAGGCGACGGTACTGGACCTGATGCGCTTCGTGCAGGGTCCGGATTTTCCGACGGCCGGCTTCGTCCACGGCGTGGACGGCATCCGCGAGGCGTACGAGACGGGCCGCGGCCGCATGATCATGCGGGCCAAGGCGGACATCGAGGGCGAGGAGGGCGCCAAGCCGCGCATCATCGTGACGGAGATCCCGTTCATGGTGAACAAGGCCCGCATGATCGAGCAGATCGCGGGGCTCGTGCGCGAGAAGAAGCTGACCGACATCACGGACCTGCGCGACGAATCGGACCGCGACGGCATGCGTGTCGTGATCGAGCTGCGGCGGGACGCGATTCCGGAAGTCGTGATCAATCAGCTGTACAAGCACACGCAGATGCAGGCGACGTTCGGCGCGATCCTGCTCGCGCTGGTGGGCGGCGTGCCGAAGGTCATGAATCTGCGCGAGCTGCTGCAGCACTATGTCGCGCATCGCGAAGTGGTGGTCCGTCGGCGCAGCGAGTACGACCTGCGCAAGGCGAAGGAGCGCGAGCACGTCCTCGAGGGCCTCAAGATCGCCGTCGACAACATCGACGAGGTGGTGGCGATCATCCGCGGCTCGGCGGATACGCAGGAGGCTGATGGTCGGCTGCGCGAGCGCTTCGGTCTCTCCGAGATCCAGTCGAAGGCCATCCTCGACATGCGCCTCGCGCGCCTCACCGGCCTCGAGATCGAGAAGCTGGTGGAGGAGCTGAAGGAGGTGCACGCGCAGATCGAGGATCTGACGGACATCCTCGGCAGCGAGGCGCGGCGCTGGAGCATCGTGAAGGACGAGCTGCGCGAGGTTTCGGCGGCCTACGGCGACGAGCGGCGCACGCGCATCGTGGCGGGCGCGACCGACCTCACGCTCGAGGACCTGATCGCCGACGAGCCCATGGTCGTTACCGTCTCGCACACCGGCTACGTGAAGCGGCTGCCGCTGGACACGTACCGCGCGCAGAGGCGGGGCGGCCGGGGATTGCGCGGCATGGAGACGAAGGAGGAGGACTGGGTCGAGCACCTCTTCGTCGCCAATACGCACGACTACCTGATGTTCTTCACCCGGCGCGGCCAGTGCTACTGGCTGAAGGTGCACCAGCTCCCGCAGGCGAGTCGCTCGGCGCGCGGCAAGCCGATCGTGAACGTGCTGTCGCTGGATGCGGACGAGCAGATCGCGGCGATGGTACCGGTGCGTGAGTTCCCGGAAGACAAGTGGCTGATGTTCGCGACGCAGCAGGGGGTCGTGAAGAAGACGTCCCTGTCGGCCTACGGCAACGTGCGCTCGGTCGGGCTGAACGCGATCAACATCCTGGAAGGCGACGAGCTGATCGACGTCCAGATCACGAACGGTGACGATGAAGTGGTGCTGGCGACGCGCACCGGCCTCGCGATCCGCTTCCACGAGCAGGACGTGCGCCCGATGGGCCGTCCGGCGACCGGCGTGCGCGGCATCCGCCTGCGGAAGGAGGACGAGGTCGTCGGCATGGTCGTCATCCGGCGCGCGGACGCGACCGACTCGACGCTGCTGGTCGTCACGGAGCGCGGCATGGGCAAGCGCAGCGAGGTCGAGGACTACCGCCTGCAGCACCGGGGGGGCAAGGGCGTGATCAACGTCCGGGTCACCGGCAAGACGGGACCGGTGTGCGCCATCAAGCAGGTGCTGCCGACTGAGGAGCTGATGCTCATGAGCCGGAGCGGCGTCGTGAACCGTCAGCGGGTCGGCGAGATCCGGGTCATCGGACGAGCGACGCAGGGCGTACGCCTGATGGCGCTCGACGAGGGCGACGTGGTCGTCGACGTCGCTCGCCTGATCGGCGAGGAGGAGGACGAGCACGGCGTCGACGCGCTCGAGGGCGCCCAGACGCCCGTGGTGGCCGAGACCGGGCCCGCCCCGAACGACGAAACCTGAACGTAATCCGTACTCCGTATACCGTATACGGTATACGGGTTACGAGCAGTGACCCAGACAGTGGAGAAGAAGGTGATCAATCGCGTCACGACGTCGACGATCGAGGAAGCCGCGCGCCGACTGCCGGCGGTGGTTGTACGTACGCCGCTCCTGCCGGCGCGCTGGCTGACCGAGCGCTTCGGCACGCAGGTCATGCTGAAGTGCGAGAACCTTCAGCTCGCGGGCTCCTTCAAGATCCGGGGCGCCTACACGAAAGTGTCGCGGCTGTCGTCGTACGAGCGGCGTCGGGGCATCATCACCTACTCGTCGGGGAATCATGCCCAGGCGGTGGCGATGGCTGCGCGCTTCTTCGACATCAAGGCGACCTGTGTCATGCCGGAGAGCGCTCCGCAGGTGAAGATCGAGCGCACGCAGGAGCTGGGCGCGCGCGTGATCCTCGCCGGTACCACGTCGGAGGAGCGGCGCGAGCGGGCGGAGAAGATCGCGGCGAAGGAGAAGCTGACGATGATCCCCCCGTACGATGACATGGACATCGTTGCGGGGCAGGGCACGGTAGGGCGCGAGATCGTGTCGGACTGGCCGGACGTACAGGCGATCCTGGTGCCGGTCGGTGGTGGCGGCCTGATCAGTGGCATCGGCGCGTGGGTGCGGGAGGCGATTCCGAACTGCCGCATCATCGGCGTGCAGAGCGACGCGATTCCGTCGATGAAGATCTCGCTCGAGCGGGGCGAGCCGACGACGGTACCGGCGAAGAAGACGATTGCCGACGGCTTGATGCCCGTGCGGCCGGGCGACATCACGTTCGCCCATTGTCGTCAGCTGGTCGACGAGATCGTGACGGTTCCCGACGAGGCGATGCGCGAGGCGGCGGCGATTCTGCACGCCCGCTCGAGCATGGTCGTCGAGTACTCGGGCGCGGCGGCGGTGGCGGCGCTGCTCGCGCAGTCGTGGAAGCCGGAGGGCAAGCGCACCATCTGCGTCATCACGGGCGGCAACATCGATCCGGAAGAGACGATGAAGCTGCTCAAGACCAGCTACGCGCGGCCGTCGTCGGAGAGCGAGCGGGACCGGGTGGCGGGCGAGGTGGCCGCGGCCGCCGCCGAAGCCGAGGCCCGCGCGGCCGCGGCTGCCGCCGCCTTCGATCCGCGTCGGCCGGACCACCTGCGGCGGGCGCCGGACACACGGCGCATCGAGTCCGCCCGCATCGAGCGTCCGATCACGGCGCCCGCGCCTCGGCCGTCCGACCTGGCGCGCCGACCGACACCTCAGGTGAGCGTGGCGCGACCGACGGAGAGGCAGCCTACGCCGGCGAAGACGGAGCCGTCGCGGCCGGCCGCGGCCGCCGCGCCGACCGCCGGCAAGGCGGAGCCGAAGACGGCCGCCGCTGGCAAGGCGAGTGGCAGGGAGGCCTCGGCCAGGCAGCTGGCCGCAAAGAAGGCCGCCGCGAAAAAGTCCGCCGCGAAGAAGTCCGTGAAGAAGGCTGCAGCCGCGAAGAAGCGGGCGAGGAAGAAGTCCACGGCGAAAAAGGCGGCCGCGAAGAAGTTGGCGGCGAAGAAGGCGGCCGCGAAGAAGTCGGCGGCGAAGAAAGCCACTGCGAGGAAGGCGGCCGGAAAGAAGGCCGCCGCGAAGAAGCCGCGCGCGAAGAAGTCCGCCGGAAAGAAGGCCGCCGCGAAGAAGCCAGCCGCGAAGAAGGCGAGCGCCAGGAAGGCGGGCGCGAAGAAGGCAGGCGCGAAGAAGGCAGGCGCGAAGAAGCCGAGCCGGAAGAAGGCGGGCTCGAAGAAGTCCTCCGGTCGCAAGGGCGCGAAGCGATAGGATCGTGGCGGTTCCCAACGCGTCGATCACCCGCGTGCCCGGGCTTCGGGTCGGGCACGCCCAGGACGTGGACGCGCGCACCGGCTGCACGGTTCTGCTGGGCCCCTTCCGCGGCGCGTGCTTCGTCTCCGGGCTCGCCACCGGCACCCGCGAGCTGGACGTCTTCCATCCCAATCACGTCGTCGAATCCATCGACGCGCTCCTGCTGACCGGCGGCTCGGCCTACGGCCTGGGCGCCGCGAATGGCGTGGTCGAGTGGCTGCGCGAGCGCGGGCTCGGGTTCGCCACGCCCGCCGCCGCGGTACCCATCGTCCCGGCCGCGGTGATCTACGACCTAGGCGTGGGCCGGGCGGATCGCTGGCCGGACGCGGCCATGGCGCGTGCCGCCTGCGACGCGGCGGACGACTCGCCGGTGTCGGAGGGACAGGTGGGGGTGGGCACGGGCGCGACCGTGGGCAAGCTGCTCGGCATCGAGCGGTCGGCGCCCGGTGGCGTGGGCACCGCCGTGGAGGAGTCGGATCAGCCGGACGCGCCCATCGTCGCCGCGCTCGTGGTGGTGAACGCGATCGGCGACGTGCTGGACGGGCGCGGCGGCATCCTGGCGGGGCCGCGCCTGGACGACGGCAGCCTGGCCGAGTCGGTGGAGCTGATCCGGCGGCGCGGCGCGCAGGCGTTCGCGGGCGCCGTGCCGCCGACCAACACGACGCTGGCGGTGGTCGCGACGGACGCGCCCTTGGGCCGGACTGCGCTCGCGGCGCTCGCACGCATGGCAGGGACGGCGCTGCCGCGCCGCATCTCGCCCGTGCATACTCCCTTCGATGGCGACATCACCTTCGCGCTGTCGACCGCCGCCGAGCCGCGCCGTTTTCACCCGCCGGATCTGTTCGCGCTCGGGGTGCGCGCGGCGAGCGCGCTGGAACGTGCGATCGAGCGCGCGGTAACGTCGGCATCATGAAGCTGATCCTGTTCGATATCGACGGCACGCTGCTGTCCACGGATGGCGCGGCGCGGCGGGCGTTCCACAGCACGCTGCTCGAGGTCTACGGCACCGCGGGTCCCATCGAGACGCACGGCTTCGCCGGCAAGACCGACCCGCAGATCGCGGTCGAGCTGCTCACGCTCGCCGGTCTCGCGCCGCTGGCGATCGAAGCCGGGCTCGACCGCTTGTGGCAGGGTTACCTGGACCGCCTGGAGGTGGAGCTGCGTGGCAATGGTCATCGCACGCGCGTCATGCCCGGCGTGGTCGCGCTGCTCGATTGCCTGGCGTCCATGCCCGACGCCGTGACCCTCGCGCTGCTGACCGGCAACATCGAGCCGGGCGCGGCGCTCAAGCTCGACTCCGGCGGACTTGCGGGCCGCTTCGGCTTCGGCGCGTTCGGCTCGGACGACGCCAGCCGCGACCGCCTGCCCGCGATCGCGCTTGAGCGGGCGCACGAGCACACGGGGCGGCGCTTCCGGGGCGACGACGTGATCATCCTCGGCGATACGCCGTTCGACATCTCGTGCGGCCGCGCCATCGGCTGCCGCGCGGCCGCAGTGGCGACGGGCCCCTTCGCCGGTGCCGCTCTCGCCTCGGCGGGCGCGGACGTGGTATGGGAGACTCTGGAGGAAACGGACGCGATCGTCGACTGGCTCCTCGACTGATCGCCTTGCAGCATCGCAGCGGCCGCGGCCATCTTCGGCGGCGGCAAACGACAAATCACAGCGAAGGACGAAAATGGCGCAGCATCGGAGAAAGCCGGAAGAGGCGCGACGGGACGGCTCCAACCCCGCCTTCAAGTGGATCCTGATCGCGGTCGCCGTGCTCGGCGTGGTCGGCATCGGCTACTCGATCTGGAGCGCGAAGGCGGGCGGCGCGGCGACCGGACCGGTCACTCTCGACGACGTGGATCCGCAGGCGATCGCCGAGCAGGCGCAGCCCGTGAGGAAGGGAAGCGCCAGCGCCACGGTACAAATCGTGGAGTTCGCCGACTACCAGTGCCCCGGCTGCGCTTACTTCGCGACCACCGTGGGTCGGCCGATCCGCGCCGCGTACGTCGACAGTGGCCTGGTCCAGATGGTTTACTACGATTATCCGATCACCTCCGCGCATCCGCATGCCTTCCTCGCCGCTCGTGCCGCGCGCTGTGCGGGCGACCAGGAGCTGTACTGGGAGATGCACGACATGCTCTACGCGCGGCAGCAGGAATGGAGCCTCGATCGCACGGCGCCGGTCGAGCGCTACACCGGCTACGCCCAGTCGATCGGCGCCGATGCCGACGCCTTCGAGGACTGCCTGCGCAGCGAACGGTACGCCGATGTCGTGACCGCCAATGCGCTGCTCGGTGAGCAGCTCGGCGTGCGCAGCACGCCGACCATCTTCCTGAACGGCCGCAGCGTCGGCGAGGCCTGGAGCGACTTCGGCCGCATGCGACAGCTCATCGACGGCGCGCTCGCCGATGGGCCGCGCCCGTCCGGCGCCGCGCCCGCGCCGGTCGATTCCCCCGATGGTCAGGGCGCCGTTCCGGCCTCACCCTCGGGTCCGTGAGCGCTCGGAACCGCATGGCGATCGCCGTCCTCTCGCTGGCCGGCCTGTTCGTCGCGCTCTACCTGGCACTCCACCGCATCGGCCTGATCGGGTCGCTCGCCTGCGGCGTCGACGGCGGCTGCAGCACCGTGCAGACGTCGCCGTACGCCACCTTCGTCGGCGTGCCCGTGCCGTTCATCGGGGTGCTGGGCTACCTGGTCCTGTTCGGCGTATCGTACGCGGCCGTCGTCGGCCGCATCCGGAACGAGCGTACGACCGCGGTGCTTCTGCTCGTCCTCGCCGCGGTGGCGTTCCTGTTCTCCGTCTATCTGACCGCGCTCGAGGCGTTCGTCATCCACGCCTGGTGCCGCTGGTGCGTGGTGTCGGCGGTCATCGCGACGCTGATCTTCCTCTTCTCGCTACCGGAAGCCGCGCGACTGCGGCGGGAGGTCGAACCATGACCGAGGCGACCGTGCAGGTGAAGCTGGTCTTCGCGGACCGCGGCTCGTTCCACGAGATCTTCGTGCAGGTCCCCGCAGCCGTGGTGGACCGCTACGAGCGACTGATCGATGCGTTGCGCGAGGATCCCGAAGTGACGCACTCGATTCACATCGATGCGAAGCGGCTGGTGGCGGCCTACGTCGAGACGGGGCCGTAACCGGCTACTGCGCCGCCGCGTCCAGGATTTCCCGCCACTCCTCGAACGTGCGCAGTCCCACCACCTTGGATTCCCGGTTCACGATGAACGTCGGCGTGCCGGCGATCTGCGCGGCGCTCGCGCCCAGCACGTCCTGCACGATGAGCGGCGCGACGCGGTCGTCGGCGACGCAGAGGTCGTACGCTTCGGTGTCCACGCCGGCCTCGCGCGCGTAAGCCTCGAAACGGCGCGGCGCGTCCACCGCGCCCGACCACTCGTCCTGGCGCGCATACAGCAGGTCGTGCATCGGCCAGAAGCGGCCGGATACCGCGCCGGCGCACAGAGCGGCTTCGGCCGCGCCCCAGGCTTCGCGGTGCGCGGGCAGGGGCAGGTTCACGTAGACCCACTGGACGAGCCCCGTGCGCACGTACGCGCTGTCGATGTGCGGGAAGACGTCTTCCGCGAAGCGCGCGCAGTACGGACACTGGAAGTCAGCGATCTCGAAGACGACGACGGGCGCGCCCTCGGCCCCCCGGGCGCGCGCCATCGCCGCGGCCTCGAGGACCTCGTCGATGGTCGGGGGCGCGGCATTCCTCTGCGCCTGAAGGGGTGCCGCGACCGAAAGCAGGGTGGCGCCCGCAAGCAGGGCGGCGACCGCGAACGAGCAGGCTTTCGCGCGGGTTCTCGCGCTGACGCTCATCGACTCCTCGATTCGTTGCTGCGGGTTGTCACCGTGCTACACGATCCGGCGGGACGAGTGCCGGAGCGCCGCGCGGGCGCGCTCGAGCGGCCACTCCGCGACCACCCGCGGCGGCCAGGCGCCGGTCGCGGCGTCGGCCAGCAGGCGCAGCGCCTCCGCGCGCGCGGCTTCCGCGGCCGCGGCGTCCACCCAGCCGCGCATGAGCGCGTCGTCCAGCTCGGCCTCGTCCAGCAGGGTCGCGCGGCCGCCGACCGGCAGCCAGACGTCGAGAAAGAGATCCGTCGTCTCCCACTCGCCGGTTTCGAGTCCCGCGACCGGCGTCAGCACGTTCGCATAGAGACCGGTATGCGTGCCGTCGGCCAGGTGAAAGCGGCCGATATCGTGATGCGCGCCCGGGAACGTGAACCATACGATCGGGCTGCCCGGCTCGAGGATCGTCGCCTTCGCGACGACCGACGGCCGCTCGATCTCCGTCGCCTCCAGCAGCGTGATCACGGCGCCGGCCTCCCGCGTCACCAGGTGCTGCCGGAAGATCTGCTCGCGGTCCGGCGGCCGCCGGTAGCGGATCCGGATCGGATCACCGGGCCCAGGAATGGTGGACGGGCTCAGTAGAAGCTGTTGCGATCCTTCAACGACGGCGCAGGCGCGAAGCGCGGACCGTGCTGTGACTTCCAGTGGCCGAGGCGCTGAGCGATGTTGTGCAGACCGATCGTGTCGGCCCAGCGCAGCAGCCCTCCGCGGAAGGGGGGAAAGCCGGTGCCGGTGATCAGGCCGAGGTCGACGTCACCGGCATTGCGCACGATGCCGTCCTCGAGGACGCGGGCGGCCTCGTTCACCATCGGGTAGAGCAGCCGCGTGCGGATCGTTTCATCGTTCATCTTGCGCCGCTCCGTCGGCACGTCGCTGCCGAGCGCCGCGTAGATCGACCCGTCCACGCCCTTTTCCCGCCCGTCCTCGTAGACGTAGAAGCCGGAGTCGCCCTTCCTGCCCAGGCGGTCGAGGCGGGCAAGCGCCGCGAGCGGCGGGGACGGGCGGAACCGCTCACCGAACGACGCGTGCATCGTCTCCGCCGCGTGCCGCGCGACGTCGAGGCCGACTTCGTCGAGCAGGCGGAACGGCCCCATCGGCATGCCGAACTCGACCATGACGCGATCGACCTGCTCGATGGACGCACCCTCGGACAGCAGCCAGCCGGCCTCGTTCAGGTACGGCGCGAGCAGCCGATTCACCAGGAAGCCGGGCCCGTCCCTGACGATGATCGGCGTCTTGCCGAGGTCGCGCGCGAGGCGGAACACCGTCGCCACGGTCTCGTCCGAGGTGCGCTCGCCCCGCACCACCTCGACCAGCGGCATGCGGTGCACGGGGTTGAAGAAATGCATGCCGGCGAAGCGCTCCGGCCGCTCGAGCGCCGCCGCCATCTCCGTGATCGACAGCGACGACGTGTTCGAGGTGAGCACGCACTCGGCGTCGACGCGTCCTTCCACTTCGCGCAGGACGCTCTTCTTCACGTCCATGCGCTCGACCACCGCTTCGATGACCAGGTCGAGCGAGCCGAAGCCGCTGTACTCGAGCGTCGGCGAGATGCGATTCATCGCCTGGTCCGCTTCGCGACGCTGCATGCGACGCGACTTCACGGCCTTGTCGAACAGCTCGCGCGCGTGGCGCAGCCCGAGGCCGAGCGCCTGCTCCTGGATGTCCTTCAGCCGGACGCCGACCGAGTTGTAGGCGAGGAGCTGCGCGATGCCGCCGCCCATGACGCCCGCCCCCAGCACGCCCACCCGCTCGACCGGCTGCGGGTCCGCCGACGGTGCCGCCTTCTTCGCGTCCTCCATCAGGTGGAAGACGTGGATCAGATTCTTCGAGACCCCGGTCGGCACCAGCTCGGCGACCGCGTCCGCCTCCAGCGCCAGCTGTCGGTCCACCGAGCGGCCGAGGCCTTCGTCGATGACGCGCAGCGCGCGCAGCGGCGCGGGGTAGGCCCCTCGCGTTTCCTTCATGACGCCGGCCCGCGCCTTTCGCAGCACCAGCTTGCGGGCGGGCCCGGCCATGAGCCGCTGCGTGAGCGGGAGGGAACGATCGGGCCGCTGGCCGGCGGCGGCCTCGCGCGCGAGCTCGCGCGCGCGTCGCAGCAGGATCGACGGGTGCACGCGCTCGTCGATCAGCCCGACGCGCTGCGCGCGCCGAGCATCCAGCGTCCTGCCGGTGAGAATCAGGTCGAGGGCGGCCGGCAGTCCGATGAGGCGCGGCAGTCGCGTCGTGCCGCCGAAGCCTGGAATGATGCCGAGCCGCACTTCCGGAAGACCGATCTTCGTTTCGCGTCGGTCGCTCGCGATGCGCCAGGTGCAGGCGAGCGCCAGCTCGGTGCCGCCGCCCAGGCAGGTGCCGTCGATCGCCGCGACGCTCGGCACCGGCAGATGATCCACGCGCCGGAAGAGCTGCTGTCCCTGTCGCGCCTTGTCACGTGCCTCGTCGCGATCGGTCACGTCCGCGATCTCGTCGACGTTCACGCCGGCGACGAACATGCCGTCCTTCGCGCTGCGGAAGACGACCGCCCGCACGTCGCCCGCGCGCGCGAGCCCTTCGATTTCGGAGAGGATGCCGTCCAGCCGCCGCATGACGTCCGACGTCAGCACCACCGCCTTGCCCGCGGGATTGTCGAAGACGACCTCCGCGAGGCCAGCGGCGACATCGAGGCGGACGGTCGTGCGGTTCGCGGTATCGGCGCTCACCCGGACCTGCAGAAGCGGAAGGGAAGCCCGCGCCCCACCCGGGACGCGGACCCGTTGATCAGAGGCGCGCGCGCGATTCCGCGTTCTCGCGAGTGAGCTGAACCTCCATGCGCTCGCCCTCCACCTGAAGATGCTCGTTCCAGTACAGCTCCTCGTACGGCAGCTCGTAGCGCGCGTGCACCCACCAGTCACCGGATGCGACGCTCTCGAAGCGCACCGCACCATTCGCGCCGGTTGTGTCCGTCAGCGGCTCCTTACCCGTTTCCTCGATGCGCGCCTCGAAGATCGAATCGACGCTCGCGAACGCCTCGTCCGCCCACTGCGCGCGCACCAGCCGGATCTCCTCCGCCTGCGAGGTGAACTGTCCCTGGAGCTGCGAGAACCGCTGAAAGGACTGGTTCATGGTGTTCTCGAGCCCCGTGACGCGCGCCTCCAGGTCCTCGAAGTCCTCGAACAGCAGACGATATTCCGGCGACGCCGGGTGCAGCGCCTCCATCTCCTCGCTGAGCTGGCGCAGGCTGTCGCGCACGGTGCTCCATTCCGCGGTCGCGCGCTGATACTCGACGTTCGCCGCCGCGATCTGCTCCTGGAGCGCCAGCAGCGTGTCGGGCAGCGCCGGCTCCGGCTCGGCCGCGGACTCCGCGAGCGACGCGAAGATCGCGTCGCGGTCGAAGGGCAGGAGCTGGATCTGGATGCCGGCGAGGGGCACGGCCTCCGCCGCCTGAGCGGCCGCTTCGCCATTGCCTTCCTGCCCCAGTGCCTGCACCACCACGTCGGTTCCGCCACAGGCGCCCAGGATCGTCGCGGTCGCGATCGCCGGGATCAGCGAGAGGATACGTCGCATCAGGGGATTTGCTCCGAGTCGGGTTTGTGAAGATCGGCCAAGCTAGGTATTGCCCCGCGAGGGATCAAGCGCGTCGCGATTCGAGCAGGGGCGGGGGAGTGCGGCGATGGGCCACAAAAGCGAGCGGGCGGGACGCATGATGCACTGCGTCCCGCCCGCCTGTCGATCGTTCCCGCCGGAGACTCAGTCCGGAATGACTTCGCCGTCCAGAATGTAGAGCGCGGGATTCTGCGGCACGCCGTTCATCAGCACCTCGTAATGGAGGTGGGGCGAGACGGACAGCCCCGTGCTGCCGACCAGGCCGATCTCCTCGGCGCGTTCGATACGCTGTCCCACGCGCGCGCCGAGCGCAGACATGTGGGCGTAGCGCGTCTTCATGCCGTAGCCATGGTCGATCTCCACCACCAGGCCGTAGCCGCCGCGGCGCCCGGAGAACGAGACGACGCCGTTGGCCGAGGCGCGGATGGGGGTGCCGCGCGGAGCGACGATGTCGAGCCCCTCGTGCGGCCGCGCCCGGTGCAGGATCGGGTGCATACGAGCGCGGGTGAAGCCGCTCGTCACGATGCCGCGGGTAGGGAAGATCGACGGCGTCGCCTGGAGCAGTGCGTGCCGTACGCGCAGCGAATCGACCGCTTCCGACCAGCTCGCCTTGAGCACGTCCGCGCGTCGGATCATCGCCTCCACGTCGCTCGTCGCGGCGAAGGCACGCTGGCCCAGCTCCGCGTCGATCGAGTACAGGGCGTTGCCTTCGAGCGTCTCCGTGCCCGGACCGCCGATACCTGCCTGCTGGATTTCAGCATCCAGAGGCTGCAGACCCGCAATCAGCCGGTACTGCTCGTCCCGCTGCGTCAGGTCGGCCATCGACACCTGGAGGGTGTCCAGCCGGCCGCCCAGGCGGTCCAGCTGCGCCACCAGACGCTGATTCTCCTCCGCCAGACGATCCGCCCGCAGCTGCTGGCTCTCCTTTACGAAGAAGCCCGTCGCGAAGAACAGCAGGAGGCCGATCAGGCCCGCCAGGCCGGTGAACACGGCACGCGCGAACAGCTGCGAAACCCGCATCTGCCGCATGCTTTCCTGACCATCCGGGATGATCAGCAGCGTCCAGCGCCGATGAGCCATATCACATCGCTCCTCGGACCCTCGGGGGGGCCCGCACGACTTGCGTCTGTCTGTAGGAAGAGTCGGTTTACAAGAGGAGTCGGGCGCAACCATATCCGGATACACCGGGAGGGTCAACATCCGCTTCCGTCGTTTGGGAAGGGCAATGGCCGTACCTTGCCGGTACCGTTTCCCTAAAGCATTGCTGCGACGAAAGATAGACTATCGGGCGTGAAGCAGGCCCGCAGCCCGACCGGTACCGGAATGCCGACCGATGACTAAACCTTTCCGGATCCGGCCCCGCCTGCGGCGGTAGCCGGCTGCGCCCGCGCCGCGACCTCGGGACGTGGGAAAAGAATCTCCCCGCGCCGCACGCGGGTGCCCGCGGAGGTCCAGTCGGCGAGGCGATCCAGAGGCAGCGGGGCCTCGAGGCCGACGCTGCGCGCCAGCTCCTCCATCTTGGCCGGCATGAAGGGATGGAGCAGGCTCGCGAGAGCGACGAGTGTGCGCGCGAGCGAAGCGAGCGTGCCGTCGAGGTCCGCGGCGAGATCCGGGTCCCGGGCCTGTTTCCAGGGCGCGCGGGCCTCGATGAAGCCGTTCGCGTCCGATACCAGCTCGAGCGCCGCGGCCGCGCCGTTGTGCAGCAGGCTGGAGTCCATGGCGGAGCGGTAGGCGACGAGAGCCTCCGCGAGCCTCGCGTCGAGCTCGGTCCGCTCGCCGGCGGGCACCACGCCCTCGCGGTATCGCTCGATCATCGTGAGCGAGCGATTCGCCAGATTGCCCAGGTCGTTGGCGAGGTCGGCCGTGTAGCGCTCGTCGAAACGCTCCCACGACACCTCGCCGTCCCCGCTCCAGGGCACCTCACGCAGCAGATAGTAGCGCAGCGCGTCGGGCCCGTACCGTTCGATCGCGGGGCCCAGCTCGAACGTCACGCCTTCGGACTTCGACATCTTTCGCCCTTGGAACTCCGCGAAGCCGTGCGCCCAGACGCTGACTGGCGGCTCGATGCCCGCGCTGAGCAGCATCGCCGGCCAGTACACGCAGTGGAAGCGGGTTATGTCCTTGCCGATCACGTGCGCGCCCGCCGGCCACCAGTCGAGGTAGCGCTCGTCCGGAAAGCCGATCGCGCTCAGATAGTTCGTGAGCGCGTCGATCCAGACGTAGACCGTGTGCTGCGGATCCTCCGGCCACGGCACGCCCCACGGCAGCCGGCTGCGCGATACCGAAATGTCCTCCAGCCCGCCCTCGATGACCCGACGGATCTCGTTCCTGCGACTGTCCGGCTGCACGAACTCCGGCCGCTCGTCCAGGAGCTGCAGCAGCCGCTCCTGGTAGCGCGAGAGCCGGAAGAACCAGTTCTCCTCCTCGTACCACAGCAGCTCGCGCGTCGGATGGATCGGACAGACCCACTCCGCGACCGGCTCTCCATGCTTCCGGGATACCGCCTCCGCTCCCGCTCCCGGGGCAGCGACGAGCTCGTCGCTGCCCTTGTACGCTTCACAGCCCACGCAATAGAAGCCCGCGTACGTACTGACGTAGAGGTCGCCCGCGGCGCCCATGCGGCCGATCAGCTCGGTGACGGCACGATGATGCCGGAGCTCGGTGGTGCGGATGAAATCGTCGTTGCTGATGCCCAGTCGGCGCCACGCGTCGCGGAAGCGGGCGGCGATGTCGTCGACCCATTCCTGCGGCGTAATGCCGGCGCTCTCCGCGCTCTGGAGCACCTTGAGGCCGTGCTCGTCCATGCCGATCGCGAACCGCGTAGGGATGTTCTTCAGTCGCAGATAGCGAACGGCTGCGTCCGCGCCGATCTTCTCGAACGCGTGTCCGAGGTGGGGTGGGCCGTTGGCGTAGTCGATCGCGGTGGTGACGTAGACGCGCCGCCCTTCGATGATGCCGTTCACTCGAGGGCTTCTCCCGGGAGGGCGGGCGCGGGCGCATCGCGACGGGTGCCGCGCAGCGAACCGCCGGCACGGCTGACTTCCTCGCGCAGATCCGCGAGCGGCACGGTACGCCGATTTCCCTCGTCGTCGCGCAACAGCACGCGCTCGCGCCAGATGTCGACGCCGACCACACGCTCGTCCCCGCGTCCGGTGCGGATGGTGCGGCCCTCGCGGGGGAACCGCTTGCGGGCCTCGACATAGGCGCCGTGCTCGTAGGTCAGGCAGCACATGAGGCGGCCGCAGCAGCCGGAGATCTGCGCGGGATTCAGCGACAGCCGCTGGTCCTTCGCGAGCTGGAGGCTGACCGGCTTGATCTCGCGCAGCCAGGTCGAGCAGCACAGCTCGCGGCCGCAGCGGCCGACGCCGCCCAGCAGCGCGGCCTCGTCGCGCACGCCGATCTGCTTCAGCTCGATGCGTGTGCGGAAGGTACGCGCGAGGTCACGCACCAGCTCACGAAAATCGACGCGCCGCTCGGCCGTGAAGTAGATGGTCAGCTTTTTCCGGTCGTACTGCCACTCGACCTCGCTGATCTTCATCTTCAGTCCGTGCTGCTGTACCTTCTCGCGCGCAGTGCGACGGATCCGCTCCTCCTCCTCGCGCAACGCGAGCCAGCGCCCGACCTCGTCCGCGGTCGCCGTGCGCAGCACGCGACTGGCCGGCACCGGCGCGGCGCACCCGCTCGAGCCGCTGCATTTGCGCTCCGCGACCGCGCCCGCCGCGGTCACCCGACCGAGATCCTCGCCGCGGTCCGCTTCCACGATCACGTGGTCGTCCGGCGCCACCTCGCCGCCTTCGAGCGTGAAATAGTCCCGGCGATTCCCCTTGAAGCTGACTTCTATGATTTGAGCCATAATGGGAAAAGGTGAGGTGAGGTGAGGTGAGGTGAGGCGCGCAGCGCACTCACTCGTCCCCTCGCCAGCCCCGCCTCTATTCCTCACAGTGTTTTTGACGACTCCCCGATCCCCACCCAATCAGCTGACCGTACCTCACCTGACCTCACCTCACCTCACCTCACCTCACCTCACCTCACCTCGCGCGGCACCGCGCGCGGCACCGCGCGCCTACTCGACCCAGGCTCCCATCCGCGAAAACTTCGCCCAGCGCGCTTCGCGCAGCTCGTCGGCGCTCATCGCCTCCAGCACCACGAGGTGTCGACGCAGCGCTTCCGCGAGCACGGTCGTCGTGGCCTCGAAATCCTCGTGGGCGCCGCCGCGCGGCTCCGGGACGACGTCGTCGATCACGGCCAGCTCACGGAGGTCGGTGGCGGTCAGCTTGAGGGCTTCCGCCGCCTGGTCACGGGCTTCCGGTGTCTTCCAGAGGATCGCGGCGCAGCCCTCCGGCGAGATGACGCTGTAGACGGAATTCTCGAGCATGAGTACGCGATCCGCGACGCCCAGCGCGAGGGCGCCGCCGCTGCCCCCTTCACCGATGACGACCGCGATGATCGGCACTCGCAGGCGCGCCATCTCGCGCAGGTTGCGCGCGATCGCCTCCGCCTGACCGCGCTCCTCGGCGCCGATGCCGGGATACGCTCCCGGCGTGTCGATCAGGGTCACGATCGGTCGCCCGAACTTGTCCGCGAGCTGCATCAGGCGGAGCGCCTTCCGGTACCCCTCCGGGTGGGGCATGCCGAAGTTGCGCCGCAGGTTCTCCTTCATGTCGCGGCCCTTCTGATGGCCGATGACCATGAGGGTCCTGCCGTCCAGGCGAGCCCAGCCGCCGACGATGGAGGCGTCGTCGCGAAATGCCCGGTCGCCGCGCAGCTCGACGAAATCGGAGAACAGCGTAATCACGTAATCGAGCGTGTACGGTCGCTGCGGGTGGCGCGCGAGCTGCACGCGCTCGACGGGTGTCAGGCCCTGGTACGAAGTCTCGTGCAATTGCTCGATCTTTTCCTCGAGCTTGCGTACCTCGGCGTCGACGTCGAGATCGTGCTGATCCGCCATCTGCCGAAGCTGGTCGATCTGATGCCGGATCCGATCGACCTCCGTCTTCGTGCTGGCCGTCGCCATCATTCGCCTCCCGTTCCCGCCCGCGCGGACATCCGCGCCTCGCCATTCGATCCGTTCGAACCGTTGGTGCCGCGCACCAGTCGCACCCGCTCCCGGCCGAAGACGTCGCGCAGCTCCTCGAGCAGTCCGGGCGACGGCTGGACGGCCAGGCTGCGCGAGCGCAGCCGGTGCTCCCGCTTTTCCGACGCGGCGCCGGTTTCGGGCCAGACGACGAAGACCGGTGCGCTGCCGCGATGCGATTTCAGGGCCTGCGTCGCCTGGGCCACGCGATCCGGATCGAGCACCGCCGAAGGCGCCAGCCGCAGCTCGACCGCGAGCGTGCCGTCCTCCGCCAGCCGCGCGAGAGGGATGGCGTCGTCCAGGAAGAGCGGCGGATCCTCTTCGTCACGGTCGCGTCCCGACACCGTACCCCGCAGCAGCACCACCGCGTCCTGTACCAGCGCCGCCTTGTGCTTCTCCCACTG
This sequence comes from Longimicrobiales bacterium, assembly GCA_035512635.1. GTDB lineage: Bacteria > Gemmatimonadota > Gemmatimonadetes > Longimicrobiales > RSA9 > DATKDR01. Next base: position 9,549 of record DATKDR010000034.1, on the reverse strand, counting down.
CTCGCCGAAGGCGAGCACGGTGGCGGTGCCGTAGAAGTCCTCGACCGTCAGTCGGCCCCACTCGTTCCCGTTCCGCTTCGAGATCTGTCGCGAGATGGTGGTCACGACACACGCCATCTCGATCTTCCGATCCCTGTGCTCCTTCAGATTGGCCGTGTTCACCGCCTCGAAGACGCGCAGCTCCTCGCGGTACTTGTCGAGTGGGTGGCCGCTGATGAAGAAGCCGAGAATCTCCTTTTCCCGCTTCAGCCGCTCCGCCTCCGGCCAGGGCGCCACCTCGGGCAGCCTGGGCGACGTTCGCTCGGCGGGCGTCGCGTCCCCGGCGTCGGCGCCTGCGGCGCCGAACCCCTCGAAGAGCGACACCTGGCCGGCCTCGCGCTCGCGCTGGCGCACCTGCGCCTCGCCCAGCGCGCCGTCCAGCGCCGCCATCAGGCGCGCCCGGTCGCCGAACGCGTCGAGCGCGCCGGCGAGGATCAGCGCTTCGATGGCTCGCCGGCCGGTCGCACGCAGGTCGACGCGCTCCGCGAGGTCGAACAGCGACTCGAACGGCTTCTCCGCGCGCGCCGTGAGGATCGAATTCACCGCCGCCTCACCCAGGCCGCGCACGGCGCCGAGACCGAAGCGGACCTGCGTGGCCGACACCGGCGTGAACTTCCAGTCCGATTCGTTCACGGACGGCGCCAGCACGGAAATGCCGTCCTCGAAGCCGTCGATGTAGCGACCCAGCTCCCGGCACTCGCCGATATACTTGACGACATCCTCCGTCCTGTCCACGACCGACGACAGCATCGCCGCCATGAATTCGGCCGGGTAGTAGCGCTTCAGCCACGCGGTCTGGTAGCTGAGCAGCGCGTACGCCGCCGAGTGCGCGCGGTTGAAGCCGTAACGGCCGAACGTCTCGATCTGGTCCGCCAGCTCTGCCGCCAGCGCACGCTCCACGCCGCGCTCCACTGCGCGCGTCGTGAACTTCGCCAGCTCCTCCTGGATCAGCTCCGCGTCCTTCTTGCCGACCGCCTTCCGCAGCACGTCCGCTTCGGCCAGCGTGAAGCCCGCCAGCACCTGCGCGATCCGCATCACCTGTTCCTGGTAGGTGATGACGCCGTACGTCGGCTCCAGCACCTCCACCAGGTCGGGGTGCGGGTACCGCACCGCCTCGCGACCCAGCTTCCGGCGGATGAACACGTCCGTCATGCCGCTGTCGAGCGGACCCGGGCGGATGAGCGCGTTCGTGGCGACCAGATCCTCGAAGCGGTCGCATTTCATCGAGCGGAGCTTGTCCGTCGCCAGCGAAGACTCGAACTGGAAGACGCCCACGGTGCCGCCACGCGCCAGCATCTGGTAGACGCCTTCGTCGTCGAGCGGCAGGTCCATGATCTTCCCATACGACTCGCCGCTGTGCGGATGCTTCAGCGCGCCGTGCCGCCGCTCGATCCACTGCACCGCGTCGTGGATCACCGTCAGCGTCTTCAGGCCCAGGAAGTCCATCTTCAGCATCCCGACCTGCTCGAGCGCGTTCATGTCCCACTGCGTGACCAGCACGTCGTCGGCGGCGCCCTTCCCGGGCTGCGTGCAGACGGGCACGTAATCGTCGAGCGGGCCGGGGGCGATGACGACGCCCGCGGCGTGCACGCTCGCGTGCCGCGACAGCCCCTCGAGCGTCTTCGCGTACTCGACCAGCCGGCGCACGCGCTCGTCCGCGTTGTACAGCTCTCGCAGCTCGCCCACCTGCTCGACCGCTTGCGCGAGCGTGAGCGACATGTTCGGCGAATTCGGAATCAGCTTCGCCAGCCGATCCGTCTCGGCCGGCTCGAAGCCGAGCACGCGGCCGACGTCGCGCACGACAGCACGCGACTTCATGGTGCCGAACGTGATGATCTGGCCCACCGAGTCGCGGCCGTACTTCTCGCGCACGTAGTCGATGACTTCGCCGCGCCGCTCGTAGCAGAAATCGATGTCGATGTCGGGCATCGACACGCGGTCCGGATTCAGGAAGCGCTCGAACAGCAGGTCGAACTCGATCGGGTCCAGGTCCGTGATCTGGAGGCTGTAGGCGACGAGCGAGCCCGCGGCCGAGCCGCGGCCCGGACCCACCGGAATGCCGCGCGCCTTGGCCCAGCGGATGAAGTCCTGCGTGATCAGGAAGTAGCCGGAGTAGTCCGTGTCCGACTCGCTGATGACGCGCAGCTCGTAGTCGAGGCGCTCGACGATATCGGGGCGCAGCTCGGCTCCGAAGCGCTCGCGCGCGCCCTCGAATGTGAGCCGGCGCAGCATCTCCGCTTCGGATTCGACGTCGGACGGCAGCGGGAAACGCGGCACGCAGTAGCGCTTCTCGAGCGCGAGGTCGACCGAGTCGGCAATCGCGAGCGTGTTCTCGAGCACGTCCGGCCGGCCGGGGAAGTGCGCCGCGATCTCGTCGGCGGCCTTGAAGTACAGGCCGTCGTCGTAGCGCATGCGGTTCGGGTCCGCGTGGTCCTTGCCCAGGCCGATGCAGAGCAGCACGTCGTGGGCTTCGTGATCGGCGGGCCGCAGGAAGTGCGCATCGTTGGTCGCCACGACCGGAAGCCCCAGCTCCGCGGCCAGCTCGAAGACCTGCGCGTTCAGGGCGTCCTGCCCCGGGGTGCCGTGCGCCTGCACCTCCAGGTAGTAGCGCCCGTCGAAGAGCTCCGCGTACCACGCGGCGACGTCGCGCGCCCTGGCGCGGTCGCCCTCCGCGAGGTGACGCGCCACTTCACCCGCCATGCACGCCGACGTGACGATGAGTCCCCCGGAATGCGCGGCCAGCACCTCGCGGTCGATGCGCGGGCGGTGGTAGAAGCCCTCGCGGTATCCGATCGACGTCAGCTTGACCAGGTTGCGATATCCTTCCGCGTCGCGCGCCAGCAGCACCAGGTGGTGGTAGGCGCGCTCGTCCCGGTTGCCGCTCCGCTCGCGACGATCGCCCGGCGCGACGTACGCCTCCATGCCGGCGATCGGCTTCACGCCCGCCTTCTTCGCCTGCTGGAGGAACTCCCACGTGCCGAACATGCAGCCGTGATCGGTCAGCGCGAGCGCGGGCATCTCGTATTCGCGGGCCCGCTCGAGCAGGTCGCCGATCCGGTTCGCGCCGTCGAGCAGCGAATATTCGCTGTGGGTATGGAGGTGAACGAATGACATCTACTGATCGTCCCCGCAGGTGAAGCTGTTCAGGATGGTCTCGAACTGGATCACGTACTCGTATTTCGACTCGGTCGGCGCGTACAGCCAGGCGTCCATCAGATACATGCGGTTCTGCTTCGGGCAGCGCACCGCGCGGCTGATGAACGGACCCGCGGCGGGCCAGTCGCCTGCCGGCGTCTGCCAGGCGCCGCGCACTTCGAGCGCCCCCGCACCCGGCCCCGTCAGGCGACGTACGTCCGGCGCCTCCGGCGCGACCTCCTGCTCGAAGCCGAAAGCCGTCGTCGCGGAATTCCGCCAGCGCATCAGCTCCCGCGGCGAGATGGAATCCGCGAGCGGGCGCCAGTCGATGGTGATGCCGCGGCGCAGCTCCTTGGAGCCCTGGGCGTAGTGGTTCCGGAACACGTGCTGTGTACCCCCCGGCTGCTCGTGGCGGTACACGTCCGGCAGCGTGAGTCCGAAGCCGGCCGTTCTCAGCAGCTCGCGGCGAAGTCCCTCGTCCACGCCGCTGGTGAACATCCGCCCGCGCACGTAGGTGCGATACCTCTCGTCCAGCAGAGCGTGCAGCTCCGGAACGATTTCCGCCACCGCCTCCCGTCCGGCCCCGCCGGGGAGCAGCACTGCGGTCACCGCCTGTTCGCGTGCCCAGACCTCGCCCACCTCGATGATGGCGGGCAGCTGCTCCGGCACGCTGTCGATGCCGCCCATCGCCGGCGCCAGCCAGCTGTCGCCCTCGTAGCCGAGCAGGATAACCTGCCGGAACTTGCGCAGCTCCAGCCACGCCGTATCGAGCGGCGATACGTGCGTGACCTCGAACGTGCGCTCCTCGCGCACCGTCCGGATGGTCGGTTCGAGCGCGGACATCACGGTGTCCCGCACGGCCTCCCAGAGGCGCTCCGGCGCCACTACGATCAGGCTGTTCGCCGCGCCAAACGTGACCGGAGACCGGCGTTCGCAGCCGCCCAGGAGGAACGTCGCCAGCAGCAGGCCCGAAAGAAGGGATCTCATTACGGGAAAGGGACTTGCATCGTAGGAGGAGCGAACGAGTGAAAGGTAACCGCTCCGCGAGCGCCGCGGCAACCGCCGCTCGACAGCCGCCGCACGGAGCTTTACGCTACCATGATGAACACGTCCTGCATGGCACCGGAGCACCGTTGATCGACGTCGACGCCGCGGTCCGCCGCATCCGGCTCGAGCGCAGCGCCCGCGGACGCCTGCTGCTCGCCCTCGACTTCGATGGCACGCTCGCGCCGATCGTCCCGGGACCGGAACAGGCGACGATTCTGCCGGCTGCAGGAGACGCCCTCCGGGCACTCGCCGATCGGGCCGACACCGTGGTCGCCATCGTCAGCGGGCGTGGGCTGGAGGACGTTCGCGCGCGCGTGCGCGAGGTGCGCGCGTTCTTTGCCGGCAACCACGGCTTCGAGATCGAGGGCCCCGGCGTGCGGCATCGGATCGAGGCGGCGGAGCGCCTGCGGCCGGAGCTGCGCGCGCTGACCGAGCGATTGCGGGCGGAGCTCGAGCACATCGAAGGCGCCGAGATCGAGGACAAGGGCATCACGCTGAGCGTGCACTACCGCCGCGTCGACGACCCCGAGCTGGCGGAGCAGGTACGGCAGACGACCGTACGCGAGGCGGAGCGCAGCGGCCTGCGCGCCACGCATGGCAAGCGCGTCGTCGAGCTTCGGCCTCCCGTCGACTGGCACAAGGGGCGCGCCGTCGAATTCCTGATCGACACGCTTGCCGGCGACGACGACGGGCTCTATCCGGTCTTCATCGGCGACGACGTCACCGACGAGGACGCGTTCCGCGCGGTTCAGGAACGCGGCGGCCTCGCGGTGCTGGTCGCGGACGGCAGGCACGCGCGCGAGACGCTCGCCGACGCGCGCGTCGACTCCCCGGAGCGGCTCGTGCCGCTGCTCGAGGCTCTCGCGCTCGACGACGGCGAGCCGGCCCTCGGGTCCGCGCACGAGGCCCCGGCATGACGGAGCGACAGCCGCCCGCGGCCGAGCCCGCGACCCGCACGGTGGACGCGTCCTGCTGCACACTGGAGACGGGGCCTCACTGCGCCATCACGTCGGCGAGCGCGCCCGCAACCGGTGCCCCTGGGCATCCGCATCCGCACACCCACGCGCGCGGCCACGGACACGAACACCACCGCGCCGCGGGCGAGCAGGGCCTGCGCTGGGTCCTGATGCTCACCGCGACGTTCATGGTCGCGGAGTTCGTCGGCGGCCTGGTCTCGAACTCGCTCGCGCTGCTGGCCGACGCCGCGCACATGCTGACCGATGTGGGCGCGATCGGACTCTCCCTCTTCGCCCTCTGGTTCGCGCGCCGCCCGCCCACGGCCGGCAAGACCTTCGGCTGGGCCCGCATCGAGATCCTCGCCGCTCTCGTGAACGCCGCCACGCTGCTCCTCCTCGCGGCCTTCATCTTCATCGAGGCATGGCAGCGCTTCTCCGAGCCATTCGCGATCCGCGGCGGGCTCATGCTCATCGTCGCGGCGGGCGGCCTCGTCGTCAACGTGATCGCCGCGTTTCTGCTTCATCGCTTCGCGGGCGAGAGCCTGAACGTCCGCGGCGCCTACCTGCACGTGCTCGGCGATCTGCTCGGCTCCGTCGGCGCGATCGTGGCCGCGCTCGTCATCCTGACCACCGGCTGGACGCCCGCCGATCCGCTCATCTCCGTCTTCGTCGGCGTGCTCATCCTCGTCAGCGGCTGGAACCTGCTGCGCGAGTCGGTCGACATCCTGCTCGAGTCCGTGCCCGCACACGTCGACATGATCGAGGTGCAGCGGGCGATCGACGAGATCCCGGGCGTCGACAACGTGCACGACCTGCACGTCTGGACCGTGACCAGCGGCTTCCTCGCCATGAGCGGCCATGCCGTCGTCGCGAGTCCCGAGGATCACACCCGCGTGCTATCCGAGATCCACCGCCGGATGGCTCAGCGCTTCGGCATCCGCCACGTGACGGTCCAGCTCGAGCACTGACTGCCGGGCGCGGCTGCCCGGGTCATGATCGACTGAGAAAGGAGAAGGGATGATCCAGCGCATCCAGCTGCGCACCGAGAGCCGGGAACAGCTCCTCGACATCACGGCGGCGGTCCAGGAAGCCCTGTCCCGAAGCGGCGTGCGCGATGGGGTGGTGCACCTCTGGTCATTGCACACCACCTGCGGCCTGACGGTGAACGAGGGCGCCGATCCCGATGTCGCGCGCGACGTCGTTGCCCACCTCGCCCGCCTGGCGCCGAAGGAGGAGGACTACCGGCACGCCGAGGGGAACTCGGATGCCCACATCAAGACCCTGCTGGCCGGGCCGGGCCTAACGCTGCTCGTGGAGGAAGGGCGCCTCGTGCTCGGCACCTGGCAGAAAGTTTTCCTCTGCGAGTGGGATGGGCCGAGGCCGCGGGAGGTGGCGCTGCTGGTCAGCTGAGCCTTCCGGGCCCGGCACGGGGCGTCGCTGCGCGAAACTTTCGAGCTGTTGCTCGGTAGCAATATGGCTTCGCCGAACCAACATGGAGCGGCGGGCGCAACCAGAGCCCAACCATGCTTCGCAACATCGCCATCATCGCGCACGTCGACCACGGCAAGACCACGCTGGTCGACAAGATGCTCCGCCAGGCGGGCACCTTCCGCGACAACCAGCAGGTCCAGGATCGCGTCATGGACTCGAACCCGCTCGAGCGGGAGCGGGGCATCACGATCCTTTCGAAGAACACGTCGATCCGCTGGCGCGAGCACAAGATCAACATCGTCGACACCCCCGGCCACGCGGATTTCGGCGGCGAGGTCGAACGCATCCTGCGCATGGTCAACGGCGTGCTGCTGCTGGTGGACGCGTTCGACGGTCCCATGCCGCAGACGCGCTTCGTCACGCGCAAGGCGCTGGGCCTCGGCCTCCAGCCGATCGTCGTCATCAACAAGGTGGACCGGCCGGGTGCCGAGCCGCTGCGCGTTCACGACGAGGTGCTGGAGCTGTTCATGGAGCTGGAGGCGAGTCACGACCAGCTCGACGCCCCCTTCGTCTACGCCTCCGCGCTGCAGGGCTTCGCCTCGCTCGAGCACGACGTGCGGTCGGGTGACCTGACGCCGCTCTTCGAGGCCGTACTGAAGACGATTCCCGCGCCGCCGTCGGATGCCGACGCGCCCTTCCAGATGCTCGTCTCGACGATCGACCACTCGCCGTATCTCGGGCGGCTGGCGATCGGCCGGATCGAGCGCGGCCGCGTGCGCGTCGGCGATCCGATCGTGCTGCTCGAGCCGCTGTCCCTGGAAGGTGCCGGGGAGGACGACCTGCCGAATGCGCCGCGCGCGCGCGTGGCGAAGCTCTTCGCGTTCGAAGGACTCACGCGCACCGAGATCGACGAGGCCGCGGCCGGCGAGATCGTCGCGCTCGCCGGCTTCGAGGACGTCGACATCGGCAGCACGATCACCGACCCGGCGCATCCCGAGTCGCTGCTCGGCATCGCGGTCGAGGAGCCGACCGTGTCCGTCGACTTCGTCGTGAACAACTCGCCCTTCGCAGGCCGCGAAGGGAAGTTCGTGACCAGCCGACAGCTGCGCGACCGCCTGATGAAGGAGCTCGAGCGCAACGTCGCCCTGCGCGTCGAGGAGACCGCTTCCCCGGACACGTTCACGGTCTCGGGGCGCGGCGAGCTGCACCTGTCCATCCTCATGGAGACGATGCGGCGCGAAGGCTACGAGTTCGCCGTGTCGCGGCCACGCGTCATCACCCGCAAGGGTCCCGGCGGAGAGGCCCTCGAGCCCTACGAGGAAGCCGTCATCGACGTGCCCAACGATTTCACCGGCCCGGTCATCGAGAAGCTCGGCCGGCGCCGCGGTGAGCTGCGCGAGATGCGCAACTACGGCGACGCCGCTGGCGGGCTCAACATGGTCCGCCTCGTCTTCCGCATCCCCGCGCGCGGCCTGTTCGGCTATCGCACCGAGTTCATGAGCGACACGCGCGGCGAGGGCACGCTCCATCACCAGTTCCTGGAGTGGGGCCCCTGGGCGGGCCCGATCCGCAGCCGCGAGCGCGGCGTCCTCGTCTCGATGGTGGACGGCACGGCCATCGCCTACGCGCTGTTCAACCTCCAGGACCGCGCGACCCTGCTGGTCACGCCGGGCACCGACACCTATGAGGGCATGATCGTCGGCGAGAACAGCCGCCCGGGCGACATGGAAGTCAACGTCGCCAAGGGTAAGAAGCTGACCAACATCCGCTCGGCCGGCGCCGATGAGGCCGTGGCGCTCGAGACGCCGCGTCAGCTCACCCTCGAGCTCGCCCTCGAGTTCATCGCGGACGACGAGCTGGTCGAGATCACGCCCAAGTCCATGCGCCTGCGCAAGCGCTTCCTGAAGGCACACGAAAGGAAGAAGGCGTCGCGACAGGCGGGCTAATAAAGCAGGCGGGTGCGCTACGCGCACAGGCGAGCGCCTTTGGCGCAGGCGGGCGCTTCCAGTGCAGGCGAGCGCGCTTCGCGCGCAGGATCTCGCTCTTCCTGCGTCCGCAGGACGCCCGCCTGCCGCGCAGCGGCTCGCCTGCGTCCGCAGGACGCTCACCTGCGCCGGGAGGCGCTCGCCTCCTCACTTTCCCCTTGACAGTCCTGCCACCCGCCACGACTTTCGCCCCGCGGCGCCCGGAATGGTTCTTCCGTGTCGCCCTTCAGCCGTGGTTCACTCTCCCGATACGCCCTTGAGAAGGAGCGACTTCAATGGCGAACGTGCTGGTCCGGCGCGGTGTCGACGCCCGGTTGGACGATGAGGAAGATGTCATCCTCGCCGCGTATGACGACGACGACGAGGAAGACACCGACGACGACTGGGAAGACGACGACGACGACGATTGGGACGAGGACGACGACGAGGACGACTGGGACGACGACGAGGACTGGGACGACGAGGACTGGGAGGAGCTGGAGGAGGAAGAGGACGTCTCGATCCGCCCCGGTTTCGACGACGAATGACCGCTTTTCGGCTCTGAACGGTCCCTGTTTTTTTGGTGTCACCGGGGGTTGACGGAGGCCGTTATCCCGGCTACGTTTCAATGCTCGCGGCGCCCGCCGATGAAGGACTGCGGCGGGCGCCCGCTGTTTGAAAACCAGGGTCGAGACGAATCGTGTGGGTCTCGTACGCGGGTATACCTTCCCGCGGTTCGACACCGAGCGTTCCCGATGTAGCGAGCACGCCGCAGTAGCGGCGTGCCCCGCGTGATCGAAAGCGACTTGGTGTCGCGAGATACATGCAAAGGTATTTTCCGAACGTTTGAAAACGATCAGACGTTCATCTGGAGCTGTTCGAACTACTTCAATTGGAGAGTTTGATCCTGGCTCAGGACGAACGCTGGCGGCGTGCTTAACACATGCAAGTCGAACGAGGCCGATCCCTTCGGGGAG
>DATKDR010000033.1:0-69677 GCA_035512635.1 Longimicrobiales bacterium | reverse complement strand
TAGCTTGGAAGCGGTACCCTCGCGCATACGGGCCAACCTCCTCTCTGTGAGCCGCCTCCGGGCGAGCTCGTGAACTCTCTGCAGACCTTTTCGAAGGTACTGCGACAAGAGTTGGGGGTTGGCCCTTCTCATTACAGCTATTCCGCCGCGGACGGTCCCATCACATCGTCGACTCCCTGCCGTTTCCCTCGAACGGAGCGCGTGTTTCGGGGAAACAGCAATCCCTCAACAGAAGGGAGGAACGATGTGGAAACCTTGGCGCAGTGGTCTGGACCGGCTGTACCGACCAGGATCCGGCTGCGCCTCACCGGGCCGAACTCTCCGTGAACTTCACGCTTACCGGCAGTCCAACCACGGCTCAGGCAGTGCCGGCGGTCGAGATGGATCTTCCTCCTGCGCAACGCCCCTGGGACACGAGTGATTCGGCCCTGGTCGCCGCCGTCGCAGCGGGCGATGGGCACGTCACAGTCGCTCTCAAAGCCGTCGAGAGCCCCCGGGTTCTTGACTCAACCGGCGAGACAGGCATCCGTTACGCGGTGACGGAGGAAGAGATCTCGGCGGGCATTGACGCGCTCGCCGCCCTCGGCGTGGAGTTCGTCTATTATCTCGACAAGATCGGCGCCGCCTGGCTACGGATCGATCCCGCCGTCGCTCCCGCGCTCCGCGCTCTCCCGGTCGTCGACTATCTCGAACCCCGGCAGTACCGGGAGCTCGCGGCTATTCCCATGCCGCGGGAGACAGCGTCAGAGCTCGTCGGAGCCGTCGCGCAATCGACGCCTTGGGGAATCACCAAGGTCAACGCGCACCTCACGTGGAGCTACGTAACAGGGCAGGGCGTCTCCGTGTACATCATCGACACGGGGCACTACCAGGGACACGAAGACCTGCCGCTGGTGTCGAGCTCGAACTGCGGAGGCGCGTACGGAGGCTGCGACGACGGCCCGTTGTGGCATGGGACGCATGTCATGGGCAGCGCGCTGGCGCGCAACAACTCGCTCGGGGTTGTGGGCGTCGCCCCCGGAGTAAACAACGCGGACGTCTACGTCTGGGGCGCGTGCGATTCCTACTATGGTCTGTGTAGCAGCCAGGAGATCACCACCGGGATCAATGCGGCGATCTTCAATGCGGACGTCATCAACATGAGTTTCGGCGGAATCAACTACAGCGCTGATGAGGCGAACGCGGTAGCGGCGGCGTGGGCGGACGACATCGTCCTGGTGGCGGCAGCCGGCAACGCTGGGAACAACACGGTGCGATATCCAGCGGGATATACCAACGTCCTCGGCGTGTCGGGAATAAAGCCCGATAACACATTTGCAAGTAGCAGCCCCTGCGGCGGCGGCTCGAGTTATGGCACCCATGTGGATCTCGCGGGTCCGTTCTGGGCCCTGAGCACGGTCGGCTACAATGCCTACGAGGACGAGACGGACGGCTGGTGCGGCACCTCGATGGCGACGCCGCATGTCACCGGTACGGTCGCGCTGATCCGGCAAAAATACCCGACGGCGAGCAACTCCTGGGTCGTCAGCCGTATAACGGGGACTGCGACGGATCTCGGCGCGGGCGGGCGCGATGACTACTTCGGTTATGGGCTGGTCAACGCCTACGCGGCGACCCGTCCGCTGAGCGCGTCAATTTCCGGTCCGGATTACATCGACACGAAGGGTACGTATACATGGACGGCCAACTATTCGGGGGGCGTGGGACCTTCGCCCTCATACCAGTGGTACGTCTTCTATATCGGTGACACGAAGGAGCAGACGCTCGGTACGAGTTCGAGCCAAAGCATGGTCGTTTCTGCCGGCCCCGATTTCGAGATGCGGTTGCGGGTTACGCTGGGCGGCGAAGTCGCCCGCGACACGATGCTCGTGCGAAATTGCATCAGCGGATGTGATGAGAAGCCCCCTCTGGAGTAGCACCGATTCGAGCGGTGGCGGCGAAATCCGCCGCCGCCGCCACCCGTTCTCGTGATACAAATATGCGGGTCACCGACCTTATATTCCTTTTGATCTTGATCGGTGCGGGTTGCACCGATGATCCGATATTCCCTGAAGAATGTGGTTCTATCGGGGCAGAGTACTGTTGGCAGCACCTTGGGATCGACGACTGGGTAGGTTCGGTGGAAGTTACGCCACGCGGGCTGTTCGCCGGCACGCAGCAGAACGGACTGCTCCTTTACAGCGGCGAGATGGAATGGGAGGGTAGAGGGCTTTCACATGAGTCTATCGACGCATTGATGTACCATCCGGCCTCAAATCTACTGTTTGCGGGACTCTGCGGACTCGGCGAGCATTCCGACGTCGGGGTCTTCGTATCCGGGCCGGAGGGCAGTTCATGGCAGCCATCACACGGCGGCTTCGACCGCCTTTCGGCGTGCTCTTTTGCCGCGTCAGGCGACACCCTGTTCTGGGGGGGCGTAATCCCGAACATCCTTCGATCCACGAACCACGGCAGAGACTGGCAGCTCCTCTTTGGGAGCACCGATGCCTTCGGCAACGGTTTAAACGACGTCCTGGTTTCTGAGCGCACCCCCGGCGCAATTTACACTGTCGGCGAGAGTGCCTCTTTTCGGGCATACTTCTACCGCAGCTTCGACATGGGGGCAACCTGGGATCCGTTCCTCCTGCCGGCACACGCAGACGACGCGGCGTTCGACGTCGCAGAGGACCACTCGAACTCCGCGCGGCTGTGGGTTGCGACTGCCAACGGACTTCAGCGAAGCGACGACTATGGATCGAACTGGCACATGGCCGTGCCGCTTTTTTCGCGCGCTCTGGTACTGGAGCCGGATCGCTACCTGCTCTTCGGCGGCAAGATCGTGATCGGTGAGCACGGCGAAACCGAATCGCTCCTGCTGCTTGAGTCCACCGACGGCGGCGACACCTGGGTCGAGGTGCCCACGCCCGAAGAAATCCCCCCGGCCACGGTGGTGAAACGGGAGCGCGTGGGTCGCTATTTCGTTGGGACGGAACGGGGACTCTGGTTGCTGGAGATCCACCCCGACTGACCTTCACCGGAGGAGAGTCATGAGGATGCTTGTCTGGCCCGTCGTATTGCTGGGACCGCTTACGGTGGCATGTACGGAGTCGGGTCCGCCTGAGCCGCAGCGGATCGAGGTGCCGGTTCACTTCACGATGGTGACGAGCCCGACGACCGTGCGGGCGGTTGCGGCCTACGAGATGGACCTGCCGCCCGAGCCGCGGCCGTGGGACACGAGCGATGCCGCGCTGGTCACGGCGGTGGCGGCTGGGGACGGGAACGTCACCGTTGCTCTGAAAGCCCCGGAAAGCCCGCGCGTGCTCGATGCGGAGGGCGCGACGGGGCTGCGGCACGCCGTTTCGGAGGCCGACGTCGTGGAGGGCATGCTGGCGCTGGAGGCGATGGGAGTGGAGTTCGTCTACTACTTCGACACCATCGGCGCAGTGTGGCTGCGTATCGATCCGGACCTGGCGCCGTCGATCCGTGCGCTGCCGCGCGTGGACTACGTCGAACCGCAACAGGAATCAGAGCTGGCGCATTAAACAGCGCCCCGACGTAAGCCGAGTTCGGCTCGTCGGGGAGCCGCCGCCCGCAGGCGAGGACTTCCAGTCGCGCCGTCCCTCTCCAGGCATGCGCGTCAGCGCGCGGGCCGAAGAGGCTGGATGCCGGCAGCCGCCAGCTCCGCGAAGCGCGCGGCGAGGCGCGGGCCGGTCGCGGCGTCCTCGTGCTTGAAGAATGCGTACGCGTCGCCCCATTCCTGCCCGAGCGTCCACGACGCCCAGTCGCGCACCTCCTCGTCGGCGTACTCGACGCGACGGAGCCGCAGGTAGCCCCAGTCGGTGGTCGCGACGCGCGGCGCGGTCAGATCCTCGGTATCGGCGATGACCAGCGCGGCGCGGTGCTCGCGCAGCGCTTCGAGCGCGTCGTCGTCGTGCCACGACGCGTGGCGGAACTCGAAGGCCGCGCGGATATCGGCCGGCACGACGGCGAGGAACGCGCGCAGCCGCCCGACGTCCTTCTTGAGGTTGGGCGGGAGCTGGAACAGGATGGGACCGAGCTGATCGCCCAGCTCGCGCGCGCAGGTCGCGAGGTACTCGACCGGCTGCGCGCAGTCCTTCAGCCGCTTCGAGTGCGTGATCTGGCGCGACGCCTTCAGCACGAAGCGGAACGACGCCGGCACTTCGGCCGACCAGCCGCGCAGCGTCGCCGGATTCGGCATGCGATAGAACGTGTTGTTGATCTCGCACGCGCGGAAGCGCTCGGCGTAGTACGCGAGGAAACGGTCGGCGGGCAGGTCCTCGGGGTAGAACGCCCCCTTCCATTCCTTGTAGGCGAAGCCGCTGGTGCCGGTCCTGATGTCCATGGCCCCTAGACTACGGCCTACCGCCTAGCGCCTCAATCTTGGTCCGGAATCGACACCCTCCCGCTGACGTTCGTGTGCGTCACGTCGCCCGAGCCGTCGTCTCCGACGGTGAAGTCGCCGCCGACGTTTTCCACGCGGATGGATCCGGAGCCGTCGTCCTCGATGCGGACGTCGCGGATCACCTGCGCGATGCGGATGTCGCCGCTGCCGTCCTCGATCTCGACGGAGCCGGCGACGCCACGTACGACGACATCACCGGAGCCGTCGTCGATGGCCACCGATCCGCGCACGTCGGTGATGCGGATGTCGCCGGAGCCGTCGTCGATGCCGACCGAGCCGGCCACGCCGGCGACGTCGATGTTGCCGGAGCCGTCGTCGATGCGCAGGTCGCCTCGAATGTCGCGAACCGTGAGGTTGCCCGAGCCGTCGTTCACCTCGGTACGGCCGGTGCCCGAGACGGTCACGTTCCCGCTGCCGTCGTCGATCCGCACGGGCATGCCCTGCGGCACGACGACCTCGAGGTCCAGGTACGCGTATCGAGGGGGGAAGCGCATGCGGTCCTCGGGATAAAGCACCTCGATCTCCGCGGTCGACCCGCTTTTGCGCAGGCGAATGCGGACCTCGCTCAGATCGTCCGCAGCCGACGCGCACGCGCGGCCGCTCGCGCGCGCCTCGGTGACGCCGGCGACCCCGGTGACCAGGAGCGAGCCCGCGCCCGCGATGACGTGGACGCGCTGAACGCCGTCGAGCGAGATCGTGCCGGCGCGCAGCGCCGAGTGCTGGCATTCCTGCGCGGCCGCGCGCCGCGGCAGCACGAGGCAGAACAGCATGAGCGGAAGCAGCAGAATGGCTCTGGGGCCTGGCGACGAGCTTCGCATGGGGGATTCTCCGGCTGGTGTGAGGGGTCCAGTGAGCCGTACGAAAAGCACCGGCCCCGGGTTTCCCGGGGCCGGCGGGCGCGGATTCGGAAGCTTGGATCCCGCCCGGCGACTCAGGGTTTGGACGCGATCCCGGCTTCAGCCGGCAGTCGGCTGGTGGCGCGCTCGATCGCGGTCAGCGCGCCCGCGTGCGCCTGCTCGAGCCGCACGAGGCTTTCATCGAGCGTGCGCCGCGCCTCGGCGAGCGCGCGCTCCACGCGGCCGGGGCCCGCCGTCTCGGAGTGGGTGTCGGACAGCAGCTCCTCGAGGTGCCGGCGCGCGGTCTGGAAGTTCGCGCGCGCATCGGCCAGAGTGCGCTCGACCGACGCCAGAGCCTGGTCCAGCTCGGCACGGGCATCGACCGCGAGACGATCCATCGCCTCCAGCGCATCCGTTCGCGCCTGCACCACCCGCGCGGTCGCCCGATCGATCGACGCCGACATCGGCTCCGCCACGTTGTCGCGGTAGTACTGGTTCGCGAACTCCTTCACCGATGCCGAGCGCGCGTAGACGACATCGGCAAGGCGCAGGAATGCGAGCGTCTTGATGTAGAGCCAGCCGATGTCGAACTCCCACCACTGCGCCTTGAACTTCGCCGAGCGCGGATCCGCGTGGTGGTTGTTGTGCAGCTCCTCGCCCACGATCCAGATGCCGAACGGGTAGATGTTGTGGCTGTGGTCCTTGGTGCCGAAGTTCCGATAGCCCATCGCGTGCCCGATCGCATTGATGATCTGGCCGAACACGGGCAGCCACAGCGCCATCCCGCTCCACACCAGGAACCCGACCAGCGGCCCGAACAGCAGCACGTCCAGCACGAGCATCATCAGGATGCCCCAGCCGTTGTGGGGCGTGTACAGGTTGCGCTCGATCCAGTCCTCCGGGCAGCCCTTCCCGTACTTCTCCAGCACCTCCTGGTCCCTGGCCGCCTCGCGATAGAACCAGAGTCCGCCGATCAGGATCGCGAACAGCCCCTCCTCCTGCGGCGAATGCGGGTCGCCCTCGCGATCCGAGTGCGCGTGGTGCTTCCGGTGCACCGCCACCCACTCCTTCGTCACCACACCGGTGGTGAGCCACAGCCAGAAGCGCATGAAGTGCTCGGCGATCGGATGGTAGCGGACGCCGCCATGGGTGGCGCCGCGATGCAGATAAAGCGTGATGCAGACGTTGGTGATGTGCCCCAGAACCACGACGTACAGCACTGGGATCCACCAGGCAGAGCCCGCCAGGGGAGGTACATAGGACATTCGTCTTCCTCGAATCGTCTCGTGAATCGCAACCCTGAAGCTAGACCCGGCGCGGATGCCGAACAACCGCACCGGCCGCGGCGCCGGCTCCACACGGGCCGCACCGCCGGCTTCGCGCGCCCCCGGATCCTGCTGCATGACCCGCGCCGGCATCCTTCTTCCCGCGCTTCCCCGCTCCCCGGGCGGATCGAGGATCGGGGCAGGGCGCGTCGTTTGCGAAGTCGGTATACGCCTATACATGTATAGACGTATAGGTCCTGACGGGAGGTGGGCATGTCGGACGGAACAGCACTGGATGCGGGGAGATCGACCGGCACTCCGGCCGGCAGAAGGGCCGCGCCCGGCGCGAGGTCGGCATCGCCGTCGGACGCGGCGCCGGTAAGGACCGGCGACGCGGCGCTCGTCGCCCGCTACGCCGAGGTGCGTGGCGCGACGGAGCGGCTATGCGAGCCGCTGGTGCCCGAGGACTACGTCGTACAGACGATGGACGACGTCAGTCCGACGAAGTGGCACCTCGCGCACACGACGTGGTTCTGGGAGACGTTTCTGCTGGTGCCTCACCTCGAGGGGTACCGTCTGTTCCACCCGGAGTACCCGTACCTCTTCAACTCCTACTACGTGCAGGCGGGCGAGCGGCACTGTCGGGCGCAGCGCGGCTACCTGTCGCGGCCGACGGTGGCGGAGGTGTTCGAGTATCGCCGGCACGTGGACGAGCACGTGCGTCAGCTGCTCGGCGACCAATCGAAAGCCGCGACGCTGCGGTCGGTGATCGAGATCGGTCTCAATCACGAGCAGCAGCACCAGGAGCTGATGCTGACCGACATCAAGCACGTCTTCTCGGTGAATCCGCTGCGCCCGGCATACCGGGATCGATTGCCGGCGTCATCGGCCGCGCCATCGCCGACGGCTTCGGCGCCCGGGCCCGCCCCCGCGCTCGAGTTCGTCCCGTTCGAGGGTGGCGTATTCGAGATCGGCCAGGCCGGCGACGGCTTCGCGTTCGACAACGAGGGGCCGCGCCACAAGGCGTACGTGGCAGGATTCCAGCTTGCGAATCGACTGGTGACGAACGGCGAATACCGCGCCTTCATCGAGGACGGCGGCTACCGGCGAGCCGACCTGTGGATGTCGGAGGGATGGGCGACGGTGCAGGAGAACGAATGGAGCGAGCCGTTCTACTGGGAGCGGCCGAGCGGCGAACGCGGCTGGCGACACTACACGCTCGCCGGCATGCGCGACGTCGATCCGGACGAGCCGGTGACGCACGTGAGCTGGTACGAGGCCGACGCCTACGCGCGCTGGGCCGGCGCGCGCCTGCCCACCGAGCAGGAGTGGGAGGTCGCGGCCGCGGGGCAGCCGATACGCGGCAACTTCGTCGAGCAGCAGCGGGTGCATCCGGCGCCAGCCGATCCGGCGACCGCCGCGGATGGGCTCATGCAGATGTTCGGCGACGTCTGGGAGTGGACCCGCAGCCCCTACTCACCCTATCCAGGCTACCGCCCGCCGCCCGGCGCGCTCGGCGAGTACAACGGCAAGTGGATGGTGAACCAGTTCGTGCTGCGCGGCGGCTCGGTGGCGACGCCGCTCAGCCATATCCGGGGGACGTACCGGAATTTCTTCCCGCCCGCAGCGACTTGGCAGTTTACGGGGATCCGGCTGGCGAAGGACGTGTAGCGCGCACTTCACTGACGGGCGCGGAGAGGGCACACGCACAGGCACACGGACGCGGAGTCGAGGGGCGGCTGCTGCGACCTCGCGCCCTTCGGGCTAGGTGCCCATGTCCCTTCCTCGGGGCTCGATCGAGCGAATCATCGCGATGAGCATGGCGATGATTCGCATGGCGGTCTGCTTCGGTCGGCGCGTGTTTTCTTCGGTCGTGATCCCGTAGTCCACCAACTCATCGAGGCTCGCCGCGCATTCCGTCGCGGAGCCTCGCGCGATGCGGTAGAATTTTGTCTTGTCCGCGATATGCCACTTGCCGGCTCCTTCCGCGATGTTGCGCGAGACCGACTTCGCGGCACGAATCAGGTTGTCGATCGATTCGCCGTGGCCCCGGGGGATCAATGCCACCAGCTCCGCCACCTCCCGGTTCAGCTGCCTTGCGAATCGGTAGACGTCCAGCCGCTCATGATCGAGATAGAGCTCCATGGCCTGTTCCCGTTCCTGGGGAGCTCGACGATGGAGGTCACGAAGGGGCGACGGAATGTCGGCCGCGGACGAGAGGCGAAGCGACGCCATGGATCGCCCGGACGCGGACTCCGCGTCCGTGTGCCTGTGCGTGTGCGCTCTCCGCGCCCGTCTGTTCACAGCATGGACGACTACCACCCAAGAACCAGCGCGAACACCAGCGGCGCCACGATCGTCGCATCGGATTCGATCACGAACTTCGGCGTGTCCACGTCGAGCTTGCCCCACGTGATCTTCTCGTTGGGCACGGCGCCCGAGTATGAGCCGTAGCTGGTGGTGGAATCGCTGATCTGGCAGAAGTAGGACCAGACAGGGACGCTTTCTCGCCGCAGGTCCTGGTGCAGCATGGGGACGACGCAGATCGGGAAATCGCCCGCGATGCCGCCGCCGACCTGGAAGAAGCCGACGCCGTGATCCGGGGCGGTGGTCGTGTACCAGTCGGCCAGCTCGATCATGTACTCGATGCCGGTGCGGACGGTGTGCACGTTCTCGACCTCGCCGTCGATGCAGTGGGCCGCGTACATGTTGCCGAGGGTCGAGTCCTCCCAGCCGGGCACGAACATGGGTAGATCCTTCTCGGCGGCGGCGACCAGCCATGAATCGTTTGGATCGATCTGGTAGTGGTCCGCGAGCCTGCCGGAGCGGAGCAGCCGGTACATGAACTCGTGCGGGAAGCGGCGCTCGCCCGCGGCGTCCGAGGCCACCCAGTCCTCGAGCACGGCGGTCTCGATGCGGCGCATCGCCTCGGCCTCCGGAATGCACGTGTCCGTGACGCGGTTCAGGTGCCGGTCGAGGAGCGCCCGCTCGTCCTCGGCGGTCAGCTCGCGATACTTCGGCACGCGCACGTAGTGGTCGTGGGCGACGAGGTTGAAGACGTCCTCCTCGAGGTTGGCGCCGGTGCACGTGATCGCGTGCACCTTGTCCTGCCGGATCATCTCGGCGAGGGACTTGCCGAGCTCGGCGGTGCTCATGGCGCCGGCGAGCGTCACCATCATGTGCCCGCCCTCATCCAGCAGGTCGATCCAGCCCTGCGCCGCATCCACGAGGCTCGCCGCATTGAAGTGCCGGAAATG
Source organism: Longimicrobiales bacterium (assembly GCA_035512635.1). Lineage (GTDB taxonomy): Bacteria > Gemmatimonadota > Gemmatimonadetes > Longimicrobiales > RSA9 > DATKDR01. The sequence continues at coordinate 59,917 of DATKDR010000033.1, read as the reverse complement.
ATCGCGAACGAAATCGGAGACGTTTCCCATGACGCTGTCCTGAAGGGGTGGCCGATCCGGGCGCCAAGGTCGCCGGGCCGGACGGCTTATGCAAACGGCTCCGGCGGGGGGCCGCCTGCCCGCGCGCGGACATTCGATTAGGTTACCGGGTACGGAACACAGCGCTCCGGCGGAAACGCGAATGCGCCGGATTCAGATATCGAAAGACAGGCACCATGCTGACATTTACGGATAGTGCTCGGGAGAAGGTCTTCGGCTTCATCGAGCAGGGCTTCGTCGAGGACGCGGCGCTGCGCATCTCGGTGGGCGGCAGCCCGCTCGCGCCACAGTACGATATCGAGCTGGTGGAGTACGAGGAGCGCGCGGAGGACGACCGCGTCTTCACGGCGGGCGGCTTCAAGCTGCTGGTCGATCCGCAGAGCGCGGACCGGCTGGAAGGGGCGACGGTCGACTTCGTCGAGCGCAACGGCGCATCCGGCTTCGAGGTGCGGCCGCCGCAGCCGAAGGAGCGGATCTTCGAGACGGGCTCCCTGTCGGAGCGCGTGAAGCGCGTAATCGACAGCGAAGTGAATCCGGCGATCGCATCGCACGGCGGCCATATCGTGCTGCTCGAGGTGCGCGACGACATCGCCTACGTCGAGATGAGCGGCGGCTGCCAGGGCTGCGGCATGGCGCGCGTGACGCTGTCACAGGGCGTGGAACGGATGATCAAGCAGGCGGTGCCGGAGATCATGGGCGTGAAGGACGTGACCGATCACGACGCGGGCGCCACGCCGTACTTCGCGAAGTAGGCGGCAGAAGACGGTAGACAGTAGACGGTATACCGACTACCGGCTACCGACTACATGTTGCTAATGAGCGCATCACCGAACTCGCTCGTCTTGAGCAGCTCGGCGCCTTCCATGAGCCGGTGGAAATCGTAGGTCACGCGCTTCTGAGCGATCGTCTTCTCGAGCGCGGCGATGATCCGGTCCGCGGCTTCCTTCCATCCCATGTGGCGCAGCATCATCTCGCCGGACAGGATCACCGAGCCGGGGTTGACCTTGTCCTGTCCGGCATATTTCGGCGCCGTGCCGTGGGTCGCCTCGAAGATGGCGTGGCCGGTCATGTAGTTGATGTTGGCGCCCGGCGCGATGCCGATGCCGCCGACCTGGGCGGCCAGCGCGTCGGAGATGTAGTCGCCGTTCAGGTTCAGCGTCGCGATCACGTCGTATTCCGCGGGACGGGTCAGGATCTGCTGGAGGAAGGCATCGGCGATGACGTCCTTCACGACGATGCCCTGCGGCAGTTTCAGCCACGGTCCGCCGTCGAGCGGCTCCGCGGCGTACTCCTCGCGCGCCAGCTCGTAGCCCCAGTCGCGGAAGGCGCCTTCCGTGTACTTCATGATGTTGCCCTTGTGCACCAGCGTGACGCTCTCGCGACCTTCGCGGATCGCGAAATCGAGCGCCGCTCGCACCAGGCGCTTCGTCCCTTCCTCCGACACCGGCTTGATGCCGATCGAGGACGTCTCCGGGAAGCGGATGGTGCGCACGTCGAGCTCTTCGCGCAGCAGCCTGATCAGGCGACGCGCGGTCTCGGTGCCGGCCTGCCACTCGATGCCCGCGTAGATGTCCTCCGTATTCTCGCGGAAGATCGTCATGGCGACCGCGCCCGGATCCTTCACCGGCGACGGCACGCCCTCGAACCAGCGGATCGGGCGTACGCACGCGTACAGGTCGAGCTGCTGCCGGAGCGCGACGTTGAGCGAGCGGATGCCGCCGCCGACCGGCGTCGTGAGGGGCCCTTTGATCGCGACCAGGTGACGCTCGATCGCGCGTAGCGTGTCGAGCGGCAGCCACGCGCCGACGCGCTCGTTCGCCTTCTCTCCCGCGAACACCTCGAACCAGACGATGCGACGCACGCCGCCGTACGCCTTCGCGATGGCCGCTTCGAACACCCGTTTCGACGCCGCCCAGATGTCGGGGCCGGTGCCGTCGCCCTCGATGAACGGGATGATCGGCTCGTCGGGCACGACGAGCGCGCCATCCACCATGCGGATGCTCTCCCCTTCCGCGGGCGGAACCAGGTTCTCGTATTCGGCGGGCGGGACGGTGACGTGCATCGGATTCGCCTGCGGGCGTGAACCGCGGTGCGGCCGCGGAGCCGTGCGGCAGAAGCGTGGGCTCCGCCGCTCTGTCGGCGGGGAGAATAACCCGGCCGTCGTCGTGAAATCAAAAAGGCGGGCGCCAGCCGCCGGGCGTGGGCGGCGCATCGATGTGATGCAGCCGTGGATTGCGCTGGAGCACGGCCTCATTGAACCCAAGGGCAACTTCGATTAGATTGGTCTTGCGGCAGCCTCCCCGCTGCCAGGCTTCCAACAAACACAGATCGAATCGGCTCCGGCACGAGGCCGGATCTTCCGCTTTCCGAGGCTGGAATGCGCGGTTCTGCGATTCTACACTGCACGTTGATCGCCGTCGGGGTGGTGCCGTGTGCGGCACAGGCGCCGAGCGCGTCGCCGGCGTACGCGCTGGTGGGAGGGGTCAAGGTGTCGTCCGTGGGTGTGTCGGCCTCGCCCTTCACGCTGGTATCGGAGGCGGCCCGCCTGAGCCCGGCGCAGCGGCGCGCGTTCCGTACCGCGCAGCTGAGCGAGGAGCGGGTGCGTGCGGCGAGCGAGCGGGTCGGCTCGTCGATCGCGGCGCATTTCGAGCGGGCGGGCGTGCCCTATCCGACGGACGTGCTGTTCCGCGTCTTCAAGTCGGAGCGCGTGTTCCAGGTGTGGGGGCTGGACCCGTCGACGGGACGCTATGTCCTGGTGCGGGACTATCCGGTGTGCGCCGTTTCCGGCCATCTGGGGCCGAAGACCCGCCGCGGCGACCTGCAGATGCCGGAAGGCTTCTACTCCATCGATCTGTTCAATCCCCGCAGCCGGTTCCATCTGTCGATGCGCGTGAACTATCCGAACGCCGCGGATCTGGCGCGTGGCCAGTTCGACGATCGGATGGGTGGCGACATCTACGTGCACGGCGGCTGCGCGACGGTCGGCTGCGTTCCGGTCACGGACGACGTCATCGAGGAGCTGTACGTGCTCGCCGTCGATGCCCGCAGCAACGGACAGGCTTCGATTCCGATCCACATCTTCCCCTCCCGGATGGAAGGCTCGCCGATGCGCGATCTGTGGGAGGAGGCCGGCGGCGACTGGTCGATGTGGCGCTTCTGGCTGAGCCTGAAGGCCGGCTACGACCATTTCCAGACGCACCGTCAGGAACCGGTCATCACGATCGACGGCGACGGATTCTACCGCTTCGAGGGCTGACTTGAGCGGGCGCGGATCCCGTCTCGCAGCGCTCGAAGCCATCTGCCGCACCATTCTGCCCGCCGCGTTCGACTCCGGTCGCACGGCGGGCGCTTTCTTTTCCGAATACGACGAGGGCTCGGGCGGCGCCGATGCCGATCCGGCCAGGCTGCACCTGCCGACGCTCGTCGAGCGCCGCATCGAATCCCTGCCGCCGCGCCACGCGGCCGGCGTACGGCTGGTGGTCCGCCTGGTCGGCGGCCGCTCCCTGGTGTGCGCGCTTACCGGCCGCCCCGTCCGCTTCCAGTCGCTTTCCGATGCGACGCGCGCGGCCATGCTGCGGCGCATGGAGACCTCCGCGGTTCCCGGGCTGCGCACGATGCTCCAGGTGCTGCGGCGCGTCGTCCTCTCGAGCTGGTACTCCGAGCCGGCGGCGCAGGCCGAAGTGGGACACCTGCCGCCGCTCGGCCGACGGGAGCCCGCATTCGAGTGGGAAGGCAGAGAGACCGCAGCCGCCGCGCCAGCCGCGCCCGCCCCGGCGGCCGCCGCGAATGCCGCCCCGCGCGAGCCGGCGCTGGTGCATCGGCTGGCGCGCGGGCTCGAGCCCGGACGCCGCCTGAGCGCGGAGGTGGTCGTGGTCGGCAGCGGCGCGGGCGGCGCCGTGGCCGCGGCGATTCTGGCGGAAGCCGGCCGGGACGTGCTGCTGCTGGAAGAGGGTCGCGCGTGGCCGCTCGCGGAGCGCACGGGCATCGAGCGCGACCTGGTGCCGCGGCTGTACGCGGACTCGGGCGCGCGCGCGACCGACGACCAGTCGATCCAGATCCTCCAGGGGCGGGCGCTCGGCGGCAGCACGTTCGTCAACTGGATGCTGATGCTGCGGACGCCCGACGAAGTGCTGCACGACTGGTCCACCAGGCACGGCATGGAGGGCGTCGATGCCGCCTCGATGGCGCCTCTGTTCACCGAGATCGAGCGCGAAGTCGCGGCCGCACCGGTGCCGCAGGCGTCGCATTCCCGCAACAACCGCATCCTGATGAAGGGCGCCATGCGTCTCGGCCTGGACACGGCCGCGGCGAGCATCAACGCGCGCGACTGCGAGCGCTCCGGCCTATGCGGCATCGGCTGCCCGTGGGCGGCGAAGCAGAGCGTCGACGAGACCTGGCTGCCGCGGGCGCTGCGCGCGGGCGCCCGCATCGCGACCGGTGCGCGGGTGCGGCGCATCGAGCGCAGCGGACCGGACGCGGGGCGTCTGGGCGCGCGCAAGCGGCTGCTCGTGGAAGTGACGGGCGCGAACGACCGACCGTCGGGGCAGGCGATGGTCGAGACGCCGCTCGTGATCCTGGCCGCGGGGGCCGTCGGCACGCCATCCCTGCTCCAGCGGTCGGGACTCGGCGGCGGCGGTGTCGGCCGCTTCCTGCGGCTGCACCCGACGAGCGCGGTGGTGGCACTGCACGACGAGCCCGTGCACGCGGCGACGGGAATCCCGCTGAGCGCGGTCTGCCGGCCCGAGCCGGCGACGAACGCCTTCGGTTACTGGCTCGAGTGCCCGCCGATGCACCCCGGGCTGGCCGCGGTCGCGCTGCCCGGCTTCGGCGAGGGGCACCGTCGCGTCATGCTCGACTACGCGCGGCTCGCGACGACGATCGTGCTCGTGCGCGACGGCGCGGATGCTGCGGCGTCACAGGGAGCGGTGCGCACCGACGCGCGCGGACGCCCGCGCATCCGCTACCGCCTCGGTGAAGCGGAACGCGCCGCCATGAGACGCGGCATCACCACGGCCGCGCGGCTCCAGCTCGCGGCGGGCGCGCGCGAGGTGACGACGCTGCACGCGCACGGCGAGCCGATCCGCACGGAGGCGGAGCTCGGCCGCATCGCCGCCTGGCCCGACGGGCCGAACGAACTGTGCGTCTTCTCCGCGCACGTGATGGGCACCGCGCGCATCGGCACCAATCCCGGCACGAGCGCGTGCGGCCCCGACGGCCAGAGGCACGGCGCGCGCGGCGTCCACATCATCGACGGCTCACTCCTGCCGACCGCGCCGGGCGTGAATCCGCAGGAGACGATCATGGCTGTCGCGCTGCTGCTCGCCAGGCGGCTGGCGTAGGCATTCGACCGAGAACATTCGAGCATGGCTAAGCTCAAGGAAATCCTCGAGACCGAGATCGATCCGGTGAAGCTGGCCGAAGCGCCGCTGCGCATCGCCGGCATGCCGCTCCGCCTCGCCAATGCGGGACTGCGACTCCAGCAGCGTCGCCTCCGTCGCCTGCTGCGCGGGCGCTCGGGCAAGAAACCCGGCCTCCCGCCCGGCACGCTCGTCTACACGGGCGAGGAGCCTGCGGCGCCCGCGACCGTCCGGCTGCACGTCTTCGACGAGGACACGCTCGAGGAGTTCGAAGACGCCGACATCGAGGTGATCCGCAGCCAGCGCGCCGAGGGTCGCGTCTGGATCGACGTCGAAGGCGTACACGACCTCGATCTCCTGCGCGCGCTCGGCGCGGAGTTCGGGCTCCACGAGCTGACGCTCGAGGACGTCGCCCGCACCGGACAGCGGCCCAAGCTCGAGGCGTACGACGGATACCTGTTCGTCGTCGTGCGCATGCTGCGCCACATCGACGAGGAGGGCCGTGTCGACTTCGAGCAGGTCAGCCTCATCCTCGGCAAGGACTTCGTGCTCTCCTTCCAGGAACGGTCCGGCGACGTGTTCGACCCCGTGCGCCAGCGGCTCATGAACCCGCAGTCGCGCCTGCGCACGGACCCGATCGACTACCTGCTCTACCGCATCCTGGACGTCGTAGTCGACAACTACTTCGTCGTGCTCGAGAAGCTGGGCGACGCCGTCGAGCGACTCGACGTGCTGGTGATGTCCGCGCACGGCAACGAAGGACTCTCCGCCATCCACGCGCTCAAGCAGGAGACGCTCCTGCTGCGCCGCTCCGTGTGGCCGCTGCGCGAAGTGCTGACGCAGCTCCAGCGTGAGGAGCTGCCCATGATCCAGCCGTCCACGCGCATCTACATGCGTGACGTCTACGACCACACCGTCGAGGTGATCGAGACCATCGAAACCATGCGCGACCTCATCGGCGGCATGATGGACCTCCACCTCACCATGGTCAGCAACCGCATGAACGAGGTGATGAAGGTGCTCACCGTCATCGCCACGATCTTCGTGCCGCTCACGTTCATCGTCGGGATCTACGGCATGAACTTCAGCTACATGCCCGAGCTGAACGAGCGCTGGGCCTACCCGGCGGTGTGGGTCGTGATGGTCGCCGTCGCGCTCGGCATGATCGGGTTCTTCCGGCGGCGCGGCTGGTTCTGAGCGGGGGCTTCGTCCCGCTGTGCGTTTGGACCCGATCGGGCCGGCGTAGCTCAGAAAGGGTGTACGTCCCACCCGTACCATGATCAAACTGCGAGAGATACCGGCCGCAGTTTGTTACCTTGGGAACATCGACGATCGGAGATGCTGTCGTCTGGCCGCGCGCGCGTGAGCTTGCCGCAGGAGCTGAGTCTTGGCCGATCTATTGGATGCGGTTGTGGTTGGTGCCGGACAGGCGGGGCTGGGAATGGCGTACGTGCTGAAGGAAGCCGGATTCGACTTCCTCGTGTACGAGCGCGGGCGGATCGGCGAGACCTGGCGGACGCAGCGGTGGGACTCCTTCACGCTCAACACGCCGAACTGGATGAACGTGCTGCCGGCCGACGTTTACGACGGTCCCGCGCCAGACGGCTTCTATTCTCGCGATCAACTGGTCGAATCTTTCGAGCGATACGTACGGAAGTTCGATTTGCCGGTCCGACAAGAGCGTCGTGTGACCTCTGTCGCTCCGATCCCTGGTGAAGCCGCGTTCCTGGTGACCGTGCGGTCACCCGACGAGCGTGAAGAGCACGTGCTTGCGCGAAACGTCATCGTGGCTTCGGGTTGCATGCAGCAGCCCAAACGACCTGCCATCGCCTCGCACATCCCCGACGATGTGATGCAGTTGCATGCGGCGGACTACCGCAACCCGCGGGAACTCCCCTCCGGCGCCGTGGTCGTCGTCGGCAGCGGGCAGTCGGGATGTCAAATCACGGAAGATCTCGTGGCGCATGGCCGGAAGGTCTATCTGTGCACGAGCCGTGTCGGGCGCCTGCCGCGGCGTCATCGCGGCCGGGACATTCTGGAGTGGTGGGCGGACATGGGATACCTGGACGTGCGAGTAGAAGACGTCGAGGACAAGGCGATCCTGCGCGCGGCGCAACCCCAGGTGTCTGGTGTCGGTCGTTATGGTCATACCGTGAGCCTGCAACAGCTGGCCCGCGACGGCGTGGAGCTCCTGGGCCGGTTGAGGGATGTGCAGGACCACAGCCTCGACCTCGCGCCAGATCTGATCGACAACATGCGATTCGCCGACGAACGGGCCGAGCGTTTCAAGCGCGAGGTGGACGCATTCATCGAGCGTGCGGGAATCGTGGTTCCGGAAGATGACGACACGAGTGTCCCTGCACGCGACGAGAAACCGGCCGCGCCCGACCGTCTCGATTTGAACGCGCATGGTGTTACGAGCATCATCTGGTGCACGGGATTCACCGCGGACTTCTCCTGGCTGCGGGTGCCGGCGCTCGACGAGTCGGGCGGCCCGGTCCATACCGGTGGAGCCTCGGTCGTTCCGCGTGTCTACTTCATCGGATTCCCCTGGTTGCGCGCCCGCAAGTCTGGTCTCGTGTACGGGATCCACGAGGACGCGCTGCATATCGCAAAAGCGATCAACTAAAGCCGGGTTGCCGCCGCGTCGCCGGGAGCGGGAGCTCCCCGCGGCGGCCCGCGCTCCGCGCCCACGGTGCCTCCTCGATGCGCCGATTGTTGTTCGCTCTTCGAGAGCGTGTGGGCGGCGCATCTGCGGGGGACCCGTGTCGCTCCCGCGAGGGCCGCTCGCGGGGACTCCCGCTCCCGGCGACAGTCCGGTGCACCGGCGCAGCCGGTCCCCTTCTCCATGGGTTCGGTAGAGCCGGTGAATCCCGCCCGCGCGACCACCCAACCGCGATGACGTGCACGTGCTCGTGGATCGTGCTCGTGCTCGGAAGGTGGCTCAGACAGCCGACCCACAGGTCGGAGCTCAACCGCCGTTGACAACCGCCAGGAACTCGGCGCCGTAGCGCTCGAGCTTGCTTGGACCGACGCCGTTGATGTCGAGCAGGTCGTTCTCGGTCGCCGGGCGGCGCTCGGCCATCTCGCGCAGGGTGCGGTCGCTGAAGACGACGTAGGCGGGCACGCTGCGCTCGTCGGCGAGCCGCTTGCGCAGCGCGCGCAGCTTCTCGAAGAGCGGGTCGGCGGCGGGATCGAATTCCGGCGGTGGCGCTTCCTCCCAGGGGCCGGCGGGTGTCCGCTCCCGCACCCGCTTCCGCTCTCCGCTCCCGCTCCCGCCCAATAGCACCGCCGTCATCTCCGCCACGGTCACGCCGCGGCACACGTCGCAGGACTCGCCGCAGTCGTCGATCTGCTCGTCGAAGTGGGCGACGATGGCGCGGTGGCGGCAATGGCCGCGCTCGACCAGCTCGAACAGCTCGACGGTGCCGCGGTGCTTCGCGCGACGCACCTCCGGATCGTCGATCTCGTTCAGGAAGCGCTCGTGCAGCTTCACGTCGGCCCACGAGTAGAACAGGAAGCAGTCCGACAGCTCGCCGTCGCGGCCCGCGCGGCCGATCTCCTGGTACCACGACTCGACGTCCTTCGGCATGTCGCGGTGGATGACGAAGCGGACGTTCGACTTGTCGATGCCCATGCCGAAGGCGATGGTGGCGACGATGACGTCGGCGTCGTCCTTCTGGAACGCTTCCTGGTTCGCAGCGCGCGTCGCGTCGTCGAGGCCGGCGTGATACGGCAGCGCGCGCACGCCGCGCGCGGACAGGTACTCCGCCGTCTGATCGACCGTCTTCCGCGACAGGCAGTAGACGATGCCCGGCTGCGCGCGCCGTTCGCGCACGAGCGCCAGGATCTCGCGCCGGGTGTCGCCGCCCTGCCCCTTCTTGCGCGCGTGGATGTGCAGGTTCTTGCGGAAGAACGAGCCCTTGTATCCCCTGGGCTTCGACATGCCGAGCTGGCGCAGGATATCGCGCGCGACCGGGCGCGTGGCGGTCGCGGTGAGCGCGAGGACGGGTACGTCCAGCTCCTCCTTGAGACCGGCGAGTCGCCGGTACGACGGGCGGAAGTCGTGGCCCCACTGGCTGATGCAGTGCGCCTCGTCGACGACGAGCAGCGAGATGGGCGAGCGCCGCACGATGTCGCGCATGACGCCGTCGAGCGCTTCCGGGGCGAGGTAGACGAGCTCGTATTCGCCGCGACGCAGCCCCTCGATGCGGCGCGCGCGCTCCTCGCGCTCCAGGCCCGAATGCAGCTCGGCCGCGCGGAAGCCCAGCTCGCGCAGCGCGTCGACCTGATCCTTCATCAGGCTGATCAGCGGCGAGACGACGAGCACGGTCCCGTTCATGAGGCGCGCCGGCACCTGGAACGTCAGCGACTTGCCGGCTCCCGTCGGCATGACGCCGATGCAGTCGTGCCCCCCGAGGACCGCGTCGATGATCGTCTCCTGCCCCGGCCGAAACGACTCGTAGCCGAAGGTGTCGCGGAGGATGGCGAGCGGGGTGATGAGCTGGTTCAAAGTCGGGCGTGCTCAGGGAACGGTATACGGTATTCAGTATTCAGTATTCGGTGTTCGGTATTCGGTATTCGGTATTCGGCGCACGGATTGCTACCGTTTACTGGCTACTGACTACCGTCTACTGGCTACCGTCTACCACTAAGTCGGCTTTACCCGCGAGCCGGCGGAATGTCGCGCGGCGACGCGGCGGTACATGTCGGTCACGCCGAGCGCGCGCTGGATGAATGCGCCCACCGCGGGATAGGGCGAAAACAGCTTGGTCATCACGGTCGTGGTGAGGGGCGTCACGAGGACCTGGTCGCGGTCGTGCTCGATCGCGCCGAGCACCGCCCGGACGACCGCGTCCGCGCGTACCGCACCGACCAGCGCGGGCGTCTTCACGCCGACCTCCTGCTTCATGCGCTCGTGCATGCCGGCCTCGCTGACGAAGCCCGGCACGATCACGGACGAGGATACGCCGGTGCCGCGGTAGCTCGCGCGCAGCGAATGGCTGAATGCGATGAGCGCGGCCTTGCTCGCCGAATAACCTTCGTGGAAGGCGGGCGATGCAATGCCTGCGAGGGACGCCATGTGGACGATGTGGCCGCGGCGTCGCTCGACCATGCCCGGGAGCACCAGGCGAGTCAGGACCATGGGCGCGCGCACGTTCACGTCGATCAGCAGATCGATGTCCGCGGTCGGCAGCTCGTGGTAGGCGGCCGTGTGCTCGACGCCGGCGTTGTTGATGAGGATGTCGATGCCGCCCAGCTCGCGCTCGACCGCGGCCACGACCTCCGCAGGCGCATCCGGCTGCGCCAGGTCGGCCGGAATGGCGACGGCCTGCGTGCCGCCGGCGGTCAGCTCGGCCGCGAGGGCCTCGAGGGCCTCGCGCGAGCGCGCGACCAGGGCGAGGCGGGCACCGCGCGCGGCGAGCGCGCGGGCCGTGGCCGCGCCGAGGCCATAGGACGCGCCCGTGACGAGGGCGACACTGCCTGCGATCGGAGTCATGGTGTTGCGATCGTGGTCGAGGGAAAGCGGGCCGCGGATCCAGCGGTGGTCCAGCACGGGCGGCGCACGGGGGAGATTGTGGGACGGCGGAGCGTCACAGGCAATCCGTCGCTCGCACGCATGCTCCTTGCGCCTGGGGACCCGCGAACTCGAACCAGGAGACCGACGGATGCTTCGATCCTTTGCCGCACCCGCCCCACTGGTGCTCGCGCTGCTCGCGGGCGGCTGCACCTTCGACGGCGACTCCGAGCAGAACGCGGACTCGGACGCGGCTGCGCGCGATGGCGACGCGGTCCAGGCGCCGGCGCCCGCGCCTCCCTCGCTGAGCCTAGAGGTGGACATCGCCTCGCGTCAATTGAACGTGTATCGCGGCGGTCAGCGCGTGGCGACGCATCCGGTCGCCGTCGGCAGTGAGGAATGGCCGACGCCGACCGGGGAGTGGGAGATCGAGCAGGTCATCTGGAATCCACGCTGGGTGCCGCCGGAAGAGTCGTGGGCCGAGGACGAGGAAGTGGCGGAGCCCGGCGACCCGGACAACCCGCTCGGCCGCGCGCAGCTGGTCTACCGCGCGCCGAACAGCATCCACGGCACGAGCGACACGGCCTCCCTGGGCAAGGCGGTGTCGCACGGCTCGATTCGCGTGGCGAACGAGGTCGCGATCGAGCTCGCGCGCATGGCGATGGAAGCCGGGGGCGCGGCGCGCGACGAGGCGTGGTACCAGCGCGCGCGCAGCACGCCGACGGAGCGCATGGAGGTGGTGCTGCCGAACCCGATTCCGATCAGGGTAGTGGCGGGGCCGGTCGGAGGCGGAGCGGCCGATTCCGCGGCGAACCGAGCGGCTGCAGGCCGCTGATCCTCACGGGTCCGCGTCGGGGAGGGCCGGCCGCAGTCCGGCCTTTCCTTCGACGGCACTGTCGAAGAAGCGAGTGGTCGGATAGGCGAACATGATGTCGTCCTCGGCGGCGAACGCATCGAGGACGTCCTCCCAGATCGCGTTGGCGCTGCCGCGGCGACGGCGCGGATCGGCCAGGTAGCGCATCGTGAGCAGCACGCCATTGTCGCGCAGGTCGGTATAGACGATGGGGGTCAGGCTCGAGTAGACGATCAGATAGCGGCGGCCCGCTTCGACCATGCGCTGGCGCGCGTCGTCGTCGAGCTCCGCGGCGTGCCGCTCGACGATCGCCTGCAGCAAGAGCTTCGCCTTTCGCCAGTTGCTCTCGAACGTCAGCACGACACGCAGCTCGTTCCAGATGTAGCTGACCCCGCGCGTGTAGTTGAATTGCGGCTGCGTGAAGACGAGGCCGTTCGGCACGTGCACGATGCGGCCCGTGCTCTGATCCGCCTGCACCCAGTTGCCGATCTCGAGCAGCGAGAACTGGAACATGCGCTGGTCGACGACGTCGCCCGCGGTGGTGCCGATCTGGATGCGATCGCCGACGCTGAACGGACGCCGGGATACGATGAAGAACCAGCCGACGAGATTGACGATAGGGTCGCGCAGCGCGATCGCGAGACCCGCCGACGCGAGGCCGAGGAAGGTCCCGAAGTTGCCGAACCAGGCGAACCAGATGCGCGCGACGGCGATCAGGCCGATGATCGCCAGCGTATAGCTGATGACCTTGCGCCACGTGTAGTGGACGCGCGCCTCCGTGGTCCAGCGGCGGAGCACGCGCACCGCCACGTCGCGCAGGACAATGAGCACGAGGATGACGACCAGCGTCTCGACGATGCGGGCCTGCGCCGCCGCCGTCAGCCCCGTCCAGTGCTGGATCGATTCGTAGGCTTCGTTCAAGGGGCGAGCCGTTCGAGGGTCTCGGCGAAGGTCTTCGCCACGCCGGTCCAGTCATACCGACGCACGGCGAGCTCCCGCAAGGCAGGTCGATGCGTCGGGGCCTCGAGCAGCGCGCGGGGGAGCTGCCGGGCGATGTCGCCCACGAGCACGTCGGCGCCCGGGCTGAGGCGCATCGGCGCGACGGCAGCGCCGTCCAGCACCGCTTCGACTGCGTCGATGCTGGCGGACATGCCGCCGAAATCGGTGCCCATCGGATAGCAGCCGGCAGCCATCGCCTCCAGGAACACGAGAGGACCGGCCTCGCGGATGAGCGAGGGGAAGACCGCCACGTCCGCCACGGCGAACAGGTGTCGGAGCTGCTCGTGGAGGAGGTAGCCGGTGAAAACGACGTTGCGCGATGAGACATGTCGCCGGGCGTGCTCCAGATACTCGTCCAGGCGACCCTCCCGCTCGAGCGTGTCGAGCCAGGAGGCGACGGCGTCGAACGACTCGACCGGCCCGTCCTCGAGCGCGGTGCCCCAGTCGGCGATGCGCCGCAGCAGCCTGCCGTCACCGTGCTCGAGCGCCCAGGCCATGGCTTCGAGCGGCTCGCGCAGCGGTCCGTGGCCGACGAACAGGAAGAGCGCATCCGGCCGCTCCGCGAGCACGTCGGGCGCGGCGGCGAGCAGGGACTGCGGGCCCTTGTTGGCGATGAGCCTGCCGACGAACAGCACCACCGGATCGCGGCTCCAGTCGATCCCGGACAGGCGCTCCTCGACATCGGCATCGGGCGACTTCAGGTCGTAATCGACATCCGGTGCGATCGCGGCGCGGAAATCCTCCAGCGCGTCGCTCGCGGTGGCCGCGTCGCGCGCGTCGTGAGCGTCGCGGGCCTCGCTCCACGAGACGAGCCGATCGCGCAGGAGTCGCTGCTGCGCGGCGGTGCGGCCCCTCGGCAGGTCCGCGATCGAAGCCGCCATGGCGTCGATCTCGTCCGCCCGCTGCTCGCGGGGCGCGAGGCGGAACAGCGACGTATCCACACCGAGATTGAGGTCCACGAACTTGTCGGACAGGTCGGGCACGTGCTTGGCGAACACGTCGCTCACGCGGGTGCGCATCTCCTCGCCGATGACGAAGACGCGCGCGGCGTCGCGGAAGGCGTCCGTCGCGTAGCGGAGGAAGCGCTGGTCGCGCTTCACCGCGTACTCGATCGCGCTGCCGTGCGGCATGACGACGAAGGGGACATCCAGCCGCTGCCCCACGCGGCGAGCGACCACCGACATGAGCACGGCGTGATTCGCATGCAGCGCCGTGACTTTGCGCTCGCGCGTCACCCGCTCGACCACCCGCGTGTTGCGCTCGAGGTAGTCCTCGATCGCGGCGTCCGGCAGCTCCACCATCGGCACGACCCGCGAAAACTCCTCGTAGCGATCGGGCACGTAGACCGGCAGCAGGTCACCGAGGAGCGGCCGATGCATGACGCAGCGTCCGGCGTACGGGGTGTCGCGGCAGTAGACGAGCTCGGGCTCGCCGTCCGCGGGGTAGCGGATCAGCTCGGCGATGAAGTCGTGGTCCTCGGGGTGCGGCTCCTGGCATACCAGCTCGAGGTCGACGCCCTGGCGACAGAGCGCCTGGGCGATGGCGCGCGTCCACAGGTTGCTGCCGGAGCCTTCGAGCAGGTAGCCGTGCAGCAGCCCGATCGGCATCAGCGCTCCGCCGGCTCGAGGAGCGCGAGCGGCAGCGAAGCGAACACGCGCTCGAGCGGCACCTCGGCATTCGGGGCTTCCACCACCTCGCCGGTCAGGCGATTGCGCCAGCGCGTCGGCGCGCTGTCGGGCAGCACGGCGGTCGTGCCAGCCCAGCCGGCGGCCGACGGCCATGCGCCGGGCGGCGGCCGAGTCGAGCCTTCGGCGGAGCGGACCCGGAGCGGCACGAGCGCTACGCGCCACTCGCCGCCGTGGTGGCGGGCGAGGCCGCACAGGTTTGCGGAGCGAGGGCCCCGGCCGGGCACGCCGAAATGCTCACCGAGCAGGTGGAGCTGCCGCTTCTCGCGGCGATCGCGCAGAGTCGCGGCGGTCACGTATAGCTTGACCAGGCCCGATCGCCAGTCGCGCCACAGCTCCGCGGCCGCCTGCGGCGTCGGCGCGGCGAGCGTCGCCTCCAGCTCGTCGAGCAGGCGCGCGCGACGCACGTAGTCGACGGGCCGGCGATTGTCGGGATCGACCAGCGTGAGCGACCACAGCTCGCTGCCCTGGTAGAAATCCGGTACGCCCGGCGCCGCCACCTTGAGCAGCACCTGGCCGAGCGAGTTGAGCGCGCCCGCCGCCGCGACGTCCTCGACGAAGGCGCGCAGATCGGCGGTGAAGCCGTGCGCGGGCTGGAGAATCGCGTCGGACCAGGCGAGCAGCGCCTCCTCCCAGGCCTGATTCGGCTCCATCCACGAAGTGAACGTTTTCGCCTCGCGCGCGGCCTTGAGCAGGTAGTCTCGCAGCCGCTCCGGGAAATCGACTTCGTCCCCGGCCTCGATGGGCCACGCACCGACGAGCGTCTGGTAGACCAGCATCTCGGTGTTCGGATCGGGCACGAGCTGTCCGTCCGCTTGCGGCCGCAGGGGCGAGTTCATCGCGCGCCACCGCTCCAGCGCCGCCTGCCACTCATCGGGCAGCTCGGAAAGCACGTCGATGCGCGCGCGGACGTCCTCCGAGCGCTTCGAGTCGTGCGTCGACGTGGCGTTCATCGCACCCGTCCACTCGCGCCGCTCGATCAGCCACCGGTGGAAATCGGTCATGGTCGCGACCGGATCGGCGGGGTCGCCGCCCACCGCGTTCGCGGACATCAGCCGGTTGTACACGTACATCGCCGTGTCCTCGTGCCCCTTCGCCATGACCGGCCCCGTGTACTGCTGCCAGCGCATGACGAAATCGAGGCGATCGCCGCGCGCGGCGGGCGGCGTGTTGGCCACCGTGAGGATCGATTCGAGGACGTCGTAGGCGATGGCGGGCACGTCCGCCTGCCGGCGCCGCGCCTCCGCGACCGCGCGGTGCACGACCTCGCGGTCCTCCTCGCGCACCCGGTTGCGGGCGAAATAGGTGCGGTAGCGCGGCATGCCGGCGGTCACGGCGGCCAGCGCTACGCGCATCAGGTCGCGGTCGAGCGCGGCCGCGGACGAATCGCCGAGCAGCGTGCCCAGTCGATCGAGGAGTCGCTCCAGCTCCGCGCTGAACAGCTCCTCCTGCACCTGGAGCTTGCGGCGGAAGACGACGTCGTCGAAGGACGGGTTGGCGCCCGTGAAGCGCGCGTAGACGGCGGAGAGCCGCTCGAGTCCCGCGACCGAGACACACAGGCCGTTCGCGCGCACCATGTAGTCGTAGCCCGTGGTGCCGTCGACCGGCCACTCGCCAGGCAGTCGCTCGTCGCGCTCCAGGATCTTCTCGACGACGACGTAGCCGGCGCGTCCGCCGAGCACGCGCTCGCTGAGGCGCACCAGGTACTCCGCGGGATCGATGAGGCCGTCGATGTGATCGACGCGCAGACCGGTGACGATGCCGTCCTCGACGAGCCGGGCGATCAGCGCGTGCGTCGCATCGAAGACGGCGGGATCCTCGACGCGGATGCCGACCAGATCGGAGATGTCGAAGAAGCGGCGGTAGTTGATCTCGGCGGAAGCCCGCCGCCAGTGCGCGAGACGATACACCTGACGGTCGAGCAGCGCGCGTAGATCGCTCGCCTCGGCCGCATCGACGTCGCGCACCGGCAGGGCACGGTCGAAGTAGCGGAGCAGCGGCTTCGGTCCGGAACGGTCGAGGGCCAGCTCGCCGCGCGCGAGCACTGCGTCCAGCTCGTCGCCGAGGATCGGCAGCAGAAGGCGGCCCTCCTCGTCCCAGAGGATGTCGAAGAAGCCGGCGTACTCGGAGCCGGCCCCGTGCTCGAGAACGTCCAGCCACATCGGGTTCGACACGTCGGCCGCCGCGTGATTCGGCACGATGTCGAGCACCAGACCCATGCGATGATCCTGGAGCGCGCGCGACAGCGACCGCAGCGCTTCCTCGTCACCCAGCTCGGGATTCAGCCGACGCGGGTCGGTGGTGTCGTACCCGTGCGTGCTGCCCGGGCGTGCCTGGAGGATGGGTGAGGAGTAGAGCGCATCGATGCCCAGCCGGTGCAGGTACGGTACGAGCGCGGTCGCCGCCTCGAAACCGAAAGCAGCGTTGAGCTGGAATCGGTAGGTGGAGGCGGGCCAGCGGGCCATTCAGGCGGAGGCTCCGGGCTCGGCCGGCGCGGTGGCGGAATCCTCCGGTGGCGGCGGGGCGCCGTCGTCCGGCGGCGCGACGTCGGGCACGCGACCGTTCGGGCGGACCGGCACCCGCCAGGCCGGAACCACAATGTTGAGGGTGTGTCCGAGGCCTTCGAAGCGCCCGACCCAGTCGCGCGCGGCTTCATGCTCCAGGGCATCCTCGCGCTTGTCGGGCAGCACCGAGTGCATCAGGTCCCAGTACAGGTTCTGCACGGTCCACAGGTTGATCTCGAACGGCGCGCTCTTCATCAGGCTCGCCAGCCGATCGACCCGCTCGAGGCGATCGATGTCGTCCGGATCCTCGACCAGGCGCGCCATCGCGCGCTCCAGCGTCTGCGTCATGGCATAGCCAATGCCCTTCCGGTCCAGCATCACGTCGCTCTCGTTCGCCTCGCCCAGGAGCGAGAGCATCCGGTCCGGATCCAGGTCGTCACTCGCCGCCTCGCGCCGCACATCCGCGTTCAGCACCAGATCGGCCGCCGCGCGGAACTCCGGCGGCTGGGGCAGCGACAATCCGCGCAGGAAGCGCATGAGCGGCGCATTCCGCTCGTAGATCTGGCGGTAGCTCGCTTCCGCCTGCGCGAGCGACTTCTCCATCGCCTTCTCGAGCACCTTCTGCTGCTGATCGTGGAACAGGGTGCGCAGCGAGTAGATCGACGCGTGGAAATACCGATCCATTAGACGCATCGCCGTCGCGAAATCGGCCTGGCGGAACGTCGACGTCAGCTCGTCGGCGATGTTCGCGTATGCCTCCTCGCCGGCGAATTCGCTCACGCCTCCGCTCACGGTGTGATCGGCGAGGCGGAGCGCTCCGTAGGAGAAGTGCGCCGTTTCCTCCGTGATCGTGGAGGTGACGTCGAGGTGTCCCACGGCCAGTCGAGTGCGGCCCGCCTCGCCCCAGCGCCGGTCGCGCGAATCGACGCGGTAGGCGTAGACGCGCGCGTTGTCGGGATACCGCTCGAACAGCGAGCTGACCGCATAGTGCGCGGCGACCTTGGCCAGGTCCACGCGCGCGGGCACCACGAACTGCTCGTAGAGCCGTCGGCCATTCGCGACAGCCGGCAGGTTGCTCGGCACCTGCTCCAGCCGCTCGAGGAAGCGGGCCTCGATGCCGGCGCCGAACAGGTCCTCGGCCAGCTCGACCGCACGGCCCGCGTACTGCACGACCTGCGTCGTCTCGATGCCGGACAACTCGTCGAAGAACCAGCCGCAGCTCGTATACATCAGCATCGCATGCCGCTGGAGCTCGAGCAGCTTCCAGAGGCGGGTGCGCTCCGGCTGCGACAGCTCGTGCGAGGCGTTGCGCTCGAGGAAGCGCGTCGCGCGCGCACGGTCCATGACGACGTCGATGTACTCGTCGCGCGCGACCCACGGATCGTTCACGAGATCGGCGACGCCGCTCTCGTAAAGCGGAACCAGCTCGTCGCGCAGGAAGTCCAGTGCCTCGCGCAGCGGCTGGCGCCAGAGCTGACTCCAGCCGGGCCGGCCGCCGCTGTTGCAGCCGCAGTCGGAACGCCAGCGCTCGAGTCCGTGAGCGCAGCTCCAGGAAGTATCCTCGAGGATCTCCACCTCGTGCCGCGGCGGATCGAGCTCAAGGCACTGGGCGTAGTTGGTGAGCCGGCCCAGCCCCGACTCCTCGATGTGGGCGAGCGCCCAGGCGAGCGCCATGTCGCCGTTCGGGTGGTGGTGGCCGTACGTCTCGCCGTCCGTCGCGATGTGCGCGAGCTGGGGGTTTCCGTCGTCGGCTCGAAACGCGTGCGTGATGCGCCCGGCGAAGCGCTCGCCGCTGGCAAGCAGCCGCTCGAAGGCAACCGCGCGGGAAATCGGACCGTCGTAGAAGAACAGCACAATCGAGCGGCCGGACGGCAGGTTCTGCAGGTACGGCCGCGTGGGGTCGATGCGCGCGCCCGTGACTTCGGTCCAGCCCAGGCCGCCCACCGGCTCGCCGCCGACCAGCGGACGCACACGCGCCGCCTGGTGCGGAGCCAGAATCGTGAAGGTGATGCCGTGCGCAGCCAGCGCCTCGAGGGTGGGGACGTCCACCGCCGTCTCCGGCAGCCACATGCCCTCCGGCTTGCGGCCGAACCGTCGCACGAAGTCGCGCGCGCCCCAGAACACCTGCGTCCGCCGATCGCGCTCGTTCGCGAGCGGCATGATCATGTGGTTGTAGGCCTGCGCGAGCGCCGAGCCGTGCCCGCCGAAGCGCTCCGCACTGCGGCGATCCGCGCGGATCACGCCCTCGTACGCCGCCGGCGCCTTCGCCTCCATCCACGCCAGCAGCGTCGGCCCGAAGTTGAAGCTGATGCGGCTGTAATTGTTGACGATGCGCGCGATGCGCCCCTGCCCGTCCAGGATACGAGCGGTGGCATTGGTCGCGTACGACTCCGCGGTGATGCGCTCGTTCCAGTCGTGGTACGGGTAGGCCGATTCCTGGCGCTCGACCGCCTCGAGCCACGGATTCTCGCGAGGTGGCTGGTAGAAGTGGCCGTGAATGCAGATGTATTTCAACGGAAAGGTGAGGTTGAGGTGAGGTGAGGTGAGGTTTTCACGTTTCAGCCGTCAGCCAACAGCCAGCGGGCGCGCCGGCGGCTCGTAAGGTACGTGCACGTGCTCGTGGATCATGCTCGTGCTCGGCAGTTGGCCCCGCAGACTGCCTCACCCGGTCCTCAGCAGGATGGCCTGCCACGCGTTGAGCCTGACCCTCTCTCCAGCCCCGATTCTGGGGCCGATCCGGGTACCGGGGCCACCCCAGCGCTCCTCGGCGGTGTCCAGCGCGCGGGTCCAGGGCCCACCATCGATCCTGATCTCGCTCGCCTGTGCGTGTGCGTGTGCCTGTGCCTGTGCCTGTGCCTGTGCGTGCCCCTCGGCCCCAGCCTCGGCCAGCGCCAGCAGCAGCACGGACTCCGCTCCGCTGGCCTTCCGCCGGAGCACGACCACCGGCCCGACGACCTCGACTTCACGCTCGCCCCGCAGCTCGGGCATCGCCGCGCGCGTGCGCAGGAGCTCGCGGTACAGCGCGTACACCTGCGCGTGGCGGCCCTGCTCGCGCAGCGCGTGGTCGAGCCGGGCGCTGGCGAACGTCGACTCCGCCTGCGGATCGGGCGGCTCGCCGGCCCAGGCGAAGCTCGCGAACTCGTCGCGGCGCCCCTCCCGCACCGCCTGCACCAGCGCGTCGTCGGTGTGGCTCACGAAGTACGGGAACGGCGCGGTCTCGGCGTACTCCTCGCCCATGAACAGCAGCGGCAGGAACGGCGACAGCAGGTTGGCGGCGGCCGCGACCTTGAGCGCCTCGAAGTCGACGACGACGCGACCGAGCCGCTCGCCCAGCATGCGATTGCCGACCTGGTCGTGGTTCTGCACCGCCACGACGAAGCGCTCGGGGGGCACGGCACCGGGATCATTGCCGTGAGAGCGCTGCCGGAACCCGGAATACTCGCCCGTGAACGCCCACCCGACGCGGAGCGCGCGCGCGAGCGGCTCCAGCGAGCCATAGTCCGCGTAGTAGCCCTCGCGCTCGCCGGTGAGGCGCGCGTGCACGGCGTGGTGGAAGTCGTCGGCCCACTGCGCGTCGAGGCCGTAGCCGCCGTCCTCCCGCCGGTGGATGAGCCGGGCATCGTTCAGATCGCTTTCGGCGATCAGGTGCAGCGGCCGGCCCAGGCGGGACGCCAGCTCCGCGGTCTCGTCGGCGAGCTGCGCGAGCAGATGGCGCGCCGACCGATCGATGATCGCGTGCACCGCGTCGAGCCGCAGCGCGTCGACGTGATACTCCTCGAACCAGTGCAGCGCATTGTCGACGAAGTAGCGGCGCACCTCGTCACTGTGCGTGTCGTCGAAGTTGAGCGCGTCGCCCCACGGCGTGGCATACGACGACGTGAAGTACGGCCCGAAATCCCGCAGATGATTGCCTTCGGGCCCGAGGTGGTTGTAGACGACGTCGAGCGTGACGGCGAGGCCGGCGCCGTGCGCGGCGTCGACCAGGCGGCGCAGACCGTCCGGTCCGCCGTACGAGTCCTGCACCGCGTACGGCAGCACGCCGTCGTACCCCCAGTTGCGAGTGCCGGGGAATTGCGCGACCGGCATGATCTCGATCGAGGTCACGCCGAGCTCCTCGCGCAGCCGCCGCAGGTGCGGAATCACGCCGTCGAACGTGCCCTCGGGCGAGAACGTGCCGACGTGCAGCTCGTAGAAGACGAGGTCGCCGAGCCGCAGGCCGCGCCAGTCGCCGTCCGTCCAGGGGAAGTCGCGCGCGACGACGGCCGACGGCCCGTGCACGCCTTCCGGCTGGAAGCGGGATGCCGGATCCGGCCGCTCGAGGTCGCCGTCGAGCACGAGCAGGTAGTGCGTCCCCGGCGCGACATCGTCGACGACGCCTTCGTGATAGCCGCGCTCGGTCGGCGCGAGCGCCGCGACCCGCCCGTCTTCCGGCAGCGCCACAGCTACACTCTCGGGAGCGGGCGCCCACACGCGAAACGCGCAACGCCCGTCGTCGAGCGGTCGCGCTCCGAGGGTCCCGCCCATCCTACTCCTGCGGCTTCATGAAGACGACCGAGAGAGGAGGCAGCGTGAGCACGACGGAGTGGTTCCGGCCGTGGTACGGAACCGGTACCGACTCGACGCCGCCCAGATTCCCGTGCCCGCTGCCGCCGTACAGCTCCGCGTCGCTGTTCAGGAATTCGCGCCAGTTGCCGGCGACGGGCACGCCGATGCGGTAGTTGCGCCACACTTCGGGGGTGAAGTTGCAGACGACGAGGACGCTGCTTCCGTCGCGCGAGCGACGCAGGAACGAGAGCACGGAGCAGTGGGAATCGTTCGCCTCCAGCCACTCGAAGCCCGCCGGCTCGGAGTCCAGCTCATGCAGCGGGAGCTCTTCGCGGTACGCACGGTTCAGGTCCTGGATCCAGCGGTGCACGCCGCTATGGGGGTCGGAGTCGAGCAGGTGCCAGTCGAGGCTCTTGTCGTGGTTCCATTCGGCGTACTGGCCGAACTCGCTGCCCATGAAGAGCAGCTTCTTGCCGGGCATCGCCCACATGTAGCCATAGAGGGCGCGCAGGTTCGCGAAGCGACGCCACTCGTCGCCCGGCATCTTGCCGAGGATCGAGCCCTTGCCGTGCACCACCTCGTCGTGCGACAGCGGCAGCACGTAGTTCTCGGTGAAGGCGTAGATCATCCGGAACGTGATCTCGCCGTGGTGGTAGCTGCGGTGAATCGGATCGTGCTGGAAGTAGCGCAGCGTGTCGTGCATCCAGCCCATGTCCCACTTGGCGCCGAAGCCGAGTCCGCCGATGTACGTGGGCCTCGAGACCATGGGCCAGGCCGTGGATTCCTCCGCGATCGTCGTCGCGTGCGGAAAGCGACGGTAGACCTCGGAGTTCATCTGCCGCAGGAAGTGGATCGCGTCCAGGTTCTCCCGCCCGCCGAACTCGTTCGGGATCCACTCGCCGGCCTTGCGCGAGTAATCGCGATAGAGCATCGACGCGACCGCGTCCACGCGCAGCCCGTCGATGTGATACCGGTCCAGCCAGAAGAGCGCGCTGGACGTCAGGAAGGAGCGCACCTCGTTGCGGCCGTAGTTGAAGATCCAGCTCTGCCAGTCGGGGTGGAACCCGAGACGCGGGTCCTCGTGCTCGAAGAGGTGCGTGCCGTCGAAGTAGGCGAGTCCGTGCTCGTCGCCCGGGAAGTGTGATGGCACCCAGTCGAGGATCACGCCCACGCCCTGCTCGTGCATGTGATCGACGAACCACATGAAGTCCTGCGGCGTGCCGTAGCGGCTGGAGGGCGCGAAGTAGCCGGTGGTCTGATAGCCCCACGAGCCGTAGAACGGGTGCTCCATGATCGGCAGCAGCTCGACGTGCGTGAAGCCGCACTCGTTCGCGTACGCGGCCAGCCGCTGCGCCACCTCGCGGAAGGAAAGGATCCGCTCGGGCTCCGCCGGATCGCGCATCCACGAGCCCAGGTGCACCTCGTAGATCGACATCGGCCGGTCGAGCCCGTTGATCCTCTCGCGCTCCCGCTTCGCCAGCCAGTCGGCGTCGTGCCACTCGTAATCCAGGTCCCAGACGACGGACGCGGTGCGCGGCGGCTCCTCGTGCTTGATCGCGAACGGATCCGCCTTGTCCACGCGGTAGCCGCGCTCGCGCGACTCGATGTGGTATTTGTAGCACGCCCCGCGGGCGACGTCGGGAATGAACCCCTGCCAGATGCCGGACGACTCGAGCGGGTCGAGCGGATCCGCGTCCGGATCCCAGTCGTTGAAGTCGCCGATCACCGTCACGTGCGCCGCGTTCGGCGCCCACACCGCGAAGCGCGTCCCCCGCACACCGTCCTCGGTGGCGAGGTGCGCTCCCAGCTTGTCCCAGAGCGAGTAGTGGGTCCCCTCGTTGAAGAGGTAGACGTCATCCCGCGTCCACGAATGCCGCGGATTCTCGCCCTTCGATGCGGAGGGGACAGCCGCCGTGCCGACCCCTGCCCCTGCCCCCGCGCCCGCGCCTGCCCCTGTTCTCCCACCCGTGGACGCCACGCCGCCCGCTCCCCCTCCCGCTCCCCCTCCCGTTCCCCCTCTCGTTCCCGCTCCCGTTCCCGTTCCCGCCGACGCCGGGCCGCCGTCCACCTCCTCTCCCGGCCCTTCCAGCCCCGGCCGCTCCTCGGGATGTCCCGAGGAGGCGTTCCCGCCGACGTGTATCTCGCTGCGTGCGCTGCTCCTTCCGGTCTTCTTCATGAGGCCTTCCCCCTGCGAAGGCGGTCGATCGCTTCGATTGTGCTCGTCACCTCCGGCTGCTCGTCCAACTCCTCGAGCGTGAGCCGGGAGCGGCGCCGCCAGTTGGGCATGTCGCGCCAGGTGCCCGGCACGTTGTGCGGCTCGAGCTCGCCCCAGAGATCTTCGAGGCTCACCAGCACCAGTGCCGCGTCGCTGGCCGCGAGACGCTCCAGCCAGGCCCGCGTCGCGGCGCCCGCGTCCTCCGGATCGGGCAGTCCCAGCTCGGCGGCCGCGGCCTCGCGGATGCGGCGCCGCGCATGCGACGCCTGGACTGCCGCATCTTCCTCCAGCAGGCCCCATTCCATGCGCTGTCGCAAGTCCCGGCCCGTCCAGAACGTGGTGAAGGTCGGCATGTCGTGCGTATTGAGACTTGCGACGTCGCCTGGGAACGGCTCAGCGACGGCGGGCGAGCGCTCGGGCGCGACCTCGAACTGGACGACGTGCATGCCCCGGACCGCGTGAGCGCGCATGCCGCGCGTCACGTTTTCCGGCACAGTGCCGAGGTTCTCGCCGACGATGGCGGCGCCGCAGCGATGCGATTCGATGGACAGGATCGCGTACAGCTCGCGCGCCGGGTAGCGCACGTAGACGCCGCGCGCGGCCTCCATCCCGTTCGGCACCCAGAACTGGCGGTGCAGGCCCATGACGTGATCGAGTCGCAGGACGCCGGCGTAACGCAGGTGATTGCGAATGGTCGCGATCGTGTACTCGAAGCCCGTCTCGCGCATGCCGTCGGGCCGGAGCGGCGGGAAGCCCCAGTCCTGTCCGCGCGTGAAGAACGGATCGGGCGGCGCGCCGACGGACGCGCCCGCAGCGAAGCGATCGCGGTAGCGCCACACGTCGTAGCCATCGGCATGCACGCCGAGCGGCAGGTCGAGGTACAGCCCGGCGCCCGCCGCCCGCGTGGTGCGCGCGAGCTCGCGCAGTCGCTCGTGCATGCGCGCCTGGGCATAGACGTGATAGCGGTACGCCCCCTCGTCGTAATCGCCGGGGCGCAGCTCGCCGTCGCGCATGCGGTCCGGCCACGACCACCACGACTCGCCTCGCCGCTCGACGGTCGCGCGGAAGCGCGCGTAGTCCTCGACGTCCGGCCGCAGACGATGGAACTCGCGCACGACGCCCGGCTCGCCATCCGCGTAATCCGCGACGATCTCCCCCTCGAGCCGCGCCCGCGCCGCCGCCAATGCGACCTCGTAGTCGATGAGCCCTTCCTCCCCCGACCTCCCCGCGAAGCCCACCCCGTCACCCTGCTTCCCTGCTCCGAGAAATGCCTCGTTCCAGAACAGCCTGCTCACCGGCGAATACGGCGACGGCTCCTCGGACGTGGCGGCGAGCATCGGCAGGGTGCTCACCACGTGGCCACCGCGCTCCACCACCCATTCGCTGAGGGCTGCGAGGTCGTCGAGGTCGCCGATCGGCTTCCGCGCGCCCGAGCGACGCATCGCATAGACGGGCATGAAGACGCCCCACGCGCGGTTGCCGGCGATGGCGGGAGCGCCAGGATGTACTTCGAGCGGTGCGATGAGCAGCGTGGCATCGGCCTCGTCCTTCCAGTGCAGGCGGTGGTAGCCTGTCGGAAGGCGGTCCTCGATGCGGAAGCGCCACACGATGCGCGCCTCGCCCTCCACGCGCTCCTCCAGCCGGCCGAGGAGCGCGCGCTCCGTCAGCTCGATGGTACGCGCTTCGCCGTCCTCCAGGCACACTTCGAGGCGAAAGGGGAGTCGCTCGCGCGACGGAAGTCGCAGCGTCAGGACGATCGGATCGTGCTCCCAGGCGACGATCGACCAGGGCAGGGCACGGCGCGCTCGCGTCAGCCCCAGCTCGCGGATCGCGGCGGGTGCGTCCGCCGCGGCGCCCACCGGCGCGCCGAGCAGCCCCAGTACGGCGAGCAGCGCCTCGTCGTCCGCCTCGCGCTGCTCCCCCGCCGCGTCGGTGTAGCGGGTCATGACGCCGTGCGCGCGAGCGAGGCGCCGAAGGGATTCGGCCGCGGGGCTCACCTGCCGTCCCGCTCAGCCTTCCGCGCCCATGAGCTGGAGCACCCCGCGCAGGGGCAGCCCGACCCACCCGGGGCGGTTGTTCAGCTCGTAGCCGATCTCGTAGATGGCCTTCTCGAGCAGATACGCCTCCAGCATGAGCGCCAGCTCGTCGGGTGCATGCGGGATCAGATCGCTGCCCTTCATCCCGCGGAAGTAGCCGCGCAGGAAGGCGGCGGAAGCCTGTGCGTACCAGTAGGTAGCGAGATGCTCCCCCTCGGGAGATCCCGCGCCCAGTCCGCGGTCGTGCTCGGCGGCGAGCGAGGAATACGCGGCGTAGTGGAAGGACCGGATCATCCCGGCGACGTCCCGCAGCGGCGATCTCTTCAGCCGCCGTTCGCTCGCCGGCCGCGCCGGCTCGCCCTCGAAGTCGGTTATGACGAAGTCGCGGCCGGTGAACAGGATCTGGCCGAGGTGGAAGTCGCCGTGCACGCGCGCACGCTTGGCAGACAGCTTGCCGCCCATTACGGCGCGGAAACGGTTGAGGATATCGTCGCGCAGCCCGATCACGCGCTCCATCCTCTCGTCCGCGTCGCGCGAGCGCTGCATCATCTCGAAGACGTTGCCGGTCAGGTTGCGCATCGACTGATAGAGCGAGCGCTGATACAGCGTCGAGAACGGCTCCGGCACGAAATCCGCCTCGCCCGCCGGTGCGGCCGCCAGCGTGCGATGCAGCGCGGCGGTTCGCTCGCCGATCGTCTCCGCGCTTTGCAGCCAGGCGCCGATCAGCTCCCGGGCGCGCGCGTCCGGCTGCCGCTGCCGCGCCATTTCGAGCAGGCGCCCGACCGTGGCGGGCTGATCCGGCAGCTCCGGCTGCTCGGCGAGGCCACGCTCGAAGTAATCGCCGAGCGCATCCAGCGTGTAACTCCAGGCGTCGCCCTCGTTCGGCACGTACTCCTGGAGCAGCCCGAGCACGATCGACTGCCGTCGGCCGTGCCTGAGCGACAGCGTGCCCGCCACCCGCGGTGCGTGCTCGAACTCGCCCCGCGTCAGGAACTCGCCGATCTCGACGTCCTGGTTGATGCCTTCCTCGATTCGGCGGTAAACCTTGAGGATGAGCGCGTCACCGAACGAGACCGACGTGTTCGACTGCTCGGCGCGACCCACGTTCGCCCGCAGGTGCGTCCACGGCAGCAGCTCCGCGCCCTCGCCCGCTTCGACCGCGTCCAGCGATTCGTCCTGGAAGGTGCCGGCGGCGTGCGAGTCCTCGAGAATGCGCTCGAACGCGCCGCTGCGCCGACCGATCACTTCCGCCTCGCCCGCGGCGGGCCGGCGCTCGTTGCGCGCGATCAGGGCGAGCAGCCGCTCACCGGTCTCCGGCTCGACGAGCGCGTCGTACAGGACGCCCTGCGCCGTTGCGGTGGTCAGGCGAGCGATGATCGCGCGCGGGTGATCATCCACCAGACGGCCAGCGCGCTCTCCCTTCGCGAACGCGATCGGCAGCAGATAGGTCTCGGCATCCGCCTGCACGAATTCGACGCGCACCATCTGGAAGTGCGCCTCGCCCTGCCCCGGGTCCAGCTCCACCGTCAGCAGATCGGACAGATGCACCGCGCGGATGGTCTGCGACTTGGCGCGGTACCAGCGCTGATCGGCGAGGAAGTCCGGCAGGATCTCCTCGATGCGCGCGCGCGCGCGGCCGCCCAGCAGATCGGTCCATTCCCCGTCCACGCGCAGCGCCGGCAGCAGGTCGAGGTCGCGTCCCGTCGCCGCGTCTCTCGGTCGCTGGCGCACGCCCGGCCGCTGCGGCTCCAGCGCGAACCAGTGGAACGAGTGCGGACCGAGCGTGAAGAAGTACGGGCGCTCGCCGATCGGCGGAAACGAGACCCGACCCATCAGCTCGACGGGGACATTGCCCGCGAACGCCGAGAGATCGATCTCGACCGCCTGCGTGAAGCGCGACAGGTTCGCGATGACCAGAATGCTCTGGTCCTCGAAGGTGCGCGTGAAGGCGAGCACCTTGCGATTTTCGGGGAAGAGGAACTCGAGGTCGCCGCGGCCGAACGCGCGGTAGCGCTTGCGCAGGCCGATCAGCCGCTTCATCCACCACAGCAGTGACGACGGATTCGTCTGCTGCGTCTCGACGTTGATCGCCTCGTAATGGTACTCGGGATCGATGATGATGGGCAGGAAGAGCCGCTGCGGGTTCGCGCGCGAGAAGCCCGCATTGCGATCGCCGCTCCACTGCATGGGCGTGCGCACGCCGTTTCGATCGCCCAGGTAGAAGTTGTCGCCCATGCCGATCTCGTCGCCGTAGTACAGGACGGGCGTGCCGGGCATCGCGAAGAGCAGCCCGTTCATGAGCTCGAACTTGCGGCGGTTGTTGCCGAGCAGCGGGGCGAGGCGGCGGCGGATGCCGAGGTTGATGCGCGCGGTCGGATCCGTCGCGTAGGTGCGGTACATGTAGTCCCGCTCCTCGTCCGTCACCATCTCGAGCGTCAGCTCGTCGTGGTTGCGCAGGAACACGGCCCACTGGCAGTTCTCGGGGACCGCCGGCGTCTGGTCGAGGATGTCCAGGATCGGGAAGCGATCCTCCTGCTGCACCGCCATGAACAGCCGCGGCATCAGCGGGAAGTGGAAGTTCATGTGGCACTCGTCGCCGTCGCCGAAGTACTGGGCGGCGTTCTCCGGCCACTGGTTCGCTTCCGCGAGCAGCATGCGCGCCTCGAAGTGCTCGTCGACCCGACGCCGGATGCGCTTCAGGATCTGGTGCGTCTCGGGCAGATTCTCGCAGTTCGTGTGCTCCGCTTCGATCAGGTAGGGCACCGCGTCCAGACGCATGCCGTCGACGCCCATGCCCATCCAGAAGTCGAGCACCTCCATCACCGCCTCGAAGACGGCCGGGTTCTCGAAGTTCAGGTCGGGCTGATGCCCGTAGAAGCGATGCCAGTAGTACTGATTCGCCTCGCGGTCCCAGCTCCAGTTCGACGGCTCGAAGTCCTTGAAGATGATGCGCGCGTCCGCGTACTCCTCGCCGCTATCGCTCCAGACGTAGAAGTCGCGCTCGGGGCTGCCGCGCGGGGCGCGGCGCGCGCGCTGGAACCAGGCATGCTGGTCGGACGTGTGGTTGATGACCAGCTCCGTGATGACCCGCAGGCCGTGCGCGTGCGCCGCGTCCAGGAACGCCTTGAAGTCGTCGATCGTGCCGTAGGACGAGTGCACGTCCATGTAGTCGGCGATGTCGTAGCCGTCGTCGCGCAGCGGAGACGGATAGAACGGCAGCAGCCAGATCGCCGTCACGCCCAGGTCGGCGAGGAAGTCGAGCTTCTGCGTCAGTCCCCTGAAGTCGCCGATGCCGTCACTGTCGCTGTCGTGGAACGCGCGCACGTGCAGCTCGTAGATGATCGCGTCCTTGAACCAGAGCGGATCCGGGACGAGCGAAGCCTGTGAGACGACGTCGGGCATGGGGCTTTGGGCCTTGGGCTTTGGTCGCCCTGCCGCCGGCTGCCGCGCGGATTCTGCTGTCCCCGCGGTTACGCCGGCTCCGTCCGAGCCGGACGATTTTTTTGCCGCCTTCTTCGTGCGGGCGGTTCCGCCAACGCCCGAAGCCCCACGCCCCATGCCCCTTTTCTCGCTCACCTTCGCCTCAGAGGTAGTAATCGGCGTTCTGCCCGCTGCGCGCCGGTCGTTCGATACGGAAGATGTGCGCCGGCGAGATGTACGGGTTCAGCTCCACGTAGTTGCGATGTCCGCGCCACTGGAAGCGGGCGCCGCCGAGCAGGTCGTGGACCTGGTAGGTCTCGTCGGGACCGATGCCGAGGTCCTCGAGCGGCAGCCAGACCCAGCCGCCCTGCGTGTGGTAGGAGTCGAGGTTGACGATGGTGAGGATGAGGTTCGTCCCGGCGACCGCCTCCACTCCCTGCCCCTGCACTTGCCGGCTTGCACCGTTCGGGGGCCTGCTGTCGGCGGTCTTCAGGTACGCCAGCAGCATGTCCGAGTCGACGCCGACGAAGCGCAGGGAATCGTTCGACTGGAGGGCCGGATTCTCGTTGCGGATGCGGTTCACGCGCGCGACGAAGTGGCGCAGCGAGTGGGACGCCTCCAGGTCCCAGTGGCGCAGCTGGTACTTCTCGGAATCGAGGTACTCCTCGCTGCCGGGCTCGCGCGGCCGCGTCTCCACGAGCTCGAAGGCGGGGCCGTAGATGCCGTAACTGGCCGAGAGCGTGGCCGCGAGCACGAAGCGCTGCATGAAAACCGGCCGGCCGCCGGTCTGGAGCTGCTCGGTCAGGATGTCGGGAGTGTTGGGCCAGAAGTTCGGCCGGAAGAAGTTCCTGACCGGCGCGGTGGTCAGCTCGATCATGTACGTCTGGAAGTCCTGCTTCGAGTAACGCCAGGCGAAATAGGTATACGACTGGTGGAAGCCGAGCTTCGCGAGACGATACATCACCCTCGGCCGCGTGAACGCTTCCGCGAGCAGGATCACGTCCGGATTCTCGCGCTCCAGCTCGGCCAGGCACCACTCCCAGAAGGGGAACGCCTTCGTGTGGGGGTTGTCGACGCGAAAGATGCGGACGCCCTGGTCGATCCAGAAGTCGAAGATGCTCTTCAGCTCCTCCCAGAGTGAGCGCCACTCCTCGGTCTCGAGATCGAACGGGTAGATGTCCTCGTACTTCTTCGGTGGATTCTCCGCGTACTGCACGGTGCCGTCGGGCCGGGCGCGAAACCATTCCGGGTGCGCCTTCACGTAGGGATGGTCGGGCGAGATCTGGAACGCGATGTCGAGCGCGATCTCGAGGCCGCGCTTCTCGGCTTCCTTCCGGAAGCGACGGAAGTCGCGCAGCGTCCCGAGCGCGGGATTGATCGCCTTGTGGCCGCCCTCCTCGGAGCCGATCGCCCACGGGCTGCCGAGGTCGCCCGGCTTCGCGACGACGGCATTGTTCGGTCCCTTCCGCTCGGTCGTGCCGATCGGATGGATGGGCGGCAGGTAGACGACGTCGAAGCCCATCGAGGCGACGTAATCGAGGCGCGCGATGCAGTCGCCGAAGCTGCCGTGCGCTCCCTCGGGGCCGCATGAGCGCGGGAAGAACTCGTACCAGGCGCTGAAGCGCGCGCGCGCGCGATCCACCCGCACCTCGAGGATCGGCTCCGCGCGCGTCGCGTTCGTCCGATCGGGATGTCGGGCCATGAGCTCGCGCAGCGCGGCCGAAAGCGCGACCGCGACGCGCGGATCCTCGGCGCCGGCCTGCTCGGGATCCACCAGCACCCCGGAGCGCGCCGCGTGGCCGCCATGAGCCGCCACGGGAGCGGGCGCGGCCTCGGCCATCCCGGGAGCCAGGCCGAGGTCGAGCGCGGCCAAGGTCCAGCTGGAATCGCGCCTCTCGAGGGCGTCGGCGCCGGCGGCGAGGAGAGAGGCCTCCTCGGCCCGCTTGCGGCCGGAGGCGCGCGCGACGGCCGCGCGGACGATTGCGGCGCCGATGCGCAGGTCGACCGAGACGTCCTGCCCCGCGGCGACCCGCTTGACCATGTCGCGCTGCCAGGTGAGGAACGGATCGACCCAGCCCTCCACCATGAACTGGTAGCGGCCGAGCTCGTCGGCCTCGAAGCCGGCCTGCCAGCGGTCGTTCGGCAGGGGCGTCATCTCGACTTCGTCCCAGCGCCGCGCGCCCTTCCGGCGATGGAGGAGCACGACCGTGATGGCGTCGTGCCCGTCGGTGAAGGCGTCCGCCTCGACGATCACGCGCTCTCCGAGCACCGCCTTCGCCGGAAAGCGCCCCCCCTCCACCTGCGGCTCGATCCCCTCGATTACGACCCGTCTGCGTCCCATTCCCCTTCCGATTTCGTCGACACCCGGTCAGCGAACGCGCTTTGCAAGAGTCATGGCGGCCCCGACAGTACTACCGGCTGCGAAGCGCGGGCGCGAGGGGCGCCGCTCGCGGTTTGCTCTCGCGGACCAGAGCCACGACATTCCGGCGCCCTGGAAATCGCCGCGCCGCCGAAGCATTCGAAGCCATGTCTACGATCGACGACCTCTCCATCAACACTCTTCGCTTCCTCGCCGCCGACGCGGTGGAGCAGGCGAATTCGGGACACCCCGGCCTGCCGATGGGCGCCGCGGCCATGGCCTACGTGCTGTGGCAAAACCACCTGCGGCACGACCCATCCGATCCGAAGTGGCTCGACCGCGACCGCTTCGTGCTGTCCGCCGGCCACGGCTCGATGCTGCTGTACGGTCTGCTCCATCTCACCGGTTACGACCTGCCGATCGACCAGCTCCGCAACTTCCGCCAGTTCGGCTCGCTCACGCCCGGTCACCCGGAAGCGCACATCACCGCGGGCGTGGAAGCGACGACGGGGCCGCTCGGCCAGGGGTTCGGCAACGCGGTCGGCATGGCCATCGCCGAGCGCTTCCTCGCCGCACGCTTCAATCGGCCGGGTCACACCCTGATCGATCATTACACGTACGCGATCTGTTCCGACGGCGACCTGATGGAGGGCGTCGCGTCCGAGGCCGCCTCGCTCGCGGGGCACCTGGGACTGGGCAAGCTGATCGCGCTGTACGACGACAACGAGATCTCCATCGACGGCTCGACGGACCTGGCCTTCACGGAGGACGTCGAGGCGCGCTTCGAGGCGTATGGCTGGCACGTGGAGCACGTCGAGGACGGCAACGATCTGGACGCGGTCGATGCCGCCATCCGCGAAGCGCAGGCGGAAGCGGACGTGCCGTCGCTGATCGCGGTGCGCACGCACATCGGCTTCGGCAGCCCCAAGCAGGACACGGCCGACGCGCACGGCTCGCCGCTGGGCGAGGCGGCGCTGATCGCATCGAAGGAACGGCTGGGCTGGCCGCTCGCGCCCCGCTTCCTGATTCCGGTCGAAGTCGCGCGGCACATGGGCGCGGCCAAAACGCGCGGCGCCGGGCTGAGCCACACGTGGCGGGAAAAGCTCGAGGCGTACCGCGCGGAGGAGCCGGAGCTCGCGGCCGAGCTCGAGCGCCTCATGCGACACGAGTTGCCGGGAGGGTGGGACAGCGCGCTGCCGGTCTTCGAGGCGTCCGCCAAGCCCATGGCGACGCGCGCCGCGTCCGGCAAGGCGATCAACGCGCTCGCCGGCGCGCTGCCGACGCTGATCGGCGGCTCGGCGGACCTCGCCCCCTCGAACAACACGACGATCACGGGCGCGCCCGCGCACTCACGGGACGAGCACGGGGGACGCAACTTCCATTTCGGCGTTCGCGAGCATGCAATGGGCGCCACGCTGAACGGCATGGCGCTGCACGGCGGCATAATCCCGTACGGCGGCACATTCCTCATCTTTTCCGACTACATGCGGCCGTCGATGCGCCTCGCCGCGCTCACCGGCCTGCACGTCATCTACGTGCTCACGCACGACAGCATCGGGCTGGGTGAGGACGGCCCGACGCACCAGCCGGTCGAGCACCTGATGAGCCTGCGCGCGATTCCCCACCTCACCGTGATCCGCCCCGCGGACGCGAACGAGACCGTCGAGGCGTGGCGCATCGCGATCGGGCGCGGCGGTGCCACGGCAACGGGCGGCAAGGGACCGGTCGTGCTCGCGCTTTCCCGACAGAACCTGCCGATCCTGGACACGAACGCCGCACCCATGCGCGACGGCGTCGCGCGTGGCGCCTACGTGCTGCGCGAGGCGGGGTCCGGCGCAACGGGTGCCGCCGCCGCCTCACCCGAACCCGCCGGCGATGCGCACGCCGCGCCCGGCCTCGTCTTCCTCGCCACCGGGTCCGAGGTCGAGCTGTGTCTGCGCGCCGGCGCGCGCCTCGAGGCCGAGCACGGCCTGCGCGTGCGCGTCGTGTCGATGCCCTGCTGGGAGCTGTTCGCTGAGCAGCCGCAGGATTACCGGCGGGCCGTGCTCCCGCCCGACGTGCCGAAGGTCGCGGTCGAAGCCGGCGTGACTCTCGGCTGGGAGCGCTGGGTCGGCGCCGACGGCCTAATTCTCGGCCTCGACCGCTTCGGCGCATCGGCGCCGGGCAAGGAAGCGCTCGAGCGCCTCGGCTTCAACGAGGACAACGTCGTGGAGTTCGGGCTGAGGGCGGTACGCGACGTCGCACCGGAGCCGACCTTGGGGTAGACGGCGGACATGAGCCGGGAGGCTCCGTTCCCGAGCGCGCCTTCCGAGCGCTGAAACGAGGATCGCGGCGCTCGCTCGACGAGGTGCGCTCCGGGTCCGTCCGCTCGCTCGCCGAGCTTCGCGCCGCCGGCCGACCGCTAACGCGACCCGCCGTACTCTACGCGGCGCTCGGCGCCGTCCTGCTTTCCCTTCTCGCACTGATTCTCGTGCCCGCGCTCGTGCAGCGCCAAATGGACCAGGTGCACGAGGATCTGGATCACGCCGTCGATCCGGCCGCGCGTCACGTGGAGGAACTGCGCTATTACGTGGCGCGGCAGATGGCGGCGGCACGCGGCTTCGTGCTCACCGGCGATTCCACCATGCTCGCCGGGCTCCAGGCGATGCGCGACTCCGCCACTCGGGGCGCGCTGCGCTTTCCACAGGAGGCGCGCCGTCTCTCTCCTGCCGTGGCCGAGGACATCGGCGCGGCCGCCGCATACGTCGACGCGTGGCATTCGCAGTTCGTCCCCGGCACGCTGACGCCCGTCGCGACCCCTTACCCCACGCAGTCGTTCGGCCTCGGTGCCTACCGCGACGCGCTTGCGGGGCTCGATTCGCTCAGGGCCTCGCTCGGTGTGTCCGCTGGCGAACGACGCGCCCGCGTTCGGCGACTGGAGCGCCTGCAGATCCAGACGACCGTCGGCCTCGGATTGCTCGCGCTAATCTCGGCCGGTCTCGTGGCCTGGCTGGTCTCACGCGTACGCCGTCTCGCGGCCGAGGCGGCGCGCCAGCGCGCGCAAGGCCTGCGCGCCGCGCGCACCCGCGACCAGCTGATCCGTGGCGTGTCGCACGACCTGAAGAACCCGCTCGGTGTCATCCAGGGTTACGCGGAGCTGCTTCAGATGGGGCTCAAGGGACCGGTCAGCGAAGAACAGCAGCAGACCCTGCAGCGCATCCGTGTGACCGTCAGCGCCGCGCTCGCGACGGTCAGCGAGCTCGTCGACATGTCGAGCGCGCAGGCCGGATTGCTGCGCGTCGAGCGTGAGCCAGTCTCGATCGGTCCGCTGCTCCGCGAGCTGTTCGCCGACTATCAGAGCGTAGCCGAAACCGCGGGACTGTCGCTCCAGCTCGAAGCCTTGCCCGATCTGCCCAGGGTGTACGCCGATCGACGACGCGTGCGGCAGATCCTCGAGAACCTGCTCGGTAACGCCGTCAAGTACACGGGGCGCGGCGGCCTGATCACCATCTCCGCCGAGCAGCGCGAGCGTCCGGCCGAACGCGTGCAGTCGTGGCTCGCGATGCACGTCGAAGACACGGGCCCCGGCATCCCGGCGGATCGCCTCGAGTCCGTCTTCGAGGAGTTCGTCCGCCTCGAGAACGCCGCGGGCACCTCGGGCAGCGGTGTCGGCCTCGCCATGGCCCGCAGCCTCGCCGGAGCCATGGGCGGCGACGTCTCGGTCCTGAGCGAGGTGGGCGTGGGCTCCGTCTTTACGCTCTGGCTGCCGCTCGGCAGGGAGTGAATCGTTCGCGGCAGCCTCCTCGAACGCCTCGGCCACGCGATTCGTGGCGGATTCCTGATCCTTCGACCACTCCCGTTGCACTCACGAGCCGGTGCCGAGTTCCGCGTCGACTCGACTCCTGAACAGCTCGATGTACTCGAGCGTCTGCTCCAGTTCAGCCGGCCCGAGCTCAGGGCGTGGGTCGGATCCGGCCCACTCCGCCACGGCCGGCCCGCCGCGCAACGCAGCCAGGCGAAGGAACGCCGTCGATCGAAATTCGAGCGCAGGATAGCGGCGCTGTACCCACCACTCCTCGAGAATCTGACGCAGCGCGACGGATGGACTCACTTCCAGCCGCTCGAACTCGCGACGAAGCTGCTCGTCGAGCCACCGCGGCAGGCGAGCGGATATTGGCGACGACGTCCCCGTCTCCCGCCCCACGTCGAGCGGCAGCTTCCGGCGAGTCGCCAGGGGAACGGCGAGGGCGCGAACACGACGCAGTCGCTCACGATCCCGACCGCGTCGTTCCGCCTCCTCGATCTGCTTCTCGAGCAACGCCACATAGTCGATGGAGGGCGCGGCTGGCGGGACGGAAGCTGCCTCCTTCGACGCATCATCCACCGAATCCGGTTCGTCAGGCAGCCATTCCCACGCGAACCGACCCTGCCGCTCTGGCGTTCCGTTGTCTCCGTCGCTCATGCTCCTCCGCAGAAGAGGAAGGGATACCTCATTCGCAAAGCCTGTAGACGACGTCTACATCGTCTACATCGTCTACATCGTCTACGTCGTCTACAGCGTCTACAGCGTCTACATCGTCTACATCGTTTACGTCGTCTACATCGTCTACATCGTCTACATGGTTGCGGATTGGAGGGCTCACCTCTGGCTCAGGAGCCGGTGCATTACAAAAAGAAACCGACGCGGGGGCGTCGGAATAGGAGGTCCGGTCATCGGGACGGGGCGGAGTCAGACGGTGGCCGGCTCGGCGCTCGAGTCTCGGGCGCCGTATCTCCTCGCGACGTAGTCTTCTAGCAGCTTCAGGAATTCCGGCACGACGGCGTCGCCGCGCAGCGTCGTGTTGAGCGCGCCGTCGACGTATACCGGCGCGACCGGCTCCTCGAACGTGCCGGGCAGCGAGATGCCGATGTTGGCGTGCTTCGATTCGCCGGGGCCGTTCACGACGCAGCCCATTACGGCGACCTTCAGCTCCTCGACGCCGGGGCTGGTCTCGCGCCAGGCGGGCATGCGTCGCTCGATGTAGCCCTGGATCTCCTCGGCCATTTCCTGGAAGAACGTGGACGTCGTGCGGCCGCAGCCGGGGCAGGACGTGACCTGGGGCTTGAAGCTGCGCAGCTCGAGCGACTGGAGGATCTGCTGCGCGACCTGGACTTCCTCGGTGCGGTCGCCGCCCGGGCGGGGGGTGAGCGACACGCGGATGGTGTCGCCGATGCCTTCCTGGAGCAGCACGCCGATGCCGGCGGTCGCGGCGACGATGCCCTTCATGCCCATGCCGGCTTCGGTCAGCCCGAGGTGCAGCGGGTAATCGCAGCGCGCGGCGAGCTTGCGGTAGACCTCCACCAGGTCCTGCACGCCGGACACCTTCGCGGACAGGATGATGCGATCGTGCGGCAGGCCGACGTCCTCGGCGAGAGCGGCGGAGCGGAGCGCGCTCTCGAGCATCGCCTCGATCATCACCGCGCGCGCGTCGAGCGGCGAGCCGTTGCGCGCGTTCTCGTCCATCATCTCCGTCAGGAGCTGTTGATCGAGCGAGCCCCAGTTCACGCCGATGCGGACGG
Organism: Longimicrobiales bacterium; assembly: GCA_035512635.1. Lineage (GTDB taxonomy): Bacteria > Gemmatimonadota > Gemmatimonadetes > Longimicrobiales > RSA9 > DATKDR01. Next base: position 22,849 of record DATKDR010000033.1, on the reverse strand, counting down.
GCTTCCGGTTGGCGACGGCGATCTCGACGATCGTGCGGAAGTTCTCGTCGCGTCGCTTCGCGCCCACGTTGCCCGGGTTGATGCGATACTTGTCGAGCGCGCGCGCGGTGTCCGGGTACTTCGTCAGCAGCAGATGACCGTTGTAGTGGAAGTCGCCGACGATGGGCACGTCGATCGCGCGCGCGCGTAGCCGCTCGACGATGCCGGGCACGGCGCGCGCCGCCTCGTCGTTGTTGACGGTGATGCGCACCAGCTCGCTGCCGGCGCGGTGGAGCGCCTCCACCTGCTCGGCCGTCGACGGGGCATCGGCGGTGTCCGTGTTCGTCATCGACTGCACGACGACGGGATGGCCGGATCCGATGAGGATCCCGCCCACGTCGACCGTCGCGGTCTGTCTTCGTTTCGGCGTCTGCATGACCTGAATCATACCCCGGAGGGCGTCGACCCTCCACCCCTCGTAAGGTCGGTGACGTCCTGTCGTCCTCAGGCCACGAGCCCGCGCAGCCGCATCGCAGCCGCCACGCGCTCGATCGCGACCATGAAGGCGGCGGTGCGCAGTGGTACACCTGCGTCGTTCGCGCGCGCTCGCACGTTGTGCCACGCGGCCTCCATGATGCGCGTCAGCTCCTCGTCGACGCGCGCGGCCGACCACTTGAACTTCTGAATGTTCTGCACCCACTCGAAATACGAGACCGTAACGCCGCCGGCATTGGCCAGGATGTCCGGAACGACAACGATACCGTGCTCCTCGAACACTGCGTCTGCGGTCGGTGTGGTCGGCTCGTTCGCGCCTTCGACGATCAGCTTCGCCCGCACGTCGCCGGCGTTCGTGCCATTCAGGACGCCGCCCAGTGCGGCCGGCACGAGCACGTCCACGTCGAGCGTGAGCAGATCCTCGTTGCTGATCCGCTCGGCGCCCGCGACGCCGACCACGCTGCCGTCCGCGGAAACCGCGCTGTCGAGCGCGTCGATGTCGAAGCCGTCGCCGCTGAAGACGCCGCCCTCGACGTCGCTCACGGCGACGATGGTGGCGCCCATCTCGCGCAGGAAACGCGCGGACCAGGAGCCGACGTTGCCGTAGCCCTGCACCGCAACGCGCGCGTTCGACAGGTCGAGGCCCATGTCGGCCGCAGCGAGCGCAGTCGCCACCGCCACGCCGCGGCCCGTCGCCGAGATGCGGCCTTCCGAGCCGCCCAGCTCGAGCGGCTTGCCGGTGACGACCGCGGGTGACCAGCCGGCGAACTTCGCGTACTGGTCGACGATCCACGCCATGACCTGGCCGTCCGTGTTCACGTCGGGCGCCGGGATGTCCTGGTCCGGGCCGATGAACTTGTGGATGCGCTCGATGAACGTGCGCGTGATGCGCTCCACCTGGTTCCTCGGGCACATCCGCGGGTCGATGTCGATGCCGCCCTTCGCGCCGCCGTAGGGAATATCGACGACGGCCGTCTTCCAGGTCATGAGCGACGCGAGCGCGCGCACATCATCCAGGTCCACGTGCGGATGGTAGCGGATGCCGCCCTTCATCGGACCGCGTGCCGCATTGTGCTGCACGCGGTATCCGTGAAAGGTCTGCATGTCGCCATCCGAGACCATGGGGATCTCCACCATGATCTCGCGGAACGGCGTCTTGAGCGCGATTTGTGTGTGCTCGTGCAGCGCCAGCTCCCGCGCCGCGCGGTCGAACTGGAAATTGACCCGCTCGAATGCCGTCAGATCCTCGCGCGGCGTCGGATCCGCCTGCTCCGCGGGCCGCTCCGCACTGTGCGGACGAGGATCTGCCTTCTCGCCTCGCTGCTGTTTCCCTTGCGTCATCGTCATTTCCGGCTCCTCTTCTGCACTGGGCGCACGTTGTGCGGAAGCCATGCAGACGCCGCGCCGTGAAGGTGTTGACCCACAGCCGAAGCCCGACATGCTCAAACCCGGTGATCCCGCCCCCGACTTCACGCTCGAGGCCGACGACGGCTCGACGGTAACACTTTCGCAGCTGCGCGGCCGCAAGGTCGTCCTTTTCTTCTACGGCAAGGACTTCACCCCCGGCTGAACGATCGAGGCGGCCGAATTCCGCGATCAGTACGCGGGGTTCGAGGCGCTGGACGCCGAGGTCCTCGGCGTGAGTCCCGATCCGGTCAGTCGACACGCGGCCTTCCGCGACAAGCTCGGTCTGCCGTTCCGCCTCCTCGCCGATACCGACAAGGAGGTCGCGAAGAAGTACGACGTCTGGAAGGAGAAGAATCGCTTCGGCGTCAAATCGATGGGCATCGAGCGATCGACCTTCGTGATCGGCGAGGACGGCCGGCTGCAGGAATGCATGTATGGCGTCAGGGTCAAAGGACACGCGGAAGAGGTGCTGACGTGTGTACGGGAGAGCGACTAGGCCCTTGGCTTTGGGCTTTGGGCTTTGGGCTTTGGGTTTTGGATTCGATAAGTCGGTATGGGGCTTGCACTTACGTCGACGGCATGTGAACCCGCAACGGGAGGATGTCGAACATGACGAAAGGCAAGCGCGAACTGATCGAGCCGAACGAGGGCGACAAGCGATACGTGCGGCGCGATGACGAGGGCCGCTTCACGGAGCAGGACGACGTGAGTCGCTCGCTGTCGCAGGATCAGCGCAGGGATGCGGAGAACGAGACGGAGGCGGGACAGGGCGATCGAGGCGATCGGGCAGGGTCGTGAGGTCCGGGTGAGCGTCTGCGTCGAACGAGCGGAGGGAGCGAGGCTTCCTCCGCTTTTTTTCGCCTTCTAATGCCTTCTTCCCACGCCGAGACCGGCCTTCTGGTTGAAGCGTAGGGTCCCGTCGGGCTCGACTCCCGGCCCCTCGATCGGATCCTCCGCGAGGAGGAGGGCGCCATCGAGATCGAGGTGATCGACGAGCGGGGCGAGCTGGACGCCGGCGGCGATGCCCAGCGTCGTCTCCAGCATGCAGCCGAGCATGACGCCCATGCCGTATTCGCGGGCCGCGTCGATCATGCGTTGTGCCTCAAGGAGTGAGCCGCACTTGGCGAGCTTGATGTTGATGCCGTCCACGCGACCGGCGAGTCGATGGACATCGGCGAGGAGGAGACAGGACTCGTCGGCGTAGACGGGGATGCCGGATCGCTCGCGCAGGCGCGCGAAGCCGTCCAGATCGTCGGGGTGCAGCGGCTGCTCGAGCAGCTCGACGCCGAATTCCTCGAGCATGGGCAGACGGTCGATCGCCTGCTGCACGGACCAGGCGGTGTTCGCGTCGACCTTGAGGGCGACGTCGGGCGCGGCGTCGCGGATCGCGCGCAGCATCTCCTCGTCGCGCGGGGTGCCGATCTTGATCTTGAGGATCGGGAAGCCGGCGGCCTCGCGGGCGCGCTGCGCCATGAGGTGCGGCTCGTCGATGCCGATCGTGTAGCTGGAGCGTGGCGCGCTGTCCGGATCGAGACCCCACATGCGCCAGAGCGGCTCGCCGATGCGCTTGCCCAGGAGGTCGTGCAGCGCGGCGGACACGGCGACCTTCGCGCCGCGGTTGTAGCCGATCGCCCCGTTCATCACGGTCTCGATCACCTCGATCGGCAGGGTCTCGGCGCGCGCTTCCTCGAAAGCCCTCGTCAGCGCGGCCTGGAGGAGCGGCAGCACCGCGACGACGGTGTCGGCCGTCTCGCCGTAATACGGCGTCGAAACCGGCGCCTCGCCCCATCCTTCGGTGCCGTCGTCCGCGATCAGCCGCACGTGCACGGTCCGGCGCACGAAGTCGCCCTTCATGCGCGCGATGTTGAACGCGTGCCGCGTGCGCAGCTCGAGAATCTCGTGCTCCAGCCGCATGCCGATGCTCCTGTCGAGGCGAGCGGCCGACCGGTATCATCCGCCGCCATGTCGACCGGCACAGTCCACAATCCGGCCCCGCGCGGCAAGTTGATCGCGGCATTCGCCGCGATCTACATCATCTGGGGCTCGACCTATCTCGCGATCCGGTTCGCGCTCGAGACGCTGCCCCCGTTCCTGATGGCGGGCGCGCGCTTCCTGACCGCGGGCGCGATCCTCTATGGCGTGCTGATCGCACGCGGCGCCGAGCATCCGACGCGCCGCAACTGGCGCGATGGCTTCATCGTGGGTGCCTTCCTGCTGCTGGGTGGCAACGGCGGCGTGGTGTGGGCGGAGCAGTACGTCGTCTCGGGCATCGCCGCGCTGCTGGTCGCGACCATGCCCATCTGGATCGTCGTCTTCGACTGGCTGCGCGGCACCGGCCCGCGACCCGCGCCACGGACGATGGCGGGCATCGGCATGGGGTTCCTCGGCCTGATCATCCTCGTCGGACCGCAGACGCTCGGCAGCGGCGCCGTTCCGCTCATCCCCGCGCTCGCGCTGGTGTTCGCGTCGATCTCCTGGGCCTGGGGCTCGCTCTACTCGAGAGGCGCGGTGCAGCCCTCCTCACCGATGATGGCGACCGCGGTGCAGATGGCGGGCGGCGGAGTCCTGCTGCTGCTCGCCGGATTGCTGACGGGGGAGCTCGGGGAGCTGGACCTCGCCGCCGTCTCCGCGCGCTCGCTGCTCGCGCTGCTGTACCTGTTGTTGGCCGGCTCGATCGTCGGCTATTCCGCGTACATCTGGCTGCTGCGTCATGCGACGCCCGCGCACGTGTCGACGTACGCCTACGTGAATCCCGTCGTCGCCGTCTTCCTCGGCTGGCTCCTCGCGAGCGAGCCGATCACGCCCCGGCTGCTCCTGGCCGCGGCGGTCATCGTCGGCGGGGTCGCGGTGATCGTCACGGTGCGAGGACAGCGAGTGCCCGGCCGGCGTCCTGCCGGCGAGCCCGCGGAATGACTGCGGTAGCCGGTATTCGGTATTCGGTGGCCGGCGCGAGTCCTCGGTCTTCAGTCTCCGTCCTCACTCGCTCGGCGGATCGAGAGTCGCAGCCAAACGCGCGAGTGCGTCCGCGTCGATCGCATGGGCACCCGGGTGGGTGAGCACCGTCGCTTCGATGTCGCGGGCCGCCAGGCGCTCGACTTCCGCCTGCGCGCGGTGCGCGGGCAGCGCGGGATCGCGCTCGCCGTAGACGATCGTCGGCGCGAGGATGCGCAGGCGGGCGACGTGGTCCTCGATCGGCAGATCGTGTGGCAGCACGCCGCCCCACAGCACCAGCCGATCGAGGCGGCGGCGGCCGAAGACCGCCCAGCGCGCCGCCGTCGCGGCACCCTGCGAGAAGCCCAGCACGACACGCCGCACGTCATCGACCTGCGCGAGCCACCGATCCAGCTCGTCGAGGTACGCGACGTAGTCGCCGATCTCCGTCGCACGATCATGTCGTGTCATCCACGTCGCCCCGACCGGTGAGTCCGGCCCGTGCGCGCTCAGCCCGTCGTCGTCGTCCAGATAGAATCGATTGAGCGCCTCCGGCGCGACGATCAGGCGCTGCGGCGTGGCGAGCGGGGCGAATCGTATGATGAACCGCTCCGCCAGCTGACGGTAGCCGTGCAGCACGTACCAGACGGAGCGCACGCCTGCGCCCCCGCCCTGCGTGCAGTAGCGCGCGGTGCGGCGCACGGTGAGGTGGTGGATGCGGGGGATTTGGGGCACGGGGCTTTGGGCGTCAGGCGTCAGGCGTCAGAGTTCACCGGTCGGTCTACCGATTTGCATCGCGCCTCAGCCTAACGACAAAGGGGCCGGAGCGCTGCGCGCCCCGACCCCTCCATACCGCCTACCGCCTACCGCCTACGGGCCTGCGGCCTACTGCCGCGCGGCGGCCGCCCGCGCCTCGTCCTGCATCTCCTCGCTCGCGAAGATCGCGATCTCCACGCGGCGGTTCTCCTGCCGGCCGGCCTCGGAGTCGTTCGAGGCGATCGGCTCCGTCTCGCCGCGACCCGCGGTCTCGACACGCGCGCTCGACACGCCCTGCGTCTGCAGGTACTGCGCGGCCGAATTCGCGCGGCGGTACGAGAGGTTCATGTTGTAGTCGTCCGAGCCGACCGCGTCGGTGTGACCGACGATCAGCACCTCGGTATCCGGATGGCGCTGGAGGCTCGCCGCTAGCTCCGACAGGTTCGCCCGCGCGTTCGAACGCAGCGCATCCGAGTCGAAGTCGAACAGGATGCCGCTATCGAACGTCACGACGATGCCCTCGCCCACACGCTGGACCTCGGCGCCGGCGATGTCGTCCATCTCCTTCGCCTGCTGATCCATCTGATGGCCGATGATCGCGCCGGCCGCGCCACCGACCGCGGCGCCGATGATGGCGCCCGCCGCCGTGTTGCCGACCTGGTGCCCGATCACGCCACCCGCGACCGCGCCTCCGCCCGCGCCGATCACGGCGCCGCGCTCGCGGTTGCCCATGCCTTCCCACGTGGAGCAGCCTACCGTGCCCAGCGCGAAAAACGCCGTGAGCGCGGCGACGCTCGCCGAACTGCGAACTCGCATGTTCATCTCGATTCCCTCGGTTGTGCGGATTACGGCCCACGAACCACCCGGCACCGGATCAGGCGCAAGCCCGATGCCACCCCCGGCCCCCACGCGGACGGGCTGAGCCGTCCTCCCGGAAGTCGTTCGCTGTCCACCAGTTAGGACACCGAGGAGCTGCGCCGGCTATACCTGCCGAGCCCCCGGGCGGCATTGCTCGAGCCGTCGGCGCCTCAGCTACCGGCTCCATGCCGGAAACACGACACGACGTGATCGTCGACCATCCCGGCCGCCTGCATGTAGGCGTAGCAGATGGTGCTGCCGACGAAGCGGAAGCCCCGCTCCTTCAGCGCGCGACTCATCGCGTCGGACTCCGGGGTTCGCGGCGGCACTTCCTGCTCGGACGCCCAGGCGTTGCGCAGCGTGACTCCGCCGGTGAAGCCCCAGATGAACCGGTCGAAGCCGCCCTCGGCCACGCGCAGCTCGAGGAATGCGCGCGCATTGCCGATGGTCGCCTCGATCTTCTGCCGGTTGCGGACGATGCCGACGTCGCGCATCAGCCGCTCGACGTCGCGTTTGCCGAAACGGGCGACGCGCTCCGGATCGAAGTCGGCGAACGCCGCGCGGAAGTTCTCGCGCTTGTGCAGGATGGTGCGCCACGAGAGGCCGGCCTGGAACGAGTCGAGCACGATGTACTCGAAGTGCTGGCCGTCGTCGTGTGTCGGCGTGCCCCACTCGTCGTCGTGATAGGCGATCATGAGCGGGTCGGCGCCGGGCCAGCCGCAGCGGGTCCTTTCCTCGACCGTTTTTGCGGGCGATGCGTTCACCGGGTCTCGTCCTCCGGCTGCTCCTCGAACTTCAGCGAGGCGGAGTTGAGGCAGTAGCGGAGTCCGGTCGGGCGCGGCCCGTCGGGGAAGATGTGGCCGAGGTGGGCGCCGCAGTTCGCGCAGTGCACCTCCGTGCGTCGCATGCCGAGGGTCGTGTCCTCCTCGGCTTCCACCCGGTTCGGATCGAGCGGCTGGAAGAAGCTGGGCCAGCCGGTACCCGATTCGTACTTCATATCGGAGCCGAACAGCGGCTCGCCGCAAACGACGCAGCGGTAGATGCCGTCGCGCTTGTTGTCCCAGTACTCGCCCGTGAACGCTCGTTCCGTCCCCTGCTGCTGCGTGACTTGATACTGCTCCGGCGTGAGGCGCTGCCTGAGCGTGGCGTCGTCCGGTTTCCGGCCCTCTGTCATCCTCATCTCTCCTGGATCTCTCGATAGCGGCGCTGTCGCTCAGTCCTTCGGATCGACCTGCCCGCGGAGCTTTTTGGTCTCGGAACGTCGCTTCTTCGACTCGAGCCGGGCCTGCTTCGAGGCGCGAGTCGGCTTCGTCCTCCTGCGCCGCTTCGGCGTATGCAGCGCACCGGCGACGAGATCCACGAAGCGGGCGGTGACGCGCTCGCGGTTGCGGTGCTGGCTGCGCGTGCCGGCGTCGGTCAGGCGCAGGACGCCGCTCGCATCCGTGCGGCGGTCGAGCTTCTCCAGAATTCGCTCGCGCTGATCTTCGCTGAGCGAGGGTGACGAGGCCACGTCCCAGGTGAGCTCGACGCGGGTCGACGACGTATTCACATGCTGGCCGCCCGGACCGCCGGATCGCGTCGCGCGGAAAACGAGCTCCGTCGTGGGAACGACGAGATCCTCGGTGATGCGCAGCGGTTCGCTCACGGCAGCTCGACGGGCGCGATGTCAGATCTGGAGGGCGACGGCGATCGCGTGACACGCACTGCCGCCGAGTACGAAGAGGTGCCAGACGGTGTGGGCGTAGCGGAAGCGCGCCCACTGGTAGAACGGCGCGCCCAGCGTGTAGGCCAGGCCGCCTGCCACCAGCCACGCCAGCGCCACCGGGCGGATCTGCTCGAGCATCGGCACCGCGGCGATGACGACCAGCCATCCCATCGCGATGTAGACGCCGGTGGAGAACAGGCTGTAGCGCCCGCGGTAGCGGAGCTTGAAGGCGATGCCGAGCAGGGCGAGCGCCCAGATGACGCCGAGCAGGCTCCAGCCCCAGCCGCCGCGCAGCGCGCCGATCATGAAGGGGGTGTAGCTGCCGGCGATCAGGACGTAGATGGCGCAGTGGTCGAATAACATTAGGCGCGCCTTGCGCTGCGGATCGCGCGCGGCGTGATAGAGCGTCGAAGCGACGTAGAGCAGGAGCAGCGTCGCCGAGAAGACGGCTACGCCCACCACGGCCCAGACATCGCCGCGCAGCGCCGCGAGCGTCACCAGCAGCGCGGCACCGGCCAGGCTGGCGATGACACCGAAGCCGTGCGTGACGACGTTCAGCAGCTCTTCACGTGGGTTCATCGAGGATGCATCGCCTCCCGGTCGAAAAAGCGTCGGCTCCGCGATAGTGGGGCCAGAGGTCGGGTCCGGCCAGTGATTACCCCGCTTCACACTCGACGTCCCGGCGCGGCCCCCTCCGCGATTTCGGCCGCGCCCCCGGGCAGCGTCGCCCGCCGCTCGCTCCGTCCCGGGGTCCTTGTCCGGATCCCGGGGGGGTCGGCTATCTTCCACGTCCGGCCCGCGAATGCGGGCCGGCCCCTCGACATCGCCCGTTCACGCGGGCGGCAGCATCTTCCATGAGCAACCCGAATGAAGCCTGGGGCACTCGCCTCGGGCTGATCCTCGCGATGGCGGGGAATGCGGTCGGTCTCGGCAACTTCCTCCGGGCAGCGTGGCACGATGACTGCCATTCTTGCTCATGGGTGAAGCAGTGCCGCACCCGGGGAATCGTCGTCCGCGTTCAGCAGGGAGTCCGTGATGTCCCGACCGATGGTCGAAGCGGTCAGCGTGGAGGGCCCGGAAGTCGCCGGTGCCGAGCGCGTGCTGACGCCCGAGGCGCTCGCTTTCGTGCGCCGACTGCACGACACCTTCGATACCCGCCGGCTCGAGCTGCTCCGCGCGCGCGAGGTGCGACAGAAGCGCATCGACGGAGGCGAGATGCCCGACTTCCTGAAGCAGACCCGCGGCGTGCGCGATGGCGACTGGCGCGTCGCGCCCGCACCCGCGGACCTCGAGCGTCGCACCGTCGAGATCACCGGGCCCGTCGACCGCAAGATGATGATAAACGCGCTCAACTCGGGCGCGAACGTCTTCATGGCCGACTTCGAGGACTCGCTCTCCCCGACGTGGGAGAACGTGATCGCCGGCCAGGTGAATCTCCAGGACGCCATCCGCCGCGAGCTGTCGCTCGACACAGCCGAGGGGAAGAGTTACCGGCTGAACGACGACATCGCGACGCTGGTCGTCCGGCCGCGCGGCTGGCACCTGCCCGAGAAGCACGTCCTCGTCGACGGTACGCCGGTCTCCGCCTCGCTCTTCGATGTCGGCGTCTACTTCTTCCATAACGCGGAGGAATCGCTCGCGCGCGGAACGGGGCCCTACTTCTACCTGCCGAAGCTTGAGAGCCACCTCGAGGCGCGGCTCTGGAACGATGTCTTCGTCTTCGCGCAGGACGAGCTGGGCATCCCGCAGGGAAGCATCCGCGCGACCGTGCTCATCGAGACGATTCTCGCCGCGCTCGAGATGGACGAGATCCTCTACGAGCTGCGCGCGCACGCGTCGGGCCTCAACGCCGGCCGCTGGGACTACATCTTCAGCGTGATCAAGAAGTTCAGGAACCGGCCGGACTTCGTGCTGCCGGATCGCGGCGAGGTGACCATGCGCGTGCCGTTCATGCGCGCGTACGCGCAGCTGCTCGTGCGCACCTGCCACCGCCGCGGGGCCCATGCGATGGGAGGCATGGCCGCCTTCATTCCCACACGGAAGGATCCCGAGCTGAACGAGAAGGCGCTCGCGAAGGTGCGAGACGACAAGGTGCGCGAGAGCCGCGACGGCTTCGACGGCACCTGGGTCGCGCATCCGGACCTCGTGCCCGTCGCACGCACCGCATTCGAGGAAGTGCTCGAAGGGCGGCCGCACCAGAAGCACGAGCTGCGCGAGGACGTCGATGTCGCGGCGTCCGAGCTGCTGGACGTGCGCATTCCCGACGCGGGGGTGACGCGGGAGGGTGTGGCGCAGAACGTCGCCGTCGCCATCCTCTACATCGACTCGTGGCTGCGCGGTGTGGGAGCGGCCGCGCTCTTCAACCTGATGGAAGACGCGGCGACCGCCGAGATCTCGCGCGCGCAGCTCTGGCAGTGGCGCCGGCATTCCGTCGCGCTCGCCGACGGCGACATTATGTCCGCCGATCTCTATCGCGAGGTGCGCGCGGAGCAGCTCGACTCATTGCGCGAGCAGATGTCGGCGCAGGAGCACCGGCTGGACGAGGCCGCCGTGCTGCTCGACCGCCTCGTTCTCGACGCCGACTTCGTCCCCTTCCTCACGCTTCCCGGCTACGAGCGGCTGGCCTAGGCCACCCTGGAGACATGATGAGCACCAGCGACGGCAGGAAGGACGAGGCGGACGCGGCGCTCGTCGTCCTGATGTCGACTGCCGAGCACGAGCACGTGCAGGTGTACGTGCAGGTCCTGGACTGATCGCCGTCGTTCCGACACTCACCCGCCCACGGCTTCGGCGGCGGTTGATAGTCTCCGGCGAAAACTCGAAGGGGGAAGCGGCCGACGCCATTCGTGCACGTGCACGTGCAACGTGCTCGTGCTCGGCAGGTGGCGGACAACCCCTATCCGAGCAACGCGCCCCGCATCACCGTGACCGCCTGCCCGGTCAGCATGACTCTCGCGCCCTCCTGCCGTACGCGTACTTCGCCTCCCCGCGCGGACGCCTGCCAGCCGACCAGCTCGTTGCGGTCCAGTCGCTCCGCCCAGTAGGGAGCGAGGCAGCAGTGGGCGGATCCGGTCACGGGATCCTCCGGCACGCCGACGGCGGGGGCGAAGAAGCGGGACACGAAGTCCCACTTCTCGTCGTCGCTGGGTGCGGTGACGATGACGCCGCGCGCTTCGACGCCGGCGAGTCGGTTCATGTCCGGCGCGAGCGCCCGCAGGCGATCGGCGCCCTGGATCGCGATGAGCCAGTCGCTGTCGTTGGTGCCGACGAATGCGGCATCGCCGTCCGTCACGCCGATCGCCTCGAGCAGACCGGCGGGCGCACTCATCGGCCGCGGCGGCGCGGACGGGAAATCCATCTCGATCCAGCCTCCAGTCGAGCGCGCAGTCAAGCGCCCGCTCCGCGTCTGGAAATGGACCGCCTCGTCGCGCGTGGCGTGCCCGTCCTCGAAGAGCACGTGCGCGGTCGCGAGCGTCGCGTGGCCGCACAGATCCACTTCGACCATGGGCGTGAACCAGCGCAGCAGCCACTCGTCCCCGTGGCGCACGACGAAGGCAGTCTCCGACAGGTTCATCTCGCGCGCGACCCGGCGCATCCACTCCTCGTCGCGCGGCTTCACCAGGATGCAGACGGCGGCCGGATTGCCGGCAAACGGCTGGCTCGTGAACGCATCGACCTGGATCACGGTCTGTGGCACTTCACACCTTCCTCTCGAGGACGTCTTCGGCCTGGCGGATGTGACGACGATTGTGGGCCAGCACCGCGCCGAAGGCCTGGCCGAGCGACAGCCGCAGCAGCCTGAAGAACGGCGACGACATGCGCACGCGCGCGAAGTCGAGTCCGCGCGCCGCCTCGATCGCGAGAACGAGCCGGTCCTGCGCCGCGAAAAATGCGCTCAGCACTTGATCGCGCGAGCGGCCCTGGGGCACGGTCGCCGCGAACGCCCTGCCCTTCAGCCTCACCGGCGGCTCGAGCGAGCGCACGAAGGCATTGCCCAGCCAGCCGTGCCGCCGCTTTCGGCGCCGGCCGCGGCCATGTGGCCCGCCCTGGCCGCGCTGCGCCGCGTCCTCGATCGCGTCCAGATACACCTGGTTGATCAGCGCCAGATGCTCCAGGCACTGTCCCACAGACCAGCCGCCCGGCGCCGGTGCGGCCGCGAACGCAGCCTCGTCCAGCGACGCCGTCATCCTCTCGACCAGCCGGCGCTGCCGCCGCGCTTCCGCGATCATCTCATCCGGGTCGTATGCTTCCATCGATCACCCGTCAGCCCGGCGCGGACAGGACGGTCGAGGCGAGGAGGCCCCCCCCCGCGACCAGAGCCGTGACCCCCACCGCCACACTGCCCGTCGCATAGACTCCGGCGCGCAGCCACTCGCCCTCTCGCATCAGCCAGATGATATCCCAGCTGAACGCGCTGAAGGTTGTGAACGCTCCGAGCACCCCGATCGCGGCGAAGTGACGCACCTCTTCCGACAGCTCCATGCGCTCCATCGCGAGCAGCAGAAAGCCGAGCGCGAACGAACCGACGACATTTACGAACAGCGTGCCCCATGGGAACGCATTGCCCATCAGCCGCTGCACCGCCTCGACCGAGCCGTAGCGGAGCGCGGCACCCAGGGCACCGCCCGAGCGCGACCAGAAGCAGGGAGAGTGGCACGCGCCGAATCTCTGTGCCTGCGACGGCATGGGCAATCGTCGCCGGACCGCTGCGGCTGCCGGAACTCCAGATGATCCCCCGTGCAGCGGGGGTCAGGCACTCGCACGCCTACTCGCAGCAGGGTGAACGGCGTCGTGGAACCTTCCGTTACAGGGGGCTTGTAAGACAGCGGAAAACTCCATTACATTTCGGGTACTCTCTTCCCCGACAGGCTTCGGCAACGCCTGAAGCAGACCGGCCGCCTCTCTCCCGGTCGGCGGGACTCACGCGATCGATCGAATGACGCTGCGAAGACCGGTATCGCTGCTCGCGCTGTTCTATGCGGGCGCGATCACCCTCTGGGTGGTCGGCCTCGTGCACGGCTGGACGGAGCTGAGCGGCAGCGAATGGATCTACGCCCTCGTGGTGGCGCTGTACGCGTCGCTGTCGCTGGCCGCGCTGCACCGGCGGCCAAGCGACCGGCGGGTGCACGTGTTCGTCGCCGCGCAGGCGGTGAGCACGCTGACGATCGTGTGGCCGGTTCTGGACCTGTCGCAGCCGAACGGCTTCCTGCTCTGGACGACGGTGGTGGGCGGCTCGTTCATCTACGCGCTGCCGCTGGCACTCTACGTCCACCTCGCCTCGATCATACCGGACCCGCACCGGCTGGCGGACCGGCGTCGCTGGTTCCTACCGCTGCATTACGGCCTCGCGCTCGCGATCGGCCTGTTCACGGTGCTCATGTACGCCGATCAGATCCTCGGGAGCGGCAGGGGAGACTTCCTGCCGATCGCGCTGGATCTGCCGACGGCGCGGCGAGTGGACGCGCTGCTGAACACGGGCGGCTACCTGTACGGCGGGCTGGGCGCGCTGCTGCTGCTCGGGACCGCCGCGCTCCGCTATCGCTCGGTCCAGGCGAAGCGCCAGGCGATGATCGTATTCGCCGGCATCGCGCCGTGGACGCTCTACATCGCCTACTCCTTCCTGGTCACGCTGGTCGCGGACGGCGCGCCGGTGTCGGCCGAGTGGGACCTGGCGCTCCAGGCGGCGGTGATCCTGATCGAGGCGGTCGCGCTGTTCGTCGCGGTCATCGGCTATCAGCTCTTCGACATGGGGCTGGTGGTGCGGAAGGGTCTGATCTACGGCAGCGCGACTGCGTTCGCGGTGGGCGCCCTCTACGTACTGCTGCTGGGCGCGGCCGACCTCATGCGGACGACGCTCGGCATCCGGCTGGAGGCGTGGCACGTGGGCGCCGCGCTGATGCTCCTCGCGGTGGCGCTCCAGCCCGTGCTGCGCGCCGCACGAGGCCTCATGGATGCGGTGTTCTTCCCCGGCAAGATCCGACTGCGGCGCCTGCACAGCACGCTGATCCCGTCGCTCGCGCGGCGCACGGATCTGGACGCGGTCGCCTCGCATCTGACGCGGCGGCTGCGGCGCTCGCTCCAGCTCCAGTCCGCGGCGCTGCTCCTGCGGGACGATTCGCGGGAGTTCTACCGGGTGCGTGCCCTTTCCGGCGCCTTCCGATTCGGCGACGAGGTGCGGGGCGCGGTGATGACTGGCTCGGATCTGCGCAACTGCTGGGTGGGCGCACCCGGCGCGGTCATGATGCGCGGACCCGGGAGCTGGCAGGATCGGATCGGCTCGGGGTGCCGCGACCTGCCGGTAATGCTGGAGCTTCTTGGCGCCGAGTGCCTGGTGCCCTTCAATCTCGGCGACGACCTCGTCGCGGTGCTGACGCTGAGCGGCGAACGCGTGCTGTCCTCGCTCGACCGCGACGACCTGACGCATCTCCAGATGCTGGCGCAGCAGGCGTCGGCGATGCTCGAGAATGCGCGACTCTTCCACCTCGCCCGCCACGACGCGCTTACCGGGCTGGCGCGCCGTCGCGTCTTCGAGGAGCGGTTCGCGCTCGAGCTGTCCCGGGCCGGGCGCGGCTTTGAGCCGATCTCCGTCGCCATGATCGACATCGACGACTTCAAGGAGGTCAATGACCGCTATGGTCACCTGATCGGTGACCGCGCGCTGCGCGGAGTGGCGGACGTCCTGCGAAGCGTCAGTCGCGTGACGGACGTGGTCGCGCGCTACGGCGGCGAGGAGTTCGTGATGCTGCTGCCGGCGACGGACGAGAACGGCGCACGCGTCGTCGCGGCGAAGCTCCAGGAGGCGATAGCCGCCAATGCGATCGGGCTCGTGCCCGGTCTGGACCTGGTGGTTACCCTCAGCATCGGCATCGCGTCCGTCGCGCCGGAGGATCTGGGACACGACGTGCAGGAGTTCGTGCGGCGCGCCGACCATGCGCTCTACGGAGCCAAGCTCGCGGGCAAGAACCGGCTCGAGGTATTTGGCCCGCGCGAGCGAGGCGCCGAATCGTCGATCAAGCCTCCAGCCGCACCTCATCCCCTACACGGATGACGCCGTCGTCCAGCACGACGCAAAAGACGCCGCCGCGCCAGTCCTTCCGCAACGCGTCCTGCAATCCTTCCAGCGCCTCGTCCATCCGATAGCACGGGCGCGTCTCCCCGCCGATCTCCAGACGACACGCGCCGACGCGCAGTACGCGGCCGCGTGAGCCGGCGAGGTCCACACCGCTCACGAGCAGGTTCGCGCGACGCGCCGAGGGCGCCACGCCTTCGCCCAGCTCCTCCATCATCGATTCCCATGCGCCTCGATCGATGACCGTCACCTGCCGGCGGCGTCCCTGATCGGCGTTGCCCCGGATGCCGTGGCCCGCGATCAGCTCCGCGTCGCTCGCCGCGTCCATCGGGCCCATGTGGGCGCGCTTGATCCAGATCGCCTCGAGTCGTCCGCTCACAGCAGCTTTTCCATCATGAGTACGCGCAGCCCGTACTCGGTCTCGCGCTCTTCGACGCCGGTGAAGCCCATTCGTTCGTGGAAGGCGAGCGACGCCTCGTTGCGGGGGCGCACGTTCACCTCGCAGGTGAGCCGTGCCGCGCCGTGTGCGCGCGCCCAGCGCTCGACGTCGGCGTACAGGTGCGTCGCGATGCCGCGCTTCCGGAACCAGTGCGAGACGGCGATGCGGTCGATGTAGACGAAGTCGCTTCCGCGCTCGACGAACCAGGCGAAGTTGCCACTGCCGTACTGAACGTCCGGCGTCATCCCGATGAGAAATCCGGCCAGGTTGGAGTGCCCGGGCACCGGATCGATCATCGGACCGTCGCTGTCGGTACGGCCCTCGTCCGGCGCGCGCGGCGCGGTTCCCGTCACACCGTCGCCTCCTTCGCGTGGCGCACGGCGCTCGTCGACGGCGACGATCCGGAAATACGGACAGGCGTCGAAAAACCACCGCATCTTCTCGAGATCCACGGCGCTCACCGCCGGCGCGCATGCGTTGTTGAGCGCGAGCACGGCCGCGGCGTCCTCGGGATCCGCATCCCGCAGCACCGCCTCGACGGCTCCTGCGGGCACGTTTCGGTCATTCGTCATTTCGGCGTCCATGTCGCTCTCATGGCTTATTCGTGGTCAGGCGGCCTGCGCCGCCTCCGAAGCATCGAGGGCACGCCGCAATGCCCTGCGCACGTAGACCGGCACCATGGCCCTTCTCCATTCCGGATCGACGATCATGTTGTCGAGCGGGTGACACTGCGCGTGCGCGCGCTCGGCGACGGCGTCGAGCAGCTCGGCGGTGGGCGCCTGGCCCGCGGCGATGTCGATGAGGCCGGACACGACGCGCGGACGCGAGCCCAGACCGGAGACGATGACGCGCAGCTCTGCGATGGTGCCGTCGTCGTTCAGCTCCCCTGCGACGGCGACGTTGAGCAGCGGGAAGTCGATCGAGCCTCGCTGGCGCAGCTTCTCGAAGGCGGCGAAACGGCCCGCCGGCGGGAGCGGCACCGTGATCGACGTGACCAGCTCGTCCGGCTCGCGCACGTTGTTCCAGATGCCGTCGGCGATGAAGAAGTCGCCGACCCTGTGGCTGCGCGTGCCGCCAGGCCCGGCCAGCTCCATCGACGCGCCCAGCGTCATGAGCACGGGCGGCGTGTCGGCCGAGTGAGCGGCCACGCATTTCCTGCCCACCTTGGTGACGTGGCAGGTGTCGCCATCCTTCTTCAGGCAGTAACCGAGCGCGCTGCGCCAGAATCGGCTCTGGTTGTAGTAGGTGCAGCGCGTGTCGAGGCACAGGTTGCCGCCGATCGTGCCCGCGCTGCGGAGCTGCGGTCCAGCGACGCGTCCTGCAGCGTCCGCGAGCGACGGCGCGTGCGCGCGCACCAGCGGATGCACGGCCACGTCGGCGAGCGTCATGGTCGCGCCGATGCGCAGACCGCCGGGCAAGAGCTCAACCCCGCGCAGCTCCGGCACGCGGCTGAGCGCGACCAGGTGGCCCGGCGTGAACAGGCCGTGCTTCATGTTGGGCACGAGGTCGGTTCCGCCGGCGATCGGCATCACGTCGCCCGCGTGTCGCGCGAGCAGCTCGACCGCCTGCGCCAGCGAGCCGGGCACGTGGTACTGGTAGGGCGGGAGGCGAAGCATCTAACTAGTAGTCGGTAATCGGTAGTCGGTAGTCAGTAATCGGCGTCAGTCGATCCACGTCGTGCGGCTGGCGGCGGGCTCGCGGTCGGTCAGGCGCGGCTCACGCGCGGGCTCGCCCAGCTCCAGCATCGCCACCACGCGTCGATCATCCGGGATGCGCCAGGCGACGCGCAGCTCCGGATCGTTCATCACCGCCCCCGTCTTGATGTGGAGGCCGAGCCCGCGTTCCACGGCGCCGAGCGCGATGTTCTGGATCCCCATCCAGGTGGCGGCGAAATCCTCCTCCCGGATTTCGGGATCATCGGCGAGGTGCACGGTGACGACCAGCAGCGCCGGGATCTCCGCGGTGCGGCGCTCCACCTTCTTGCGGACCAGCCGTGCGGCTTCCGGATCCGTCACCTTCGCCGCCTTCCTGCGCCCGAGCACGGTCGCGTACGCTCGTCGCGCCTCGTCGCCGAGCACGAGAAAGCCCCAGGGCTCGGTCATGCGATGGTTGGGCGCCGCGACCGCCAGCTCCAGCAGCGCCTCGATGTCCTCGCGGGGAACCGGGCGCGCACTGAACGACTTGACGCTGTAGCGCCCGCGGATCGCTTCCTCGACCGTCACGAGCGGCGGACGATGTTCATGCGCAGAGCCTCGCCCAGGAATACGGAGCCGGTCGCGCGATCACGCGACTGCCACGTGATCTCGAGCGCGCCTTCGCCGTTCGGAGTCGAGATGTCCATGGTCAGCGTGTTGCCGTTGCGCCGGACGTTCCGAGTGGTCACGTCGCCGATGTTCGTCGTGAACGCAACCGCGTAGCTGTCGCTCGCACGCGTCACGGTCATGGTCCCGACCGCATCGCCGCCGTCCAGTGGAACGACATAATCGTAGAGGCCGACCACGTCGATCGACGCGGCCGGTTGAGCCGAGGCCTCGTAACGCGACGGCTCGCTCTCGACCTGCACCCGGCGGGTACACGCGTTCGCGCTCAGCAGCACGAAACCGAGGGCCAGCACGCTCTGCAATGTCCGCATTATCCTTTTCTCCCTGTGGTCAACCGACCCTGTACCCGTTCGGTACCTGACGGTCGACGTTCAGCAGAACTACACCGCGCGCGTCACCGACGATTCCCAGCACGAGGACCTCGCTGAGGAAGTTCGCGATCCGCTTCGGCGGAAAATTCACGACACCCACGATCTGCCGGCCGATCAGGTCCTCCGGCTGATACAGGTCGGTGATCTGCGCCGACGACTGTTTTTCGCGCAGCTCCTCGCCGAAGTCGATGCGCAGCCGGTAGGCGGGTTTGCGCGCGCCTTCCAGGGGCGCTGCATGGAGGATGGTCCCGACCCGTACGTCGATCCTGGCGAAATCGCTCCACTCGATGGTCATCAGTCAGTCAGTCCCGCTCGTTCGAGGCGTGGCTGTCAGTTGCCAGGCGGTCAGGCCCGCGATGCGAGGTCCGGATCCGAGTGGCGGGTAGCCGCGTCGGAGGTTCCGGAAGCAGCCTCGCGAAACCCCGAACGCCGCGCGCACCGCAGAAGCGCTCGTGTCCGGATGCTTCGATTCGACGTGCAGAAGCGGCTGTCTGACTACCGAATGCTTCGCGTCCGTCCCGCAGAAGCGGCTGTCCGACGACATCTAGAGCCCCCCAGCCCGGCAACCCGCCCACCTCTGCTTCGCGCCAGGATCCTGGAACGCGCGCCACACGCGCGGCGGATCGAACGGGATGCGGTCGAGACGAAGCCCCGTCGCATCGAAGATGGCGTTCGCAATAGCCGGAATCGACGGGTGCAATGGCCCCTCGCCTGCTTCCTTCGCACCGTAGGGCCCCTCGGGATCGATCGACTCGACGATGAGCGCCTCGAGCTCGGGTGTGTCGAGCGACGTCGGGATGCGATAGTCGAGCAGCGACGGCGCGTGATGAAGCCCTTCCCTGCCCTGGTCGGCGGTCTTGAAGACCTGCGCCTCCATGAGCGCCTCGGCGAAACCCATGTAGGCGCTCCCCTCGATCTGACCTTCGACCAGCACCGGATTCAGCGCGCGGCCGCAGTCGTGCGCGACCCAGATCTTCTCCACGCGCACGATGCCGGTCTCGGGCTCGACCTCGACCTCCGCCACATGTGCGGTGAAGCTGTACGCGGGCGAGGCGCCGATCGTGCCGCCGCGATACTCGCCATGCACGTCCTTCGGCGTGTTGTAGGAGCCGACCGCCGCCAGGGGCCCGGACGCCGCCTCGGCCAGAGCGATCGCCTCGGTCACGAGCATGCGGCGCGCGGTGTCCGCCGTGTCGAACGCCCAGCCGCCGGCCAGTCCGACCGCATTCGGCGTCGCCTCCCACTTCGCCGCGACCGCCTCCTGGAGCATGCGCTTGAGCCGCCGCGCGGCCTGGATGCACGCGTTGCCGACCATGAACGTCTCGCGCGAGGAGTAGGCGCCGAGATCCACCGGCACTGCATCGGTGTCCGTCGAGATGACACGCACGTACTCGAGCGGTACGCCGATCTCCTCCGCCGCGATGTACGCGACGACGGAGTCGCTGCCCTGCCCGATCTCGCTCGCGCCGCTCCAGATCGTGACGCGGCCCGAGCGCTCGATCGCGATCTGCACCGCCGACTGCGGCATGTCGTTCGGATAGATCGGGTAGTTCGTGCCGCTGATGTAGCACGAGCCGGCTACGCCGACGCCGCGGCCATAGGGCATCTTCCGGAACTTCTGCTTCCAGTCGCTCGCGCGCTCCACCGCCTCGAGACACTCGAGGAAGCCGTTCGACTGCACGCGCAGCGCGTGGATCGTACGCGACGGCGCCGGCAGGAAGTTGCGGCGCCTGAGCTCGATCGGGTCGAGCTCCACGGCTTCCGCGAGCTTGTCGAGCTGCACCTCGAAGCCGAAGCGAGGCTGCACCGAACCGTGTCCGCGCTTCGGTCCGCACGCCGGCTTGTTCGTGTAGACGCGCGTCGCGTGGAAGCGATAGCTGCCGAAGTCGTAGGGCGCCGTGAGGAGCTGCCCCGAGTAATAGGCGGTCACCAGGCCGAAGGACGCGTACGCGCCACCGTCGAGCAGGTTCTGGTTGTCGACCGCGAGGATTTTCCCGTCACGCGTGGCGCCCACACGCGAGCGCATCTTCATCGGATGGCGTCCACGGTGCGAGTAGAAGACCTCCTCGCGCGTGTACAGGATCTTCACCGGGCGGCCGGTCTTCATCGACAGCGCGGCGACGCAGAACTCGAGGTCGAACGGCTCGCTCTTGCCGCCGAAGGCGCCGCCGACCGCCGGCTGGACCACGCGAATGCGCGCGACGTCGAGGTCGAACACGCGCGCCAGCTCGCGGTGCAGGTAGTGAGGCACCTGCGTCGACGACCAGACCGTCAGCTTGCCGTCCGGGCCGTACCAGCCGATCGCGCAGTGCGGCTCGATCGGCGTGTGCGTCGACCCCTCGAAGAAGTACTCGCCCTCGATGACGACGTCGCTCTCTGCGAGTTTCGCGTCGACGTCGCCGAACGCGAGCTTCACCATCTTGGTGATGTTGCCGTTGTGTCCGGGCTTCTTCGGCTCGTGGATGTGCGGCGCGTCGGCGGGCGGGTCGAGCGCATCCTCCGGCGTCATGAACGCGTGCAGCGGCTCGTAGTCGACGTCGATCAGCTCGAGCGCGCGATTGGCGGTGTCCTCGTCGACGGCCGCGATCGCCGCGACGCCATCGCCGATGTAGCGTACGCGCTCGACCGCGAGCGGCTCCTCGTCGCGCGTCCACGGAATGACGCAGTACTTGACCGGCATCTCCGAGCCGACCACCGCCGCGTGCACGCCCTCGAGCGCCGTCGCGCGCGACACGTCGATCGACCGGATGCGAGCGTGGGGGTGCGTCGAGCGCAGGATCTTCGCGTGCAGCATGCCGGGAAGCGCGATGTCGTCCGCGTAGATCGCGCTGCCGATCGACTTGGCCATGCCGTCGATGCGCGTCAGGCGCTTGCCGAGTACCCGGAACTGCTGCTGTACGAGCTCGTCCAGCTCCTCGGCGGAGACGGCGGTGCGGGCCTGGCGGGGATGCAGTTCTTCGGGGCGCATGGAGGCAGAATAACAGGATGGCCGCTGCGCGGCAGGATGGCCGCTGCGTGGCAGACTCCATGGCCGATCGACCCATGGAGGTGCGCCGGAATCAGATGAGTTGTGGTCTGACTCTTACTCCGGGGTGCGCCTGGGTGGAACTACCGATCGAGCGACTGGCCTTGCAGTTCGCAGAGCGCGTGGACTCGGTCGCTGCTGCGTTGCCACGCTACCGTTGGTATCTGGCGGACCAGACGCGGCGAGCGGTCTGTTCCGTGTACCTCAACCTTCGTGAAGGTCTCGGCGAATTTCGGCCACACGAGAAGGCGCGAATACTCCGCATCGGTATCCGATCTGCGCGCGAAACCGATGGATGCCTGATCCTGGCGCTCACGTTCCACTCCGACCTCGCTGAGGAAGTCGGCAATGCCAGGGCCGTGGGCGATATACTCGTGCCTCAAATGGTCCGCCTGGCTCGCTATCACGGTGGCCGTTAGCCCCACCGAGCGCGTAGCCTCATCCTGCGCGTAGCGCCATCCTGCGCGTAGCGCCATCCTGCCGCGAAGCGGCCATCCTGCCGCGAAGCGGCCATCCTGCGCGCAGCGCCGCTTACCGGAACCGCACCAGCTCGATCCGGTCGTTCGCGATCAGATAGCCTTCGATCGTGACGCGGTCGCCGCGATCGAGCCGCTCGAACTGGCTGACGGTGGTCGACGGCGGGTTGTACGGCATCGTGACCGTGATGACGCCCTGCGACGTCTCGAGGTCGAACCAGCCGCGCTGGTATTCGATCTGGCGTACGGTGCCGCTCGCCTGCACGAGGCTGGCATCGCCGCCGCTCACGCCGCCGCCCTGCTGCACGCTCTGGCGGACCAGGATGTAATCGGTGTACAGGCCCTGCTGAATCTCCTGGACTCGCATCTCGACCACGTCGCCGCGCTCCAGCGCGGTGACCGGGTACTCCTGCTGCTGATAGACGACGCGTGTGTTCCGGTCGTACAGGACGTTGCCGCGCTGCCCGTCCTCGGTGAGCACCGCGATCTGCTGGTTCTGCTGATCGACGCCCTGCACCTGCACGACGAGCTGACCGACGTTGCTGCTGGCCGGCTGCGGGCCGCCGAGCACGGTGCCGAGTATGTCGCCGAGACCGCCCGCTCCGCCGCCGGCGCAGGCGCCGAGAGGAAGTGCGAGGGCGAGGATGAGCGCCGTTGTCGATGCTGTACGCATGGCTCCACCGTTTCCTTGTTCGGGTGCTGCCTTGTGGCCGCACGACAGCAGTGCGAGGAAGGTGCCAAGAGGCGGGTAGCGAGCGGCGTCGATTCTCTTGTCTGCGATGGCACGCTTTCTCCATCATGGAAGTGGGGGCCGACCCCAACCCGGCCTTCCAGCCCGACGCGGACGTCCGTCCGCGCCGGTCCAGGCATCATATGTCGGAGGTCGTCGCCATGCGCGTCACGGGCTCCTCTTCGTTCCTCCTCATCCTCGTGTCAGTGGTTGCAGCCGGGTGTTCTCCAGGTGTCCTGCCTCCTGCGATCGTGCTTCAAGCCAATCCAGGCGAGGCCCCCGGGATC
>DATKDR010000032.1:0-4378 GCA_035512635.1 Longimicrobiales bacterium | reverse complement strand
CGCCTCCGGCACGACGTGCGTCGCGCCCATGCCCGGCGTGAAGCCGAGCGCCATGAAGTTCGCGCCGTACAGGCTCTCCTCCCCGAGGACGATGACCTCGCACCACAGCGCGAGGAGCAGGCCGCCGCCGATCGCGTGGCCCGCCGCCACGGCCAGCACGGGCAGCGGGAGCGAGAGGACGGCCCGGGCGAGCCGCGCGGGGTAGGCGAGCGGCGCTTCGCTTCCGGTCGGCTGGAGGAGCGCGGACCTGCTGGCGCCGGCCGAAAAGTAGCGCTCGCCGCCCTCGAGCATCAGCACGCGGGCGAACGGATCCCCTGCGAGCGCCTCCAGCGCGGCGACGAACCCGTCCGCCCACGCCGGATCGATGTAGGGCGCATCGTCGCTCGCGATGCGCAGCGAGACAATGCCCTCGTCGTGCCGCGTGAGCGCGAAGAGGCCGCCGCTCATGGCGGCACCTCGTGCAGCCCGCCGGCCGCGAACACGGCTTGCCCCGCCAGGTCCGCGGCCGCATCCGAGAGCAGGAAGCTGACCACCGAAGCGATCTCCTCAGGCGCGCCGGAGCGCCGCAGCGGAGCGCCCTCGACGAGGGTGCGCTTCGCGTGGTCGGTCATCGTCGCGGACATGGCGGTCTCGACGTAGCCGGGGATCACCATCGTCGAGAGGATGCCCGAGTGCGCGTATTCGCGCGCGATCCGGCGCGTCAGCCCGGCCAACCCGCCCTTGCTCGTCGCGTAGCTCGCGTTGCCGGAGACGCCGAACTGCGAGAGCGTCCCGATGGATACGACTCGGCCGCCCTGTCCCTGCTCGATGAACAAGCGAATCGCCTCGCGCGTCACGAGGAAGCCGCCGGTCAGATTCGCGTCGATGACGGCCTCCCAGTCCTCCGTCGTCGTGGAGACGAGGAGCCGCTCGCGGCTGATCGCCGCGTTGTTCACGACGCCGTGGACGGCGCCGAAGCGCCGCATCGCCTGGTCGAACAGTTCGATGACGCTTCCCTCATCGGCGACGTCGGCGCGGACGCCCACCGCCGCGCCGGCGCCGGCCGCCCGCTCGACGTCGCGGCTGGCCGCGCCATCCTCGCGGCTGCAGAAGAGGACGCGCGCGCCGTGGGCGACGGCGGAGACGACGCAGGCTCGGCCGATCCCGCGCGAGCCGCCGGTCACGACGATCGTCTTTCCGGCGAGCCTCATCGGGCATGTCCCTCCGGCCAGGGCGTCTTGCCGGACAGGAAGCGGTCGATGCGGCGGCGGGTCTCCGGGCTCTCGAGCAGCTGCCGGAAGCGCAGGCCCGCAGTCTCGTGATAATCGCGTGGAGTGGCGTTGTAGGCGGCGGAAAGCGCCTTCACTTCCGCGAGCGCCCGCGCGTCCATCCGATCCCAGCGGCGGGCATGACGTGCAAGCGCCGCCTCCGGATCGTCGCTCAGCTCGTCGACCAGACCGATCCGCCACGCCTCCTCCGCGGGGATGGCGATGCCGGTCAGGGCGAGCCAGCGCGCTCGTGCCGGACCGACCCGCCGGGCGACCAAGGGAAAGACCGTGGCCGGGATGATCCCGAACAGCGCCTCCGGCAGGGCGAACGTCGCCCGCGGCGAAGCGATGACGATGTCCGCGGCCGCGAGCAGCCCGACACCGCCGCCCATCGCCGGGCCGTTCACGAGCGCGACCACCGGCCGGGGCGTCCGCTCGATGGCGCGCAGCAGCATCGCATACGTTTCCAGCGCGGCCGCCGCGTCCGCGCCGAGCGCGGTCAGCGCGCCAAGGTCCATGCCCTCGCAGAACGCCTGCCCCTCGCTCTCGAGCGTCACGAGCGTGGCCTCGCCGGCCGCCTCGAGCTCGGCCAGCAGCCGCGCGACCAGCCCGGCATCGAGCCGCTCGCGTCCCTGCTCATCGCGGATCTTCAGGCGCAGCCGCTCTGCCAAGGCTCGACTCGTCAGCGGGTGGACCAGCCGTAGTGCCGATGGTGGTTCTCGATCCCCACCAGCACCAGCCGCTCGCGTTCCGTGTAGCTCCGCTCGAAGTGGCCAGGCACGAAGTCGCGGTCCGGCTCGTAATCGCGCGCCACGGCCACCGCCTCGCCTTCGCGGACGAGGCGCTCGTACTGCGCGACGTCCACCCGTGCCCGTGCGGCGAGGTGGTCGCGGATGCGGTGCCGGCGGACGGTCGCGCGCGCCGTCTCCGCGACGAGGCCGCCGTAGATCTCGGCACAGGAGCCGGAGCCGTACGAGGCGATGCCGACCGGCGTGCCGGCCACAAGCTCCGCCTCGCCGTCGAGCAGACCGGCGAGCAGGCAGTAGACGCTGCCGGAATAGATGTTCGCGAGCTCGCGGGCGTGGCCGAGCGCGGGAGCGACCATGCGGTCGAAGCTGCGGGCGGCATCGGAGTGAGAGACATCGGTGCGATCGCCCTCGAACAGCAGCCGATGCGCGTCCCGGACCAGCGAGACGAGCGGCGTGTGGTAGAGGAAGTAGCGGAATCGCTCATCGAGGGCGGCGGTCACGCGCGTGGCGCAGCAGTAGCTCGCCCACGCCTCCTCGAGGAGGTCCAGATAGGCGGCGATCGAGAGCACCGCGTCCCCCCACTCGCTCGTGGCGGTAGGCCGGGCGACGTCCCACACCTCGCGGCAGGCGTAGCCGCTGCGCGGCTCGATCTCGAGCACGCGGGGCTCCTCAGCGATGACGGCGGCGACCGCGCCGGAGCCCGCCGTCAGCTCGGCGGGGTCGCCGAAATGGCGGCGCGCGACGTCCGTCATGACGACCAGCGCCTGCTTTCCCGGCGCGTCGCCCGAGCGTACCCACGCGGCCGCCAGCTGTATCGCGGCGGTCCCCGCGTAGCACGCGTGCTTCACCTCGAGGTTGCGGCAGCGCGAGCCCAGCCCGAGATACCGGTGGACGTAGGCGCTGAGTGGCTTGCCGTAGTCGACGCCGGACTCGGTGGCGACGATCAGCAGCTCGAAGCGGTCCCGGCCGCCGGCATCCAGCAGCGGCCGCGCGGCGTTCACCGCGAGCGTGGCCGCGTCCTCGTATGGCGGCACGACGGAGCGGCGCTCGAACCCGACGGCCTGCAGGTCCCTGCCCGAGAAGCCGCGCGCCGCCGCGATCTCCGCGGAATCCAGGGCCAGCGTTCCGCCGTCGACGTTCAGATCGTCGATGCCGACACGCTCGCTCACGCCCACGCGCCCACCCGATACGGCTCGCGTCCCGCCAGAATCACCTCGCCTGTTTCGTGATGGACCCCGGACGCCCGAAGATTGCGGCGGCACCGGGCGGGGGCAAGGCGGCGGGTCGTCTCCTGCGCGCTGCGGCAGTTCGTCTCCCGGGCGTTGCGGCGGGCGGATCCCTGCGTGCCTGTGCGCGCGCGCGTGTGCGCTACGCGTTCCCATGCCCCACATCGGTTCGAGCAGGCGCGGGTGAACGCAGAGGTGCAGGAAACGGACGGGTCCGGTGGCGGGCACAGGCACTCGCACACGCACAGGGATGGCGCCCTTCGCCTCGAGCGCATGCTGCGGCCCCGACATGCGCACCTTCGCCTACATCACTGCAGCCGAGCCCGTTGAAGCCATCCATAGCCCACCTCGGGCTGCCGACGACCCCACCGCCCTTATCGCCCGCGCCCCTCTATCTCGGACCCGGCCCGTCGGTCCGCGACCGGGTAAGATCTCCCGCACCCGAGCCGCCGCCGGCCGTGCGGCAGGACCCGTCTCGCGATGATCGCCAGCTCACTCGCCCTGCCCCGCTCCTCCCTGACGCTTGATACCGGACCTGCAGCCGGAGGCACCCTTTGCCGAAGCACCAAAAATGGCGTTTGGATTTCCTACTCCCATCCCCTATCCCCTCAAGAAGCTCGCGTCCGCGTACGTCTGCTTCGCTTCGGCTGGTGTGGCCCAGACGGCGATCGCTACGACGTCGGCGGGCGGTGCCAGGGGCGATGCGAGCATTGGGCTCGTCGCTCCGTGAGGGGTTGCACGGGAAGTTCGGGCGTTACTGATCGGCTGCGATAACTGCACCGCCACTCCCTTCGTCCCGGAGGCAAACATGTCACGGCCTGTGATGCGGCGACCGAATCTGCTCATTCTCCTCGTACTGTCAGCTGTTGCTGGGTGCCAGGACACTACTGCGCCGCTCACGGCGCCAGATGACGCGGTGCGGGCCGCCCGTTTGCCGGCGTTCGGCTTCGGTCTCAGCTCGATCAGTGCGGGCTCCAACGGTGCGTGCGGCGTGACGGCAGGCGGACAGGCGTATTGCTGGGGCGGCAATGCCGACGGCACACTGGGGAACGGTACGACGGACCCGAGTAATGTGCCCGTACCGGTGACGGGCGGACTGACGTTCACGAGCGTGGATCATGGCGGACTCGCCAGCTGCGGGCTGGCAAAGGGCGGC
>DATKDR010000031.1:0-6640 GCA_035512635.1 Longimicrobiales bacterium | reverse complement strand
CATTTGCGAAGAGCATCCTTATGGCGATCCCCATCACGTTCCTCTTCTTTGTCCCGTTTCTCCTCGCAGAGCGGCTGGGTCTGTCGTTCTGGTTCGCCTACGTAGCCGGCTGTGCACTACTCCCGGTGGGGTTTCTCGTTCTTTCCGCGCTGGGGCGCTTCATCTAGGGGTCCGGGTCCAGGTAGAAGACGATCCTCCGCTCGAGGTCGCGCACGTAGAAGCCGACGTGTCCGATGAGGCGCCCGCCTTCGGCCAGGTCGACTTGATCCAGTTCACCGTCGAGGAGCCGGCGGAGAGTGGGTGGAGGACCGTCGAGTTCGCCAAGCGGAGCGCTGGGCCGCCGAGACTCGCGCGCTCACGACGTAGGCCGGCACCGGACAGCGGGGGGACCGATCACCGCGTCTGGCGCTCAGGTGAGAATCGTGTCGGCTCCTGCAAGCAGTGAAGGCCGCAGCGTGAGACCGAGCGCCGCGGCCGACTTGAGATTGATCGTCACCTCGAGCGTGGCGAGGCGTTGCACCGGCAGGCTGGCGGCGCTGGCGCCGCCGAGGATCTGGCTCACGAGCCCGCTCACGCGCCGAACGACGTCGGCGCTGTTGCCGTGCAGCGCGATGAGGCCACCGGCATCGGCGAACGAGCGCGCCGGATAGACGCCGGGCAGGCGCCACGCCTGCGCCAGCGCCACGAGCTCCTTCGCGTGGAGCGAGAACAGCGCGTCCGGAAGCACGAGCACGGCCTCGGCGCCCGCGCGGTCCAGCGTCATGAAGGCCTCGAGCAGCACGTCCTCGGCGCGGTCGCCGGCGATGCGGATGGTCGCCACGTGCACCTCGATGCCGTGGACATCCGCGGCGCGGCGGGTGGCGACGAGAGCCCCCGCGTGGAGCGGGTTGTCGGGATTGCCCAGCACGCCAAGCCGAGTGATGCCGGACACCGTCTGGCGAAGAAGCGCGAGCCGTCGCGCCGCGAGCTCGGCGGCCGAGAACAGCCTCAGGCCGGTCACGTTGCGGCTCGGCTTGTCGACGCTCGCGATCAGCCCCTCGGCGACCGGATCGCCGCCGATGACGAAGACGATCGGGATCGTCGTCGTCACGCGCGCGGCGGCCCGCGCCGCCCGCACGCCCACGGCGACGAGCGCGTCGACGTCGAGCGCCGCGAGCTCGGTGGCCAGGTCCATCAGTCGGCGGCCGCTGTCGATGGCCCAGCGACACTCCAGCTCGAAGCGCGGCGAGTGGAACAGCCACGCGAGGGGATTCGACTCGCCGAGCACACCGATGCGCGGGACGCGGCCGCTCCCCGCCGATGCCGGCGGAGCCCCGCCGACCGCGGTCGCCGGGTCGGCCAGTGCCAGCGCGAGGCCGGCGGTCGTCGTTCGCATGAAGCCGCGGCGATCCATCAGCGGATCTTGTTGCTGCACTTCAAGCGCGGGCCGTCGGGCAGCCCCGCGTCTTCCGATGCCTCGAGGACGTCCTGGCGGAGCCGGGCTCCGACGTTGTTGGTCGACGACTTGATGAGCGCCGCACAACCGGCGACGATGGCCGCCGCCGCCGACGTGCCCTGCATCCGGTAGGGGTGGTGAGGCTGGGCGCTCCAGACGGGCTCGATCGATGCCGTGCCGACATCGCGGCCGGGGGCCCAGATGTCGCCGCGCTTGACGTTGTAGGGAATCTCCCGCGTCCGTGCGGCATCGAGGGTCATCGCGGCGACGAGGATGACGTTCGGCCGCTGCGTCCATTTCGGACGCGGGAAGTACTGCCGGTCCCAGACCGAGGCCACGACGAAGAGCGTCTTGTCGTGCGTGGCCACGACGATATCCAACAGCGCGTCGATCGTGTTGCCGCTGTCGTCGGTGTCGCCGGGCCACGGCCCCAGCGCCAGCAGCACGATATCCGGCGGCGGCGACGCGTTCACCGCGCGGGCGACGCCCTTGTACACGACCACGGCGTTGGTCGTGCCGCACACGACCTTGTACGGGATGAGCGTCGCCTCGAAGGCGACGCCGCGGGTGGCGAGGCCGTTCTTCTTGCCGCCGACGATTCCCGCGAGCTCGGTGCCGTGGCCGTTCGTCCGGTCGTCCGCGATCCCGTCGTTCCCGGTACACAGCTCCACCCCGGGCTGGGCGTTCGGCAGATCCTCGTGACCGAGCAGCAGCCCCGTGTCCACGATGGCGACTCTCGATCCCTTCCCCGTGGCGCCCGTGTCGTGCGCCGCCTTGATGCCGGCCCAGTGGTACCACCAGAAGGGCTCGAAGTACGTGGTCGCGTACGCCGGCCCTTCGTGGGCTCTGCCCCGAGCACGCTCGTGGCCGGCGCAGGCAGGCAGCCACAGGGCGACGGCGACGATCACGACGAGCGAGACACGACGGCGACGATTCATCATCGCCCTCCTGGGAGAAGTGTCGCGATCACTGGTACGGTTGCGTCACGCTGGTGTCCACGCGCTCGTCGGTCTTCTGGGCCACGATGAGCGCGAGGAGGTAGTGATCCTGAAAGCGATCGGTGCCGAACGCCATCACCACGGGGACGACCTGGAAGGGGCGGTCCGCTTTGGGCTTCCAGGTCGGCTTGAACGAGATGTCGGTGATGAGCCTGAATCGCGTGCCCGACGGCGCGGCGAGGACCGCAAAGCCCGCCCACTTTCCGCCGAACGTGTCCATGGCTTCGGCCGCGATCGCGTCGTCCGCCACCGTCGTCATGAACATCTCTTTGTCGTCGTCCATGAGCGCCCACAGGTCGAACGAGGTCACCTCGGTCTTGTTGAGCCCTCCCAGCGCCACCTTGCCCGCCGGCGTGGGCGGCGTCTTCGGTCCCGAGAGCGGGCCGGGGCCCGCCGGCAGGGGGGGGCGGACCCTCTGGAGTGTGCGCGCGACCCGGCCCGCCGGCGACGGCGCCCGCTCGAATCCGAGCTCGCTGCGCCGATGCAGAATGCCCTTCGATTTGTCGTAGTGGCTGACCTGCGTCTCGAGACGGAGCCTGACGTACCCACCCGTGTCGGAACCCATGCGTCCCCGCCTTTCGCGTAGCCCGCCGGTTGTGAAGCCTGCGCACCGACACCCGCCGTCGTGCCGATCTCCGGCACGCGCCCGGAGACTATCACGGACACCAGCGCAACGGGCGCTCGTGCACATCAGTGACGACGGCCGGCCGGCGCCGCTGATTGACGGCAGAATGCCCGCGCGCTACGCTAGCGACCCGCTCTCGTTGCCGGGAGGAACGGCCAGAAATGCAGTGTCCCCGCTGTCAGCACCCCAACGCGTCGCGTGCCAGCTTCTGCGGTGCGTGCGGCAGCCGGCTCACCGTGTCGTGCACGCGCTGTCATCACGGCAATCCGCCCACCGCGAGCTTCTGCAACGCGTGTGGCGGCCCCTTGCCGGACGCGCTCGCCCGCGAGGATCTCACCGGCCGCCTCCTCACGTCGCGCGACGCGCTCGAGGGCGAGCGCAAGCACGTGACGATTCTCTTCGCCGACCTCAAGGGCTCGCTGGAGATGGTGGCCGAGCGCGACCCCGAGGAGGCGCGCGCCTTGCTCGATCCCGTGCTGGAGCGCCTGATCCACTCCGTGCAACGCTTCGAGGGCACCGTCAACCAGGTGATGGGCGACGGCATCATGGCGCTGTTCGGCGCGCCGCTCAGCCAGGAGGACCACGCGCTGCGCGCGTGCTACGCCGCCCTGCAGATGCAGGAGTCGGTCAACCAGTATGCGGCCGAGGTCCGAGGGCGTCGCGGGGCCGAGCCGCAGATCCGCGTGGGACTCAACTCGGGCGAGGTCGTCGTGCGCTCCGTCGGCAGCGACCTCCGCATGGATTACACCGCCGTCGGCGAGAGCACGCACCTGGCGGCGCGCATGGAGCAGATGGCGCCCCCGGGCGCCATCTTCATGACCGCGAGCACATTTCGTCTGGTGGAGAATTACGTCGAGGTCGGGGCCATCGGCTCGGTATCCATCAAGGGGCTGTCGACACCCGCCGAGGTGTACGAGCTCAAGAGCATCATGGCGCCGCGCTCGCGCCTTCAAGTGTCGCTCGCGCGCGGTCTCACCCCGTTCGTCGGCCGTCACTCGGAGCTGCGCGTTCTCGACGATGCGCTCCACCGCGCCGCCGCGGGCCGGGGCCAAGTGGCCGCCATCGTCGGCGAGCCCGGCGTCGGCAAGTCCCGCCTCCTCTGGGAGTTCTTGCGCTCGGGTGCGCTCGAGGGCTGGCTCGTGCTCGAAGCCGGCGGCCTGCCGTACGGCAAGCACGCGTCGTACGCGCCGATCGTGACCCTGCTGCGCGCGTACTTCGGCCTCGTCGCCAGCGACGCCGTGAGCGCCCGCGCGCGGATGGTGGAGACGCTCGGTCCGGACGCGGCGGCGGAGTTCCTCGCGCCGCTGCTCGCGATCCTCGACCTGCCCGTCCAGGAGGAGCGCTGGACGAAGCTCACCGACGATCAGCGGCGGCGGCGCACGCTGGACGCCGTCAAGTATCTGGTGAGCCGCCGGAGCCACGAGACGCCGGTGTGCGTGTGCGTGGAGGATCTGCACTGGATCGACGCCGAGACGCAGGCCGTACTCGACGCGCTCGTGGACGTGGTACCGTCGTGCCGCCTGCTGCTGCTGGTCACCTACCGTCCGGAGTACGAGCACACCTGGGGCACGAAGACCTATTACGGCAAGGTGAACGTGCACCCGCTGTCCGCGACCGGCGCGCAGACGGTGCTCGATGCCCTCCTCGGCAGCGCCCCGCGCCTCGCGCCGCTGAAGCAGGTGCTCGCCAGCCGGACGGACGGTAACCCGTTCTTTCTCGAAGAGAGCGTGCGCCATCTCGTGGACACGGGTGTCCTGCGCGGCGAGCGCGGTGCGTATCGCCTCGACACGGCCGCCGATGTGCCCGACCTCAGACATCTGCCGGACACCGTGCAGTCCGTGCTCGCGGCCCGCATCGACCGTCTTCTCCCGGAGGACAAGCGCGTGTTGCAGGCGGCCTCCGCGGTGGGCAAGGATGTGCCGCGTGCGTTGCTGGCCGCCATCGTCGACCCGGGCGAGCACGATCTCGACGCGAGCCTGGCGCGGCTGCAGGCGCGCGAGCTGCTGTACGAGGGCGGGTTCTTTCCCGAGGTCGAGTACTCGTTCACGCACACGCTCACGCTCGACGTCACCTATGGCACGCTCGTGCGCGACCGCCGCCGCACGCTGGACGCCCGCATCGTGGCGGCGATCGAGCAGCTCTACCCGATGCGCCCCGCCGAGCAGCTCAACCGCCTCGCCCACCACGCGCTGCGGGGCGAGATGTGGGACAAGGCCGTCGTCTACTGCCGCGACGCGGGCGCGCGCGCCTTCAGCCGGTCCGCGCACCGCACCGCCGTCGCGTACTTCGACCAGACGCTGGCTGCGCTGGGCCATCTGCCGTCGAGCCGTGAAGCGACGGAGCTGGCGATCGACGTGCGGCTCGACCTCCGCTACGCGCTCAGCCCCCTCGGCGAGTATCGACGGCTCCTGGAGACGCTGACCGAGGCGCAGCGGCTCGCGGAACACCTCGACGACAGCCGGCGGCTCGGAAAGATCTCCTCGTTTCTCTGCAATTATTTTTCGATTCGCTTCGACTTTCCGCGGGCGGTGGAGCATGGCACGCGGGCGCTCGCGGTCGCCACCGCGCTGGACGACGTCGGTCTCTCGGCGGTGACGAACGCCCACCTCGCGCTCACCTACTTCGGGTGGGGCCAGTATCAGCGCTCCGTCGACGCCGGCACGTGCGTGACCGCGCTCAAGGGTGACCTCGAGCAGGAGCGATTCGGCATGGTGATGCCGGTCGCGGTGTTCGGGCGCAGCGTGGCGAGCTGGTCGCTCGCGGAGCTCGGCGACTTCGCGGGCGGGCGGCGGATCGCGGAGGAGGCGCTGGCGATCGCCGAATCGCTCGGTCATCCTCACAGCACCATCTTCGCGTGCATCGGCCTCGGCACGGTCGATTTGCGCCGCGGCGAGCTGCCGGCCGCCATCGCCGTGCTCGAGCGCGCCTACAACCTGTGGCAGACGGTCGACCTCCCCGCCGTCCTTCTCGAGTTTGCCACCCCACTGGCGTCGGCCTACGCGCAGTCGGGACGCGCGGAGGAGGCCGAGCGGCTCCTGGAGCTCGCGGTCGCGCGGGCGTTGCTGCTCCGCCACCGCATCGGCAATGTGCTCCGCAGCGGCGGCATGGCGGAGGCCCTCCTCGCCGCGGGACGGATCGAGGACGCATTACCGGCGGCACAGCTCTACGTCGAGCTCACGAGGGCGGTCAACGCGCGAGGTCATCATGCCTGGGCGCTCCATCTGCTCGGTGAGGTGCTGGCCCGTCGCGAGCCGGCCGCGCTCGACGAGGCGCTGTCCGTTCTGTCGTCCGCGCTGACGTCCGCCGAGGAGCTCGACATGCGTCCGCTCCAGGCGCGCAGCTACCTGAGCCTGGGACGCGCGCATCGCCTCGCCGGCGCCCGGGCCGACGCCGAGAGCGCCTTGACGTCCGCGCTCCGGATCCTGCACGCGCTCGGCATGCGCTCGTGGGCGGCGGATGCCGACCGTGAGCTCCTGACGCTGCGGCATTGAGCCGAGGCGGCTCCTGATCGGATCGCGGCGTCAGTCCGTCGCGAAGGGCGGGCGGCGCAGCTCTCGGACGCACGTGAGGTCCAGGTCACGC
>DATKDR010000030.1:0-3650 GCA_035512635.1 Longimicrobiales bacterium | reverse complement strand
CGAGCGTCCGCGCTTCGTCGCCGGCAGCATCGGCCCGAGCGGTTTCCTGCCCAGCGCCTCCGACCCGGCGCTCGGCAACATCACCTACGAGGAGCTGGTCGACGTCTTCCGCGAGCAGGCGACTGGCTTGATCGCTGGCGGGGTAGATGTGTTGCTCATCGAAACCAGCCAGGACCTGCTCGAGGTCAAAGCTGCGATTACGGGGTGCCGCGCCGCCATCGATCAATGCTCTAGGCACTGGGCTCCAGGCACTAGCAGAGGCGACGGCAGCTCGGCCGACCTGCAAAGGGGGGTGGGGAAGGGACTAGCGCCTAGTGCCCAGAGCCTAGCGCCTAGTGCCCAGAGCCTAGCGCCTCGTGTTGCCCTCCAGGTCCAGGTCACCCTCGATCCTTCGGGGCGGATGCTGCTCGGCACCGACATCGCCGCGGCGGCGACGGTACTCGACGCGCTGCGCGCCGACGTCATCGGCCTCAACTGCTCGACGGGTCCGGACCACATGCGCCAGCCGGTGCGCTGGCTGTGCGAGAACACGACGCTGCCGATCAGCGTGATCCCGAACGCGGGCATCCCGCACAACGAGGGCGGGCAGGCCGTGTATCCACTGTCGGCCGAGGCGCTCGCGGACGCGCACGACGAGTTCGTGCTGAAGTACGGCGTGAATGTGGTGGGCGGCTGCTGCGGCACGACGCCCGAGCATCTGCGCGCGGTGGTCGAGCGCGTCTGGGGCCGGAAGCCGGCCGCGCGCGACGTCGTGCGGGTCCCGCGACTCGCTTCCGCCATCACCGCCTTCGACATCCACCAGGAGCCGGCGCCGACCATCGTCGGTGAGCGCGTCAACTCGCAGGGCTCGCGCGCGGTGAAGCGTGCGCTGATCGACGACGACTACGACGCCGTGCTCGAGGTCGCGCGCGGGCAGCAGGACGGCGGCGCGCACCTGCTCGACGTGTGCGTCGCGCTGACCGAGCGCAGCGACGAGGCCGCGCAGATGCGCAGGCTGGTCAAGCTGCTCGCGCAGTCGGTCGAGACACCGCTCGTGATCGACTCGACCGAAGCCGACGCCGTTGCCGCCGCGCTGCGGCAGTACCCGGGCCGCGCGGTGATCAACTCGATCAACATGGAGAACGGCCGGAAGCGCATCGAGGCCGTGGTGCCGCACGCGGTCGAGCACGGCGCGGCGCTGGTCGCGATGACGATCGACGAGACCGGCATGGCCAAGACCGCGGCGCGCAAGCTCGAGGTCGCGCGCGCGATCCACGACATCGTCGTCGGCGAATACGGACTGCGCGCCGACGCGCTCATCTTCGATCCGCTCACATTCACGCTGGCGACCGGCGAGCAGGAGTTCCGCCGCTCCGCGATCGAGACGATCGAGGGCGTGCGCGCCATCAAGCAGGGACTGCCGGGGGTGTTCACGGTCCTCGGCGTGTCGAACGTGTCGTTCGGGCTCCAGAAGAACGCGCGCGCCGTGCTCAACTCGGTGTTCCTGCACCACTGCGTGGAGGCCGGACTCGACTGCGCGATCGTGCATCCGTCGCATGTGAAGCCGTACGCCGAGATCGATCCCGAGCAGCGCGCACTGGCCGACGAGCTGATCTTCGATCGCTCCGACGACGCGCTCGCGAAGTTCATCCAGTTCTACGAGGGGCGCTCGTCCGAGGAAGAGGAAGTCGCGGACCCGACCGAGGGGATGACGCCCGATCAGGCGCTGCACTGGAAGATCCTGCATCGGAAGAAGGAAGGCATCGAGGATGTCGTCGATGCTGCTATTGCGCTGCGTTTGGCGACTGGCCGAACAGGGGCAGGCGCGAGCGCGGGCGCGGGGGCAGGGGAAGATGAGGGCGAGGTGGGGCAGACGACGGCCTCCTCCGGAGACCAGGCGGGCCCGGCGGTGTCGGCTGACCTCACCTCGCCTCACCTCACCTCACCTTCGCCCACGCCGACGCCGGAATCGCATCTGGCGGGAGTGAATCTCCTGAACACGGTGCTGCTACCCGCGATGAAAGAGGTGGGCGACAAGTTCGGCGCGGGCGAGTTGATTCTGCCGTTCGTGCTCCAGTCGGCCGAGGCGATGAAGCGCGCGGTCGCACGCATGGAGCAGTATCTGGAGAAGGTCGAGGGGCAGTCGAAGGGAATCGTCGTGCTCGCGACGGTGCACGGCGACGTGCACGACATCGGCAAGAACCTCGTGCACACGATCGTGGCCAACAACGGCTACACGGTGCACGATCTCGGCAAGCAGGTGCCGATGAACGTAATCATCGACAAGGCGATCGAGGTGAAGGCGGACGTGGTCGGGCTGTCCGCGCTGCTCGTGTCGACGTCGAAGCAGATGCCGGCGATCGTCCAGGAGCTGCATCGCCGCGGACTCGAGTTCCCGGTCATGTGCGGCGGCGCCGCGATCAATCCGTCGTTTATTCGCACCGCTGCCGTAGTGGGGCCTGCATCGGGACCGGGATCGGGAGCGGGAGCGGATGGCGCCGATGCCGCGACGGTGGCGACCGACGACGTGTACCAGCCCGGCGTGTGGTACTGCAAGGATGCGTTCGAGGGGCTGGCGGTCGTGGATACGCTGCGCTCGCCTAAGAAGGACGAGTTCGTCGCGAAGCGGAACGTCGAGATCGTCGAGGGCATCGCGAAGCGCATCGAGCTCCAGAAGCGCGCGAAGGCGTCGCGCCCCGTGCGCGCGACCGGCGGACCGTCGCGCGACGTGCCGATCCCCGCGCCCGAGTTCCTCGGCGTGAAGGTGCTCGACCGGCTGCCGCTCGCCGACCTGTATCGTCTGATCGACCTGAACACGCTCTATCGTCTGCACTGGGGCGCGAAGAACGCGAAAGGCGAGGAGTTCGATCGCCTGGTGAAGAAGGAGTTCGAGCCGCGGCTGAAGCGCTACAAGCGGGAGGCGCTCGCGGGCGGCAGGGTGCGCGTGCGCGCGGCGTACGGCTTCTGGCCCGCGCTCGCCGACGGCAACGACCTGGTGCTGTTCGATCCGGAGGAGCACGAGCGCGAGGTCGGCCGCTTCCCGTTCCCGCGCCAGGCCGACGGGGAGCACCTGTGCCTGGCCGACTATTTCCGCCCGGCGCCCGAGAACGGCAGTCCGGAATCCGGAATCCGGAATCCGGAATCCACGAAAGACGTCGTCGGGCTCCAGCTCGTGACGGTGGGCGACGACCTGCTCATCGAGTCCGAGCGCCTGATGAAGTCTGGCGACTACTCCGAGGGCTACTTCCTGCACGGCTTCGGCGTGCGGCTCGCGGAAGCGGCCGCCGAGTACGTGCACCGTCGCATGCGCAAGGAGCTGGGCATCGGCGGCAACCAGGGCCAGCGCTACTCCTGGGGCTATCCCGCGTGCCCCGATCACCAGGGCCACGAGGTCGTATTCGACCTGCTGCCCGCGCGCGAGCGCCTGGGCATGGAGCTGACCGAGGGCTGGTCGCTCGTGCCCGAGCTATCGACCGCCGCGCTCGTCGTGCATCACCCGGAAGCGAAGTACTTCAGCGCCGTCTCCGGCGCTGAGGCTCCAGGCTCTAGGCCTCAGGCGCTGGCAAATGCGACGGCAGGTAGGCGCGACGTGGAGCCGGCGGCGAGCAAGAAACCGGGAGAAGGCGGGGAAGGGACTAGAGCCCAGAGCCTAAAGCCTAGAGCCTCCGCGG
>DATKDR010000029.1:0-34455 GCA_035512635.1 Longimicrobiales bacterium | reverse complement strand
CGCATGGCGGAACAGCTCAGCGACAGGGAACGACAGATTCTGGAGGCCGTGATCCGGGCCTACGTCGAGACGGCGGAGGCGGCGGGGAGCCGCACGATCGCGCGCCGCTACGAGCTGGGCGTGTCGCCGGCGACCGTCCGGAACACGATGGCCGACCTGGAGGAGAAGGGGTTCCTCTTCCACACGCACACGTCGGCCGGCCGCATTCCGACGGATCGCGCGTATCGCTATTTCGTCGACGACATGATGCGGCCGCTGCCGCTCAGCGAGCCGGAGCAGCGCCGGCTCGCGGAGGAACTGGCGCAGGGCGACGCGAACCCGCTCGAGCAGCTCCTGCGTCGGGCCGCGCACGCGCTCGGCCTGGTGACCGGCGAGCTCGGGCTGGTCGTCTCCCCGCGCCTCGACCGCACAGTGCTCGAGAGGCTGGAGCTGGTCGGTCTGTCGAGCGACAAGGTGCTGCTCGTGCTGACCCTCGGGAAGGGCGTCGTGCGCACCATCTACGTCGACCTGCCGTCCAGCGTGCCGGCCGAGACGCTGGCGGCGGTCTCGGTCGTGCTGAACGAGCGGCTGGCGGGCCACACGCTAGCGGCGATCCGCGAGACGCTGCCCGATCGCCTGCGCGATACGACGACCGGCGGGAACCCCGCGGGCGAGCTGCTGAACATTTTCCTCCAGTCGGCCAGCGAGCTGTTCGACCCGACGCATCTGACGCGAGAGGACCTGATGCTCGGACGCACGAGCGTGCTCGCGAACCAGCCGGAGTTCAACGACGAGGCGCGGCTGCGCAATCTGATCGAGCTGACCGAGGAGCGGGACCTGCTGAGCGCCGTGCTCGCGGACCGCGAGGTCGGCCCGCGGCTGCACGTCACGATCGGCAGCGAGCACGCGAGTCCGCGGCTCACCGACTTCACGCTGGTCACGTCGTCGTACCGCATCGGCGGGACCAGCGGCATCATCGGCGTGATCGGGCCGACGCGCATGCCGTACGAGAAGATCGCGTCCATCGTCACTTCCGCCAGCGCGCTGATGTCGCAGGTGCTCGGTGACGCGGGCCGACAGACCGACGCCTGAGCGGACGCACGCAATGACTTTCAGACGGATCCGATGAGGGATTACTACGAGATACTGGGTGTCGCCCGCGATGCCGACGGCGACGCCATCAAGAAGGCCTACCGCAAGCTCGCGCTGGAGTACCACCCCGACCGGAACAACGGCGCGAAGGACGCGGAGGATCGCTTCAAGGAGGCGACCGAAGCCTACGAGGTGCTGCGCGATCCGCAGAAGCGCTCCGCCTACGACCGCTACGGTCATGCGGGCGTGCGCAGCGGTGCGGGCGGCGCAGGCGGATTCACGGGCTTCGACTTCTCCGACGCGCTCAACATCTTCATGCGCGATTTCGGCGGCTTCGGCTTCGAGGACCTGTTCGGCGCGGCCGGCGGACGCCGCGGCGGCCGCGGCCCGCGCAAGGCGGCGGACGTGCGCGTGCGCCTTGTCGTCAGCCTCGTCGAGGTCGCGAAGGGCACGAAGAAGACGATCCGCATCGGCCTCGACACCGCATGCGGCACGTGCGGCGGCAGCGGCGCGGCGCCCGGCACCCAGCCGGTGACGTGCGCGACGTGCGGCGGCGCGGGGCAGGTGCGTCGCGTGCAGAATTCGGTGTTCGGCCAGATGGTCAGCGTGACCACCTGCCCGACCTGCCGCGGCGAGGGGAAGAGCATCGAGACGCCGTGTACCACCTGCGCCGGCGCCGGAGTCAGGCGTGCGGAGCGCGAAATCGAGGTGGAGGTGCCGGCCGGCGTTTCCACTGGCGACTACATCACGATGCGCGGGCAGGGCAACGCTGGAGCGGGTGGCGTCGCCGCGGGCGATATCATCGTCGTCATGGACGTCCGGGAAGATCCCCGCTTCGTGCGCGACGGTGCCGACCTGATCCACGATCTGATGGTGACGTTCAGCCAGGCGGCGCTCGGCGCGGAAATCGATGTGCCGACGGTGGACGGCACGGCCACCGTGACCGTGCCGGCCGGCACGCAGTCCGGCCGCTCGCTGCGCCTGCGCGGTCGCGGGCTGCCGCACCTGCGCGGCGGCGGACGCGGTGACCAGATCGTCCGCATCACGGTGTGGACGCCGACGCGCCTGGACGAAGCGCAGGAGCGGCTGTTGCGCGAGCTCGCCCGGATCGAGTCGCCGCCCCCCACAGCGGAGGAGGCGCAGGCGGAAGGCGGCTTCTGGTCGAAGGTGAAGGAGGCATTCACCGGGTGAAGCAGCCGTCGCGCTGGTGGGTGCTGACGGTCGAGACGCCACCGGAGCGGGAATACGAGGTCGTGGAGGAGCTGGTCCGCATGGGCTCGCCCTCGGTGGTGGAGCTGGACGGCGAGGTGGAAGCATACCTGCCCGAGCCGTCGGCGGCGGCCGCCGAGGCCGCGCGGGAGGTCGAGCGGCGCATTGCACGAGCCGCGGGCCTGCCGGCGGTGCGCGTCACCTGGCGCTTCGAGAAGGCTCGCGACTGGTCGAAGCTGTGGCGCGAGGGGCTGCGCGCCCGCCGCGTCGGCGATCGCATCTGGGTCACGCCGAGCTGGGATCTGAAGGCAACGGATGCCGACGCGCTGGTCATCGTGGTGGATCCGGCGATGGCCTTCGGCACCGGCGAGCACGGCACGACGCGCGGCTGTCTGCGGCTGCTCGAGCAGGCCGTGACACCGGGCGCCGTCGTCCTCGACGTGGGCACCGGCACCGGCATCCTCGCCGTCGCCGCCGCAAAGCTCGGAGCCGCGCGCGTGCATGCGGTCGACAACGACCCGGACGCGATCGAGAACGCCGCCGGGACCATCGCCGTGAACGAGGTCGCCGGTCGGGTGACGCTCGAGACGCGCGAGGTCGACGACGCCTCGCTGCGCGCCATGCCCTCGTCCTTTGATCTGATCCTCGCCAACGTGCTGAGCGGCGTGCTGCGCCCCCTCCTCCCTGCCATCGTGGTGGCTCTGCGACCGGGCGGCGTGCTCATCCTGAGCGGCATCCTCCAGTCGGAGGCGGACGACATCGTCGAAGCCGCACGCGCACTGGAATTGCGACTGGTGCGCGAGGATCGCGAGGACGAGTGGTGGTCCGGCCGTTTCGACGCCGCCTGAGCTCGGCGCCCACAAGACCGCCCCGGCCCTAGCGCGCCAGCGACCGCTCGAGCTCGCGGCGCACGTGATCGTCGTCCGCGCGATCCGACCACATCGTGAGCAGCGATTCCCGCAGCAGCGCGGGTGCCTGCGCGCCGGGGCCGGCCGGACTGCCGTCGACCAGCACCACGCTCGGCTTCGACGCGATATGGGCGTCGTACTCGTTACGCTCGGCCGGCGTCCAGTCCTGCTCGTGCCATGGAGTCGACGGTCGCTCGATCAGCAGAAACACGTCCGTGCGGCTGCGCAGACAGCGGGCGAGCGGCTCGCGCGTCGCACCTTCGATGTCCAGCCGGACCCGCAGGTCGTCGAGCGGCAGCGCGCCGCCGCCGCGCCGCAGCGCCTCGGCCGCGGCCTCCGCGAGCGCCAGCGCCGATGGATCGCTCCCCGGTGCGGCCGCCCCGTTCCCTGAGGATGACGTCCTGGTCCCATGCATGCGCTCCTCCCTGGCAGATGCCCGTGCCTCCCGCGCGGTTGTCGCCGAGGATAGGTTTCTGCCGGGGGCGCACGAATAGCGGAGGGGGTCCGCGTTCGAGCGCGCGGCATCCGACGGGGCGATGGAGAGAGATCGATGGCTGGCTGCATCTTCTGCGGGATCGCGAACGGCGAGGTGCCGGCGGACGTCGTGTATCAGGACGACGACGTCGTCGCCTTCCGCGACCTCGACCCGAAGGCGCCCACGCACGTGCTCGTCATCCCGCGGCGGCACCTCACCTCGATCGATGCCATGGCGCCCGGCGACGAGCCGCTGATCGGACGATTGTTCGCCGCGGCGAAGACAGTCGCGCGCGAGGCGGGCATCGACTCGAGCGGCTATCGCATGGTCACCAACGTCGGCAACGACGCGGGTCAGTCGGTGGAGCACCTGCACGTGCACGTGCTCGGCGGACGACGGATGACCTGGCCGCCGGGATGACCAATACGGTAGCCGGTATGCGGTAGACGCTATGCGGCGGGCTGCCACCGAATACCGAATACCGACTCCCGAATACTGAATACCGATTACCGAATACTGAATACCGACTACCGAATACTGAATACCGACTACCGACTACGGACTTTAGATGTTATCGACCGATATACGGAGCGACCTGAATGCGGCGCGGCGGGAGCGCAACAAGCTGCGCACGACGGTGCTGACGACGATGCTCTCCGAGATCCGCAACCGCGAGATCGAGGTGAGGCACGAGCTGACGGACGAGGAAGTCGTCGAGGTGGTGAATCGTCAGATCAAGCGTCGTCGCGAGGCGGCGGAGCAGATGCGCTCCGGCGGCCGCGCGGAGCTGGCCGAGAAGGAGGAGCAGGAGGCCGAGATCCTGGCCACGTACCTGCCGCCGCAGCTCGGCGTGGAGGAGGCGCGCGCCATCGTCCGCGAGGCGATCGCGGCCGGCGCCAACAACGTCGGCGCGGTCATGGGCGCCGTCATGCCGAAGCTGAAGGGACGCTTCGACGGGCGCGAGACCAACCGCATCGTGCGGGAGGAGCTGGCGTGAGCCGCGCCCGCGCCTGCCCCGGTGAGACGGTGCTCCGCGCGCGCGTGTGTCCCGGTCCCCGACCCCGTCACATCCTCCGATGAACCGTCACGCCCACGTCGTCCTCGAGCTGGAACCAGCCCTCGAGGTCGTCGCGGGATTCGCGGGCAGCGATCTCGGGCGTGAGGCCGTGCGCTCGCTCCGCCCGTCCGACCTGATCCCGGCCATCGAAAGCGAGCTGCGCCTCGTCGAGCAGGCGGCGGCGTTCCTGCTCCGCAACGAGGGCTGGGGCGTGCCGCGCGTGCCGGACCTGCGCACGCCGCTGCGTCAGCTCGGAGCGGTCGGCAGCGTCTGGTCCGGCGCCGCGCTGCGCGACGCGGGCGTGCTGCTCGATTCCGCTCGCTACGTGCGCCGCACGGTGCTGCGCTACGCCAGCGACTACCCGCGCATCGCCGAGGCGCTCGCCGGCGTCGTCGAGCTGGCGGACGAGGAAGAGCGGCTGAAGCGCTCGATCGACGGCGACGGCGGCGTACGCGACGACGCATCGCGCGAGCTGAAGCGCCTGCGCGCCGACGTGCGCGCGGCGCGCAGTCGCATCGTCGAGAAGCTCGAGCAGTTCGTCGCTTCGCTGCCCGAGAAGGTGCGTGTCCCGGATGCGTCAGTTAGCGTGCGCGAGGGGCGCTACGTCGTGCCGGTGCGGCGCGAGGGGCGCGGCGAGGTGGGCGGCATCGTACACGACGAGTCGGGCACGGGCGCGACGCTGTTCATCGAGCCGCCGATCGCGATCGAGCTGATGAACCGCATCCGCGAGCTGGAGCTGGCCGAGGCGCGCGAGGTGCTGCGCATCCTTGGCGAGCTGACGGATCTGCTGCGGCCGCACCGCGAGGGGCTGACGCTCACGCTCGAGCAGCTCGTCGCGCTCGACTCGACGATGGCCCGCGCGCGCTACTCGCTCGAGGCGAACGGCCACCGGCCGGAGCTCGAGCCAGGCAGCGGCTACCACGTCATCGACGGACGGCACCCGCTCCTGCTCGCGTCCGGCGTGCCCGTCGTTCCGTTCTCGCTCACGCTCGAGGAGGGCGAGCGCACGATGCTGGTGTCGGGGCCAAACACGGGCGGCAAGACGGTGCTGCTCAAGGCGATCGGGCTGCTCAGCCTGCTCGCGCAGTCGGGCGTCGTCCCGCCGGTGGGGCCGGGCACGCGGCTGCCGGTCTTCCGCGACGCGTTCGCCGACATCGGCGACGAGCAGTCGATCGAGGCGAGCCTGTCGACCTTTTCCGCGCACCTCCGCAACCTGCGCGACGTGATGGAGCACGCGGACGCGCGCTCGCTCGTGCTGATCGACGAGATCGGCAGCGGCACCGATCCCGCCGAGGGCGCCGCGCTCGCGCAGGCGATCCTCGTCGAGCTGACGCGGCGCGGCGCGCTCACCGTCGCCACCTCGCACCTGGGCGCGCTCAAGGGCCTCGCCGGCGAGTTCGAGGGCGTCGTCAACGCCTCGCTCCAGTTCGACGCGGAGAAGCTGCGGCCGACCTACCGTCTGGTGAAGGGCATGCCCGGGCGCAGCTACGGCCTCGCCATCGCCCGGCGGCTCGGCTTCCCCGAGGAGCTGATCACGTCGGCGGAGGCGGCGATGCCGCAGGGCGAGCGCGACGCGAACGAGCTGCTCGCCGAGCTCGAGTCGAAGGAGAAGCGGCTGACCGAGGAGCTGCACCGCGCGGAGGCCGCGCGCCGGCAGACGGTGACGGGTCTCGAGGAGACGACACGACTGCAGGCGGACCTCGAGCGGCAGCGGAAGGATGCGGAGAAGGAAGCCCACCGCCGCGCGCGCGAGATGCTGCTCGAAGCGCGCCAGCAGGTCGAGGACGCGATCCGCGAGCTGCGCACCGCGACGGCCGAGGCCGAGT
The DNA here is from genome assembly GCA_035512635.1 of Longimicrobiales bacterium. Lineage (GTDB taxonomy): Bacteria > Gemmatimonadota > Gemmatimonadetes > Longimicrobiales > RSA9 > DATKDR01. The sequence continues at coordinate 27,909 of DATKDR010000029.1, read as the reverse complement.
CGACCACGCTGGACGAGCTCGCGCGTCGCGCGCGCGCGGCGGTGGAGGGCGCGGCACGCGAGCACGCGGAGCTCGGGCGCGGCGCGCAGACCCGCGCGGGCGCCCCCGGCCGTCGCGGTGCGGAGGGCATCGAGGTCGGTGCGCGCGTGCGCATCGCGGCGACGGGCTCGATCGGCGCCGTCGTCGAGATCCGGGACGGGCGCGCGATCGTCGAGACGCAGGGGCTGCGACTCCAGCTCGACGTCGGCGCGCTCGAGCCCGTAACGCCCGAGGAGGCGCGCGCGCTCGAGAAGAAGGCGGCGCGGGCTGGCACCGGCAGCGGCTGGTCCGCGCCGGAGCCACAGGCGACTACCGACATCGATCTGCGCGGCCTGCGGGCGGACGAGGTGGCCGGGCGCCTGGAGCCGGCGATCGACGCGGCGATGCGCGCGGAGCTGCCGTTCCTGCGTATCATCCATGGCAAGGGCACCGGCGCGCTGCGCGAGATCGTCGCCGACATGCTGGAGAGCGACCCGCGCGTGCGCGCGTGGCGCATCGGCGAGCTGGGCGAGGGCGGCACCGGCGTCACGGTGGCGGAGCTGTGAAAGGCGTGAAGACGACGACATGGCGATGATCCCGGAATCCATCGTCGACGAGGTCCGCGAGCGCTCGGACCTGGTCGAGGTCGTTGGCCAGTTCGTCGACCTCAAGCGCGCCGGCCGCGAGTTCAAGGCGCTCTGCCCGTTCCACCAGGAGAAGACGCCGTCGTTCTACGTCGTCCCCGACAAGGGCTTCTACAAGTGCTTCGGCTGCGGCGCGGCGGGCGACGTCTTCGACTTCCTCATGAACCAGGGCGGGCTCAGCTTCCCCGAAGCGGTGCGGCGCATGGCCGACCGCGCGGGCGTGATCGTACCCGAGCCGACCGCCGAGCGGGTCGACGATCCCTACCGGAAGCTGTACGAGGCGGTCGCATTCGCAGCGGACTTCTACGAGCGACGGCTGCAGGAAGCCGACGACGCCGAGCGCGCGCGTCGTTACCTCGAGAAGCGCGGCGTCGACGCGGCCGCCGCGCGCCGCTTCCGCATCGGTCATGCGCCCGGCGGCGGCCAGGTGCTGCGCGAGGCCGCGAAGACGCACGGCATCGACGACGACGTGCTGCTGACCGCGGGCCTGATCAAGGAGAGCGAGAAGGGCGACGAGCCGTACGATCGCCTGCGCAACCGCGTCGTCTTCCCGATCACGGACATGCGCGGGCGCGTGATCGGCTTCGGCGGCCGCGTGCTCGACGAGAACGACAAGCCCAAGTACCTGAACTCGCCGGAGACGCCGATCTACCAGAAGGGCCGCACGCTCTACGGCCTCGCCTGGGCCAAGCACGCCATCCGCCGCGAGGCCGCAGTCCTCGTCGTCGAGGGCTACATGGACTTCGTCTCGCTCTCCGCCCGCGGCATCGAGAACGTCATCGCGCCGCTCGGCACCGCGATGACCGAGGAGCAGGCCGCGCTGCTGTCCCGCTACGCGCGCCGCGCACTGCTGCTCTACGACAGCGACGCCGCGGGTCTGCGCGCCACGTTCAGGACCGCCGACGCGCTGCTGCGCGCGGGCGTCCACCCGCTCGTCGTCACGCTGCCCGAGAAGCAGGATCCGGATTCGGTCGCGCGCGAGCACGGCGCCGAGGGGCTGCACCGATACCTCAAGGAGGCGCAGGACGTCGTCGACCGGAAGCTCGCGCTGCTCGACGAGCGCGGCTACTTCGACGACATCGACGGCACGCGGCGCGCACTGGATGGACTGCTGCCCACGATCCGCGCGACCATGGATCCGCAGCTGCGCGATCTGTACGTCGATCGCGTCGTCAGGAAGACGGGCGTGCGGCGCGAGACGATCGAGCGCGAGCTGAAGGAGCGGCCGCGCGCGGCGGTGCCGGACGCGCGGGCAGTGGCGGCGACGCACTCGACGGCCGCGGGCCCGGGCGCGCCGGCCGCGGGGGAGGCGCCCGGCGGCGACGCGCGGGGCCAACCGCCGGCACCTTCGGCGACGTCGGAGCGCCTGCTCCTGCTGGTGCTGCTGCGCGACGCCTCGCGAATCGATACTGTGCGTCCGGATCTGGCGCCGGAGGCGTTGCGGGACCCGGTCTATCGGGAGATCTACGGACTCATGCTGGCGCAGGGGATCGACGACGCGAGCGTGACGCGGCTCAGCGAACCGGCCCGCCGCCGGTTGGAACAGATGCGGCTGGACCCCGTAGATTTGTCGCCGGCCGACCGGGTCCTGAGCGACAACCTGCTGGCGATCCGGTCGGAGGACCTGCGCAAGCAGCTGGAAGAGCTGGATGAGCGGATCGCATTCGCGCGGCAGGACGAGCAGCCGCGCCTCGAGGAGGAACGGGCTGCGCTGCGCGAGCGGATACGCTCGCTCGGCATACGCTGGCGCGAGACCGCGCGCTGGAAGGACCGCGCCGCTTCGGCGGGCGGAGTAAACACAACGTCACGGGGGTCGCGAGGGTGAAAGAAGTCTACGATTCGTTGCTCGAGCTACAGGAGCTGGACCGCGAGATCGCGAAGGCGAAACGGCGGGTTTCCGAGATCGAAGTGGAGCTGGAGGAGGCGGTCCGACCGGTGGTCGATCTGGAAAAGGAGGTTGGCGCGCTGCGCACGGAGCTGGAGGAAACGCGTGCCAGGGCGAAGAAGCTGGAGCGCGCCGCCGAACAGAAACGCGATCGGCTGAAACAGTACGAGGAGCGGATGACCCGGGTCCGCAACGCACGCGAGGAGGCTGCGGTCCAGACGGAAGTCGACCTCGTGCGAAAAGCCGCCGAGACGGACGAGACCGAAGCGCTCCAGATGATGGACCAGACCACGCGCAAGGAGCTCAAGGCCTCGGAGCTCGACACCCGGCTCGAAACCACGCGCAGGGACATCGCCCCCCAGGAATCCGAGCTGACCCAGAAGAGAGACGAAGCCGCAGCAGCCCTCTCCGACCTCCAGGCCCGCCGTACCTCCCGCATCGACCAGCTCGAGCCCACCGCCAGGGAAGCCTACCAGCGCGCCATGGGCGGCAAGAAGGGACAGGTCGTCGCTGCCCTCACCCGCGACGGCGCCTGCGGCAACTGCTACTCGATGCTCCCCCTCCAGAAACAGAGCGAAGTGCGCGCGGCGACGAGGATCGTGCGCTGCGAGTTCTGCGGAGTGATCTTGCATCCGGGGGAGTGAGGCGAAGGTGAGGCGAAGGTGAGGTGAGGTGAGGTGAGGTGAGGTGAGGTGAGGTGAGGTTTGTTTGGCCGGGGGCACGGGAACCCCGGCACCGCTGGAGCCGTACACGCACGTACTCGTACATCTACTCACACTCGTACTCGGCGGGTTCTCCTTCGCGCGGCAACGAGGGGGGCGTGTCGCCTTCTCGAGCAGTGCATGATTCTTCTGCTTCTCCTTCTCGCCCAGCAGCCTCTCGCAACCTCGACGGATCCCTGTGAGGCGGCCGCGCGCCTGATCGACGTCGACCTGCGGGTTAACGGCGTCTGCAGGATCGCCGGAAGTCCACCCGTCCGTCCCCGGAACCGCTCCCGCTCCCGCGCCTATTTCCCGTACGATGATCTGCGCGTCGCCGGCGCCGGCGGCGCCGCGGCCGACGCCCTGCACGCCGGTCTCGAGACCTTCGCGCGCGTTTCCTCGCCCATGGCGGAGCTGGCGTTGCGCGCGACGATCGGCCAGGCGCTCGGCTCCCTCGAGCGGGCGATCGCGCTGGATTCGACGCTGATCGAGGCGACGCTCGCTGCGGCCGAGCTGGCCATGCGCAGCCGGGTCCCGGACGACATGCGTCGGGCGCTGGGGCTCATCCGCGCCACGCGGGGGGAGAGTGGGCGCCTGAAATTGCTCGCGGCCGAGCTCGCCTACACGGTGGGGGAGCCGCTCGGCGGCGGGCGGAGCGCGGTCGCCGAGGACGACCCGGAGCTCCAGCGCGTGCGCGCGCTCGAGCTGCTTCGGTCCGATGACGATGCCGATCGCGCGCGCGGCGACTCCCTCTACTTCGACGCGCTCCAGCGCGGCGGCGCGGCGATGGCCGACGCGATCGGCCGGGATCTCGGCCCGCTCGTCGCTCCCGGCACGACGCTCACGCCCGAGCAGGCGGAGCGCTTCTGGTCCCGCCTCGCGGCGGACGCCGCGGTCAGCCGGCCCGACCGGCTGAGCGAGCACTTCCGCCGCCTCGCCTACGCCTACGAGGCGTACTACGACTGGCCGCGGAACCTGCGGCACGGCGACACGCTGGTCACGGGCGCGATCTTCGACGCGCGCGGCCACACGTACGTCCGGCATGGTCCGCCGACCCAGGTCGTGCACACCCCACCGTCCGCGTACATGGGTAGCCGGCGCGAGAGCTGGGTCTACGACGGCGCCTGGGGCGAGCCGCTGACCGTCCACTTCACCGGCGCGTCGCGCTCGTACAGGTTCATGGGCGATTACATGACCGCGCTGTCCACGCAGTTCGTCGACCTCGGCCTGCGCACGCTGCTTTCCGCGCGCCTGAGCACGCATCGACTGCGCGACGAAAGCGGACGTGCGGAGCTGCTCGTCGTCGCGGCCGTACCCGTCGGCGCCGCAGCGACGAACGCCGACGGGTCGGGCCTGGAGTTCACGCTCGGACTCACCACCCACGTCCTCGATGCCGGTCGCACGATGCGCGCTTCGAACTCGATCAGCGCCAGCACCGACGCGGTTCCCGAGCCCGGCTACGCGAGCATCCCCGTGCTGCTGCCGGCGCCCGCGAGCGGGGCGATCATCCGGGCGGTGCTGCGGGACGTCGATTCCACGCACGTCGGCGCAGGGCTGTCGGCCACGGCGCCTGCGCCCCTGTCGCGCGATGCGACGATGAGCGACCTGGTCACTCTCTCGATCGACGGGCCGCCGACGCTCCGCAGGCACGGCGCCGTGCTCTCGCCGACGCCCGACGTCGTCGGCGGCGCGCGCTTCGGCCTCTACTTCGAGCTGTACGAACTGGACGTCGAGGAGTACCTGGCGCGGATCCGGGTGCGCCGCGCGGACGCGGGCGTCGTCGACCGCCTGCTGAACCGCGACGAGGTGCTGACGCTGACGCTGACGCGACGCCCGAACCTGGTTCGACCGGGCCTCGCCGCGGAAACCCTGGCCATCGGCGCCCCCGACTGGGAGTCGGGCGACTACGAGATCGAGGTCGAGATCGAAGCCGGCGGCGAGCGCATCACCCGTCAGCGCACCCTGCGCGTGATCATGAGCGAGTAGCGCCCGCGCAAGGAGCGGACGAGGCGCCGCGAAGCAGCAGCCGCTCTCCCGCGAAGGGCTACAGCGCGCGCGAGAGGGCAGCAGCCGCTCGTACACCTACACGTGCACGTGCTCGGCAGCTGACCCACCCGCGAAAACAGCCGAAACCCCCATCGCGGTTTCTCCTGTCAGTCCGCCCGACTATCTTCGGGACATGCCGACCGCCTCCGCGACGAAGCACTGGCGACCTCGCTCGTCCACGCCCCCCGATCCAGGCGCGATCGCCGAGCTCGCCGCGGCGACGGGACTGCCCGAGCCCTTCTGCTCTCTGCTGGTCGCGCGCGGTCACTCCAGTCTCGACGACGCGCGCGCCTTCCTGAAGCCAAGTCTCGACTGCCTTCTCGATCCGTTCCTGATGCGCGACATGGACCGCGCGGTCGAGCGCATCCAGCGCGCGATCCGGGATCGTGAGACGATCCTGGTCCACGGCGACTACGACGTCGACGGCATCTGCTCGGCCGCGCTGTACACGCGCGTGCTGCGGCGGCTGGGTGCGCGCGCGGAAGCATTCGCGCCGAATCGTTTCCTGCATGGCTACGACCTGGGGCAGGGCGGGGTGGACGCGGCCGCCGCGATCGGCGCGCGCCTGCTCCTGACGAGCGACTGCGGCACGCTCGCGCACGCGGCGATCGAGCGCGCCCGCGCCGTCGGCATCGACGTCGTCGTGACGGATCATCACGCGCCGGGGGATACGCTGCCGGACGCGGTCGCCGTCGTGAATCCGAACCGCGTCGACTGCGACTACCCGACGAAGGGCCTGTCGGGCACGGGCGTCGCCTTCAAGCTGTGCGAAGCGCTCTGGGGCGCGGCCGGTCTGCCGCGCGAGGAGCTGCTCTGGCACCTGGACCTGGTGGCGCTCGCGACCATCGCGGACCTGGTGCCGCTGACGGGGGAGAATCGCGTGCTCGCCCGCTTCGGGCTGCGCGTGCTGCGCGACACACGCAATCCCGGGCTGCGCGCGGTGATGGCGGCGGCCGGCCTCGATCCGGCGCGCGTCGACGCAGGCACAGTCGGCCATGTCATCGGGCCGCGCCTGAACGCCGCGGGTCGGGTGCGCGACGCGCGCTGGGCGCTCGACCTGCTGCTGACGGACAGCGCATCGCGCGCGGCGGAGCTCGCGGCCGGCCTCGAGGACGACAACCGCGAGCGACGCGACCTCGATCGACGCACGCTGCGCGAGGCGCTGGACGAGCTGGACGCGTCGGGCTTCGACGCCGAGCGCGACTTCGCGGTCGTGCTGGCGCGCGAGGACTGGCATCCGGGCGTGATCGGCATCGTCGCCTCGCGCATCGCCGAGCGCGTGCATCGCCCGGCCGTGCTGATCGCGCTGCGCGGTGGCGCCGCCGGGCGCGGCAGCGGCCGCTCGATCCGAGGCTTCGACCTCGTCGACGGGCTGCGCGCGTGCGCGTCCATGCTGGACCGCTTCGGCGGCCATCGCGCCGCCGCCGGACTCGACATCCAGCCGGACCGTGTCGACGAGTTCCGCGATGCGCTGAACCGCCACGCGCGCGCGTCGCTGACGCCGGCCGATCTCACGCCCTCCGTCATCTACGACGTCGAGCTGGGTCTCGACGAGGCGACGCCGGAGCTGGTGCGACTGCTGCGACACCTCGGGCCGTTCGGGAAGGGGAATCCCGCGCCGGTCTTCCTCGTCCGTGGTGTCCGCGTCCCCGACCCGCCGCGCGCGCTGGGCACCGGCGGCGATCACGCGCGACTCACCCTGACGAGCGACGGCGCCGCGCTGCTCGCGGTCGGATTCCGCATCGGCGCCCGCCTCTGCGAGCCGGGCGCGTGCGACGGCCCGCTCGACGTCGTGCTCCAGCTCCAGGTCGACCACTGGCGCGGTGAGGAGCGGCTGGAGGCGAGGCTGCTCGACGTGCGGGCGACCGAGGCCACGGTCGACGCTGCCTCGGGCGGGCCTGCCTCCGACCGCGCAGCGTCGCCGCGCGCGCCGGTCGCGATCGAGCCCCTCGCGGCGTCCGCATGAGGGTCATCGCTGGACGGTGGCGCGGACATCCGCTGCGGGCGCCGACCGGGCGGAAGACGCGCCCCACGCCGGAGCGCGTGCGCGAGGCCTGGATGAGCGCACTCCAGCCGTACCTGGAGGGCGCGATCGTGCTCGACCTCTTCGCCGGCTCGGGCGCGCTCGGCATCGAGGCGCTGTCGCGCGGTGCCGCGCGCGTCACTTTCGTCGAGAAGGCGCGCGCGGCGCTGGAGGCGCTGGACGCCAACCTCGAGCGACTGGGCGCGCGCGGCGAAGTCGACGTCGTGCGGGGCGACGCGATCGCATGGGTGCGCAAACTGGAGGCGGGCGCGTACGATATCGCGCTGGCGGATCCGCCCTACCATCGCGGCTTTTCCGGGAAGCTGATCGAGCGCTTCCTGGAGGCGCCCTTCGCCGGCTGGCTCTGGATCGAGCACGCCGCGGATGAGAAGTTGCCGGAGCTGCCGGGGGCGCGGACCCGCCGCTACGGCGACACCGCGATCACGTCCATTCCAGCGACGACCGAGGACTGAATGAGCACACGCGTCGCGATCTATCCGGGATCGTTCGACCCGATCACGCGCGGGCACGAGGACATCGTGCGTCGCGGGCTCGGCATCGTGGACCGGCTCATCGTCGCCGTCGCCTACCGCGCGACGCACGAGAAGCGCGGCATGTTCAGCGTCCAGGAGCGCGTCGAGCTGATCGAGCAGAGCTTCGCGGGCGAGAGCGGCATCGAAGTCGCCTCCTTCGACGGGCTGCTCGTCGATTTCGCACGCGAGCGCGGCGCGACGATCATCATCCGCGGCCTGCGCGCCGTCTCCGACTTCGAGTACGAGTTCCAGATGGCGCTCATGAACCGCCAGCTCTCGCCCGGCATCGAGACGCTCTTCCTCGCCCCCGACGTGCACTACTCCTATCTGTCGGCGTCGCTGGTGCGCGAGATCGCCTCGCTCGGCGGTGACATCAACGACATGGTCGCGCCGCACGTGAAGGCGCGCCTCGAGGAGCACCTCCGCTCGCGATGAGCGCGTTCCTCGCCGGCCTGCGCCCGCGCGCGGCCGCCCTGGGACGCACCATCGTCCTGCCCGAGGGCGCCGACGCGCGCACGGTGCGCGCAGCCGCCACGCTCGCTCGCGCCGGCCTTGCCCGACCCATCCTGCTGGGACGGCCGGACGCAGTCGCCGCCGCGCTGGAGGCGATTCGTGAGCCCGCGGATTTGGTCACGGTTCACGATCCCGCCACCGATCCGCGCCGCGGCCAGTTCGCCGCGATGCTCTTCGAGCTGCGTCGCGCGAAAGGCATGACCGAAGACGAGGCCGCCGTCGCGGTCGTCGAGCCGCTGGTGTTCGGCGCGCTCATGGTGCGGGCCGGCGAGGCCCATGGCTCGGTCGCCGGCGCGACGTCGACGACCGCCGATGTGCTGCGCGCGGCCATGCGCTGCGTCGGCACGGCGCCGGGCATCCGCGTGGTCTCGTCGTCGTTCTACGTCGTGACGGCGGAGGAGACGTCGGCGGGGTCGGAGTCCCCGGCCACACCGGAGTCGGAGTCGGCCGCTCGCGGCGTCTACACCTTCACGGACGCGGCCGTCCTGCCGGAGCCGACGGCCGATCAGCTCGCGGACATCGCCGCCGCCGCCGCCGACGCCCGCCCCCGCATCGTCGGGGACGAGCCGCGCGTCGCGTTCCTCTCCTACTCGACGCGAGGCAGCGCCGAAGGTCCCGGCGTCGCGAAGGTGCGCGAGGCGCTCGCGCTCTTCCGCGAGCGGCGTCCCGGCGTGGCGGCGGACGGCGAGCTCCAGCTCGACGCCGCCGTCGTGCCCGCGATCGCCGCTCGCAAGGCGCCGGACTCGCCCATCGGCGGCCGCGCCAACGTGCTGGTCTTTCCGGACCTCGACGCCGGCAATATCGGCTACAAGCTGGTCCAGCGGCTCGGCGGGGCCGAGGCGATCGGCCCGATCCTCCAGGGCCTCGCCCGTCCCTGCAACGATCTCTCGCGCGGCGCGAGCCCGGAGGATATCGTGAACGTCGCCTGTATCACGGCGCTGTTGTCCTAGGCGCCAGGCGCTAGAGAGCCTAGAGCCCAGAGCCTAAAGCCTCTTGAGGGCACAGGCTTTGCCTTTGAGAGGAGCCGTCGGAGCAGTTCACTAGCGCCTAGAGCCCAGCGCCTAGAGCCTAGTCCATTCACACATACGCACGGGACAGGCACACATGGCTTTCGAGGTGACGGAAAACGGTGGAGTCACCATCATCGACGTCGAGGGTCAGCTCATCGTCGGCAACCGGCAGGAGCTGAAGCAGAAGGTCCTCGAGCGTCTGGATTCGGGGGAGCGCAAGTTCCTCATCGATTTCACCAACACGGGCTATATCGACAGCTCTGGGCTCGGCGTGCTGGTGAGCCTGTCGAAGAAGATCCGCGAGCAGGGGGGCGAGCTGCGACTGGCAAACCTGAACGAGGACCTGAAGACGCTCTTCGAGCTGACCAAGCTGGACACGCTGTTCCACATCTCGAACAGCCGCGACGAAGCGCTCCAGACGTACTGAGGGCGTGAGTCGGGCTCTGGCCCGACCGACATGAACGGTCCCGATTACGTCCTGGAGCTCCCCAACGAGCTGGACGCGATCGATCGAGCCGTGTCCTTCCTCCTCGAGCGCGGGGAGGAGGCCGGCTTCGAGCGCGATCGGCTCCGGCTCAATTTCCGCGTCGGTCTCACCGAGGCGCTCGTCAACGCGATCCTGTACGGCAACGAGCGGGATCCCGACAAGCGCGTGCGCGTCGAAGCCGTCTTCGACAACGACAAGGCCACCATTCGCGTCACCGATCAGGGCACCGGCTTCGATCCATCGGCCGTGCCGGATCCGACGCTGCCGCAAAACCGCGGCGAGACCGGCGGCCGAGGCGTGTACCTGATCCGCTGCCTGATGGATCACGTCGAGTACAACGCGAGCGGCAACTCCGTCACGATGGTCCTGCGCAAGCGCAATGGGCCGTCGAATTCGACGACGTCGAGTGACACGTCGATGAAGACCGCGGACCGCACCAGTCTCGGACACGAGATCGGCCGGCTGGCCGAGCAGTACCGCCGCACCTTCCCGGAGCGGGCGGTGCAGGTGTGGGCGCGCGACGGCTCCGACTGGACGATCGTTTACGCCAGCAACGGCGGCGAAGACCCGGAACCCGGCCCGTCGACCGCCCGGATGACCACGGATACCGGGCTCGAGCTCGCGCTCGATGTCGGCGAGCAAGGGGCGGCGCTCGATTTCTTCATCGGCGCCCTCGAGATGATCCTCGGCTACGAGGAGGAGGCGCGCTCGGCGGCGCGCGAGATCGCGGAACGCTACGAGGAGATCAACCTCCTCTATTCGATCAGCGAGGTGCTCGGCTCGGTCGTATCGCTGCCGGCGGCGGCGCAGAAGATCCTGTCCGAGGTCGCCGAGACGCTGGGCGGTCGGCGCGCGTCGCTCTGGATCCACGACGAGCGCTCCAACCGGTTGGTGCTCGCAGCCGCGGTGGGGGAGGGCGGCACACCCGACTCCATCGCGGTCGACGACCCCCGCTCCGTGACCGCGCGCGTCTTCCGCGAGCAGTCGCCCCTGAACGTCGAGCGGGGCGCCACCCTGCCGCGCGGCGGCGACGACGTGCGTCCGAGCGAGGAGGCATTCGTTTCCGTGCCCATCTCGTATACGCCGCCCGAAGGCGAGACCCGCATCATCGGCGTCATCACGCTGATCGGGCGGGTCCACCATGCGCGTTTCAGCGCCGGAGACGCGCGGCTGCTCGCCGCGGTGGCGTCCCAGGTCGGCGCCGCCCTGGAGACGCAGCGGCTGATGGAGGAGAGCGTTCAGCGGCAGCGCTTCCAGCGCGAGCTCGAACTGGCGCACGACCTCCAGATGAAGCTGCTGCCCTCGACCGACGACTTCCGCGGCGTCATCGACATCGAGGCGCGCTGCGCGCCCGCCGATTCCGTGGGCGGCGACTTCTACCACCTGGTCCGACTTTCCGAGACGCGCTGCGCCGTCGTCATCGGCGACGTATCCAGCCACGGCTTCGCCGCCGCCATGATCATGGCCCTCACCATGAGCGCGATCGGCATCTACGCGCGCGAGTCGGAGCATCCCTCCGAGGTGCTGCGTCGCCTGCACCGCTCGCTCATCTCGGAGCTGGAGTCGACCGAGATGTACATGACCATCTGGTACGGCATCGTCGACGCCGAACAGCGTACGGTCACGTACGCCAACGCGGGGCACCCGCACGCCTTCATGATGCGCGGCGACGGCACGCGCGAGCGCATGGACGCGACGAACCCGCCGCTCGGCCTGCTGCCGCTGCCGGAGTACGGGGAGGGGGTGCTGGGGTGGGAGCCGCCCGGTGACCTGATCTGCCTGTTCACGGACGGATTGTCGGACGCGCTCGGCCACGGCAAGGCGAGCGGCGAAGGCGAGCTGCTCGACCGCGTCGCGGCGCTCGCGGACCAGCCGTCCGACGCCATCCTCGCGCGCGTCTTCGCGGACGCGCAGAACGGGACCGACGTCCCGCCGGACGACCGCACCGCCCTGATCGTCCGCGGCTCCTGACATGCGGGCGAAGCGCTCGCTCGGGCAGAATTTCCTCGTCGATCCGAACGCGCAGCGCCGCATCGTCGAGGCGCTCGAGGCATCCGCCGACGACGAGGTGATTGAGATCGGGCCCGGCCAGGGCGCGCTCACCCGGCACCTCGCGGGCACCGTGCGTCGCCTGACCCTGGTGGAGCTGGACGACGAGCTGGCGGCCGCGCTCGCCGCGGAATACGCCGGCCGCGGCGACGTCGTCGTCGTGCACCGCGACGTCCTCGAGACGGACATCGCCTCGCTGCTCGAGGATCCGGCGCGCGCGAAGATCGTCGGCAACATCCCGTACAACATCACCACGCCGATCCTCTTCCACCTGCTGGACGCGCGTCCGCGCCCGGAGCGCATCGTCGTCATGATCCAGAGGGAGGTCGCCGAGCGCATCATTGCGGCGCCGGGCGGCAAGACGTACGGCGCGCTCAGTGTCGCGATCCGCGCGGTCGCCGACGTCGAGCGCGTGATGCAGGTGAAGCGCGGCGCATTCCGGCCGGCGCCCGACGTGGATTCGACCGTCATCCGCATCCGGCCGCGGGTGCCGGTACCGCTCGGCGCCGAGGAGGAGCACGATCTGCGCGAGCTGACCCGCGCCGCCTTCGGCCGCCGTCGCAAGCAGCTCGGCACGATCCTGAGAGACGCGCCGGAGTATGCGCTCGCGCCCGCGGACATCGAGCGCATCGGCGGGAGCGTGGGCGTCGCGCCGGACCGGCGTCCGGAGACGATCGACCCGCCCACGTTCGTTGCCCTCGCCCGGGCATTGCGCGGCATCGACCGGCCGCGACACCTTGGCGCCAGCGCCTGAGCGCCTCGGCGCGCCGATCCATCCAGCCGGAGGACGCATGGCACGGGCGCCGCTGCTCGACCGCGTGGGGCTCACTCGACCGGAGCTGCGCGCCTGGGCGATGTACGATTGGGCGAAGTCGTCGTTCGAGACGACCGTCGGCGTGGCCGTCCTGCCCGTCTACTGGTCGAGCGTCGCCGCGGTCACCCTCGCCGGCCCGATCGCCAGCGCGTATTGGGGCTACACCAACAGTATTGCCCTCATCCTGGTCGCCATAATGTCGCCCGTGCTCGGCGCGATGGCCGACTTCATGGGCGCGAAGAAGAAGTTTCTCGCCGGCTTCATGCTGGTCGGCGTGCTCGCGACCGCCTGCCTCTTCTTCGTCGGAGAAGGCGACTGGAAGCTCGCCGCCTTCCTCTTCGTCGTCGGCAGCATCGGCGTCACCGCATCCACGGTCTTCAACGATTCGCTGCTGCCGAATATCGCGTCGGACGACGAGGTCGACAAAGTCTCCACCGCCGGCTACGCGCTCGGCTACTTCGGGGGCGGCGTACTGCTCGCGCTCAACGTCGTCATGCTCACGCGCCCGTCGCTCATCGGACTCGGCGACGTCGGCACCGCGACGCGCGTCGTCTTCCTCACGGTCAGCGTCTGGTGGCTCGTCTTCTCGCTGCCCGTGCTGCGCCGCGTGCCCGAGCCGCCGCGCCGCCTCGAGGCGAACGAGCTCGCCACCGCCAATCCGGTCGCCATCGGCTTCCGCCGGCTGGCGATCACGTTCCGCGAGATCCGACAGTACCGCGAGCTGTTCAAGTTCCTGCTCGCCTACTGGCTCTACATCGACGGCGTTCACACGATTCAGAAGATGGCGGCCGTCTACGGCGTGGAGCTCGGCATCGGGCGCAGCACGCTCATCGGTGCGATCCTCCTCGTGCAGTTCGTCGGCATTCCGGCGACGTTCGCCTTCGGCTCGATCGCGACCCGCATCGGCGCGCGCAAAGGGCTGTACATCGCGCTCGGTGTCTATACGGGCATCGCCATCTTCGGCTACTTCGTGAGCGAGGCCTGGCACTTCTGGGTGCTCGCCATCGTCGTCGGCCTCGTCCAGGGCGGCGCCCAGGCGCTCAGCCGCTCCCTGTATGCGACCATGGTGCCGCGCGCGAAATCCTCCGAGTTCTTCAGCTTCTTCAGCATCTTCGAGAAGTTCGGCGGCGTGGCGGGCCCCGCGCTGTTCGGCGTGGTCGCCCTGATGACGGGAAGCAGTCGCTACGCGATCCTCGCCCTCATCTTCTTCTTCGTCGGCGGCATCGCGCTGCTCAGCCGCGTCGACATCGACGATGGGCGGCGCGCCGCGCGCGCCGACGATGCCAGCACGCGCCTCGCGGGAGTCGACGCATGAGCGCACCAGGAAGGCCCGATCGCTCCCGTCACGACGAGCCGACGCTCGACGAGGCGCAGCAGCGCTGGAACGACTTCGTCGATGCCATCGGCCACGAGCTGCGCACGCCGCTCACGTCCATCATCGGCTTCCAGGAGCTGCTCGAGGATGGCATCTACGGCCAGCTGCCCGAGACCGGACGCGGCGCCCTCGTCCGCATCGGCAACTCCGCCCAGGAGCTGCTCGCACTGCTCAACGGCATGGTCGATCTCGCACGCCCCGCACAGGCGCCGCCGGAGCTCGACCTCGAGGACCTCCCGCTCGACGGCGTCATCGCCGACGCCATCGAGACCGGCCGTCGCCTCGCTCCCGATCGCGACGTCCGCTGGAGCGCCGAGCCCGCCTCCGGTCTCGGCACCATCCGCACCGACGCGCGTCGCCTTCAGCGCGCCCTCTTCCTCGCCATTCTGGCCGCGGTGCGCGCCACTCCCGGCGGCGACATCCACCTGAGCGTCGAGCCCATCGACGCGACCGGCGGCGGCGGCGCGATGCTCCGCCTGCAGGGCGCGGTCCTGGAGCGTGTGCCCCGACCGCCGCTCGCCGACATCATCCTCGACCGCCCGCACGAGGGCGCGGATCGCTCGCTGCTCCGCCTCAGCCTCGCCGTCGACACGCTCGCGCTGCTCGGCTGCACCGTCGACCTCGAGCCCGGACCACCGGCCACGCTCCTCGTGCGCCTGCGTTCCGCCCCGAAACCCTAGGCGCCAGGCCCAGAGCCAAACCCCCAAGGCCGTAGCCCGGAGTCCGTAGCCCGTGCCGACGGCCAAAGGCTGTTTGACGTTGGGAAACGGGGCAGGTAGCTTTTGTGAATGGTTTCACAAGCGGGCCGCAATCGTCCATGAAGCGCATTTCGGAATCGACCGTCGGGCGCCTGTCACTCTATCTGCGTATCCTGCGGGAGTACGCGGGCGGGCGTACGATCAGCAGCGAGGAGCTGGCGGGCGCGGCGGGTACGAGTGCTGCGCAGGTGCGGAAGGACCTGTCGCTGTTCGGCACGTTCGGCAAGCGCGGGCTCGGATATTCCGTTCCGGAATTGACGGCGGAGCTGCGGTCGATCCTGGGGCTGGAGCAGGAGTGGAACGTGGCGCTGGTGGGCGCAGGCCGGATCGGCCAGGCGCTGTTCGGTTATCAGGATTTCCGGACGCAGGGCTTCTACATCCGTGCGGTGTTCGATTCGGATCCGGCGAAGGTGGGCCAGCGCTGGAACGGCACGGAGGTACGGTCGGACGCGGAGCTGGAGCAGGGGCTGGCGGAGGAGGCGATCGACATCGTGATCGTCGCGGTGCCCGGTGGGGCCGCGCAGACGGTGGTGGATCGGGTGGTGGCGGCGGGTGTGCGGGCGATCCTCAATTTCGCGCCGACGCGGATCGAGGTGCCGTCGGGGGTCGCGCTGAAGAACGTGAACATGGCGGTCGAGCTGGAAGGTCTTTCCTATGCACTCGCGAGCGAGCGGGCGAACAGTGGACGAGGTCGCGCGGACTGAGGGAGCGCGGCCGGGCACGTCGACGACCGCGGGCTCGGCGGAGGTGCGCGTCACGTCCGAGGTGGGTGCGCTGCGTCGGGTGATCTGCCACACGCCGGGCGCCGAGCTGCTGGCGGTGACGCCGACGACGCGCGACGATTTCCTGTACGACGACATCATCGATCTGGACCTGGCGCAGCGGGAGCACGACCGCTTCAAGGCGCTGCTCTCGATGTTCGCCGAGGTGATGGAAGTACGCGACCTGCTGTCGGAGGTCGTGGAGATGCCGGGCGTGCGCGAGTTCCTGATCGAGCGGGTGATGGACGTGGCGCGCTCGGAGCCGCTGGCCGGCCGCCTGCTCGGCCTCCCGGCCCGCGATCTGGTCGGCATGTTCGTCGAGGGTGTCGAGTCCGACGAGCAGCCGCTCCAGCGTCTGCTGAATGTCGAGACCTACGAGTTGCCGCCGCTGCCGAACCTGTTCTTCACGCGCGACGCATCGATGGTCGTGAGCGATGGCGTGATCATCGGCTCCATGCGCTACACGGTGCGCTGGACCGAGGAGATCCTGATGAAGACGCTGTTCAAGTGGCATCCGCGCCTGGGGAACAGCGGCCTCATCTACGACGGCAGCGAGGAGCGCCGCAGCGGCTTCACGATCGAGGGCGGCGACGTGCACATTCTGCGGCCGGACCTTGCCGTGCTGGGGCTGTCGCAGCGGTCGAGTCCGGGTGCGTTCGACACGATCGCCGGCAACCTCATGCAGCGCGGCATCGAGGACATCCTGGTGGTCATCCTGCCCACGGATCGCGCGATGATCCACCTGGACATGATCTTCTCGATGATCGACCGCGAGCAGTGCGTCGTCTTCCCGCCGAGCTTCATCGGACCCGCGCGCTCGCCAGTGCTGCATTACTCGGCGCGACGCGGTGTCATGACGGAAGAGGAGGACCTGTTCTCGGCGCTGCGCTCCGTGGATCTCAAGCTCCAGCCGATCCTGTGCGGCGGCGAGCGGCGCACGTTCCAGGAGCGCGAGCAGTGGTCGAGCGGCTGCAACTTCGTCGCGGTCCGGCCGGGCGTGATCCTCGGCTACTCGCGCAACGAGCACACATACCGCGAGCTGGAGCGCGAAGGCGGCTATCGCATCGTGGAAGGAGGTGCGCTGCTCGAAGGCACGGACTCCGTGCGCGAGGGCGAGCGCACGGCGATCACCTTCGAGGGCGCGGAGCTGGTACGTGGCGGCGGAGGTGCCCGCTGCATGACCCTGCCGGTCGAGCGCGACGACGCGTGGTAGCGTCCGCGCAGCTTCGGTCGCTCGAGTATGCGGTCGTCGACGTGGAAACGACCGGCGGCTCTGCGGCACGCGGCCATCGCATCACCGAAGTCTGCGCCGTCTGCCTCGACGGCAACGGCCGCTTCATCGGCGAGTTCCGCTCGCTGGTGAATCCGTTCCGTCCGATCCCGCCGTCCATCACGCGCATCACCAACATCACCGACTCGATGGTGAGCGAGGCGCCGTCCTTCAGGGACATCGCGCCCGAGCTGCGACGCTGGCTCGAGGGCCGCGTCTTCGTCGCGCACAACGCCGGCTTCGACTGGCGCTTCGTCGGCTTCGAGATGGAGGACGCGACCGGTCTGCGCATCGAGGCGCCCCTGCTTTGCACCGTCCGCATGGCCCGCAGGCTGGTGCCGGAGATCCGCTCCCGCTCGCTCGACGCGCTCCAGTACTTCTTCGACGTACCCAACGAGGCGCGGCACCGCGCGTACGGCGACGCGCGCGCTACCGCGCGGGTGTTCCGCAAGCTGATGCGGCGGGTCGAGGAGCGGACCATCGCGCGCTGGGACGAGCTTCAGCAGCTTCTGGATGCCCCGGCCAGGCGGAAGAAGAAGAAGCGGACGGCTTTGCCCACCAGCATGGATTACATCGAGGGCTGCTGAAGCTGATTTTCGGGGCGAGAGTCCGGCCGCGCGTTGCGCGGGGCGAGCGTCGGCCCGAGGGTCAACCGGTCCCGCGATGAAACGCGAGGCATTCGGTCCTCGGACCGCCGATTCTGCGCTGAAAGGCGAGGCATTCAGTGGCTGGGTGGCGGTTACGGCTGCGGGTAGCAGCCTCGGCGCACCGAATTGACGCGTCGCAGAGGTGGGCGCGGCGAGAGCGGACAGGGCGCCCATGCCCGCAGAAGCGCTCGTGTCCGAATGCTTGGCATCGAAGAGCAGTAGCGGCTGACCGAATACCGAATGCTTCGCCTTTCACGGCAGAAGCGGCTGTCTGACGACATCTAGAGGGCACTGTCCGAACGGGGCCCCTCATGACGCCTGACCCAACCACGACGCCTGACCCAACCATGCTGCACAAAACCACCACCATCGGCGACTTCACGCTGCACGCGCTCGAGGCCGGCGTCCAGATGCTCGACGGTGGCGCGATGTTCGGTGTCGTGCCGAAGCCGCTGTGGGAGAAGCGCATTCCCGCGGACGAGCGGAATCGCATTCCCCTGGCGCTGCGCTGTCTGCTGGTGGAGACGCCGCATGCGCTGGTCCTGATCGACAACGGCGTCGGCAACAAGGAAGACGAGAAGTTCAAGAGCATCTATGGCGTCGACAACGAGGCGACCGACGGCTCGGTGACGCGGCTGGAGCAGGCGATACGGGAGGCCGGCTTCGAGCCGGCCGACGTCGACTGGATGATCGATACGCACCTCCACTTCGATCACGCCGGTGGCAACACCTACATCGACGAGGAGGCGCAGCTGCGGCTCTCGTTCCCGCGCGCGCGCTACGTGGTGCAGAACGGGGAGCTGGCGTGGGCGCATCGGGCGAACGAGCGCACGCGGGCGAGCTACTTCGACCGCAATTACGATCCCGTCCTGGAGGCCGGCCGGCTGGAGCTGGTGGAGGGCGTCGCGCGGCCGCTGCCCGGCGTCGAGCTGCGGCCGACGCCGGGTCACACGCCGCATCACCAGTCGGTCCTGCTGCGCTCCGGCGGCGAGACGGCGTGCTTCCTGGCCGACCTGTGTCCCACCAGCGCACACCTGCCACTCGCGTGGATCATGGGCTACGACGTCGAGCCGCTCGTCACGCTCGAGACGAAGCGCGCGCTCCTCGCCCAGGCCGCGCGCGAGCAGTGGCTGCTCGTCTTCGAGCACGACCCCGTCGTCCCCTGGGGCCGCATCCACTACGACGGTACGAGGCCCGTCCTGACGGAGCCGTAGCCCGTATCCGGTATCCGGTATCCGGTATCCGCGGTCCGCTCGGACCACCGCCGCCTACCGAATACCGTCTACCGAATACCGTCTACCGAATACGGTCTACCGTAGAGGCCGGCTACGCGCCCGCCTCCGCCGCCTCCTCGAGCAACTCGCCTGTCGGCTGGACGAGGTACCACTCGCCCCACTCGTCGGTCACGTCCTGCCCCTTGGTTTCGCCCGGGGCGGCGTCCTCGGCATAGTAGTACAGGGGCTGCCCATCGTAGGCGATCTGGGTCGTGCCATCGGGACGATCGACGGTGCCGATCAGGTCCTGCTGCGCCCCGCTGGCCATCGGCTCGCCGCCCGGCTGGGCCGTGAAAGGCGGCCACTCGGTCGCGCAGGCGTCCACGCAGGCGTCCGGCTCGGTCTCGTTTTCGAGCACGTACAGCGCGCGTCCGTCTCCGTCCGTCAGATACTGTCCGCCGCCATCGGGCAGGGTGGCGACCCGGATGGTCGCGCTGGCCGGACCCGTGGTCTCCGGCGTGACGCCGGTCTCGAGTGCGGTCTCGCTGGCCGGCTCCGTCCGCGTCTCCTCCATCTCGCCGGTCTCGCACGCCGTCACGCCGACGGCGAGGGCGAGAATCATGGCGTAGCGCATTCATCCCTCCGTTTTCGGGTCCTCAACTCCGTGCGGATAGCGGAGTTGCAAGCTCCGTGCGGGCGGGTGGCAGCGCTTCGCGCAGCCGCCTATTATACCCGCGTCGTTGGCCGGGACCCATCGAGACGAATGAGCTTCTGAATGCCGGATCCGTCGAAGACCGCAGTCATCATCGAGGGCGCGCGCACGCCCATCGGCCGCTTCATGGGTGGCCTCGCGCCGCTGGGGGCGCCCGATCTGGGGGGCGTGGCGATCCGCGCCGCGCTCGAGCGTTCGGGCATCGACGCGTCGCACATCGACGACGTGGTGCTGGGCAACGTCGTCTCGGCGGGTCTGGGCCAGGCGCCGGCGCGGCAGGCGGCGCTCGCCGGCGGCGTACCGGATACCGTCGGCGCGATGGCCGTGAGCCGCGTGTGCGGCTCGGGGCTGATGGCGGTCATGCTCGGCGCGCAGGCGATCCGGGCGGGCGACGCGCGCGTCATGGTCGCGGGCGGCATGGAGTCGATGTCGAACGTGCCCTACTACGTGAAGGGCATGCGGCAGGGCGTGAAGTTCGGCCATCAGCAGATGACGGACGGACTGCTCCACGACGGTCTGTGGTGCGGCTTCGAGTCGTGTCATATGGGCGGCCACGCCGAGTACACGGCGCACAAGGCGGGCATCAGTCGGGAGGACGCGGATCGGTTTTCGCTCGAGTCGCATCAGCGCGCGATCGCGGCCATCGACGCGGGCAAGTTCGCGGCGGAGATCGCGCCGGTCGCGATCGAGACGCGCAAGGGCACGACCGTGATCGAGACGGACGAGCCGCCGCGGCGCGACACTTCGCTCGAGGCGCTCGGCAAGCTGCCGCCCGCGTTCCGCGCCGACACGTCGAAGGAGATCACGGACCTCGTCGTCACCGCGGGCAACGCGCCCGGACTGAACGACGGGGCGGCGGCGCTGATCATCACGAGCGAAGAGTACGCCCGCGCGCACGGTTTCAAGATCCGCGCGCGCATCAACGCGTATTCGACGGGAGCGGTCGCGCCGCGCGAGCTGTTCTTCGCGCCGGTGCGCGCCGTCCGTCGCGTGATGGAGAAGGAGGGTACGCAGATCGGCGACTACGATCTGATCGAGGCCAACGAGGCGTTCGCCGTGCAGGCGCTCGCCGACGGCCGCGAGCTGGGCTGGGACTGGGACCGCGTCAACGTGCATGGCGGTGCGGTCGCGCTCGGCCATCCCATCGGCGCTTCGGGCGCCCGCATTCTGGTCACACTGCTGGGCGCGATGGCGGACCGCGATGCGGAACGCGGCCTCGCGACCCTCTGTCTCGGTGGCGGCGACGCGGTCGCCCTTTCGGTGGAGCGCATGTCATGAGCGAGATTCGAACGGAAGTCAACGCGCCGCCCGCGACCCTTGCTGCGCGGGAGAGCCGCACCGGACAGCGCGTCCTCGCCGTTGCCATCGCGGCGCTGCTCACCACGCTCGGTGCCTACGCGGAAGTGTCGCTGCCCGGGAGTCTGGTGCCGGTCACGCTGCAATCCATGATCGTCATCCTGACGGGCGTGATGCTCGGCCCGAGCCTCGGCGCGGCGTCACAGATCGCGTACGTCGCCGCGGGTGCGGCCGGCCTTCCGGTCTTCGCGGGTGGCGGCGCGGGGCTCGTCCACCTGTTCGGTCCCACGGGTGGCTACCTGCTGGCGTTTCCGGCCGCCGCGGCCGCCGCGGGTGTGATCGCGGGACCGGCACGGCGCGACGCCGTCGGCACGCTCCGCCTGCTCGCCGGGCTCGCCGTCGCGTCGCTCGTCGTCTTCGCGGGCGGCGTCCCCTGGCTCGCGTACTACACCGGCTCCGCCGCGTCCGCGGTCGCGATCGGCTTCACGCCGTTCGTCGTCGGGTCCGTGCTGAAGCTGGCCGGCGCCTTCGCGATCGCGTGGCGTCTGCGCGAGCGCACGCTGAAGCTGCTCTGACGTGGTCGATCCGGGCGAGGCTTCGCGCCCGCGTGGCGGGCCCGCGGACCTCGTCCGGCAGTGGCTGGGCGCGCTGGCTCGCCTGCTGCTTTTCGGCGTGCTCTTCGTCGCGCTGGTCGAGATCGTCGGACTGCTCACCTTCACGATCGACGCGCGGGGCGGCTGGGCGGTCGCCAAGGGCGGCCTCATCTGGCTCGTCTCGGCGCTGGTCGCGAGCATCATCGTCATGCACACGCTCGATGGCCGCTCGTGGCGTGCGCTCGGCGTCGCGCCCACCGCCGATGCCATGCGCCAGACCGGCATCGGCCTCGCCTTCGGCGTCGCGATGATCGTCGCCGCCGTCGCGCTCATGCTGCTGTCGGGCGACCTGCGCTGGACGTCCGACGACGGCACGGCGATCGACGCCGTGGCGACGATGGGCGCCTCGCTCGCCATGCTGGCGCCCGCGGCCGCCGCGGAAGAGGCGTTGTTCCGCGGCTATCCGATCCAGGTGCTGGCGCGTGCGGGCGGGATCCCACTGGCGGTGCTGACCACCAGCGCCGCGTTCGCGGCCGTGCACGGACAGAATCCGGCGGTCGGCTCGCTCGCACTGGTCAACATCTTCATCGCCGGCGTGCTGCTCGCCGTCGTCTACATGCGGACGAACAGCCTCTGGGCGGCGACCGCCGTGCATCTCGGCTGGAACTGGGGCATGGGCGGGCTGTTCGACCTCCCCGTCAGCGGGCTCGCCTGGATCGACGTGCCCGCATTCGAGCCGTGGGTAACCGGACCTGCCTGGTGGAACGGCGGCGCGTTCGGCCCCGAGGGCGGTTTGATCGGCACCCTCGTGTTCGGCGCGGCGGTCATTTACGCGCTGCGCACGCCGCTGCTGCGACCGGACCCGGATGCGGAGCCGATGCTGTGCGCGGCGGCGGAAGGGGAAGGCCGGCTCGACACGAGTGATCCGAAAACGAGCCGCAGCGAAACCAGAGCCTAGAGCCCAGGGCCTCAGCCTATGCAGATAAAGCAGGTCGCCGTGGTCGGTGCGGGCACGATGGGCAATGGCATCGCCCACGTGTTCGCGCAGAGCGGCTATGAGACGACGCTGATCGACGTCGACCGCGCGCGCCTCGACGACGCGCTGTCGACCATCGGCAGGAATCTGGCTCGCCAGGTCGCGAAGGGCGCACTGGATGCCGGAGCGCCCGAGGCGACACTCGCCCGCATCGCGACCGCCACGTCCGCGGCCGAAGCCGGCGACGCGCAGCTCGCCGTCGAGGCCGTGCCGGAGATCCTCGAGCTGAAGACGCGCATCTTCGCCGACCTCGACGCGACGCTGCCGGCGGGCGCCATTCTCGCCTCCAACACCTCGTCGATCTCGATCACCCGGCTCGCGGCGGGCACGAAACGGCCGGAGCGCGTCATCGGCATGCATTTCATGAATCCGGTTCCGGTCATGAAGCTGGTCGAGGTCATCCGCGGCCTCCAGACGTCCGACGAGACGACGAACGAGGTCGTCGGGCTGGCAAAGGCACTCGGCAAGACTCCCGTCGAAGCCAACGACTACCCGGGCTTCGTCTCCAACCGGGTGCTCATGCCGATGATCAACGAGGCCATCTTCTGCGTCATGGAGGGTGTGGCCGAGCCCGAAGCCATCGACCAGGTCATGAAGCTCGGCATGAATCATCCCATGGGACCGCTCGCGCTCGCGGATTTGATCGGGCTCGACACGTGCCTGTCGATCCTGCGCGTCCTCCAGCGCGAACTGGGCGACCCGAAGTACCGCCCCTGTCCGCTGCTCGTGAAGTACGTCGACGCCGGATGGCTCGGCCGGAAGGCCGGACGAGGGTTCTATGAGTATTAGCAGGGATTTCGGATTCCGGATTCCGGTTTCCGGACGTCCGGAAACCGGGCACCGGAAAGTGTGGTTCGAATGAGCGAAGCGATCGAGATCGAGCAGATACGGGAGCTCGCCCGGCAGTTCGCCGAGTCGGAGTTGCGCCCGCACGTCGAGGCGTGGGACGCGGCGCGCGCGCTGCCGCCCGCGGCGCTCGACCAGCTCGCGGAGCTCGGCTTCTACGGCATGCTGATCCCCGAGGAGTTCGGCGGCATGGGCTTCGACCTGCCGACCTACCTCTCGGCGCTCGAAGAGCTGTCGTGGGGCGAGCCGGTGATCGCCCTGCTCCTGTCGATCCACAACGCCTTCGGCTCGCTGATCCTCGCGCACGGCTCGGCCGCCCAGAAGGCGCGCTGGCTGGAGGGACTCGCCGCCGGCCGCGAGCGCGCGTGCTTCGCCCTGTCCGAAGCGGACGCCGGCTCGGACGCCGGCGCGATCGCGACCACCGCCACCCGCGACGGCGACGGCTGGCGCATCGCCGGCGAGAAGAAGTGGGTGACCTACGGCAACGCCGCCACGCTCGCGCTCGTCGCCGCGCGGACGGCCGAGGGCGGCGCCCGCGGCGTGAGCCTGTTCCTCGTGCCGCTGCCGAGCGACGGCATCGAGGTCGTGCATCGCGAAACGACGATGGGCCTGCGCGCCGCCGACGTGGTGACGCTGCGGCTCGACGTGCGCCTCGACGGCGACACGCTGCTCGGTGAGGAAGGGAAGGGCTTCGCCTACGCGATGGAGGGCCTCGACCGGGGGCGCCTGGGCATCGCCGCGCAGGCGATCGGCATCGCGCAGGCCGCACTCGATCACGCGCTCGCCTACGCCGCGGAGCGCAGACAGTTCGATGCGCCGATCCGGGAGTTCGAGGCGATCCAGTTCAAGCTTGCGGATATGGTCACGCGCACGGAAGCCGCCCGCGCGTTGCTGCACGTCGCAGCCCGCGAGCCCTCGACGCAGCGCTCGTCGATGGCCAAGCTGTTCGCGTCCGAGACCGCCATGTGGGTGACCACGCAGGCCGTCCAGATCTTCGGCGGCTACGGCTACATGCGCGATTATCCGGTCGAGAAGCTGATGCGGGACGCGAAAGCGACCGAGATCTACGAAGGTACCAACGAAATTCAGCGCATCGTCATCGCACGCGCGCTCTACGCTTGAAAAGGGGCAACAGGGGCGAGATGAGCATATTCGATTCGATGGCCGAGCTCGGGCACGAGCAGGTCGTTTTCTGCAGCGAGCCCGCGGCGGGGTACAAGGGCATCATCGCGATCCACAACACCACGCTCGGCCCCGCGCTCGGCGGCACTCGCTTCTGGAACTACGCGAACGACGAGGAGGCGATTCTCGACGCGCTCCGCCTCGCCAGGGGCATGACCTACAAGGCCGCGGTCGCCGGGCTCAACCTCGGCGGCGGCAAGTCCGTCATCATCGGTGACAATCGCACGAAGAAGCGTGAAGCGATCCTGCGTGCGCACGGACGCTTCGTCGAATCACTGCGCGGCCGCTACATCACCGCGGAAGACGTCGGCACCTCCGTCGACGACATGGAATGGATCCGCATGGAGACGCAGTACGTGACCGGCATCTACGGCGGCTCGGGCGATCCCTCGCCCGTCACCGCTTTCGGCACGTACCGCGGCATCAAGGCCGCCGCGAACGTGAGGTACGGCGACGACTCGCTGGAGGGGAAAACCGTCGCCGTGCAGGGGCTCGGCCACGTCGGCTCCTACCTGTGCGCCATGCTGAACGACGACGGCGCGAAACTCGTCGTCACCGACATCGACAAGGACCGCGTCGCCGCGATCCGGCAGAGCTTCGGCGCGAAGACCGTCGCACCCGACGACATCTATGACGTCGAGGCCGAGATCTTCGCGCCCTGCGCGCTCGGCGCCGTCGTCAACGACAAGACGCTGCCCAGGTTCAGGTTCGACGTCGTCGCCGGCGCGGCGAACAACGTGCTGGCCGAGCCGCGCCACGGTGACGAGCTGCACGCGAAAGACATCCTGTACGCGCCCGACTACGTCATCAACGCGGGCGGCCTGATCAACGTCTATGGCGAGCTGAACGGCTGGTCCGCGGAGCGCGCGAAGCGGAAGGCCGGCGAGATCTACGATACCCTGATCCAGCTCTTCGAGCTGGCGGAAGAGGAAGGCATCGGCACGCACCAGGCCGCCGACCGTCTCGCCGAGCGCCGCATCGAGCAGATCGGGACGATCTCGCGGACCTGGGTCTGAACCGTGGACGCGCTACGCAAGCAGGACCCGGACGTTCTTCGCGCGATCGCGAACGAGGCGAACCGCCAGCATTCCGTGCTCGAGCTGATCGCGAGCGAGAACTTCACCTCACCTGCCGTCATGGAGGCGATGGGTACGGTGCTCACCAACAAGTACGCGGAGGGCTATCCCGGCAAGCGGTACTACGGCGGTTGCGAGTTCGTCGACGTGGTCGAGCAGCTGGCGATCGACCGCTGCAAGGCGCTGTTCGACGCGGAGCACGCGAACGTGCAGCCGCACTCGGGCGCGCAGGCGAACATGGCGGCGTACTTCGCGTTCCTGGATCCGGGCGACCGCATCCTCGGCATGAACCTCAGTCACGGCGGCCACCTGACGCACGGCTCGCCCGTCAACTTCAGCGGCCGGCTCTATGAAGTCGTCGCCTACGGCGTGCACGAGGACGATGGCCGCATCGACTATGACGCGCTGCGCGACACCGCAAAGCGCGACAAGCCGAAGATGATCGTCGCGGGCGCGTCGGCGTACCCGCGCATCATCGACTTCGACGTCTTCGCCGAGATCGCGCGCGAGGTCGGCGCCGTGCTCATGGTCGACATGGCCCACATCGCGGGGCTGGTCGCCGGTGGCGTGCACCCGAGTCCCGTACCGCACGCGGATGTCGTCACGTCGACGACGCACAAGACGCTGCGTGGCCCGCGCAGCGGCTTCATCGTGTGCCGCGCCGAGCACGCGAAGGCAATCGACAAGCAGGTGTTCCCCGGGCTCCAGGGCGGACCGCTCGAGCACGTCATCGCGGCGAAGGCGGTCGCCTTCCTCGAGGCGCAGCAGCCGTCATTCGCCGAGTATGCGCGCCAGGTGGTCGCCAACGCGCAGGCGATGGCCGCCGTGCTCGTCGAGCGTGGTTTCGATCTGGTCAGCGGCGGCACCGACAACCACCTGATGCTCGTCGACCTGCGCAACAAGGGTGAGCTGACGGGCAAGGCCGCCGAGGCGGCGCTCGAGCACGCCGGGATCACCACCAACAAGAACACCGTCCCCGGCGAGACGCGCAGCCCCTTCGTTACGTCCGGCATCCGCATCGGGACCGCGGCGCTCACGACGCGCGGCATGAAGGAGACCGAGATGCGGGCGGTCGCGGGCTGGATCGCCGACGTGCTCGATTCTCCGGACTCCGACGACGTGCGGAAGCGCGTCCGCCAGGGAGTGGCGGAGCTGGCTGGACGCTTTCCGCTGTACGCCGAGATCAGGAAAGAGTTGGGCGCTGTCTAAGAGGGAGGGTGGCCTTTGGAGGGTGGCCTTTGGAGGGTGGCCTTCGGGAGGGTGCTTCGGAGGATGGCGTTCGGAGAGAGTGGCTTTCCATTCGGGCGTTCCTCCGCACGTGCGGGTGTTCCGCTGAAACATAGGATCGGTAGCCGCGCCCCTCCGCAGGCCACCCCGCGTAGCCCCTCCCCGCGCAGCCCTCCCGCGCCGCAGGCGCCCACCCTCCGACCGAAGGCTTGCCCTCCCCGACCCGTTTGTTGAGCTTAAGGGCATGAGCACCAGTGCCATTTTCGACGATCGGGTCCTCGACCGGCTGCGGGCGTCGCATCCGCGTTTTCACGAGACGTCCTACCTGTTCGTCCTGTCCGCGCTCCATTTTTCGCTCGAGCGACTGAGCGAGCCGCGGCACCTCTCCGGGCGCGAGCTGGCCGAGGGAGTGCGCGATCTGGCATTGATTCGTTACGGATTGATGGCGCGCACGGTGCTCGAGTACTGGGGCATCACGACGACCGGTGATCTGGGCGAGATCGTGTTCGCGCTCGTGGATGCGGGCATCCTCATCAAGCAGGAGGAGGATTCGCACGCGGATTTCATCGACGTGTTCGATTTCGAGGAAGAATTCACGCGGATGCACACGTGGGGGGCGGCGCGCTGAGCGCGGCTCCGATCGGGGGAGAACAGGGGTAGCGGCGCGCTTCCGGGTATTACTGGAACGTCGCTTGCTTCCGGGGTGGGGATCGGTACGGTCGCCGGGGGGCGGCCAAGCCGGGAGCCGCAGGGGGACGCGGCTCGGGTCTGTCGAGGGGGAGGGGCGTGATGATGTCGGGAATGACCGAGCTGCCGAAGTGTCTGAAGTGCGACACGGGCAGCATGATTCCGCTGTCCGACTACGGCCGGGACGGCGCGCCGATCTACTTCAAGGCATGGGTCTGCTCGAATCCGGAGTGCGGCTTCAATATCCGGATCGACAACGGCGAGATCAGCTTCGGCCGGACGATCAGCCAGAGCTACAAGTAAAGCGTTCCTGACCGCGCGAGCGCCGCAGTAGCGGCGCGCCCAGCCCTGTCACCAGCGTCGCGTTCCTGACCGCGCGAGCGCGCCGCAGTAGCGGCGCGCCCAGCCCTGTCACCAGCGTCGCGTTCCTGACCGCGCGAGCGCGCCGCAGTAGCGGCGCGCCCAGCCCCGTCGCGCCAGCCCTGTCACCAGCGGCGCGTCGTGCA
>DATKDR010000028.1:0-6065 GCA_035512635.1 Longimicrobiales bacterium | reverse complement strand
CGCCGGAGCTGCTGGAGCGCGGCCGACTTCGAGATCGCGTCGTGCTTCGCCTCGGACTCCTCGTCCACCATCGCCGCCAGCCGCGTCACGTACTCGATCTGCAACGCCTGCCTCATCGTATTGACGGAAGTCCGCGCGTCCGCCTCGAAGATCGCCGACGTGAGATCGGCCAGCACCTCCGCCACCGGATACGAGTTCCCGTACAGGCGCGAGTCCGTGACGCGTCGCAGCACCACCGGGTGCAGCAGGTGGTTCAGCACGCCCGACTGGATGTTGAGGATGCGCTGGTGCGGCTTCGGGTCTTCGGTGTCGCTGAAGAAGTCGAAGTCGCGCCGCTGCATCGCGAGGTGGGCGAGCAGCTCGGGTGACGCGCCGAACGCGTCGGGCGCGAAGATGTGCTCGGCGAGCGCGTCCATCGCGCGCTTCTGGTCCGCGCGCGCGACCGGCGTGAACGGCTGCGTCGCGCCGGGCTGGCCCTGCACCGCGCGGTCGACGTAGACGCCGCCGATGTAGCGGGACAGCACGGCGCCGGCGTTGCCCTGGTGCCCGGTCAGGATCAGGTACGCGGTGAGCAGCTCGTGCCAGCTCTCGCCGGGTTCGTGATAGCGCTCGAGCAGGCCGTCGAGCAGCCGGTCCGCCAGCTCGATCTTGTGGATCGCGTAGCCGATCGCGTCGCTCGACATGTCGTTGATGTTGACGCGCGGGTCGATCGCCTTGCCGGGCGAGCGCATGTCGTCCGCGTCGTTGCCGAAGACGAGCTGCGGCTCGGTCGAGCGGACCAGGATCGTCTCGAGACGGGCCTCCTCGGCCTCGGCACTCTCGAGCGCGGTCGAGTAGCCGAACTCGATGGCCCAGCGGTCGTACGGGCCGACCGTCGTCATCCAGTACTCGCCCTGCGGCTCGCCGGGTAGCGCCAGGTTCACGTCCGGATAATCCATCACGGAGCCATAGAGTCCGTCGCCGGCCGTGAGCGATCGGTTCGACAGCTCCTCGATGGGCCGCGCCTGTGACGCCTTCATGTTGTGGTTCAGGCCGAGCGTGTGGCCGACCTCGTGCAGCAGCAGGTAGTGGAGCGACTGCTGGACGTATTCGGTGACCTCGACCTCGGAGGCGCCTGCGGCGCGCAGCGCCTGGAGCCCGAACAGCGCGTTGTTGTGCAGGTGCAGCCCGAGCGAGCACTCGCCGGCGGCCTCCGCGTGCTCGATCGCGGCGGCGTCGAACGGCTCCATCATGTCGAGCGCGGCGCGGCCGAAGATGCGGTCCTGGCGCACGCGATTCGTGACGAACACGTACTCGAGCATGATGTCCGCGCCGAGGATCTGGCCCGTGCGCGGGTTCGTGAACGACGGTCCATACCCGCCGAAGGGCGGGTTGGGCGACGAGGTCCAGCGCAGCACGTTGTAGCGGATGTCGCCCGCGTCCCAGTCGGCGTCGTCCGGCTGCACCTCGACGACGACGGCGTTGCGGAAGCCCGCCTGCTCGAACGCGCGGTTCCACTCGAGCACCGCGTTGCGGATCGTCTCGCGGAACTCGTGCGGCGTCGTGTTCTCGATCCACCAGACGATGGGCTCGATCGGCTCGCTCACGGCCGCCGACGGATCGCGCTTCACCAGGTGCCAGCGCGTTATGAGGTCGCGATAGGGCGTCGCGCTGGTCGACAGCATGTCGTTCTGCCGGTCCAGGAAGTAGCCGACGCGTGGATCGTCGAAGCGCGGCCGGTAGTCGTTCTCCGGCATCTCGATGAACGAGTGCTGGAGCCGGATCGTCACCGCGCGCGCATCGACGACGCCCGCGCCGCCGCCGTTCGTCGGATACTGCTCCTGGTAGACGTAGTCGACGACGACGTCGGTGTTGAGCGGGTAGCTGCGCAGGTCGACGATGCGCGAGCGCTCCTCGGACAGCGAGCCGAGGCGGAAGTCGTCCTCGTCGGCGTTCGGCCGCGGGGACGGCTTCACCTGGCTGAACGCTTCCGACGCGAACAGCGGATCCGCCGCGATCAGCACGTCGCCCGTCGCGCTGTCGCGCGCGACGATCTCGGCGGCCGCGAGCACCGCGGGCGAGACGTTCGCGTCCGCCGCCCGTGACAGCGCGCTCGTCGAATCGAAGTACAGCCACGTCGGCTGGGTCACGAACAGCACCTGGTCGAAATGGCGCCGCACGCTCACGACCTTGTTCGAGCGGAAGTTGCCGCGGAAGTGGCCGGCATCGACCACGCCGTCGACCGTGTGCGCGAAGTAGACGTACTCCCGGTCCACCTGCTCCGGCCGCACCAGCAGGTGCGTCTCGCCCGTGATCGTGTCCTGGAACAGCGTGAACAGCCCGTCGATCCGCCGCGACGATTCCGTCACCTCGGCGATCGTCTTGGTCTCGTCGTCCTCGCCATTCGGGGATGGCGACGAGGGAGGGGCGCCGCCTGCGCAGGAGGCGAGCGTCGATGCGAATGCGAGCAGGACTGCGGCGCGTATGCGTACGTGCATGGGTCGTCTTCGGCTGTTGATGTCGTGTGCGGAATGACGGGCGGGACTGTGACCGGAATCTAACCGTGGACGGGACACGCGCCAGCGCACGGGGGACGGGACGCGTCGGCGTCGGACGAACCGCGCGCGCTGCGGCTCGGGTCGGAAGAGGCGACCGTAGCTCCTCCAGCAGGCCGCATTCGCGGCGCACAGGCCCGGTCGGTCCAGTCGTTGCATCTCGGGAGGCATAGCGTAACTACTTCGGGAGCAACGATATGCGGTATCTGACAATGGCCCGGTCGGTCGCGACGCTCGCGATATTCGCCGCGCTCGCCGGTTGCGACGACGACCCCGTTTCCCCGGAAGGCGAGCATGCCATCCGGATCAACGCCGTGACGACCGGCACAGCATTCGAAGGCGACGCGTCGCAGGGCGTGACCTCGGTCGAGGCCGAGCGGGTCGTGCTCGTGCTCGGCATGGTGAAGCTCGAGACGGCGGGTGTCGACGAGACCGTCGATTTCGTCGACGAGCGCTCCGTGGTCGTGCCGCTCGACCTGGACGGCGACGCAGTCCTCGCCTTCGACGCTGACGCGCCCGCGGGGACCTACAAGGAGCTGGAGCTCTCGATCGACAAGCTCGAGCCGGGCAATCCGCTCGAGGCAGCGCTGATCGCCGCGCACCCCGACCTGGAGAACGCGAGTGTCATGGTGGAGGGCACGGTGACGCGCGACGGCGTGCAGGAGGCGTTCAGCATCGCCTACGATGCCGACATCGATCTGGAGCTGGACCTGGCGCCGCCGCTGGTAATCGCACCCGACGGCGATCGGGTCACGACGTTCTCGCTGGTGATCGATCTGAGCGGCTGGTTCGTGGGCGATTCGGGCGCGCTGCTCGATCCGACGCTGTCCGACAACCGCTCCGCGATCATGGCCAACATCGAGCAATCGATCGACGTGCTCGAGGATTAGCCGCGCGTGCTCACTCGCGCTCGCCGTCGTCGAGCGCCGCGCGGATCGAGTCGGCGATGCGCGCGGCGTCCGCCGCTGCGGCGTCGCCGTCGATCGTAAGCACCACGCCGTCGCGCATCAGCACGCGTCCGCTCACGATCGTCGTGACTACGTCCTGCGCGTCCACGACGTAGACCAGGTGCGAGACGACGTCGTAGAGCGGCGCCAGTCGGGGCGATGCGAGCGATACCTGGATCAGGTCCGCGCGCAGGCCGGGCACGAGCGCGCCGATCTCGTCGCCCATGTCGATCGCCTCGGCGCCGCAATGCGTCGCGAGGCACAGCACCACGTGCGCGGGCATCACGGTCGTCTCGCGCCGCACGCCCTTGTGCAGCAGCGCGGCGAGGCGGATCTCCTCCCACATGTCGAGGTCGTTGTTCGACGCAGCGCCGTCCGTGCCCAGGCCCACGCGCACGCCGGCCGCGAGCATGTCCGGCACCGGCGAGATGCCCGCGCCGGTTTTCAGGTTCGACGTCGGATTGTGGATCGCGCCCGCGCGCGAGCGCGCGAGGATCGCCATCTCCGACAGGTCCGGCCAGACGACGTGCGCCGCGATCGTCGGCTGGTCGAGCAGGCCCAGCCGCTCGAAGTGGCGCACCGGCGTCGTGCCGTGGCGTTCCCGTATCGTCGCCGTCTCCGACGCGTCCTCGGCGAGGTGCACGGAGATCGGGACGCCCAGTCGGCGCGCCGCCGCCCATGCCTGCTGCAGGTGCTCCGGCGAGACCGTGTACGCCGCGTGCGGGCCGAGTGCCGGCGCGACGCGCTCCGAGCGGCCAGCCCACGCTTCCGCGAATGCGACGCCCGCCGCGAACGAATCGTCCCAGCCCGTGAAGCCAGGGGAGGGGAAGTCGATCATCGGCGCCGCCAGGATCGCGCGCAGCCCGCAGTCGTCCACGACCTCGGCGGCGACCTCCGGATGGAAGTACATGTCGACGAAGGTCGTCGTGCCGCCACGAATCATCTCCCAGCACGCGAGCCGCACGCCGACGCGCACGAACTCCGCGTCGACGAAGCGGGCCTCCATCGGAAAGATGTATTCCTGGAGCCAGCGCATCAGCGGCAGGTCGTCCGCGAGCCCGCGGAACAGCACCATCGCCGCGTGCGTGTGCCCGTTCACGAGGCCCGGCATCAGGACGCGGTCGTGCCCCGGGATCGTCTCGCGCGCGGTGTACGACGATTCGATCGCGGCGCGTCCTCCGACGGCGGCGATCCGGCCGCCGTCGATGGCGACCGCGCCGTCCTCGATCACGGGCTGCGCGGCGTCCATGGTGACGACGTACTCACCGTGGACGATGAGATCGATCGACTCTCGGGGCTGCTGGCCCGATGCGGCCGCAACCGTGGCGAAAGTGGCGAGAAGCGCCGTGGCGTGCATATTCATGGTCATGGGCGCCGAATGTCCGGTCTGCGGTCCGGCATGGCAAGCGCCGCCCCCGATCCGGGGCATCTTCCGAACCCTTCCGTGAACTCGGCGGTCGCTCACGATGGTTCGCTGTGCGTCACATCTCAATGGCGGGAATAGCTCATGAAATCGTGTACACTGCTGACGATCCTCGCCCTCACGCTCACCATCGGGCTCGCCGCGCCCGCCGGCGCCCAGTCCGCTGCCGACCTGTCGCCCAATCTGCGCGAGGCGTACGTCGAGGTGCCCGAGCGCGTCGTCGCCCTCGTCAACGTGCGCGTCATCGACGGTACGGGCGCGCCGCCGCGCGACGGGCAGACCATCGTCATCCGCGACGGACGCATCGCGCAGATCGCGCCGGCGGCGACCTTCGACCCGCCCGGCGACGCGCGCGTCATCGACCTCAGCGGCCACACGGTCATCCCGGGCATCGTCGGGCTGCACGACCACACGTTCTACACGACGGCCGCGCGCCGCGTGCAGATCACGGAGACGGCGCCGCGCCTGTACCTCGCGGGCGGTGTCACGACGATCCGGACGACCGGCAGCTACCACCCGTACAGCGAGCTGAACCTGCGGCGCGCGATCGGGGCGGGGACGCAGATCGGGCCGCGCATGTACGTGACGGGTCCGTACATCACCGGTGCGACGACCGGCTACATGACGTCGATCTCGTCGCCGGAGGATGCGCGCCGCGTGGTCGCCTACTGGGCGGAGGAGGGCGTCGACTGGATGAAGGCGTACACGACGATCGGGCGCGCGGAGCTGGAGGCGGCGATCGACGAGGCCCACGCGCGCGGCATCAAGGTGACCGGCCACCTGTGTTCGGTCTCGTTCCGCGAGGCGGTCGACCTGGGCATCGACAACCTGGAGCACGGCCTGTTCACGAACAGCGACTACGCGGCGGGGAAGCGTCCCGACGTGTGTCCGGGCAATCTGCGCGAGAGGCATCCGGACCTGGACATGTCGAGCGACGAGGTGCAGGCGACGTTCCGCGACATGGTCGAGGGTGGCGTGCCGATGACGTCGACGCTCGCGATCTACGAGCTGGTCGTGCCGGGCCGTCCGGCCGAGCTCGATCAGCGCATGCTGGACGTGCTCGCGCCGGAGGTGCGCGACGAGTACCTGAAGATGCGCGAGCAGATCGCGATGAACGCGGAGGACTCGAACTGGCCCGAGTACTTCAGCCAGGCGCAGGCG
>DATKDR010000027.1:0-9661 GCA_035512635.1 Longimicrobiales bacterium | reverse complement strand
CTTCTACACGCATTCGCGGATCCGGCAGGGCCACACGCACGGCGGGCAGCTCCTCGGCGCCGCCATCGGCCCCGGTGCGGACGCGCAGTTCGTCGGCGTCGATCTGGTCGACGACTGGGGGTTCGGCGGCCTGTTCGTCGAGCGGGTGCGTCGCAACGACGGGTCGAGCGCCGCGATCACGGCCCGCTATGCCGCGCCGTACGAGCACGACACCGAGATCACCTTCGGCGGGCGCGGCCTGCTGCTGCACGGCGCGTTCAGCGTGGGCGGTCAGGCGGGGTACAGCCACCGCTGGGACCGCGACTTCCTCCAAGACGACCACAACGTCTTCGTGTCGATCGAGGCGACGTGGTGGCCGTCACTCGGCGATCGCTGAGTCGTTCCTGCGGCGCGACAGCGCCAGGCGGAGCTGCGCGCGCTCCGTCTCATCCAGCAGCGCTTTCACCGCCCACAGCGCCCAGATCGCGGTGACCGCGGCCACCCCACCGATACGCCAGGCGCTCGTGTCGGCTGCGGTGACGACGATGGCACCGGCGAGGGCGAGCACCACTAGCGACGCGACGAGCGTGGGCAACCGGAGTCCCAGAAAGGATGCGGGCCGCACCGCCCCCATGCGTATGCTCGCGCCATAGAGCAGCGCGGCGTCGAGGCCGACGCGGATCGACCACGCGGCCGCTGCGCCGGAGATGCCCCACTCCCGCACCATGAGCCACAGCACGACCAGGTGGATCGGCAGCTCGAGGAGGTGGAACTTCGCGGTCAGGTCCGGCCGCCCCGCCGCCTGGATCAGCGCGCTCGGCAGAAACGCGAGGCTGTTGACCAGCATGCCGATCGAGAGCAGCGCGAGCGCCGTGGCGCTCTGCTCCGCGAAATCGCCGCCCAGCCAGAGCTCCAGCACGTCGGCCGATAGCAGCGCGAGCGCGATGAGCACGGGAGCCAGCAGGGCGAGCAGGTACTTCGCCCCGCCCACCATCATCCGCTCGATCCCGGCCGCGCCCATGGCCACTCCCGCCGTCGCGGTGAGCGCTGCAAACGCCGGGAACAGCGTCCCGACGATGCTCGACGGCACGATGTACAGACGGGTGACCATCTCCTGCGGCGCGGCGTAGAAGCCGACCGCCGCGACGGTCACCAGCGCGCCGATGACGAAGCGGTCGATGTAGGTGAGCAGCGGGCTGACGAAGCTCGAGACGGCGATCCAGCCGCCGAAGCCGAGGAGCTGCTTCGCGCGCGCGCGCTCGACGCGCAATGGCGAGCCAAGAACCGGCCAAAAGCGGAGGCACGCGGCCGCGTACACGGCGAGAGCGATGACGCGCACGACGAGGATACCCGCGACGATGCCGACCACGGACCAGCCCAGCAGCGCACCCGCGAGCGGGACGAGGAAGTTCGCCGTGCTCGTCGGGGCGCGTACGAGGTTGACGACGTCGAAGCGCTGCGCGGCCTCGAGCAGGCCGATGAAGGTGTTGGTCAGGATCACGGCCGGAGCCGCGGCGGCCAGCGCGACGAAGCTCCAGGTCGCCTCCACGCGCAGCGCGGGCGAGATGCGGAGCTGCTCGACGATCAGCGGAGCGGCCAGGGCGAGAGCGATGCCGCCGAGAACGCTCGCCGCGGTCTGGACCAGCGCCGCGACGCCCGCGATGTCGCGCAGCGATTCCGTGTCCTTCCGCGCGATCACGTCCGCCGCGAACTTCGTCGTCGCGCGAGCCAGACCCAGGTCCATCAGGTTGAGGAACGCGAGCGCGCCCCACACGAGGCCGAGCAGGCCGAAGCGCTCGCTGCCGAGGCCGCGCGCGATCGCCGGCATCGACAGGATGCCGACGGCGAGCGCGACGCCGAATCCCGCCAGGTTGAGGACGCTGTTGCGCGCGAGCAGCCCGCCCGGGGCATGCAGCGGGCCGGCATGCGGCGGCGGTCGCTCGGTGGATGCGCTCACGTGTGTGCCGTTCGGAGGACGGGAAAGCAATCTGGATCGGCCGTCGCGCCGCCGCTACAATGCCGCATGCATTTCCGCACACGCATGAGTGCGCTCCCGGCGCTGGCACTGCTCGCGGGCCTGGCGCTGCTCGCCGGCTGCTGGAGCGACGCCATCGGACCCGCCGACGGTCCGCTCCGTTTCACCACGGTCGCGGCGGGCGATCAGCACACCTGCGCGATCTCGACCGCCGTCGAGACCTGGTGCTGGGGACGCGAGGCGCAGGCGCGGCTCGGGTTCGCGTCGGACGCGCCGCCCTGCGTCGGCGACGCCTGCGTCGAGCCGGTGCGGAGCTTCGGCGGGCAGGGCCTCGAGGCGCTGAGCGCGGGCACCTCTCATAACTGCGCCGTGGCGGATCGGGTGGCGTACTGCTGGGGCTGGGGCCGCTGGGGCCAGATCGGCAACGCCGGACAAGCCTACGACCACTGCGATCCGATCGGCGGCGGCCTGCCGCAGCCGTGCAGCGTCGAGCCCGCGCCGGTCGCGCTCGGCTTTCCGGTCGTCCAGGTCACCGCGGCCGCCGATCAGGGCTGCGCCGTCGTCGCCGGCGGTAGCGCGTACTGCTGGGGGCAAAACCACCTCGGCCAGCTCGGCAACGGCGGGACCTCGCCCACTTCGGTGCCGATTGCGGTAACGGGCGGCCTCGCCTTCGAGGCGATCAGCGCCGGCTTCAGCCACACCTGCGGGCTGACCGACGACGGCGCGGCCTGGTGCTGGGGCTCGAACGACGCCGGCCGCCTCGGCGACGGGGGAACGGCCGACAGCCGCGTGCCCGTGCCGGTAATCGGCGACATGCGCTGGCGGCAGATCGACGCAGGCGACACCCACACGTGCGGCATCGCGGAGGACGGCCTGGCGTACTGCTGGGGGGAGGCCCGCGGCGGGCGGCTTGGCAACGGCGCCGACACCGCGGCGGTGGGACCCGTTCTCGTGCGACTCTCGGTCGGACCCGTCTGGCACATCAGCGCCGGGGACAGCCACTCGTGCGCGATCGCCGGCGCCGCGCACGAAGTCCACTGCTGGGGCTACGGCTTCGCGGGTCAGCTCGGCAACAACCGCGGCAGCAACCGGGCGTTCCCCGACCGTGCCCAGGTCGACGGACCGTTCGTCGAGGTCAGCGCCGGCAAGGTGCACACGTGCGCGGTGCACGAGGACGGCCGCCTCTTCTGCTGGGGATCCAACGAGCACGGCCAGCTCGGCATCGGAACCCTGGTCAATCAGCCGGTACCGACGCCGGTCGCCCATTAGCCGACCGGCTGATCGCGGCATCGTAGGTCCCCAGCAGCTCGCGCGCGATCGCCTCCGCGTCCAGCCCCAGCTCGAAGACACGGCGGCGGCGTTCCGCCGTGGCCGGGCCTTCGGCTCCCGGCACGCCCGACACGACGGACGCCTCGATCGCCGCCGCGAGCGCGCCCGCATCGCGCGCTACGATGGCGCAGCCGGGCAGCCCCTCGAGCACCCGTCGCACGTCACCCACGTCGACCGAGACCACCGGCGTCCCGCACGCGAGCGCCTCCTTCACCACCATCGGCGATCCCTCCGCCACCGAAGTGAGCACGACCACGTCGGCCACGGCCATTTCGAGCGGCACGTCCGCGGGTGGGACCGCGCCGAGCGTGCGTTCGACCACGCGCTCCTGTATCACCGGCGGCAGCGCATCGAGCGCCGCGCGGAAGAGTGCATGGTCCTTTATCGGATTGTCCGGATGCGCCGGGAACAGGACGACGACGGCGTCGGCGCGGATGCCGAGCCGGGCGCGCGCCGCCGATCGGTCGAGCGGCCGGAAACGGTCGGTGGCCACGCCGCACGGCAGAACGCGCGTCCGCTCATGGCCGAAGCTGCGCCTGAGCTGCTCCGAGACCGCGATCACCTCCGCGGCGCGGCGCGCGCCGATGCGCGAGATCGGCAGCTGCCAGCCCCAGTTCACGTCGTTGCCGTGCAGCGTGATCAGCAGGGGAGCCGAAGGCCGTGCCAGTGCGACCGTCGCGCCTGTGAGTCCGTAGTGCGCGTGCACGGCGTCGTAGCCCCGGCGCAGCGCTCTGCGCACGCGCGGCACTGCGACCAGGTAGTCGACGCGACCGCGCCGGCCGGCGATTTCGAGCACGTCGAACGTCCAGTGAGACGCCGCCCGCCGCAGCGCCTCCACCTGCTCACGCACGAAGATGCCGGTGTAATCGCGCTCGTCCGCCGGCCACATGTTCGTGACGACGAGGATGCGCCGCGCTCGCGCGAGGACGCTCACGTCGGGCGCGCTTCCGCCGCCGCGGCTGTCTCCGGCGCCGCGACCACGAGTCCGCATGCTTCAGCAAAGCGGCGCGCCATCACCTCCCAGCGGATCGGGTGCAGCGCCTCGTCCGCGTTCCGCACCAGCTCGCGTCGGTACTTCGCGTCGTCCCGCACCCGCCGCATCGCGCCGGCGAGCGCGCCGGCGTCGCCGAAGCGCACCATGCACACCGATGAGTCGTCGAAGTAGTGTGTCAGCACCGCAGTCGGGTTGCTGATCACCGGTAGGCCCGCGGCCATGCACTCGAGCACCTTCATCGGCAGCGCGACATGCGCGTATCGGACGTCGAGCATCGGCACCAGGCCGGCGTCGCACCGGGCGAGGATGTCGGGTACGCGCGCGAGCGGCACCGGCGGCTCGAAGCGGACCCTGTCCTCGACGCCGAGCTCCGCCGCCAGCTCCCGCAGCCCGCCGAGCCCGGGCCCCTCCCCCACGACCCGCAGCACGAAGCCGTGCTCGCCCTGCTCCGCGAGCAGCGCCAGCGCCCGCACCCCCGTTTCGAGGTCGTACTGATTGACCAGCGTACCGTGATAGATCAGCGTGAACGGCCGTCGGGCTTCCCCGTCCGGCTCCCGCTCCCACTCCCGCTCCCGATCCCGCCCTGGAGAAGGGTCAGCCGAATTCATCACGACCACGATCCGCTCCCGCGGGATGCCGGTGCGCGCCAGGATGTCCACCCCGGGGTCGTGCACCGTGACCACCGTGTTCGCGAAGCGGCAGCTCCAGCGCTCGAGCGCGAGCATCGCGCGGATGAGCCGGTGTCTCCGGTCGAGGCGGTAGCGCGTCTCGTACAGCTCGGGCGTGAACTCGTGCATGTCCATGACGATGCGCGCGCCGAGCAGGCGCGGCACCGCGGCGGCGAACACGAGCGGATCGGGCAGGGTGTGCGTCACGACGACGCGGTAGCGGCGCCGCACGTGCAACCACGCGGCGGCGAACGAGGCGAGCACGAAGAACGCGGCGTACTCGGCGATGTAGGTTAGGAGCCCTGCGCCGCGGTGCCGGCGCACCGGCAACCGGTAGAGCCGGGCGCGACCCATCCGCCCCCGGAACGGCTGGCCGGACTCGCGCAGGCAGAGCACGTCCACGGCGGCCCCGGCCTGATCTAGCGCCGCGATGCTCTTCCCCACGCGCGGATCGGATGGCAGGTACTGATGCGCGATGACCAGGACGTCGCGCCTCACGCCGGCGCCTCCTCGCCTGGCTCGTCCTCCTCGGCGAGCTCGCCGAGACGCACCACGATCGCGACGAGCGCGAAGAACAGGATGCCGAGTCGCGCGTGCAGCACGAGGTTGTTCGAGAAATTCTGGAACAGGAACCCGAAGATGCCCATCATCAGGCCCGAGTAGAGCAGCGACCAGCGCGTGCTGGCGCGGAGCGCGGCGTAGTGTCGGAACAGGAGCCGCAAAACGCCGACGATCACCAGCGCGAACAGAATCAGCCCCACGAACCCCTTCTCCACACCCATCGTCAGCAGGGAGTTGTGCGAGAGCACGCTGGATGCGCCGAAATCCGTAAGGCCGTAGTCGGCGTCGCCGAACCACAGTGCGTCGAGGGCGCGCTGCTGCGAGCCGAAGCCGAACAGGAACTCGTCCCGGAACATCGAAACGCCGACCGCATACGTCCTGAAGCGATCGACGATGCGCTCATCGAACTGCGTCAGCTTGTCCCGCAGCAGCGGATTCGCCGCGACGACGACGGCGAAGCCCGCGCACAGGAGCAGCGCTCCGTTCAGGATGCGGCCCCAGCCGATCCGTGCGATGAAGACGAGGGTGAGCAGCGCGCCGACGAGCAGGCTCGCGATCGCGCCGAGCGTGAGCGACAGCAGGATCGCCGTGATCTGGAGAAGGAACGCGGCTGCGAACAGGAGCCGCAGGGGCGGACGCCGCGTCAGGGAAGCCATCGCGAGTGTCGGCATGCTCGCGAGCACCATGAAACCCGCCATCGTGTTGTAGTGCTCGAACGTGCCGCGCGCGCGATTCCAGTCGTAGTACTCGTCGTAGCTCCAGCCCAGGAGGTACGCGACGACGGCATAAATCGCCACCAGCAGCGCCCCCATCAGCACCGCCCGCAGCATCGTCTCGGCACGTCGGCGGTCGGTCGCGTGCATGTGCACCAGCACGGCCACGCCTGCGAACGCCAGGAACTTGAAGAGCGCACCCAGGATCTCGCCGAAGTCGTCGACGCGGTTCGCGATCAGGGAGACGAGACTGACGAGGGTCAGCCCGACCAGGGGCCACACCACCGGCCGCAGCGAGCGGAGCGTCGGCCCGAGCCGCTCCCGCACCGCCCACAGGCTCGCCACACCGAGCAGCAGCGCGCCGAGCGTCACCAGCTCGCCGCCGTTGAATCCGGCTGCGATGGGGCGGTCGACGAGCAGCGGCAGGACGAGCAGGTAGGCGGCCAGACCCAGGTAGGGCCTGGCGAGGAACAGGATCGCGGCCGGCACTCCGAGCCCGAGCGCCAGCACCACGGCCGTCTGCTGCACCGGACCGAGCACGCTCAGTCCCGCCACGCCCGCACCGAGCAGCAGCGCGAGGACGACCGGCGTCTGCGCGATGCGGACGCCCGAGGCGGCGGACGATGTGGCGGACGGACCGGCAGCGTGGCTCATGCCGGAGATCTCCTGCGGGGGTGTGGTCGTCGCGTCAGGCGGACAGCGGCACCGCGACCGCCGCGGCCAGCGCTTCCACGACGCGGTCGGCCTGCGCGGCGCTGAGGTGCGGGTACATCGGCAGCGAGAGACAGCGCTCGGCCGCGCGCTCCGTCTGCTCCAGCGGACCGCCCGCGATGTCCGCTCCCTCGAATGCCGGCTGCCGGTGCAGCGGCACCGGGTAGTGCAGACCGGTCGCGATGCCGCCTTCCGCGAGCGCGGCGCGCACCTCGTCCCGGTTCGGCAGCTCGACGACGTACAGGTGATAGACGTGCTCGGCCCACGGCATCTCGCGCGGCGCCTGGATGTCGAGCGCGTCGAGCGCCTCATCGTAGTGCAGGGCGAGCGCGCGCCGCCGGGCGTTCCATTCGTCCAGCCGGCGCAGCTTGAGCGAGAGCACGCCCGCCTGGAGCGCATCCAGGCGGGCATTGGCGCCGTCCGCCACCAGGTGCACGTATTTCTCGATCTGGCCGTGATCGCGCAGCATGCGGGCGCGACTCGCCAGCTCGACGTCCCCCGTCGCCACCGCACCCGCCTCGCCGATCGCGCCCAGGTTCTTGCCCGGATAGAACGAGAACGCGGCGCTCACCCCCATCGTGCCGCAGCGGGCGACGCGGCCGTTCGCGAAGCGGTAGGTCGCGCCCTGCGCCTGTGCGGCGTCCTCGACGACGGGGACGCCGTAGTCCGCGGCGCTCGCGAGGATCGGCTCCATGTCCGCGCTCTGGCCGTACAGGTGCACCGGCATGATAGCGGCTACGCGGCGGCCGCTCCGTCGGTGGCGCAATACGTCGCCGTCGCGGCGGCACTGGCCGTCGAGGAAATCCTCCAGCGCGACGGGACTCATCGTGAACGAATCGGCGTCGATGTCGACGAAGATCGGCACCGCGCCGAGCTGCGTCACCCCTTCCGTCGTACCGATGAACGTGTGCGAAACGGTGACGACCAGGTCGTCGCGCGCCACACCCGCGACCTGGAGCGCGATGCGCACTGCATCGGTGCCGCTCGACACGCCCACCACGTGCGGGGCGCCCAGGTAGCGGGCGAACTCCGCCTCAAATTCCTCGACCAGCGGTCCGCCGATGAACGACGATGTGTCGAGCACCTGCCGGAAGAGCGCGTCCAGCTCGGCGCGCAGCTCGTCGTGCTGCGGCTTCAGGTCGACGAACGGAACCGGCCGGGCAGGCCGCGCGCGCTTCGGTCTCTTGTTGTATGACATTCAGGACATTCCGGAGACGGCCTTGAGCTTCGGCGCCGGCTTCTGTAGCGCGACCGGCGCGCCGGACGACCGGATCGACTGCTCGGCCGCTTCGAGGATGCGCACGACGCGCGTGCCGTCGTGACCGTCCACCATCAGCGACTCCCTGCCGTTGATCGCGGCGATCACGTTGTCGACTTCCACCGCGAGCGCCTCCTGCATCTCGATCTGGGGCACCCACATGTCCCCCGATCGGTAGGAGACGAGCGGCTTGTACTGCGCCTCGGCCGGGTCGGTGGTGTCGCTGAGGAACGAGACGCCCTTGTCGTAGACGCGGATCTTCTCGCTCGGCTCCATGTCGTCGTAGACCAGCATCTTGCGGCTGCCGCCCACGATCGTGCGGCGGATCTTGGCCGGCGCCAGCCAGTTGACGTGCACGTGGCCGAGGAACGACGAGCCGTAGCGCACGGTGAGGTAGGCGATGTTCTCGGTCGGGCTGCCGCCGTGACACATGCCGACGGCGGTGACCTCGTCGGGCAGCTCGCCGATCAGGTGGTCCATGATCGATACGTCGTGCGGTGCCAGGTCCCACAGCACGTTCACGTCGTGCTGGAACAGCCCGAGGTTGATGCGCACCGAATCGAAGTAGTACAGCTCGCCCAGCTCGTCCGCGTCGACCAGCTCCTTCATCTTCTGAATGGCGCCCGTGAAGATGAAGGTATGATCGACCGCCAGCAGAACGCCCTGGGCCCGGGCCATCGCGCACAGCTCTTCCGCGCGGTCGGTGCGGGTAGCGAGGGGCTTCATCACCAGGACGTGCTTGCCGGCTCGGATCGCCCGCGACGCGAGGTCGTAGTGCGTCCAGACGGGCGTCGCCACGACCACCAGATCGACGGCCGGGTTGAGCAGCACGCGATCGGGATCCTGCGTGACCAGCGGCGTGCGAAACTCGGCGCCGATGCGTTCCGCGCGGTCCCCGATCACGTCCGCGACCGCCACCAGCGAGGCGTGCGGGTGGCGCGCGAAATTGCGCGCGAGCTTCGGCCCCCAGTAGCCGCAACCGAGGATGCCTACGTTTACGTTATGCATTCATTTCTCAGGGCTATGGGCTTTGGGCTTTGGGCTTTGGGAAAACAAACGGGAATCGGCGCCGGGCATCGGCCAACCACGACCAACGCCCAACGCCCAATGCCCAAAGCCCAAAGCCCGCAGCATCAGTGCGCCCGTCCGGAATTCATGACGACGACCGGCAGCGTCCTCGCCAGGATGCGCAGATCCAGCGCGTGACTCCAGCGGTCGATGTACTCGAGGTCCAGCTCGCACATGTCGCGGTAGCTGAGCTGGTTGCGGCCGGAGACCTGCCACAGCCCCGTCAGGCCGGGGCGGCACTCGAGCCGGGCCCACTGCCGGCCGTCGTACAGCTCCACCTCGTACGGCAGCGGCGGCCGTGGCCCGACCAGGCTCATGTCCCCGCGCAGGATGTTCCACAGTTGCGGCAGCTCGTCGAGCGAGGTGCGTCGCAGCAGCGCACCGATGCGGGTCACGCGCTCGTCG
>DATKDR010000026.1:0-46474 GCA_035512635.1 Longimicrobiales bacterium | reverse complement strand
CGGACGACGTGATCCTGGGGGTGCGGCACCACCACGAGCGGTATGACGGGGCGGGCTACCCGGACGGGATGCGGGGCGAGTCGATCCCACTGATCTCGCGCATCATCATGATCTGCGACTCGGTGGACGCGATGCTGTCGGATCGTCCCTACCGCAGGGCGCTTGGGCTGGACGTGGTGCGCGACGAGATGCAGCGCTGCGGCGGCGCGCAGTTCGACCCCAGGCTGGTGGCGGTGATCCTGGAGAAGGGGACGCTGGAGCGCGCGGCGGCCCTGATGCTGGAGGCGTACCCGAGGCGTGCGGAGGTCCAGACGACGGTGATCGAGGCGGCGCACCGGTTCAAGTAGGCTCTAGGCTCTAGGCTCTGGGCTCTGGGCTCTAGGCTCTAGGCTCTGGGCTCTAGGCTCTAGGCTCTAGGCTTTAGACCGGATTATACGCGGGGCGCTTCGGCGCCCTTTTTCGTTTCTACAGCAGCGGCAGCCCGCTCGCATCGTCGTGCTTCCGCTCGAGGATGACCTCGCCCTGCCAGAGGAACAGCTCGAGGGTGGGGTTCACCTCGGCCTCGACCAGGTGGCCGCCGAGAGTGGAGAGGTCGCGGCGGCCGAGGACGCAGTGCGCGTGGACGCGGACCTCGTCCCCGGACCGGGAGACGTCGCCGATGAGCGAACACACCTCGACCTGCTCCTCGACGGGGTGCTCCTCGTAGCGCTGCGCGGCGAGGTCGTAGAAGGCGACGGTGGCGCGGCGGAACGCGCCGATGGCGTGGAAGTGCGCGGCGCCGAAGTCGTGCGCGCGGGCGAAGTCGACGAGCCGCTCGATGACCGCCTCGCCGGCGTCGAAGGCGAGGAGCCAGGTGCGGCCGCGGCCGTCCGGGTCGACGGGAATCTGTCGCATGCCGCAACATGCGGCCGGCGCGCGCGCTACGCGAACGCGGCGGAGTCGACGGACGCGTGGCAGGCATTCTGGAAACGGAAACGCCCCCGGCAGCGCGCTGGCTGACGGGGGCGTTTCGGCGATGCGCGCGATCAGCGGTTGAAGATGCCTTCCGCGCGGTTCATGCTCACGCGAACGGCCTCGGCGGTGCGACGCGCAGCCGCCTCGGCACCGGAGACGACGGCCTCGC
The DNA here is from genome assembly GCA_035512635.1 of Longimicrobiales bacterium. GTDB lineage: Bacteria > Gemmatimonadota > Gemmatimonadetes > Longimicrobiales > RSA9 > DATKDR01. The sequence goes on along the minus strand of DATKDR010000026.1, from coordinate 45,351 downwards.
CGACCCGAGACGCGGTCTGCTGGATCTGACCGCTGCCCTCGCCGCCGCCGGTGGTCGGGCTCGCGGCCTTCCTGGCCCTACCGCGACGTGCGCCTCCGGCGCGACGCGCCTTCTTGGCGCCACCGGCCTTGCGTGCGCCGGCCTTCTTCGCGCCGCCCTTACGGGCGGCCTTGCGACCCTTCTTCGCGCCGCCCTTGCGACCCTTCTTCGCGCCGCCCTTGCGAGCGGTCTTGCGAGCGCCGCGCTTCTTCGCGGCCTTGCGACCCTTCTTCGCGCCGCCCTTGCGAGCGGTCTTGCGGGCGCCGCGCTTCTTTGCGGCCTTGCGACCCTTCTTCGCGCCGCCCTTGCGGCCGCGCTTCTTCGCGGCCTTGCGACCCTTCTTCGCGCCACCCTTGCGAGCGGTCTTGCGGCCGCGCTTCTTCGCGGCCTTGCGACCCTTCTTCGCCCCACCCTTGCGAGCGGTCTTGCGGCCGCCGCGCTTCTTCGCGGTCCTGCGACCCTTCTTCGCGCCGCGCTTCTTCGCGGCCTTGCGGCCCTTCTTCGCGCCGCCTTTGCGAGCGGTCTTCCGGGCGCTGGTCTTCGCGCCCGCGCGCTTCTTGGCCCCGCGGCGCTTCTTGGCGCCTGCGCGCTTCTTGGCGCCGCCGCGCGACTTCTTCGCGGCGGTGACGACACCCGCCTTGCCCTTCGACTCCGTGTCCTTCGCCATGTGGTGGACTCCTCGCGGAAGTGGACTCGATCGAATCGACTCGACGCGCGTGCAAGAAAGTCGCCGCGACGTTCGAGTGTGACGCGCGTCTGTTCGCGTCGACCGTGTCCAACATTATCCGCCGCGCGTGCATTGCGGAAGAATTTTATTGAGCGAGTTGAAGTCGATGTCGCATTCGGCTAGATTGAAAGAGGCACCCGAAGGGGGGGGTCGCGCGAGCCGCGCGGCCCCTCTTTTGTCATTCCGGCCGGTTTCGCGAGGAGGCACGATGGAGCGGAACGGACACGTGGAGCGAGGGGACGCGGCGGGACGCTACGCGCCGGGGCGGAGGCGCCCCGCCTACCCAGACGTGCCGGCGCGGCAGCTCTGTCCGTGCGGCTCGGGTCGGGCGAACGCCGACTGCCACGGGGTGCGTGAAGTCGATTACCTGGCACCGGCGCCGGCCGGCGATCGGCTGCCGCAGGTTAGCACGCACGGCCTGCCGCTGGCGAGCGATCCGGGGTCGTACTCGAGCGGCGTGGCGACGCGCTGCCACGCGTGCGGCGCGGTGCTCACCGTGGGCCTGGGCTTCGGCGGCGAGGAGCTGGTGGTGGTGTGCGACTGCGGCGCGCGCAACGCGGCGCCGCGGGCGGCGGCGGATCGATAGCCGAGGCCGGCGCGCAGGCCGACGTAGACGGTCCGTCCCGGCGCGGGTTCGTAGTAGCGGGCACCGAAGGCGTTGACGACGACGGAGCCGACGTAGTCCTCGTCGAGGACGTTGCGGACACCGCCGAACAGCCAGACCCCCACGAGGCCGACGGGCAAGCGCCATTCCGCGCGCGCGTCGACCACGCCGTAGGCGTCGGCCTCCTCACTGTTGGCGTCGTCCACGGGAACGGCGGCGGACCAGGTCGCCTCGACGCCCGCGAACCATCGCTCGCCGCGGCTTCCGACGCCGAGATCGATCCGGTGTGGAGCGACACCGGGCACGCGGTTGCCTGCGAAGGAGACGGAGTCGACGGCGAAGTCGTCGAAGCGCGCGTCGATCCAGGCATAGGCGAGCTCCCACTGGACGGCGCGCGGCCACTCGACGCCGAGCGCGGCTTCCACCCCGCGATGCGTCGCGGAGCCGGCGTTGTGGAAGAACTGCCGCCCGGGCGCGTCCGAGACCTCGAACGGCACCAGCGCATCGGCGGTGCGTGACTGCCACACCGCGAGCTCGAGGCGGGCGGCAGCTAGCGCGGCGCGGGCGCCCGCCTCGAACGAAAGCGTGCGCTGCGGCTCGAGGTCCGGGTTGAATCCGCCCGCGCCGTCCGGACGGTTCGCCAGCTCCGTCGTGGTCGGCGTCTCGAACGAGGTGGCGACGTTCGCGAACAGGTGCAGCGCGCGCGCCAGCCGCGCGTTCAGGGCGAGCGAGGGGCTGAGCGCGTGCATCGTGCGGGAGCCGCTGTCGTCCGGATCGGCCTCCGTGAGCCGGTCCTCGACGTCGAAGCCGAATCGGTCGAAGCGCAGCCCGGCCGACGCGTCCATCCGTGTGCCGAGCGGCAGGCGCGCGTGCGTGAAGAGGCCGAGAGCCTGGACACGCTCGAGCTGGTCGAGCGTGCGCGCCCCCTTCGCGCCGCCGTCGTTGTCGAAGTTCCGCCGGTCGTCGCGCTGCGCGTCGAGCTCGGCCCCGAGGATCAGCATCGCGCCGGCGTCGTCTCCCGAGCGGTCCGCCTCGAAGTCGAGGCCGTAGACGCCGCGGAGTCCGCCGGCCGCGCGCGTCAGCTCGATGATCGAGACGGGGATCGGATTGTCGAGGACGCGCGCCGTGCCGTACGTCGCCAGCTCGAGCGTGCCGGGACCGGCCGCGCCGCGCCACGTGACGCCGGCGAGCGCCTGGCGCGCCGACTCGCCGGCCCGCTGCGCGACGTTGAACGCGTGCGCCTGCTCTCGGTCCTGCGCCATGACGTCGGCCGCGAGCGAGCCGGGATTCTGCGCGTCGTACGTAAGCCCCGTCGCCTGCACGTCCAGCTGTCCGACCGAGACGGGCATCCCGGCGGCGATTCGCAGGAAGGTCTTCTCCGAGCCGGCGTGCTCGCGGAAGCCGTCGAGGGTGCGATGTGTGGCCGACGCGTCGTACCAGGCGAGGCCTGGCCGCCCCGCGATGCGCGCGTGAAGACGGAGCAACCCGTCGGAGCCGGTCAGCGCTTCCACCTGCGCCGCGACGGATGCCGCGGGCGGCTCCGCGGACGAGATGAGCAGTACGCCCCCCGACGCGTTGCCGTAGAGCGACGACGCCGGACCGCGCAGCACTTCCACGCGGCCGATCGTCGCCATGTCCAGTCGGCTCAGGTCCGTCTGCCCGTCCGGCAGCGTCGCGGGGATGCCATCGATGAGGACCCGCACACCGCGCACGCCGAACGCGGCGCGGGCGCCCGAGCCGCGGATGACGATGCGCTCACCGAGCGCGTCGTTGCTGCGGTCGCTGGCCTGGAGACCGGGCACGCCGTGCAGCGCCTCGGCGAGTCCGCGCCCCGCGCGCCCGGTGCGCGTGTCTTCCTCGGTGATGGCCGTGAGGGCCCAGGGCACGAGCCGGCCCGCGGTCGGCATTCGGAGCGCCTCGACGACGAGCGTGTCGAGCGGGGTAGAGCGCGCGCTGTCCGCGATCTGCGCGCGGGCGGGGTCGGCGGCTGCGAGACCGATCAGCGCGATTAGGAGGCGCGCGACCGACGTGCGCACCGTCCGGAGGGGGCCCGCCGCTTGCACCCGGGCGACCGCTTGGGAGAAGACGTCGCGGCTGTCGCTCGTGCGGCTGTGGCTGTTCACGCTGGCGTCCGGCGCAATGCGCATGCCCCTGCCGGCGCGCCCGACGAGAAGGCTTTCGCGGCACCGGAAGCGGGCGCTAGCCTGGGTCAGCATCCGGGTGCGCCGGAGGGGTCCGGGCGCCGATCGAATCTCGAGCGACGAGCGGCCGAGCGAACGATGACGCGTTCATGGATGAAGATAAACCTGATCGGAGCGGCGCTGCTGGCGGCGTGCGGCGGACCCGCGGCGCCACCGACGCCGCCGCCGGTTCCGGTGTTCTCGGCGCAGAGCGGCTTTGCGCGCGTGGCCAGCGAGTTCCTCGACGCTCATGAGGCCGCGCATCCGGTCGACGCGACGCGCGCCGGAAGCCACGCGCACGACGCGCGGCTGCCGTCCGTGTTCCCCGGCGACCTCGAGCGCCGGTCGCTCGACGTCCGGGCCTACCTGACGCGGCTCGAGGGCGTGAGTCCGCGCACGCTGCGGGGCGCGGACGCGGTGGACTACCGGCTCATCGATCACGCCCTGCGCGCGGAGCTGCTCGATCTCGAGGAGGTCGGCGGCTGGCGTCGCGATCCCGCGCGCTACGCCGCCCTCGCGCGCGATGGTACGTCGCCGCTGGTGCTCGGGCGCTTCGCGCCACTGGAGGAGCGGATGCGCTCGATGGCCGGCCGCTGGCACGAGACGCCGATGCTGCTGCGCGCCGCACGTCAGAACCTGGACGCGTCGCTCGTGCCGGGGCTCCTCGCCGACCACGCCGCCGACGTGGCGCGCGCGACCCGGGCGTTCATAGCGGACGACGTGCCGGTCGCCGTTGACGCGCAGGGACTCGCGCGCGTCGATGTCCGCGCGCTCAACGAGTGGGAGGCGGCGCGGCGCAGGGCCGTCGCCTCGCTCGACTCCTTCACGGTATGGCTCGAGCGCGATCTCGCGGCGCGGGCCGCGGGCGATTTCCGCCTCGGATCCCACCTGCTCCAGCGCACGCTGCTCTACCGGCATCACCTCGACATCCCGCTCGGCGAGCTGTACGCGCTCAACCGGCAGGCGATCGACGAGTACCGCGAGTGGATGGGTCGCGTGGCGATGACGGTGGATCCGATGCGCCGCCCGCACGTCATCATCGACTCGCTCACTGCGGCCGTGCGCGGTGGAAGCGAGCTGATCCCGCCGCGCCTCGCGCCGCCGCCCATCGCACCGGAAGGCAGTTCGGCGCGCTCGCGCGTGCGCGCCTTGCTTGCGCCCACCGCGCTCGCCGAGTCGTGGCTGCACTATACCGATCTAACGGCGCTGTCCGATCCGGCCATCGACGACGCAACGCGGCTGGCCGGCATCCGGCGGGCGCTGCACGGACACGCGCTGCTGCACGCGATGCTGACGCTGCACAGCGGCGAGGCGTCGCTGGAGGAGGCGGCGCGGGACTTTGCGAGCATCGCGCTCGTGGACCTCGACTTCGCGGAGCGGGAGACGCGACGCGTCGCGATCGATCCCGGCGCGGCGGTCCCCGCGATCGGCCGCATGCAGATCTTCGCGCTGCGGGATCGCCTGCGCGCAGAGCGCCGCGGAGCGTTCGACGAGGAAGCGTTCGAGCGCGACCTGATCGGTCTCGGCCTTCCGGTGCCGCTCGCGGCCGCGGCGATGCTCGGACGCGAGCCGGGTCCGCTGCTCGTCACCGGCGTGCGCACGCCCGGACTCCCTCCGCTTCCGGGGCCGCTCCAGCGGTGACCGAAGCGCTGCTGCTCCTCGGCGCGGCCGCGCTCATCGCTTACGTCGCGCTCGGGATCGTCGCCTGGCGCTTCGGCGACCGGCTGATCCTGCCCGCCCCGGGGGCGAGCTATCGATCCGCGTCGCTGGATGGACTGCGCACCGTGCGCACCTCGGACGGCGTCGACCTGGCCGCGCTGCACCTGCCGAATCCGGATGCACGCTTCACCATCCTCTACAGCCACGGCAACGCCGAGGACCTGGGCAACATCCTGCCCGTGCTGGAGGAGATCCACGCGCTGGGGTTCGCGGTCTTCGCCTACGACTACCGGGGCTACGGCGGGAGTGGCGGCACGCCGAGCGTGGCGGGCGTGCTGCTCGATGCCGAGGCCGTGCATGAGCACGTCACGCGCGAGCTGGCAGTGGCGCCCGAGCGCCTGATCCTGTGGGGCCGCTCCCTCGGCGGCGGCCCCTCCGTGCACCTCGCCGCGCAGCATCGCGTGGCCGGCATCGTACTGGAGGCGACGTTCACCAGCGCGTTCTGCGTGGTCACGAGCCGGCGCATCCTGCCGTTCGACCGGCTGTGCAATCTGGAGCTGCTGGCGGGCATCGACGTGCCGCTGCTCTTCATCCACGGACGGAAGGATCGCGTCGTGCCGTTCGCCCACGGCGTCCGCCTGCACGCGAAGGCGCGCGAGCCGAAGCGGCACCTGTGGATCGATGAAGCGGGGCACAACGACCTGTGGCTGGCGGCGTCGGACCGCATCGGCGTTGCCGTGCGGCAGTTCGCCGACTCGCTGGCACCACCGCGCCGCCGCGCCGTCGGCTGACGCGCCGAAGTCGTATCAGGCTTGCGCCGCGCCGGCAGCCGCCAGCGCATTCGCCTCGGCCAGCTTCTCGTGCGAGCCGATGTCGATCCAGGTATGGCCGTCGATACGGTGGGGCACGATGCGAGCGCCCGCTGCCGTCAGCCGCAGATACGGCCACATGATCGAGAAGACGCCTTCCTCGGTGAGCAGCGATGGCAGCTCGGCCGACACGACGTGCACGCCGCAGAAGCCCAGGTGCCGCTCGGCGCCGACGGGGTCGCGCGCCCGGCGCACCGCGCCGTCTCGCTCGACGAGCCCGCACAGCCCGACGTCGTCGAAGACGAGAGCGCGCGACTTGTCGCGGTCCATGACCGCCAGCGTGGCGAGCGCATCGGTGCGCGCGTGCGCCTCGATCATGTCGCGGAGCGGGAAATCGGTGAAGACGTCGGCATTGTGGACGACGATCGGCCGATCCCCGCGGAAGTGGCCGAGCTCGTACGCGCGCAAGAGGCCGCCGCCCGTCTCCAGCAGGTCGTCCTCCTCGACCGAGACGCGGCAGTCGATGCCGAAGCCGTCATTCGAGCGGACGAAGTCGATGACCTGCTCGGCGTGATGATGCATGTTGATCACTAGACGATCGGCGCCGGCGTCGATCACGCGACGCGCGACACGCTCCAGCATCGGCACGCCGCCCACCGGAACCAGCGCCTTCGGGATGTCGTTCGTGAGCGGCCGCAGGCGCGTGCCGAGTCCGGCCGCGAACAGCATCGCGTCGACGGACCCGCGATCAGGCACCCCCCGCTCCGGCGTCCACACGCTTGCGCCGGCCGCCGCGCGCGCCGGCCTGCGAACCCGCCGTTGCGCTGCCGGCGTTGGCGGTGTTGCCATTCGGGCGCTCGCGCTGCCCGGGCCAGTCCGCCTGCTCGCGATGCGTCACGCGCACGTGTACCTCGGGGAACGACTCGCGCAGGTGACGGGCGATGCGCTCCGCGAAATAGACCGAGCGATGCTGCCCGCCCGTGCAGCCGAACATCACGGTCAGGCTGCTGAAGCCGCGGCGCAGATACTCCCTCACCTGCGCACCGACGAGCGAGCGGACATTGTCCCAGTACTCGCCCACTTCGCCGCAGCCCTCGAGGAAGCCGATCACCTCCTCGTCACGACCGCACAGCGCCTGGTACTCGAGCTGGCGACCGGGATTCGGGATCGCGCGACAGTCGAAGACGAAGCCGCCGCCGTGGCCGCCGTGATCCTCGGGGTAGCCCCGCCTGTAGCTGAAGCTGCCGATGTGGACCGTGAGACCCGTCTCCTCGTCGTGGTCGCCGCTGTCGTGCGCGTACCGCTCGACGATACTGCGGTAGACGCGCTCGAGCTCCGGCACCCGCAGTGGCAGACCGTCGGCCAGCAAACGCTCGATGTTGCGGGCGGCGAACGGTACGCTGTGCAGGAACCGCGGCTTGCGCTCGAAATAGCCGCGGTAGCCGTACGCGCCCATGGCCTGCATCACGCGGATCAGGACGTAGACGACGTAATGTCGGCGGAACAGGTCCCGATCGACGGGCATCGCCTCGTGGAGCGCGTCGAGGTAGCTCTCGAGCAGGCGCTTGCGGACGGTGTCCGGAATCGCGGCCTTCGCGTCGTAGAGCAGCGACGCCACGTCGTACTGGAGCGCGCCCCGGCGCCCGCCCTGATAGTCGATGAACCACGGCTCGCCGTCGTCGCGCAGCATGATGTTACGCGACTGGAAATCGCGGTACAGGAAGTGACCCTGCTCCGCCTCGAGCGCGAAGTCGGTCAGCCGCTCGAAGTCCTCCTCGAGCCGGGCCTCGCTGAACGGGATCTGCGCCAGCTTCAGGAAGTGGTACTTGAAGTAGTTCAGGTCCCACAGGATGGACTGGCGATCGAACGCGTCGCGCGGATAGGCGACGGCGTAATCGATGACCCGGCCGCCCTCGACCTGGAAGCGCGGCAGCACCGAGAGCACGCGCTCGTAGGCCGGGATCATCGATTCCGGGAAGGGCCCGCCCTCGCGCTGTCGCGCCTCGGTTAGAGCGTCGAAGAGGGTGGTCTCGCCCAGGTCCTCCTCCAGCCAGACGCCCGCTTCCTCGTCCGCGCCGTAGATGACGGGCACGGGCAGATCGATCGTGTGGAACGCGTGCGAGAACGACAGGAATGCGCGGTTCTCCTCGCGGTCCGGGCCGATCGCGCCGACGGCGGTGTTCCACTCGTCGTCGACCAGCCGGAAGTAGCGCCGATTCGAGCCGTCCGCCTTCATCTCCACGCTCGCGCGCGGAGGACGCCCGAAGTGCTCCTCGAAGAGCCGGACGATGCGGTCGTGGGGTGGGCTCGTTGCCATGCCGTATGCTAAGGCGGATCAGAGGGTTAGCGCCACGTCGGATACTGTGGACATGGTTGCAGGAAGGGGGCCGGAATTGGCGCAGGCGGGTGGGGCGAGGGGCAGGGCCCGGCGGGAGGGCGTGGTCGGGGGTCGGAAGGCTCCTCGGAGAAAGGCCGAGCACGAGCACGTGCACGAGTACGTGCAGGGATCGCCGCCGGTGTTCGCTCCGATGCCGCGATCGCCGTCCCCGGCTTGATCACGGCGTGGCCGGGGCGTCGGCTCTCTTTCCGGGCTCGGATAGACGCGTTACGCTATGGGGTACGGTCCCTACCGATTTTGCAGGGGGTGCCATGCTTTTCGCCTCCGATACAGGCGTCGACCGCCGCCGCGCGCCGGGGCGCATCGCCTCTCCCGTCTCCCGCCTGTTGCTGCTCGTCGCGGCCGTCGCGACCATCGCCTGTGACGCCTGGAGCGGCGACAGCGACGATCTCACCGGTCCAGGCAGCAACGCTCTGCTGCTGGACACGACCGGGACGCTGCCCGCCGTCGCGCTGGCGGCGGACACGTTCAAGCTATCGATCCCTGAGAACCGGGTGCTGGGGGTCATCTTCGAGTCCAGCCATCCGATCGCGGCCCGCTGGGGAGGCACGTACGACGTGGTCTGGTCGGGCCGCGGCGGCACTTTCGCCGCGATCGTGTCCGAAGTCGGCGCGGGACCCGTCACGCTGCGCGTCTTCCGCGCCGAGGCGGAAGTGGTGGAGGTCGATTACCGGCTGCGCGTCGTGGGGGTCGATGAAGGCCCGGAGCACATCGACGCCGATATCGGCACTGCCACGACGCTGCGGCGCGAGTGGATCGACGCGCCGCTCGACCTCGACGTCTTCGCGCTCGAATTCGACGTAGGGGACCGTTTCTTCATCGAGTCGGAATCCGACGCCGGCGAGCCGCAGCTGACCATGCGGATCGTGCGGCCGGGTGGCGCCGCCTTCTACCCATTCATCGCGACCGGGCCGCAGCTCGCCCGTAGCGACGTTCTCGAGGCGCAAGAGGACGGAGAGCACCTGCTGATGGTGTACACTGCGGGTCTCGTTCCCGACGTCACGATGCGCTATCGCTTCCGTGTCATGGCGGCGGACGATTCAGAGCAGTAGGACGCCGGACGCGCCGGTCGCCGCGCGCACTCTGGTCGCCGCAGCTTGCCGGGGCCGCATCCCCGGCCGCAGAATCGGACTCATGGAGACGAAGCGCCCCACCGTTGCCGCCGCCGAGGAGATCCTGGGCGGCTACTTCCCGGTGCTCGACCACGGCTTCGTCGCGCTGGTCGACTACATGGGCGGCGACGACTCCATCGAGCGGGCGGCGCGGGTGTCGTATGGCTACGGCACGCGGCAGTCGAGCCAGACGCGGGGTCTGATCCGGTACCTGCGCCGACACCGCCACACGACGCCGAGTGAGATGGTGGAGCTGAAGTTTCACTGCGCGATGCCGATGTTCGTCGCGCGGCAGTGGATCCGGCATCGCACGGCGAACGTGAACGAGTACAGCGGGCGCTACTCGCTGATGCCGCTGCTCTTCTATACGCCGCCGGCGGAGCAGTTCGCGCTCCAGTCGCCGGTCAACAACCAGGGCCGGCAGGACGCGCCCGCGCCGGGCGAGCTCTACCGCCAGGCGATCGAGCGGTGGGAGCGGGTGCGCGCGGCGGCCGCGGAGGACTACGGCTGGCTGCTCGCGAACGACGTCGCGCGCGAGATCGCGCGCATCGATCTGCCTCTCTCGACCTACACGCAGTGGTACTGGAAGATCGACCTGCACAACCTCTTCCACTTCCTGTCGCTGCGCGTCGATCCGCACGCGCAGTGGGAGATTCGGGCATTCGCGGAGGCGATGGCGGGCATCGCGAAGCGGGTGGCACCGCTCTCGTACGAGGCCTGGATCGACTACGAGCTCGCGGGCGCGCATCTGAGCCGGGCGGAGCTAGAGGCGCTGCGCGCGCTGGTCGAGCCGAGCGGCGACGGCATCGGCGTGCGCGCGGACGCGGCGCCGGTCGAAGGTGAGCGCCTGAAGGCGATGGGCCTGTCGCCGCGCGAGGCGCGCGAGCTGCTCCACAAGCTGCGCGAGCGTGAGCGACCCGACTTCGAGCTCGACCTGGCGTCTATGCAGTCGGCCGACGAGATGGCCGCGCGCATGGCGCAGTCGGTGCCAGAGCTTTCGCTGTGAGGCGGCCGGCGACGGCATGATCGTCATCGTCGGCGCGGGCATCAGCGGTCTCACCCTCGCCCACCACCTCTCGCAGCGCCGACTGCCGTTCACCGTGCTGGAAGCGTCGGCGCGCGTCGGCGGCGTCATCCGCAGCGAGCGGGTGGAGGGGCACCTCCTGGAGTGGGGACCGCAGCGGGCGCGGCTCACGCGGGAGCTGTCCGGGCTCGTCGACGAGCTGGGTCTGCGGCCGCGCCTGCTCGAGGCCCGGCGGGGCCTGCCGCTGTTCATCCATCGCGACGGCCGCCTGTGTCGGGTGCCCCTCGGCCCCCGCGAATTCCTCACCTCGGACATCGTCTCCCGCCGCGCCCGGTTGCGCGTGCTGCTGGAGCCCTTCACGCGTCGCGCGTCGAGCGATGAAACCGTGGCCGATTATTTCACGAGGAAGCTCGGCCGCGAGGCGTACGAGAGCATCGCGGGTCCGCTCTACGGCGGACTGTATGCGTCGGATTCCGCGGACATGATCGTCGGGCTATCGCTCGGGCACGTACTGCGCGACTTCGGCGTCGGGCGCAGCCTGGTGCTGCGGCTGCTCCGGCACGGCGGCCGCGACGCGTCACCACCCGCGTGCTCGTTCGAGGACGGCCTCGCGGAGCTGCCGCGCGCGCTGCACGCGCTGCATCGCGATCGCGTCCGGCTCGAGATGCCGGCGCTCGTCATCCGCCGTTCCGGTCGAGGCTGGCGGGTCGAGACCGGGAGCGATTCGATCGAGGCAACGCACGTCGTCGTGACCGGGGCCGCGCGCGACGCGGCCGCGCTGCTGCGGGAAAGCGCGCCCGATGCCGCGGCGCGCATGCAGACTCTCGTCTACAACCCTCTGGCGATCGTGCACATGCACGCGGACACGGAGCTGCGCGGCCTCGGCTACCAGGTGGCGCTGGGTGAGGACCTGATCACGCGCGGCGTCACGTTCAACGACTCGCTCTTCGGCCGGCGCGGCGTCTACACCGCGTTCCTCGGCGGCGCGAAGAATCCGCGCGTCGCACGGGAACCGGACGAGCGGCTCGCGCGCATCGCCGTCGACGAGTTCCGTCGAGTCACCGGCTACGAGGCGCGCGCGCTGTCGGTCGCGAAGGCATGGATGCCGGCGTGGGATCGATCGTGGCAGTCGATCGAGGGGCTGCGTCTGCCGGACGGACTGCACGTGCACGCGAACTGGGAGTCGCGCCCGGGAATCGAGGGTCGCCTCGCCGGCTCACGTCGACTCGCGGATCGGCTCGCCGCGGGCGACTAAACGGCGGCCGTGGAGGGCGCACGATGGCGGAGGTCGCCCGAGCGCTACTGCAGCAGGTTCTAGGGCCGACCGTTGAGACAGAGTGCGCCGGGGACACCGCGGCACAGGCAGGCGCGGAAGGGCATCTCCGTGTTCGGGACCTGCACCGGGTCGGAGGGCACCTGCCTCCGCGCCGCCGCTTCCCGTCGCACGAACGGCTCACACAGATCCGCGAGAATGCCGGCGAAGCGCGGGTCGTCGTGCGGCACGCGCACGCGGTGGAAGCCGAGGCCGCGCGTTTCCGCCTCGCCGCGCAGCTCGTGGTCAAGCTCCGCCAGCGTCTCCGACTGCTCGTGCATGAAGCTGATCGGTACCACCACGACGTGATCGGCGTCGATCCCCGCGATCACGGTCTGGATGTCGGGCTGCGTCCACTCGAGCGGCCGGTTCGTGTGGTTCTGGTAGCCGATGACGTGGTCGTCGCAGCCAGCCGCCGCGGCGACCGCCGCACAGCTCTGCTCGACGTAGCGGTCGTAGCGGCTGCCCTCGCGCAGATACTTCAGGGGCGTCCCGTGCGCGGAGAAGACGAGCGCGACGCGCGGATCGGAGAGGGAGACGCCCGCGACGCGCGCCGTCTCGACGATGCCTTCCGCGCGCAGGCGCACGTAATCGGGATGCGGATGCCAGCCCGAGATCTCCTGCACTTCGGGATTCCACTCCGCCCGCTCCAGCGCGTGGCGCAGCGCGGCGAGGGCGGCGATCGTCGTCGACGGGCCGCACAGCGGATAGACCGGCAGCGCGATCAGCCGAGCGACCCCATCGGCACGCGCCCGCTCGACGATCTCGTCGGGGAGCGGCGCGGTGAACTGGAAGGCGCAGTAGACCCGCACGTCGAGTCCGCGCCGTGCGAGCGACTGCCGCACCGCCTCGCCCTGCGCGCGCGACTGCGAGTTCATCGGCGAGCCGCCGATGTCGCGGTACTCGTCGACGAGGCCGGGCGCGCGCAGCTCTGCGAGCTGACGCGCCCGCGCGTGCGCCGCTTCGGGTGACGGCGCGCCCTCGAGATTCGCGTTGAGGCGGAAAATCCGCTCGAGGAACGGCACCACCTCCGCCGGCTCCGGATTCTCAGGCTCGCCGAAATTCAGCAGCACCACGCCGGTCCGCGCGCTCATCGACTGCTGCGCTCGTGCACGAAGTCGACGACGGCGCGCACCACGTCCGGATCCGTCTCCGGCAGCAGGCCATGCCCGACGTTGAAGATATGGCCGCGACCGTCGTGGATCTGGTCGAGGACTTCGCCGGCTCGCGCGATCGCGTAATCCCGTCCGGCGAGCAGGCAGGCCGGATCGAGATTGCCCTGGAGCGAGCGATCGTCGCCGACGATCTCCCGCGCGGTCCCGAGCGGCAGTCGCCAGTCGACGCCCATGCAATCGCCGCCGGTCTCCGCGACCAGCGCGAGCAGCGCCGGATTGCCCGTGTAGAAGTTGATGGTGGGTACGCCAGCGCCTTCGAGCAGGTCGAACATCCGCTCCATGTGCGGCATCACGTAGTCGACGTAGTCCTCCGGCGAGAGAGCGCCCGCCCAGGAATCGAAGACCTGCACGGCCGCGGCGCCCGCCTCGTGTTGCGCGATCGCATAATCGGCCAGATGATCGGCCCAGAAGTCCGCGAGGCGATGCCACGCCTCCGGCTCGCGCCACATGAAGCTCTTCAGCCCGCTCAGGCGCTCGCCGCGCGCGCGGTCGATCAGGTAGCTGCACAGCGTGAACGGCGCCCCCACGAAGCCGAGCACGGGCACGTCGAGGCGCGCGACCAGCAGTCGGATCGCATCCATCGTATAGGCGAGGTCATCGCGCGGATCGAAGGGCCGCAGCGCGTCGACGTCGGCCGCGCTGCGGATCGGTCGATCGACCACGGGTCCGAAGCCCGGCTTCATGTCGACGTGCAGCCCGGCGGCGAAGAAGGGAGTCGACAGGTCGTTGTAGAGCACGCACGCGTCGACCGGAAAGTACTCCAGCGGCATCGCCGTGATGTCCGCCGCGCGCTCCGGATCGCGCAGGATCTCGAACATGCCCGCGTCGGCGCGCAGCTCGCGGTAGCGCCGCAGCGACCGGCCCGCCTGCCGCATGAACCATACAGGCGTGTAATCGGTCGGCTCGCCCCGAAGGGCGCGCAGCAGGGTGTCGTTCGTCATTGGGCCGCGGACTGTAGATGCGTGCTCCGTGGCCGGCAAGGCTTCAACATACCGTAGTCGGTATTCGGTAGTCGGCAACCAAAACGCGACTGCCGCTGCGGAGGGGGCTCGGCAGCGGCAGTCCGGCTACCGTCTACGGTCTACGGTCTACGATCTACGGCTCCCTGGGGACGAGGCCCACGACCTCGATGCCGCCTCCGCGCGCGGCGTCGATGGCGGCCACCACGTCGCCGTAGCGGAGCTGCTCGGCGCCCTTGACGAACAGCACCTTGCGCGGCCGGGGCGCGAAGATCGACTGGATCCGGGCCTCGAGCTGGGCCGGGGGCACCGGGATCTGGTTGATGAAGTACTGCGGCCCGGGCCGGATCTCGAGGATGATCTGGTCCGGCGGTTGCTCCTCCTGCTGGACTTCCTGTTCCTCGACCGGCGGGACCTGTACCTCGATCCCCTTCTGGAGCGCCGGCTGGATCACGAGGAAGATGATGAGCAGCACCAAGAGGACGTCGATCATCGGCGTGATATTGATGTTGGATTGATAGCCACTGCCGGTACCGCCCGTGGTCATCGCCATCGCTCAGTCCTCCTCCCGCCGCTGCCCGGCTTCGATCGGCTCGATGATCGCGCCGATGGTGCGGACGCCCGCACCGCGCGCGGCCTCGATGCCGTCGAGTACGACGTTGTAGCCGACGCCGCGATCTGCGCGCAGGAACATCAGGTGGTCGCCCGGCCGCCGCTCGTAGATCTGGCGCAGGACCGGCTGGAGCCGATTCGAGGCTACGTGCTGCCCTTCGACGAAGAACTCGCCCTGCACGTCGATGCCGAGCGTGATCACGTCCTCATCGGGCTCCGGCGTGACGTGCACCGCGGTCGGGACCATGGCCTCGTACTGCGTCAGCACCGGCGTCACCACCATGAAGATGATGAGCAGCACCAGCATCACGTCTACCATCGGCGTGACGTTGATGTCGGCGGTGACCCCCGCGCCGCCGATCCCCCCTACGGAGGGAATCGCGGAGCCACCGAACGCGGTCGGCGAGCGGCCCGAGCTGGGGCTCTGCGTCGGGCCCTGCGCGCTCATGGCGCTCATCGCGGGGCGGAGCCGCCACCGGGACGCGAGGTCCCGCCGCCGGTCGAGCCGCCGCCGGTCGAGCCGCTGGCGCTCGTGGCGCCGCCGGAGGGCTTGCCCGCCGTCTGGCCCCCGACCGCGACCTGCTTGCGCGGTGTCACGATGTGCCCGGCGCGGCGCGCCTCGCGCATCATCATCCAGTCGACGAGCTCGCGGCCGGCATACGCCAGCTCGGAGAAGAGCCGCTCGAGGCGACCGGTGAAGTAGTTGTAGAGCCAGACGGCGGGAATGGCGGCGATCAGACCGATGGCGGTCGCCATGAGGGCCTCGGAGATGCCGGCCGAGACGGCCTCGAGGCCGCCGCCGCCGGTTGCCGCGATGCCGGTGAAGGAGTTCACGATACCGATGACGGTGCCGAGCAGGCCGACGAAGGGAGCGGTCGCGCCGATGGTGGCGAGGACGTTGAGGCCCTTCTTGAGATTGGCGGCGAGCAGGATTTGCTCGCGCTCGATGGCGCGCTCCGTCGAGGTGATGACGGGGCCGGCGAGCTCGCGGTCACCCAGCAGCGGCGCGACTTCGCGTAGCGCCTCGCCCAGCACGCCTGCGACGTGCGATTCGCTGTGCTCTTCCGTGAGCGCGAGCGCGTCCTGGATGCGGTCCTGCTCGAGTGCCTCGGAGAACTTCGGCGCGAAGATGCGCGTCTCCCTCGACATGCGAGCCAGTTTCCGCCACTTCGCAACCGAGACGGCGATCGTGATGACCGACATCGCGATCATGATGACCACGATGCCCTTCACGAACCAACCCATCTGGTTCCACATTTCGATCAGCGACAGGTCCATCTCCCCTCCCCCGTTCAGATCAGTCGGCTGGCTGCCAGACGATCGGCATCTGCACCAGTTGTCGTACGTTCCTGTTCCCCTTCTGCGCCGGGCGGAAGCGGAAATCCGCGATCGCACGACGGGTCTGCTCGCCCAGTTGTGGATGCGCCGCGCTGATGATGCGAATCGAGCCCGCATCCACACGCCCGTCGGCCGTGACCACGAACTGCGCGACCACTCGTCCGCCCACGCCCGCATCCCGCAGGTGTGACGGGTAGAGTCGACGCATGGTGGTGGCGACGTCACCTCGATTCCTCAGCTCCGCCACCCGATCGACGGCGTTCGCCGTGTACGTCGCATTGGGATCGACGCCTTCGCCTCCGGCACCGGCGCCCGCCTCGGCGGCCGGCGGGCCGGGAGGCGGCGGAGTGCCACCGGCGACGCCGCCCGGCGTACCGCGCCCTCCGAAGTCTTCGGCGCTCACCGCTTCCTGCGGCTGTGGTGGCGGAACCCCGATTGCTTCGCGTGGCGGCCGCAGCTCCTGGAATCCCGCGGGCCGATCGGGTTCGGTAACCGCGGGCGGCGTCACGCGCGGCGGCCGCGGCGCCGGGGCCGGGGCCGCCTCCTGAACCTGCGGCTGCGGCCTCTCCGGCTCCGGCTCCGGCTCGTCCTCGACCTCGGGCGGCGGCGGCACCTCCGTGACGTCGATGTAAGTGATGTCCTCGGGATTGATGTAGTCGTCGGACGCCCGAGCGTCCTTCGCCGCGGCGACCCACATCAGCGAGCCCACCAGCACCACGTGCAGGACGATGCTGATGCCGATGGTCCACGGATGCTTGAGCCAGGCGAAGCGGTCGCCGCTCGATTCGATGAGCTTGTTGAACATCCCGTTTTCCGATGCCGCGTCGAGACCCGCATCGCGTCACCAATGGCGCGGCGGGCGCGCGGCCTCAGGCGCAATAAGCGTGCACGACGAGGGCACAGCCTCTTCCAGAGGGCGGTGCGGCGCGGGGTGGTGGGTTCGGCTGTGTGGGAGGCTGCTGCGCGGGGGAGGCTGTTGCGCGGGGGAGGCTGCTGCGCGAGGGAGGCTGCTGCGCGAGGGAGGCTGCTGCGCGGGGGAGGCTGCTGCGCGAGGGAGGCGGCTTCGCCGGGGAGGCGCCTGCGGCGGGGATTTGTCGCTGCGCGACGGCGCGGAGCGCGCTCCCCGCGCAGCCCTCCCCGCGGCAGCCCACCCTGCGCAGCCCTCCCGCGGCGCAGCCGCCCTCCCTCTCGGGCGGCGCAGGCCGCCCCTAGTAGTCCGCCCCGAACTCCCCCAGATGGCTTCGCAGCTCCCAGAGCTCGGGGAAGAAGCGACGGCCGGTGGTCGTGCGCAGGTAGCCGACGCCTTCGCTGCCGCCGGTTCCGGTCTTCGCGCCGATCATGCGCTCGGCCATCATGACGTGACGCTGGCGCCAGGCGCCGAACATCTCGTCGTATTCGATCATGGCTTCGGCGAGGAGGTAGAGGTCGCGATGGTCGCGCGGGTTCTCGTAGAGGGTGACGAGCGCGCCGATGCGGCGGTGGCGCTCCTCGTCGGAGGGCGGGTCCTGCGCGGCGTCGATCTCGAAGCCGCGCTGCGCGAGCAGTCGCCAGAAGGCGTCGAGCAGAGTCGGCTCCTCGAGGCGGCGCTCGAGTGCGGTGCGCTCGCTGCCATCGCCGTGGAAGCTCGGCAGGTGCGCGGCGTCCTTCAGTCCCGAGCGGAACTCGATCGCACGGAACTGCGCAGACTGGAACCCGCTGGCGGGACGCAGGTGATCGCGGAAGCCGAGGAAGTCGTTCGGCGTCATCGTCTCGAGGACGGTGAGCTGCTGGATGAGCAGGTGCTCGATCTCGATGCAGCGGCGCAGCAGTCGATGCGCCTCGAGCGGATCGCCGGCCGCGAGCAGATCCACGACCGCGTCGAGCTCGTGCAGGATCTGCTTGAACCACAGCTCGTAGACCTGGTGGATCACGATGAAGAGCATCTCGTCGTGATGGGCCGGATCGGACTGGCCGTGCTGGAGGTCGAGCAGGCGCTCGAGCCGGAGGTAGCTGCCATAGCCGAGGGTCGGCGCCTTGTCGTCGCTCGGGAGTCCGAAAGCCATGGTTCTGCTCTTCGCCGGTCAGTCGGAGGGGGCGCGGGCGATCTCGAGATCGAGACGCGACTCGCCCGTGATGAGACGCATGCCGCGCTGGTAGGTGAGGTAGGCCCAGCCCCATTCCATCAGAACCAGCAGCCGGTTGCGGAAGCCGATCAGGTAAAAGATGTGGATCACGACCCACAGGAGCCAGGCGACGGGGCCGCTGACCATCACGCCGCGCAGATCCGCGACCGCGGCGCCGCGCCCGATGGTCGCGAGCGTTCCCTTGTCCAGGTAGCGGAACGGCTCGCGCGGCCGGCCGACCAGCTCGCGGCGAATGGTCCGACCGACGTATGTGCCCATCTGCATGGCCGCCGGCGCGACGCCGCTCACGCCGCGGCCGTCCTGCTCGACCCGCGCGAGGTCGCCGGCGACGAACACCTCCGGGTGGCCGGGCACGCTCAGGTCCGGCTCGACGAGCACGCGGCCCGCGCGATCGAGCGGCACGCCGAGGCGCGCGCCGACCGGTGACGCGGCGACGCCCGCGGCCCACACGACGTTCTGCGCCTCGATGCGCTCGCCGCCCTCCAGCCTGACGCCGTTCCCGTCGACGTCGTTGACGCGCACTCCGGTGCGCACTTCTACGCCGAGCCGCTCGAGCTGGCGTCGCGCGGCGGACGACAGCTTCTCCGGGAATGTCGGCAGCACGCGATCGACCCCCTCCACCAGCACGATGCGCGCGCTAGCCGTGTCGACCGCGCGGAAGTCCGAGGGGATGACCGTGCGCGCGATCTCCGCCATCGCGCCGGCGAGCTCGGCGCCGGTCGGGCCCGCGCCGATGATGACGAAGGTCAGGTGGCGCGCGCGCGCGGCCGGATCGGCTTCCCGTTCGGCCGCCTCGAAGGCGACGAGAAAGCGTCGGCGGATCTCGAGCGCATCCTCGATCGTCTTCAGTCCGGGCGCGAAGGACGCCCATTCGTCGTGTCCGAAATAGGAGTGCGTCGCGCCGGTGGCGACCACGAGGAAGTCGTATTCGACGACACCGTCGTCGAGGGTCACGAGCCGCCGCCCGACGTCGATGTCGCGCACCTCGCCCATCCACACCTGGACGTTGCGCTGGCGGCGCAGCACGTGGCGGATCGGTGCCGCAATGTCCGCGGGCGAGAGCGACGCCGTCGCGACCTGGTAGAGCAGCGGCTGGAAGAGATGATGATTGCGCCGATCGATCAGCGTGATCCGCACCGGGGCGCGGCGCAGCGCGCGGGCGCAGCGAAGTCCGGCGAAGCCGCCGCCGAGGATGACGACGCGGGGCTCGGCGTTGATCGACATGCGGGTGGAGTGTAGGGGGTGGTGGTTTTGAGGGGAAGGCGAGGTTGGGAGGGAGGGCTGCGCGGGGAGGGCTCGCGTTGCTCGCGGATGCGCTGAGCCGGATTCATTGCGCGGACCCTGCCGCTCGCGCCACCCCGCGCAGCCCACCCACCGCAGGCCTCCCGCGAGCGACGCGAGCCCGCCCTCCCCCCCACGCGCGCGAAGCGGGCGGCCCGACCAGCGACCACCCGCTTCCATCCGGGATCCCGGCTCGATGCGACGGCAAACCGGACGGTCGCCGCCTCAGGTTGCTTGGGCCCGGACTGCTGCTACCGCACGGAGACCAGCGACAGGAACGCCGTCTGTTGGCTGGTGGTTTCCTGAATGCGCCAGTTCGCGGACTGCCCCGGCTGGAGCATGAACGTCTCGCTCACCAGGGTGGCGTGCGGCCCGAGCGGCGAGGCGACGAGTCGGAAGTCGAGACGGCCCTCGAGCGCCCGCTCCGGCACCATGAACGAGGCTCCCGACAGGCTCTCGACGACGCCGAGTCGGTGCTGCATGCCGGGCTGCGTCAGATAGATCGTGACGGGATAGGGATTCGCGTTGACGATATGCGTCGACGTCAGCGGTTCGCCGCTGGCGGTGACCAGCGTCTCGCCTGCGGGACGGGCACCCGCGCAGGCGGCGATCGTCAGGGCGAGGGAGCCCAGAAGAAGCGGTCGGATGAGTCTCATGCGATCCTCACGGCTGGAGAGGGTGCGACGCCGCGCGGCGTCACGAGTCGACCTACACCCGCTGCCGTCACAAAGTTACCGTCGTCTGGCTCCTCTTCGGCCTTCGCGGGACGAAGGGCCTAGGCGGGGGACGGGAGCGCGTCTCACGGGTGCGTTTCGTCCCTAGATCCGGCCCTCGGCGCGCGCAGCGCCGGCGCGCCACGGCGATGTCGAGGATCGAGGACCAGCACGAGCCAGCCGATCAGCGCGATGGCGGCGAACGAGAACCACTGCACGGCATAGCCGAGGTGCGGCCCGGCGCCCGGATCGGGCGGATCGGCCGGGATCGGCGGGCGATCGGCCGGTCCGAGTGCCTGCGCGTACCAGCCGGGGAGGTCGATACCGGTCGCGGCGGACGCCTGTGCGCGGTTCAATCTGTAGATCACGCGCGGCTCGGCCGGGCCGAGCGCCACTCCGCCATCGGCTTCCGACAGACGGGGCGTGGTGCCGGAACGTGCCGAAGCCCTGCCCGGCGGGAAGGGGACGAGGAGAGCCACCATCGAGGTGTCCCGCGGCGCCCGCGCGTAAACCTCTGGGCTCACGCTGCGTGCGTCCGCCGACGGCAGCCAGCCCCGGTCGAGCAGGATCGCGCGGCCGCCATCGGTGCGGAAGCGGCACAGCAGGTGAACGCCCGGGGCGCCGTGACGGCTGCGACCCGCCAGAACGAACTGCGCACCCTCGCAGCCCCCGCTCAGGCGCGCACGGAGCCAGACGGCATCCGCGCTGTCGCCCGGCACGCGGTCGATGTCGATGGCCGGACGTGCCATCCGCTCCGCCGCGAGGGTGCTCAGCGCGCGCCGCTGCGCCAGCCGCTCGAGCTGCCAGAATCCCAGCCGCACACACACGGCCGCCACGACCAGCACGAGCAACGTGGCGAGGACACCCGCGGGCGTGACGGCGGCGCGGCGAAAGGCGCTCAGAGCCGGCCCCCCGGGCGGCGTGCCGCGCTGCCATCGCCTTGCGCGAACGCCGCACTCGGTCTAACTAAATCGAGTCGTGACACCTCTCCAGACAGTCCCCTTTCGTCCGAGGTTTCTGGTATCATGCGCATCATCCGCACGGCGCTGGCTGCCATCTTCGCCGTCGCCATCATCGGCTGCGCCACGACGCCCATCGAGCGCGAAATTCCAGCCGACGGCTCCGCGTCGGCCTTCGTACTGAACCGCAGCCAGTTCGCCATCACCGTGTACATCGTGAGCTCGGCGCAGCGCTACCGTCTCGGCTTCGTCGACCCACTGAGCTCGGGCCGGTTCCGGATCCCCGGCGAAATGGTGCTGGCCGGGGGCTCCTTCAACCTGGTCGCGGAAGGACGCGGACCGGGTCCGGACTACTTCTCCGACCGGTTCGTGATCCAGCCGGGCTTCATCGCCAACTGGCGACTGCCGGACAACACCGTCTACGTGCGCTGAAACCCGGCCCTCGGGTCCTCCGTATGGACGTCGTCCCTGACGGCTCGACGACAAACGGAGGATCCCGATGTGCCGCCGCAAGCCCTGCCCGACGCGTGCCGCTCGCCGCACGAGCGTTTTCGCCCATGACATGCTCGTAATTGCCCTTCTCGGGTTGCCGCTCGCCGCGGCGCCCGGCAGCGCGCTGGCGCTGGAGCTCGCCTACGCGGTACAGGCGACGACGATCTCGATTCCCGCCGCCACGCCCGCGGACGAGCTGAGCATTGCGCGCCTGGTCGGCGAGATCCGGATCGATGGCCGCGTGGACGAAGCGGCGTGGTCGAGCGCCCGACGGGTCACCGACTTCCTGGAGTTCCAGCCGGGTCACATGTCGACGCCTTCGGTCCGCACCGAGGCCTTCGTAACGTACGACGAAGAGTACCTCTACGTCGCGATCATCGCGCACGACGATCCGCGGCTGGTGCGCGCGTCGCTCCGGGAGCGCGACGACATGTTCGCCGACGACTGGGCGGGCGTCGTGCTCGACACGTGGGGCGACGCGTCGTGGGGCTACCTCCTCATCGCGAACGGCTACGGCGTGCAGGGCGACACCCGCCTCTCCAACCAGGGCGATGACGCGCGCTTCGACGTCGTCTTCGAGGCGGACGGCGCCGTGACCGAGCGGGGCCTCGAGGTCGAGCTGGCGATTCCCTTCTCGAGCCTGCGCTTTCGCGGAGACACCGGCGCCTGGCGCATCGGCTTCATCCGCAATCACCCGCGCGAATCGCGCCGCCTGTATTCCTGGCCGGCGTTCGACTCGAACAATTCCTGCCTGCTTTGCCAGTTTAGCGAGATGGAGACGCTGGCCGGCGTTCGGCCCGGCGGCTCGCTCGAGCTGCTGCCGTCGATCGTCGCGTCGCAGGCGGGCGCGCTGCGCGACGGCGGCGATCCGTCGAGCGGCTTCGCCAACGACGACCCGTCGGCGTCGCTCTCGCTCGGCGCACGCTATCCGTTCGCAGGCGGCTGGAATGCGGAAGTGACCTACAATCCCGACTTCAGCCAGGTCGAGTCGGACGCGGCGCAGGTCGACGTGAATACGACGTTCGCGCTGTCGTTCCCGGAGCGGCGCCCGTTCTTCCAGGATGGCTCCGACCTGTTCGAGACGCCGGTATCGGTCGTCTACACGCGCTCGATCAACGATCCCGAGTTCGCGGGCAAGATCACGGGTGCGGTCGGCTCGACGAGCATCGCCTACCTGAGCGCATACGACGAGACCTCGCCGATCATCGTGCCGTTCGAGGAGAAGAGCGCGTTCGCGCAGGGCGGCGGGAGCTGGTCGAACGTGCTGCGCGCGCGTCACGCGTTCGGCGCCGCCGGCTCGCACGTCGGCCTGCTGGCCACCGACCGTCGCCTGAGCGATGGTGGCGCCGGCACCACGGTCGGCTCGGACCTGCTGTTCCGCTTCGGTGGCGTCTACTCGGTCGGCGGGCAGCTGGTCGCGTCCTACACACAGGAGCCCAACGATCCGACGCTCACCGAGGACGTAAACGGCGAGACGTTCGGGGATGGACACACGGCCGATTTCGACGGCGAGCGCTTCCGGGGATCGGCCGCGTTGCTGGGACTGAGCCGCAGCACGCGCGAATGGTCGTGGGACCTGTCGTATCGCGACGCGTCGCCCACGTTCCGCGCGGACAACGGCTTCGTCGCGCGCAACGGCTACCGCCAGGCCAATGCCTGGACGGGCTACACCTTCCGGCCGGAGCGCTTCGGCATCGTCGAGGTGCGTCCGAACATCAGCGGCGGAAACGCCTGGGCCTGGGACGGCACGTCGAAGGATCTGTGGCTGAATCCCGGCGTGTCGGCTACGCTCACCGCGCAGACGAACCTCGGCGTGAACTACGTGCACACGTTCAGCGAGCGCTTCCAGAATCTGCGCTTCGAGGATTACGGCCGCGCGAACTTCTGGATCGACAGCGATTTCAGCGAGAGGCTCGGTGGTGGCTTCGAGGTGGGCCACGGCGAGTCGATTGCGCGGCGGGAGAATCCGGCCGTACTGGGCACGGGCACCAGTGCGGCGCTCTGGGCCACGATCAAGCCGCTGGATCGGCTCGTGATCCAGCCCGAGATCGCATATCAGGAGCTGAACGCGCCCGACGGCGGCGAGCTGTTCGCTGGCTGGGTCGCGCGTACCCGCTTTCAGCTCCAGTTCACGCGCGAGCTATCGCTGCGACTGGTCACGCAGTACGTCGACTTCGGCGATGCGGGCATATCCGTCGAGCCGCTGCTCATGTACCGGCTGAATCCATTCAGCATCTTCTACATCGGCTCGACCGACCGCTATACGGAGTTCGCCGAGCCGACCGGCTTCGCGCGCACGGACCGGCAGTTCTTCCTGAAGTTCCAGTACCTGTTCCGGAGCTGACGCTCCGGAGGTGAGGTGAGGTGAGGTGAGGTGAGGCGAACCGTGAGGTGAGGCGAACCGTGAGGTGAGGTGGAGCGGGGGGGCGGCCGGGAGGAGACCGGTCGCCCTTTTCGCTATCCGGGGGTGGGCTCTACGCATACGGCAGCAAGGTTCTGCTTGCCCGGCTCGCGGGCGGGGCTCCATTTTCGAGCAGTCTGGTTCCCCCGCAGGACTCCCATGACCGGTTTCAGACGCCTCGTCGCCGAAGTGCACCGCCGCTCGCTGTGGCAGGTGATGGGCATCTATGTCGGCGGCTCATGGATCGCGCTCGAGGTGGCCGGTGAGCTGACGGAGAATTTCGGCCTGCCCGAGTGGTTTCCGGCTTTCGCGCTCGCGCTCCTCGTCATCGGACTGCCGGTGGTTCTGGCAACGGCGTTCGTCCAGGAGGGGCCTCCGCGCGCCCTGACACCGGAAGTCGGGCAAGCTTCTGCGCCCGCCGTGAGCGGCGAAGGTCCCGGCAGGCCGGACGCTGCGCCGGCCAATGGAGCGGCGGCCTCGCTGTTCACCTGGCGCAACGCGATCCTTGGGGGCGTCGTGGCGTTCGGCATCTGGGGCGTCGTGGCGACCGCGTGGCTCCTGGTCGGTCCGGGAGGCATGGCCGCACGCGGCGACGTCACGACCGAGCGTCCCTCGATCGCCGTGCTGCCCTTCGACAACTTGAGCGGCGACGAGGAGAACGCGTACTTCGCGGACGGCGTGCACGAGGAGATCCTGACCCGTCTGGCCGGCATTCCGGCCCTGCGCGTCATCTCGCGCACGTCGGTGATGGAGTATCGAGACCGGGAGAAGAACCTGCGGGAGATCGCGCGGGAGCTCGGGGTGAACTCGATCCTGGAGGGCAGCGTCCGCCGCGCGGGCGACCAGGTGCGCATCACGGCGCAGCTCATCGACGCACAAACGGACGAGCATCTCTGGGCGCAGAGCTATGACCGCTCGATGAGCGATATCTTCGCGATCCAGGCGGATGTCGCCGAACAGATCGCAGCCGCGCTCCACGCCGAGCTGGGCGACGCCGATCGACGGGAGCTGGCAACGCGCCCGACCAACGACCTCGCCGCCTACGAGGATTTCCTGCGGGCGCGCGAAATGGAGAACCGCGGGCGGCGCCGGGAGACACTCGCCGCGTCACAGCATCTCTATGAGCGCGCCATCGAGCGCGACCCGTCCTTCGTGGATGCACGCGCCCGGCTGGCCTGGTCCCACCTGCTCACCTACTGGCTGGGTTTCGACCGATCGCCGGAGCGGGTAGAGCGGGCGCGCGCGCAGATCGAGCAGCTGCGAGCGATTGCGCCAGACGCCGCCGCCACACACTACGCCCTGGGATTCCTGCGCTATTACGGCGAATACGATTTCGCCGGCGCGGCTGCCGAGTTCGAAAAGGCGCTCGACGACCTGCCGTATGATGCGCGCGCGGGCCTCGCCTACGCACAGCGGCGTCTCGGCCGCTGGGAAGACCACATCCGCAATCTCGTCATTGCTCGGGAACTCAGCCCACGCGATCAGGACGTCCCCAGGAACCTGGCGGAGACGTACGGCGTGCTGGGACGTTACGAGGAAGCGGCCGAAACCTACCGTGCGGCGATCGAGCTTTCACCGACTTCCACTGATGCCTATGTCGGATTCGTGAGCCTGCACAGGAATGCCGGGCGTCTGGACCGATCCGAAGCCGTGTTGGACGAGGCCGCGGCGCTCGAGCTGACGGATCCGGAGCTGACGGAAGGCAGCGTACGCCTCGCTGCGTGGCGCGGCGATCACCCCGCGGCGCTCGCCCTGACCGATGGCTTCACACAGGATTTCCTGATCACGCAGCTCCAATACACCCCGATCGCTCTGATCCGCGCCGACCTGCTCACGGCAGCCGGCCAATCAGCGGCCGCGGGCCAGGCATATGCCCAGGCCCACCGCCTGCTCGAGACGGCCGCCGCGGAACGGCCCTGGGACCCGCGCGTATGGCTTGCATTGGCGCACACGAGGGCGGGACTGCGCAGGGCGGAAGCAGCGCACCAGGCGATGGCTCGGGTACGTGAGCTGTACCCGGTCGAGCGCGACCATATCCTGGGTCCCGACATCCTCGTTGGATTCGCACAGGTGCATGCGCGTCTGGGCGAGCAGGATGAGGCGCTCGACATCCTCGAGCGCGTGCTGGCGCGGCCCTCGCGACTCACCGCGCACGCGCTCCGACTCGATCCCGTCTGGCAGCCCCTGCGCAGCAACCCCCGCTTCCAGTCGCTGCTCCGCATGTAGAGCAGTCCTCACCTCACCGTACCTCACCTGCGGCGCACCATCGAGCGGAGCGAGATGCACCGCGCCGTCAGGCTCGCACCGCGGCGAAACCGCGCTAGTGATGCAACGCCGGTCCGCCCGGTCGATCGACCTCGCTCGGGAACGACAGCGTGCCGCCCTCGAAGCGCGCACCGCGGAGCGTGATGGCGAGGACCTGGCCCAGCTCGCTTGCGGTGTGGAACGTCAGCTCGTCGCGTACCTCCGGCGGCAGATCGTCGAGATCGCCCTCGTTGTCGGCGGGGAGGATGACCTCCTTGATGCCGGCGCGGTGTGCGCCGAGGACCTTCTCCTTCAGACCGCCGATGGGCAGGACGCGCCCGCTCAGCGTGATCTCGCCGGTCATGGCGACGTCGGGCCGCACGGGCCGATCGCTGAGGGCGGACACGATCGCGGTCGCCATCGTGATGCCGGCGGACGGTCCGTCCTTGGGTACCGCGCCCGCGGGCACGTGCACGTGGATCTCGATGTCGCGGAAGCGATCCTCGGGAATGCCGAGCTGATGACGATGCGTGCGCGCGTACGTGAGCGCTGCGCGCGCGGACTCCTTCATCACGTCACCGAGCTGTCCGGTCAGGATGAGATTGTCCTTGCCGGGTGAGACGCTCGCCTCGACGAACATGATGTCGCCGCCCATGGGCGTGTAGTACATCCCGGTGGCGACGCCGACGGTGTCGCTCGTCGCCGCGCGCTCGGGGTGCACGCGCGGTCGGCCGAGCAGCGTGGCGATCTCGTTGCCATCCACCTGCACGGCGTCCGCCTGCGCGGTCGCGACGCGGCGCGCGGCCTTGCGGGCCAGCTTGCCGAGCTCGCGCTCGAGCTGACGCACGCCCGCCTCGCGCGTGTACTCGCTGATCACGCGCCGTATGGCGTCGTCCTCCACCAGGAGCTGCTCGTCGCGCAGGCCACTATCCCTGCGCTGGCGCGGTAGCAGAAAGCGCTTCGCGATCTCCAGCTTCTCCTGCTCGGTGTAGCCGGCGAAGTCGACGTTCTCCATGCGGTCGTAGAGCGGCGCGGGGATGCGATCCCTGTAGTTCGCGGTCGCGATGAAGAGCACCTCGGACAGATCGAACGGAATGCCGAGGTAGTGATCGACGAACGCGTGGTTCTGCGCGGGATCGAGCACTTCGAGCAGCGCGGACGACGGGTCACCCTGCATCGACACGCCGAGCTTGTCGACCTCGTCGAGCAGGAAGACGGGATTCTTGGTGCCCGCCTGCTTGAGGCCCTGGATGATGCGGCCGGGCATGGCGCCGACATAGGTGCGTCGATGGCCGCGGATGTCCGCCTCGTCGCGCGCGCCGCCCAGCGCGATGCGCACGTACTTGCGGCCGAGCGCGCGCGCGATGCCCTGCGCGATCGACGTCTTGCCGACGCCCGGCGGCCCGACGAACAGCAGGATGGGTCCGCGCCCGACCGCCTTCGCCTTCGCCTTCGTCTTCTCGTCGACGACCGGTCCGATGACCTCGTCGTCGTCCTCTGGCCGGTCGCCTTCGTCGATCGACGCCAGCGCCTCGCCTGCCGCGTCGAGGTCGATCACCGGCAGCGAGCCGACGATGTCGTCGCGCGCGGCGACGGGAGTCGCGGACTGCTGTCTCGCCTCGGGAGTGCCTTCGGCGATGTCGTTCTCGACCTCCTCCTCGGCCCGCTCCATCTGGAGCTTGCGCACGGCGAGGAACTCCAGGACGCGGTCCTTCACGTCCTCGAGGCCGTAATGATCCTCGTCGAGAATGGCTTCCGAGTTGGCGAGATCGATGTGATCGTCGGTGCGCGTGCCCCAGGGCAGGTCGGTGACCCAGTCGAGGAACGTGCGGATGACCTGATACTCGGCCGACTGGGGGTGCGTACGCTCCAGGCGCGACAGCTCGCGCTCGATCTCGTGGCGCGCGTCGTCGTTGAGCTCGAGCGCCTCGATCCGCTCGCGCAGGTCCTCCGCCGCGCTCGCCTCGTCGTCCTCGCCCAGCTCCTTCTGGATCGCCTTGAGCTGCTCCCGCAGCATCATCTCGCGCTGCTTCTCGCCCAGCTCCTCCTGCACCTGCTGCTGGATCTCCTCCTGGGCCTCGAGACGCATCAGGTCCCGCTCGACGGAAATGAGCACGCGACGCATGCGCTCGTCGACCAGCACCTCCTCCAGCAGCGCCTGCTTCTGCGCAGCGTCGACGTCGAGGTAGAACGCGACCAGGTCCGCGAACGCGCCCGGCTTCTCGATGCCCTGCGCGAGCTGGCGCAGCGCTTCCGAGGGAATGCCGCGCCGCCGGCCCAACTCCACCGCGCGGTCACGCAGCTCCCGGTCGAGTGCGGTGAACGACGCCGGCCACGGCTCTTCCGGCTCCACTTCCGGCACCGTCTCGACGACGGCCTCGACCATGTCCTCCCGCGGCAGGTACTCGAGCGGTCGCGCCCGGCGCTCACCCTGGATCAGGAGCTGGAGCACGCCCGGCGCGCGCTGCACCTGCATGATCTTCACGATCACACCCACCTGGTGCAGGTTGTCCGGCTCGATCTCGTCGCGGTTCTCGATCTGGCACACCGCGAACAGGCGGCGGTCGTTCGCCATCGCAGCCTCGATCGCCTGCACCGTCGCGGGACGGCCCGCGCTGATCGGCACGGCCACGTGCGGAAAAACGACGGTCTCACGCAGCGCCAGCACGGGCAGCGTTCGTCGTTCGGTCATCGGAGAAGCCTCACTTGTCATCGCATTCGGCCCAGCGCGCGCTCACGCCGGAGCGGCAGAACACAGGCGCGGAAGCCGATGACTGGCGCAGGGATCTTGCCACGCGCGACGCTTTTCGCGGAAGCGCTGCGGCAGTGCGGCGTGCGGCGCGAATCGGCCCGCCCGGCCGGATCGGTCGTGCGCTCGACCTTCGAGCCAATCTGGCAGCCGGAGCCTCAGCGCTGCGGAATCGGCAGGTCCGGCGCCGGCTGCAGGCCGAGCACGCGGACCGGCTCGATGCTGGTTTCGAGCCCGGTGCGTCCGAGCTGACCGAATCGATTGGAGCCGAAGCAGTGGATCGTGCCAGCGCGCGTGAGGGTGCAGGTGTGGGCGTCGCCCGCGGCGATGACGTCGAGCGGCTGATCGTGCGCGAGGCGTAGCGGCAGATTCGACCAGGAGGCGTCGCTTCCGAGCTGGCCGCTGATCGAGCCGTCTCCGGGATCGGCTGGCGCATTCGCGCCCCAGCACCAGCCGGCGCCGTCGGTATCGACCGCGCAGGTGTGGTGGTAGCCGACGCGCAGCTCGGCGAGAGGCGGCACGCCGGCGACGCGGACGGGCCCCGGCGCGCCGGGCGGTGCACCCGATCCGAGCTGGCCGATGCCGTTCTGCCCCCAGCACCAGCCTGCGCCGTCGTCCGCGATCGCGCAGGTATGCCCGTGACCGGAGGAAACATTCACGATGCCGGCGAGGTCCGGGACCGCGATGGGAGTGAGCGATCCCGAAACGGAGCGCGGCTGGCCGAGCTGGCCGAGGAAGTTGTCGCCCCAGCACATCACGACTCCATCCGCGTCGATGCCGCAGGTGTGCCGGCTGCCGGCGGCGAGCCGGGAGAATCCCTGGTCCGTTTCCACGAGGACGGGGAGCGCGGAGGATATGCGCGTGCCGTCGCCGAGCTGGCCCCAGCGGTTGTCCCCCCAGCAGAGCGCGCGTCCGTCGGCGTCGAGCGCGCACGTATGCGCGGCGCCGGTGGCGATACGGGCGAAGCGCCGGTCGGTGTCGACCGGCCGAGGCGCGGCACGGCCCTCGAGGCCGCCGTCGCCGAGCTGCCCGCGCTGGTTCGCACCCCAGCAGTGGACGACGCCCTGGACATCGAGCGCGCACGTGTGTCCGCCGACGGCGACCATGCCGAAGCGGTGGTCGGCTACGACGCGGACCGGGACGTAGACCTGCCAGGTGTGCCCGGCGCCCAGCTGTCCGTCGTCGTTTCGCCCCCAGCACGTAACGATGCCGTGGCCGTCGAGCGCGCAGGTGTGGTGCGCGACCGCATGTGTGACGAGCAGCGGCGGCGTGGGCTGCACCGGCTCCACCGGGTCCCAGGGGTCGGGCTCTACGGTCGCGCGCGGCCCGCAGCCGGCGTGGGCGCCGAAGAGGACCAGGAGCAGGGGTCGGATCAGTCGCATGATGGGAATGGACGGCGCGGGACGGGTGCGGGGCAAGCTTGTCGGCCGTGAGGGAGGGTGGCATTGTCCCGTGCCGGGTTGGCGGTGAAGCCGGCATGGGAAAAACCGTGCACATGCAGGTGCACGACTTTGGAGCGGAGGCGAATGGCGAAGAGTAGCACCATGCAGCCAACGCGCACCATCCGCGCGCCGCGCGGCAGCGAGCTGAGCTGCCGGGGGTGGCAGCAGGAGGGCGCGCTGCGGATGCTGATGAACAACCTGGATCCGGAGGTCGCGGAACGTCCCGAGGATCTAGTCGTCTACGGCGGAACCGGCCGCGCCGCGCGCAACTGGGAGGCATTCGATGCGATCGTCGATTCGCTGCGCACCCTCGCGGACGATGAGACGCTGCTCGTCCAGTCGGGCAAGCCGGTCGGCGTATTCCGCACGCACCGGCACTCGCCGCGCGTGCTCATCGCGAACAGCAATCTCGTCGGGCGCTGGGCGACGTGGGAGCACTTCCACGAGCTGGAGCGCGCCGGGCTGATGATGTACGGTCAGATGACGGCCGGCTCGTGGATCTACATCGGCACGCAGGGCATCCTCCAGGGAACGTACGAGACGTTCGGCGCCGTCGCGCGCGAGCATTTCGGCGGCTCGCTGCGTGGCCGCTGGGTGCTGACCGGCGGCATGGGCGGGATGGGCGGCGCGCAGCCGCTGGCGGCGACCATGAACGACGGCGTGATGCTGTGCGTCGAGGTGGACGCGGCGCGCATCCGGCGACGCATCGAGCAGCGCTACTGCGACCGCATCACGACCTCGCTGGACGAGGCGCTCGAGTGGGTGGCGAACGCGCGCGCGCAGGCCGCCCCGCTGAGCATCGGGCTGGTCGGCAACTGCGCCGAGGTGCTGCCGGAGCTCGTGCGGCGCGGCGTCACGCCGGACGTGCTGACGGACCAGACTTCGGCACACGACGCGCTGCACGGCTACCTACCGGCGGGGCTGTCGCTCGAGCAGGCGGCCGTGTTGCGGGAGACGGACCCGGGCGAATACGTGCGGCGCTCGATGGCGTCGATGGCGACGCACTGCCGCGCGATGGTCGCCCTGATGAAGCGCGGCGCGGTCACGTTCGACTACGGCAACAACCTGCGCGGTCAGGCGCGGGACGCCGGCTACGCGGACGCGTTCGCGTTCCCGGGCTTCGTGCCGGCATACGTGCGGCCGCTCTTCTGCGAGGGGAAGGGTCCATTCCGCTGGGCCGCGCTGTCGGGCGATTCCGCCGACATCCACCGCACGGACGAGCTCGTGGTCGAGCTGTTCCCCGACGACGAGCACCTCGGCCGCTGGATCCGCATGGCGCGCGAGCGCATCGCGTTCCAGGGACTGCCGGCGCGCATCTGCTGGCTGGGCCAGGGCGAGCGGGCGCGCTTCGGCCTCGCGCTGAACGAGCTGGTTGGCCGCGGTGAGCTGTCCGCGCCGATCGTGATCGGCCGCGATCACCTCGACACCGGCTCCGTCGCCTCGCCGTTCCGCGAGACCGAATCGATGAAGGACGGCAGCGACGCGGTCGCCGACTGGCCGATCCTCAATGCGCTGCTGAACGTGGCGTCGGGCGCGAGCTGGGTCAGCTTCCATCACGGCGGCGGCGTCGGCATCGGCAATTCGCTGCACGCGGGGCAGGTGCTGGTTGCCGACGGCACGCCGGAGATGGCGGTGCGCATCGAGCGCGTGCTCACGAACGATCCGGGCATCGGCGTGGCGCGCCACGCGGACGCCGGCTACGAGCTCGCGATCGACACGGCACGCGAGAAGGGGCTGCGCCTGCCGATGCTCGATCGGTGAAGCCGCGTATCGGTCCGGCGAACTGAATGCCCGTGCTCCTGCCGGACCTGGTCTACCACGGCGGCACTTTCCATCGTGACCACGCCGTGGAGTACGACCGCGACGGCGGCCGCATCGTGCGCGTGGGCCCGGCGCACGATCTGACCGATGGCGGCGTGGAGGTCGAGCGGCTGCCGGCGCGCGCGCTGCTGCCGGGCTTCGTGAACGCGCACTCGCATGCGTTCCAGCGCGGGATACGGGGCCACACGCAGTGGCGCCCGACGGAGCTCGCTGCGCGCTCGGACTTCTGGACGTGGCGCGAGGCGATGTACGCCGCGGCGGCGCGCCTGTCGGCGGACGAGGTGGGGCAGGTCTCGCGCTTCTGCTTTCTCGAGATGCTGCGAGCCGGCATCACGACGGTGGGCGAGTTCCACTACCTGCACCGGGACCAGCACGGCGAACCCTATCCGAGCGCGAACGAGCTCGCGCATCGCGTAGTCATGGCGGCGGAGGAAGTCGGCATCCGCATCGTCCTCATCAACGTCGCCTATGTCACGGGCAGCATCGGCCAGCCGCTGTCGCCGCAGCAGGCCCGTTTCGCGACGCCCGACCTGGAGGAGTTCCTGGAGCGCACCAGCGCACTGGCGGAATCGGTGCAGCCGCGACCCCGCGTGCGGATCGCGCTTGCGGCGCACAGCCTGCGCGCGGTGCCGCGGGAATGGCTGTCGCCGCTGCACGAATGGGCGACGCGGCGGGATGCGCCGTTCCACATTCACGTATCGGAGCAGACGGCCGAAGTCGAGGCGTGTCGGGCCGAGTTCGGGCTGCGGCCAGTGCAGGTGCTGGCCGCGGAAGGTCTGCTGGGACCGCGCCTCACGGCCGTCCACGCGACGCACATCGACGACGACGAAGTGATCGCGATCGGCGACTCCGGCACGAACGTGTGCGCATGTCCGACGACGGAGCGGGACCTGGGCGACGGCTTCCTGCGAGGACACGACCTGGCGCAGGCAGGCGCGCACCTCGCGCTCGGCTCCGACAGCCAGACGATCATCGACTTCTTCGAGGAGATGCGCCTCGTCGAGTATAACGAGCGGCTGCAACGTCGCAGGCGCAACGTGATCGTGGGACCGCCGACGAGCCCCGACCGCGTGGAGCCGGCGGCCGCGCTGTTGCGCAACGGCACGGCCGACGGGGCGCGCGCCCTGGGCGTGGACAGCGGACGCATCGAGGCCGGCGCGCTCGCCGACTTCTTCACGGTGGACCTCACGAATCCGGCCGTGGCCGGCTGGACCGAGGAGGCGCTCGCCGCGATGCTGGTGTTCTCCGCGCCGCCGCAGGCGGTTTCGGACGTGTGGGTCGGCGGCGTGCGTCGCCTGACCGACGCCCGGCACGCGCTCGACGGTGTCGCCGCCATCACGTTCCGCGACATCACGCGCCGCCTGTTCCAGGCCTCGTGACGAAGGCTGCGGCCGGCTTTCGCCCATAGGCGCGCGCCCGTAGCTTTGCGGCTCCCCCATCCCAACCAGTGAAGGAGCGAATGACATCTCGAGGCCTGGTGACCATGGCGGCCGCGTTCATGCTCGGCGCCTGCGGCGGGCAGCCGGAAGCGCCGGCTCCGGCGCCGATCGAGCTGAGCTACACGCTTCCGGGCGTGAACCCGATTACGTACAGCGTGGTCGACACCGCGCGCGTCAACATCCAGGTCGCTCCCGGCCAGAGCATGGAGCAGACGATGGGTCAGAGCAGCACCGTGCGCCTGAGCTTCGCGCCGATCGTCGGCACGGCGGGGAACCTGTCGGTGACGGCGTCGTACGTCGATTACGACGCGTTCATGGAGAGCTCGATGATGCCGCGCCAGGACATCGGCGCGGAAGGGCTGGAGGGGGAATTCGTGCTGAGCCTCACGCCGCGGGGTGAGCTCGAGCTGGTGTCGGGGCCCGAGCTGCCGGAAGCCGTGGAGCAGATGTCGATGGGTGACAACCGTTTCGCGGACCTCTTCCTGCGACTGCCGGACGAGGTGGTTGCTCCGGGTGCGACCTGGAGCGACACGATCCGCACGGAAAGCGAGAGCGACGGCGCCCATACGATCCACGAGGCGACGGTCGTCTCCATGTTCCGCGGCGATACGACGATCGCCGGGCGCACGCTCTGGATCATCGAGTCGACGAAGACGACGAATGTGATCGTCGAGGGTGAGATGCAGGGCATGTCGATGAGGAACGAGCTGGGCGGCAGCCTGGCGGAGCTGGTGTTCTGGGACCCCGCGCGGCGGCTGCTCCACTCCTCGCGGACGAGCGGCTCGATGAGCGGCACGGTCAGCATCCCGGGCGCGGGCATGGACGACATCCCGCTGGATGTGACGACTACCCGCCACGTCCGGCTGGCCGAGAGCGGAACCTGACGTCTCCTGCGCCGGCAGCATGAACGAGGGGACCGCGCTCGGGCGCGGTCCCTCTTTTTTCCGGATGCCATGAACCGACTCCGATCGCGCTGGCTCGGATGCGCCCTCGCGCTCGCCGCGGGCCCCGCGGCGCAGTCGGCGGCGGGACAGGACGCGCCGCCGCTCGGTTTTGCGGCGGACGCGGCTGCGCACCAGAGCGCGCTCGAGCGCGAGGCGATCGAGCTGATCCGGCCGGAGCTGATGGACAGCCTCGCGCTCCTGCTCGCGCGCGAGCCGCACGTCGCCGGATCCGCGGCGCAGGCGCGCACGCGCGACGTCGTCCTCGAGTTCACCCGCGCGCGCGGCCTTCGCTCGGAGGCGCCGGAGTACCTCGTGTGGCTGCCATGGGCCGATTCCGTCGAGGTCGATCTGATCGCTCCCCTGCGTCGGCGCATCACGTTGGGAGAGCCGTCCCTCGAAGGCGCAGTCCAACCGGTGCCGCAGTATCCGTGGGTGAGCGGCTACAGCGGTGTCGGAACGGCGGCGGGCGAGGTCGTTTACGTCAACTACGGCTTGCACGAGGATTACGCGGCGCTCGAGCGTCTCGGCGTGCGCGTGCGCGGCAGGATCGTCATCGCGCGCTTCGGGCGCTCGTTCCGCGGCATCAAGGCCAGCCTCGCCGAGCAGCAGGGCGCGGCCGGGCTGCTTCTCTACAGCGACCCGTGGGACGACGGCTACTATCGGGGCGATACCTGGCCCGCGGGGCCGTGGCGCTCGGCGCACTCGGCGCAGCGCGGCAGCGTGCTGAACGGCAACGGCGACCCGTCGACGCCGCACGGGCCGAGCGTGGCGGGGGCGCAGCGCCTGCACCCGGACTCGGTGCCGGGGCTGCCGCGCATCCCCGTGGTGCCGCTGTCGTGGTCCGCCGCGCAGCCCATCCTCGCCGCGATCGCGGGCGCGGCTCTGCCGTCGCAGGACTGGCAGGGCGCGCTGCCGTTCCGCTATCACGTCGGACCCGGCCCCGCGCGCGTGCGCGTGCACGTGAGCGACGATCGCGCACGCGCGCCCTTCAAGCCCATCTGGAACACGATCGCCTGGCTGCCCGGCGCGGAGCGGCCGGACGAGTGGATCGTCATCGGCGCACACCGCGACGCGTGGGGCGCAGGCGCGTTCGACAACGTCAGCGGTACCGCGTCGGTGCTGGGCGCCGCGCACGCGCTCGCGGCGCTCGCCGCCGGTGGAGATCGTCCGCGCCGTACCGTCGTCTTCGCGACCTGGGATGCGGAAGAGTGGGGGCTGGTCGGCTCCACCGAGTGGGTGGAGGAGCTGGCCGAGCGGCTGGACGCGCGCGTGGTCGCCTACCTGAACCAGGACGCGATCGCGGGCGGTCCGAGCTTCGGCGCCGCGGCCACGCCCTCGCTCGAGCGGCTGATCCATCAGGCGGCCGAAGCGGTGCCCGCGCCGTACGCGGCGGCGCCGGGCGGGGAGGCGGAGTCGCTATACGCGCGCTGGCGTGGCGAGACCGGAGCGGCGGCCGCGCTGAACGACGCGCCCGCGATCAACAACCTCGGCGGCGGCAGCGATTACGCGGCGTTCTACAACCACCTCGGCATTCCGAGCGCGGGGTGGGGTTTCGGCGGCGGGGGCACGCAGTACCACTCGGCCTACGATACGCGCGAGTGGATGG
Organism: Longimicrobiales bacterium; assembly: GCA_035512635.1. GTDB lineage: Bacteria > Gemmatimonadota > Gemmatimonadetes > Longimicrobiales > RSA9 > DATKDR01. The sequence continues at coordinate 9,189 of DATKDR010000026.1, read as the reverse complement.
ATCGCTTCGGGGACCCGGGGTACGAGCGGCACGCCGCCAGCTCGCGGCTCACCGCCGTCGTCGCGCTGCGACTCGCGAACGCCGAGATCCTGCCGCTCAACTACTCCGCGTATGCGACGGAAATGCGAGAGCTGCTCCGCTCCGTCTCGATCGACGCGGAGCAGGCCGGCATGGATGTCGCCGCGCTGGAACCCGTGGAGCGATCACTGCGCGAGATGGAGCGGGACGCGGCGGACTTCGCGATGGCGCGAGAGCGTTGGCTGGCATCGGCGCGGCGTACGCCGGCGCAGGCCGACTCGGCCAACGCGCGCCTGATGCGGGTGGAGCGGGCCTTGACGCGGCCGGAAGGCCTGCGCGGCCGCCCCTGGTTCCGCAACCTGGCCTTCGCAGCGGACGCCGAGAACGGCTACGCGACGCTGGCGTTTCCGTCGCTCGTCGAAGCGATCCGCAGCGGCGACTCGACTTTGTTCTGGGGCGAGGCGCGCGACATCGCCCTGCGCATCGCGAGGGCATCCGCCCGCCTGCGCGAAGCACGCGCCGCGCTGGGCGCCGATGGGAGAAGAGGTGGCTGACTTCCGACTGGGCACGACGTTCGGCTTCGAAATCAGGATCGACTACTCCTGGTTCTTCCTGTTCGCGTTGATCCTCTGGTCCTTCTCCTCGAACGTGTTCCCGTTCGCGCTGCCCGGGCTGTCGAAGTCGGCCTACCTGCTCATGGGCGCGATGGCGGCGATTCTGTTCTTCACCTCGCTGCTCATCCACGAGCTGTCGCATGCGCTCGTCGCGCGCGCGAAGGGCATTCACGTGGCGGGCATCACGCTCTTCATCTTCGGCGGCGTCGCGCGCACGTCGCGCGAGGCGACCACGCCCGGAGACGAGTTCCAGATCGCCGGCGCGGGTCCGCTCACCAGCCTCCTGCTCGGTGGCGTGTTCTGGGCCGTCACCTACTACGGCGCGCTGCTGGGGCTGGACGCCTCGGTCGTCACGGTCGCCGGCTATCTCGCGATCCTGAACGTGGTCCTCGCCGTCTTCAACCTGCTGCCCGGCTTCCCGCTGGACGGCGGCCGGCTGCTGCGCGCCGTGCTGTGGCGCGCGAGCGGCGACATGACGAGGGCGACGCGCTGGGCCACGCTCGCGGGACAGGGCGTCGCCTGGGTGTTGATCGCTCTCGGTGCGTGGCAGGCGGCGGTCGGTGACGTCATCGGCGGCATGTGGCTGATCCTGATCGCGTGGTTCCTGCGCAACGCCGCGGTCGCCAGCTGGCGGCAGCACCTGATCGGCGAACGAATCGAGGAGGCGCGTCGGATGCTCGAGGAGGCGCGCGCGCAGGCGGGGCTCGAGGGCGGCGTCGAGATCGATGCGGACTGGCAGGTACGGGCGGCCGCAGCGCCGCCGAGTGATCCGTTCATGATCCCCGTCGATCGACTGCCGCCGGGCTTCGGGCGCGCGCTCGATTCGCCGACGCCCGCGGAGCCCGTGCCGGCCGCGACCGTCGTGCTCGCGCGCGATGGCGCCGCAGGCCTCGAGGTGCTGCTGCTCAAGCGCCACAAGTCGAGCGGTTTCGTGCCGGGCGCCTACGTCTTTCCAGGCGGCCGCGTGGACGCGGCGGATGCCGACGCCGCGCTGCTCGAGCGGATGGACGGCCTGCCTCGCCCGCTCCGTCCCGACGCCCCGTACTGGGCCGCGGCCGTGCGTGAGGCGTTCGAGGAAACGGGCGTGCTGCTCGGTCAGCGGGTGGACGCGGGCTCCGAGCGCGCGGCCGCGCTCGACGAGTGGCGCGAGCGGCTCATGCGCGACGAGACGACGCTCGCCGCGATGTTAGACGCGCTCGACCTGCGTCTGGACCTGCGTCGCATGATCGAGCTGGCGCATTGGATCACGCCGATCGCGGAACCGCGACGCTACGACACGCGCTTCTTTCTGGCCGCGCCACTGGGCGGCGCCGAGGCGCGCATCGACGAGCGCGAAATGACCGATGCGCTCTGGCTCGAGCCGGCGGAAGGGCTGCGCCGCTTCCGCGCGGGCACGCTGCCGATGGTCTTCCCGACGGTATACACGCTCCAGAAGCTCTCGGAGTTCCGCACCGCGACACAGGCGCTCGAGGCGCTGCGCGGCGCCGCGGTACCCGCATTCCTGCCGCGGCTCGTCCGGCGCGGCGACAGCGTCACCTTGGAACTGACGGAATGATGACCGACCGACCGACCACGCTCGGCGCGCTGAAGGCGTCCGGCTATCACAGCCGCGGCGTGAAGGACGAGATCCGCGCGAATCTGATCGAAGCGGTGCGCGGCGGCGGCGAGCTGTTTCCCGGCATCGTCGGCTACCAGGAGACGGTGGTGCCCCAGATCGTGAACGCGCTGCTCGCCAGACAGAACTTCATCCTGCTCGGACTGCGCGGGCAGGCGAAGAGCCGCATCGTGCGCCAGCTCGTCGACCTCCTGGATGCCGAGATCCCGGTGCTGCGCGGCAGCGAGGTGAACGACGATCCGCTGCGCCCGCTTTCGAAGTACGGCCGACAGATGATCGAGGAATGCGGCGACGACGCGCCGATCGAGTGGATCGGCCGCGACCGCCGCTTCGTGGAGAAGCTGGCGACACCCGACGTCACCATCGCGGACATCATCGGCGACGTCGATCCGATCCGCGCGGCACGCGGCGGACACGTCCTCGCCGACGAGCTGACCATCCACTACGGGCTGCTGCCGCGCGCGAACCGCGGCATCTTCGCGGTGAACGAGCTGCCGGACCTGGCGTCGAAGATCCAGGTGGGGCTCTTCAACGTGATGCAGGAAGGCGACGTGCAGATCAAGGGATTTCCCGTGCGCCTGCCGCTCGATCTGCTGCTCGTCTTTACCGCGAATCCCGAGGACTACACGGCGCGCGGCAAGATCATCACGCCGCTCAAGGACCGCATCGGCGCGCAGATCATGACGCACTACCCGGAGGACGTGGAGACGGGCGCGGGCATCACGCGGCAGGAAGCGTGGCTCGATCGCGGAACCACGGTCGACGTGCCGGACTTCGTCTCGGAGACGATCGAGCGCATCGCGTTCCTCGCGCGCGAGGACAAGCGCGTCGATCAGCGCTCGGGCGTGAGCCAGCGCATGCCGATCACCGTCCTCGAGAACGTCGTGTCGAACGCGGAGCGCCGCGCGCTCCTGAGCGGCGAGGAGACGCCCGTGCCGCGCCCCAGCGACATTTACGCGGCGTTGCCGGCGATCACCGGCAAGATGGAGCTCGAATACGAGGGCGAGCTGGTTGGCGCGGACACCATCGCGCGGGAGCTGATCGCGAGCGCCGCCTCCGAAACGTTCGCAATGCGCGCGGGCGGCAGCGAGGGGGTCGAGGCGCGGCTCGAGGAAGTCGTCGAGTACTTCGAGACCGGCGGCGTGCTCCAGATGTCGGACACGGCGAGCGCCGAAGCCATGGCGAAGGGCTTCGCCGGCGTGCCCGGCCTGATGGAAGCCGTCTCTTTCGCCGGCCTGGCGGACCCGCGCGCGCGCGACGGCGCGGGCCGCGCGGTCGCCGCGGCCGAGCTGGTCCTCGAGGCACTCGTCGCCGAGCGCCGCATCAGCCGCATGGAGGAAGGCGGCTACCGGCGTGCCAGGCCGCGCCGACCGAAGGGTGGCGGTGCGGGCGGCGGCATCACGTTCGAGGTCTGATGAAGGTGAGGTGAGGTGAGGTGAGGTGAGGTGAGGTGAGGTGGCTTTCTATTCACCTCACCGATCGCCTCGACCGCCACACCTCGGCCGGCTCACCTCGGCGTTCCCTTGCGGCCGCCGCCGGGCTGGCGCGGCCCGCGCGCCTCGTGTTTGCGGTCGTCGCGCGGGCCGACTTCAGGTTTGATGCGCTCGTCCTCCGTTTTCGGCTGAACGCGCTCGCCTTCCGCCTGGTCCTTCCTGCCGCTCGACTTCTGCTCGCGCTGCTCCTGGACCAGTGGATCGTCGTTACGGGTCTCCTGGTCCGGATCGATTCTCTCCATACTGGCTCCTCGCGGTTGTCGGGTTCGTCGGAATGGTGCAAGCGGCGCGCCTGTGGCAGCGCCGATTCTCCTTGACCCTCGAATGGACGGCGCGACATGGTGCAGTATCACCAGCCAACTTCCTGCATGGTTGCCGCGGCAGCTCGTCGCACTCCCATCACGCGTGCCAAATGTCGCTTCATCGTGCCTTTCGGCGCCGTTTCCTGACCGTCTCGGTGCTCCTCCTGCCGGCTTGTGCCGATGATGCGGCAGGCCCGGACCGGGACGACGACGTCGAGCCCACCCTGGAGCTTCCGCGCGAAGTTGCGGGTGTGACGCTCGAGCTGAGCTCCTTCGACGGCGTCGATCTGGTCGACACGACGGCAGCGTGGCGGGAATCGCTGGCCGCGCTAGGCGTATCCACATCTGACCTGTCGCTGTCGCTCGCCGTGGCGCCCGACAGCTCGCCGCTCACCCTGGAGATCGCGGCGTTCAGGGCGGACGGCGTGGAGTGGAGCGGCCGTCTCGATGCGTTTGCGTCCGCGCTCGCGAGCGAGGGGCAGATCGATGCGGAACGTCGCGAGATCGGAGGCCGCGATGTCTGGTGGGCTCACGCGCCCGGGGATTCCGCGTCCTCGTACTTCCACGCGGTCGGCGACGTGCTTTTCACCATACGGACGGACGATGAGGCGATCGCCGCAGCCGTGCTCGGCCCTCTCGGCCGGTCTCCGAGCGACGCACCCGCGGAAGCCCCGGTCGCGTCCGGCTACAGACGGGCCGCAGCCCGCGCCGGAGGAGTGATCACCATCTCGCTGCTGCAGCCGCCTCGACCCCCCGTCTGTGTCGCCGAGCCGCTCGGTCGTCAGACCGTGATGTTCATGACCATCGCCCATACGGAGGTGGGCCCGATCGCGGATCCCTGGGTCTCCCTCGTGGCCTCATCGACGCACGGCGAGCTCCAGCCGGCGCTCACCGCCGGCATGCATCACTCGCTCTTGTACGCGGTACAACGTTTCGGCTTGTCGACGCCGGATAACGTGACCCTGTATGCGGTTTCAGCCATGGGAGCGGTGGGGAACGGCATGTACCAATTCCAGGTGCAGCACTGCATGAACGGCACGTGGGCCGACGGAGCGCGTACGCTGCGCATTCGTCAGATCCTCGACCAGGTGACCGCCACCATCGAATCCGGCACGCTCACCTGCGGCGCGACGGGACAAGCGTTCTCGGGGACGCTTCAGCAGGAACGGCCAGTCGCCTCGATGTCGGGCAGCGACATGAAGGTCTGCAACCCTCCCGAGTGTGTGGACGCGGGCCTGCTCGAGCAGACGGCCCTGGTGCCGTATGAGATGACGCTGGCCGACGACGGCATGACAGCCGACTTCGAGTGGACGGAGACACTCTTCGACTACGAGTACGACGACGAGAATGAGTTGGTCGCGTGCACCGACAACGGCAGCACGGAGATGAATTCGTTTTCGATCCACCGATTCGCGTTCGGGCCGGAACGACCCTTCTGAGAACCGTCGCCTTGCCCCGGCAATCGTAGACGATAGACCGTAGTGCGTCGCAGTAGTCGGTCTACAGTACCAGCTTCTGGATCCGTCGTTGCGCGCGTGGCATGGGCTGCGACCACAGCAATTTTCGTTCGATCCAGGAGCATGGCGTGCGCGCATCGCCCGCGGTCGCGAGATCGATGCGGAAGGGGTGGTACGTTTCCTTGCGGTGACTGAAGGTGTGCTCGACGGCGGCCAGCTCGGTGACACGCTCAACGGCGCTCCCCTCCAGCACATCCTCGAGCAGTGCGCGGGCCTGATCCCCTGGCTCTTCGCCGGCAGTCATCTCCGTCGACGGAAACTCCCACATCCGGGCGAGCAGTCCAGTCAACGCGCGGCGGCGGAGGAGCACGCGACGCCCACGGTCGATCGCGATCCCCGTTACGAGATCGAACGACGGGATGGCGGCGCGCTTCCGTAGCGCCGGTCTGAGCGCGACCGTTCCGCGCGCGCGGGCGAGACAGAGCGATTCGATCGGGCAGCCTGGACACTCGGGCGCGCGCGGCGTGCAGATGGTCGCGCCGAGCTCCATTAGCGCCTGGTTGGAGTCGCCCGGCCGATCGGGGTCCACCAGCGCGGCGGCGCGCGCCCGCAGCTCCGCGGGCCGGGGCGCCTCCATATCGAACAGGCGCGCGAGCACGCGCTTCACGTTGCCGTCGACGGCCGGCTCGACGCGACCGAACGCCATCGACGCGACCGCTCCCGCGGTATAGTCGCCTACTCCGGGCAGCTCGCGCAGCGAGGCGTAGTCGTCGGGGAGCTCGCCAGCGAAACGCTCGCATACGGCGAGCGCCGCGCCGCGGAGATTGCGCGCGCGCGAGTAGTAGCCGAGTCCCTCCCACGCGCGCAGCACGTCGTCTTCATCGGCGTCGGCCAGCGCGCGCAGGTCCGGAAAGCGCGCGAGCCAGCGCTCGTAGTACGGGATCACCGTGTCGACGCGCGTCTGCTGGAGCATCACCTCCGATACCAGCGTCTCGTACGGCGTTGGGCTCCGCCGCCAGGGGAGGTCGCGCGCGTGCGCATCGAACCAGGCGAGCAGTCGGGCCCGGAGACGGCCGCCACTCGTCAAGGACGCGGCACCGTATCCATCCTGATCCTCGTCGTGTCCGGGGTCCGGGTCGTATCACGGGTGCGCGCTGTATCACGGGTGCCCACGGTATCCGCGCGGACGATCGCCGTATCCGGGACGGCGGGTGTGCCGGGGGCCGACAGCGCCGCCAGATGGCGCACGACCTTCCAGGTGCCGTCGTCCATGCGCTGGATCGCGGTCATGTAACGGCCGTTCTCCTGCACGGCCGCCCCGTTCGCCTGCGGCAGATCGACGGTGTACGCACCCATGTCGACGACGAGGTCGCCGCTGCCGACCGAGCCGAAGGAGCTCACGCGGAGCGAGGCTCCCGGCGGCACTCCGTCCGCGAAGGCTTCGCGGATGGCCGCCAGGCCGGCGTGCGTCTCTCCATCCGAATCGCTGTAAACCGCGTCCGCCGTGTAAAGCGCCGGCAGGCCCGTCGCGGCCCGCGCTCCCGAGCCGAACGTCTGGATGTACTGCGGCCGGACCTGGTTCACCGCCGCGTCGACCTCCGTGGCGCTCATCATCCGACCGGTATCGGCCGCCTCGTCGCCGCGAGGACTGACGTCACAGGCGGGCACTACGGCAAAGAACAGAACTGGCAGGACCGGATATCTCGGGGAGCGTCGCATCGATGCCTCCTTGTGGGTTGGGATGCCTACTAGTGGCGCCGACTTCCGGGATCTGTCAACCAGCCGTGGCCCACCCGACTGGAAACCGGAGGCCTCGTCGGCGATGTTGGAGTAGAAAACGAGTATCCGAAGCCTGACGCCTGACGCCTGAAGCCTGCCATGAAATTCAATTACTCCCGCTACAACGGCTCCTGGCTCGACGCGCTCAACCTCCAGTCCCTGCTCGACCGGCTCGCGGACTTCCTCCTGAACGCGGGCTTCGCCGGCGGGCCGCACTTCAATTCTTGGTGGGGCTGGTCGGGCGACGAGGAGGACCGCTCGCTCGATTCGCTGAAGGAGGCGCTGCTCAAGGCGCTGATGGAGAGCGGTCAGCTGACGCCCGAGATGCTCGCGGCGCTGCGCGGGGAGCCCGGCGAGGAGGGGCAGACGCCGGAGGAGGCGCAGGCGGCGCTCGCGCAGATGCTCGATGACCTCGTCCAGAAGCTGGTCGAGGAAGGCTACCTCTCGACGGGTGGCAACCAGCCGATGATGCCGGCGACGCAGCAGGCGATGCCCGGCGGCGGCCAGGTCGAGGACGGCAAGGCGGCGGCGCAGAGCGTCGAGTTCAGCCTCACGCAGAAAGGCCTCGACTTCCTCGGCTATCGCGCGCTGCGCGAGCTGCTCTCCGGGATGGGCCGCTCGAGCGCGGGCAGCCACGAGACCGCGAAGCTCGCGACGGGCATCGAAGCCGAGGCCGCGTCGAAGCCGTACGAGTTCGGCGACACCATGAACCTCGACATCCCCGCGACGTTCCGGAACGCCATCGCGCGCAACGGGCCCGCCCTGCCGCTCGACATCGACTACAAAGACCTGATGGTCCACCAGTCGGAGTTCCGCAGCTCGTGCGCGACCGTGCTCATGCTCGACGTGTCGCATTCGATGATCCTGTACGGCGAGGATCGCTTCACGCCGGCGAAGCGCGTGGCCCTCGCGCTGTCGCACCTGATCCGCACGCAGTATCCGGGCGACACGCTACAGGTGGTGACGTTCGGCGACCGCGCCGCGGAGATCCCGCTGCGATCGCTGCACAAGGCGCAGGTTGGGCCGTTCCACACGAACACGGCGGAAGGCCTCAAGCTGGCCCGTCGCCTGCTCATGTCGCAGAAGAAGGACATGCGTCAGATCGTGATGATCACCGACGGCAAGCCCACCGCGATCACGCTCGACGACGGCCAGGTCTACATGAACTCCGGCGGCCTCGACCCGCACGTGCTGCGCGAGACCTTCCGCGAAGTCGGCGCGTGCCGTAAGAGCGGCATCCCCATCAACACGTTCATGCTCGCGCGCGATGCCGCGCTGGTGCAGTTCGTGGCGAAGGTCTGCGAGATGTCCCGCGGCCGCGCCTATTTCACCACGACCATGACGCTCGGCGAGTACGTGATGCGGGACTTCCTGAAGCGGAAGACGAAACGCGTGCAGTAAGCGGCCTGCATCCATCGTCAGCGCTCGCGTGGACGACATGACGCAACCCAGAGCCGACCGGGAGTGGCTCATCGGACTCCTCGCCTCTCTCGTCCGCACCGACTCGGTCAACCCGTCGCTCGATCCAGCCGGCGCCGGCGAGGCGGACGTGGCGGCGCGGCTCGCGGCAGAGGCGCGCGCTCTCGGCATGGAGGTGGAGCTGGTCGACGCCGCGCCGGCGCGCACCAGCCTGATCGCGACCCTGTCCGGCGCGGGCGGCGGCAGGTCGCTCATGCTGAACGGCCACATCGATACGGTCTCGCTCGCGGGCATGCACGAGCCGCTGTCGGGGCGCGTCGATAACGGCAGGCTCTACGGCCGCGGTGCGTACGACATGAAGGGCGGCGTGGCCGCGTGCTTCGGCGCGGTGCGGGCACTGCGCGACGCGGGCATCCGGCTGCGTGGCGATCTCGTCGTGACGGCGGTCGCGGACGAGGAGTTCGAGAGTCTGGGTATTCAGCAGGTCGTGCG
>DATKDR010000025.1:0-2609 GCA_035512635.1 Longimicrobiales bacterium | reverse complement strand
CACGGTGCCCGGGCTCGAGGAAGTGTGGGACGCAATTCTCTCGAGCGGCATCCGTCTGTACGGCATCGCGGTGGATGACGCGCACACGTTCAAGCAGCCGGGCAATCCGGCGGTGGCGGGGCCCGGACGGGGATGGGTGGTTGTCCGGGCGGCGAAGCTCGAGGCGCGCGCGCTGCTCGACGCGATGGAGCGCGGCGACTTCTACGCGTCCACCGGCGTCGAGCTGGAGGACTATCGGGTGGACGGGACGTCAATGACGGTGACGGTGAAGAAGACCACCTTCTCGAAGTACCGGATTCAATTCATCGGCGAGGGCGGGAAGGTGCTGCAGGAGTCGCTCGACAGTCCCGCCACCTACACCTTCACGGGGCGCGAAGCGTACGTGCGCGCGAAGGTGATCGAAAGCAACGGCGCGGTCGCCTGGTGCCAGCCGGCGTTTCCGGCCGGTTGATCGAGCTCAGGACGGCCCGGGATCGCGTGGGATAATCCCACATGGGCGATCACCGATGCGCATGACGAGTCTCCGCGCGTCCTGGGATGCGCTGAGCGCAACCTACTGGTTCGTGCCCAGCGTGATGGTGGCCGGTGCCCTGGCGCTCTCGGCCGGCATGGTCCAGCTCGACCGCGCGACGGGCGCACCGCTGCTCGATCGCCTGTCGTGGGCCTACACCGGCGGGCCGGAGGGCGCCCGCGCGGTGCTGTCGACCATCGCAGCGTCGATGATCACGGTCGCCGGCGTGACGTTCTCGATCACGATCGTCGCCCTGACGCTCGCCTCGCAGCAGTTCGGGCCGCGGCTGCTGCGCAACTTCCTCCGTGACCGCGGCAATCAAATCGTGCTCGGCACCTTCGTGTCGACGTTCGTCTACTGCCTCATGGTGCTGCGGACGGTGCGCGGCGGCGAGGGCTCGGAGTTCGTGCCGAACCTGTCGGTGAGCACCGGCGTGCTGCTGGCGCTCTTCAGTCTGGGCGTGCTGATCTACTTCATCCATCACGTCTCGGTGTCGATTCAGGCATCGCAGATCATCGCCAACGTCGCGGACGATCTCGAGGAAGTCATCGACGATATGTTTCCGCAGCGGATCGGCGAGGGCGAGCGCCCGGCGCCCGCCGAGCCGCCTTCCGCCGGCGACGATACGAGCGAGCCCGTGCCGTCGCGGAGTAGCGGCTACGTCCAGGCGATTGACGGCGCGCGTCTCATGGAGGCCGCCGTCGCGCGGGATCTGGTCGTGCGCATCGAGGCGAGGCCGGGTACGTTCGTCCGCGAGGGCTCCACGCTGCTGCGCGTCTCGGGCGGACGGACGGCGGACGACAGAAGCGACGCGCTCCGCGGTGCGTTCGTGATTGGGGCCGATCGCACGGGCACGCAGGACGTTTTGTTCTTCGTCGAGCAGCTCGTCGAGCTCGCGCTGCGGGCGCTGTCGCCGGGCGTCAACGATCCGGGCACGGCGCAGATGTGCCTCGATCGACTCGAGCAGACGTTGTGCCGGTTCGCCTCGCGCGTGTGGCCGTCGCCGCTGCGGTTCGACGATGCCGGCGCGCTGCGCGTGATCGCGGAGCCGGTGGCGTTCGAGGAGGTCGCCCGCGCGGCGTTCGACGAGATCGGACGCCACGGCCGTCACAGCGTGGTCGTCACGTGCCACCTGTTGCGCGTGATCGCGAGCGTCTCGTCGTGCACGGCCCGCGTCGACGACCGGCGCGCGCTGGCGCGGCTGGCCGCCAGCACGGCGGAGCGCGCGCGTGAGGCGATCGCCGAAGAAGCCGACCGGCGGCGCGTGGAGGCGTGCGCGCGCGCGGCGCAGTCCGCATTCGATGCGGGGGCCACGTCCTGACCCGTGGGATAATCACGGGTTATGTTGAGAGCCGGAATCGTCGGCCTGCCCAATGTCGGCAAGTCGACGCTGTTCAATGCCGTTACCCGCACGAGAAACGCCCAGGCGGCCAACTATCCCTTCTGCACGATCGACCCCAACGTCGGCACGGTGACAGTGCCCGACGCGCGGCTGTACGAGCTGCAGACAATCGCGAAGACCAACGTCGTCATTCCCGCGGCGATCGAGTTCGTCGACATCGCGGGCCTTGTCAAAGGCGCGAGCACCGGCGAGGGCCTGGGCAACAAATTTCTCACGCACATCCGTGAAGTCGACGCCATCATCCAGGTCGTGCGCTGCTTCGACGATCCCGACGTGCTGCACGTGGCGGGCAGTGTCGATCCGGTGCGCGACATCGAGGTGATCAACACCGAGCTGATGCTGGCGGACCTCGAGACGGTGCGGAAGCGCCGCGAGAGGGTCGCCAAGGACATCAAGCGCGGCGAGAAGGCGGCCGCGGCCGAGGACGCCGTGCTGGCGAAGATCGAATCGTCGCTCGATGCAGGCAAGCCGGCGCTGACCGTGGCGCTCGAGCCGGACGAGCGCGCGATCGCGCAGACGTTCTTCCTGCTCAGCGACAAGCCGACGATTCTCGCATGCAACGTGAAGGAATCGGAGCTCGCGACCGCCGACAGCAATCCCTACGTGCGCGCGGTGCGTGAGTACGTCGAGACGCACCTGGCGTGCGAAGCCGTCGTCATCAGCGCGCAGATCGAAAGCGACCTCGCGGATCTCGAG
>DATKDR010000024.1:0-45700 GCA_035512635.1 Longimicrobiales bacterium | reverse complement strand
CCGCCGCCTCCTTGAGGCGCTGGAGGGCCATTCGGTCCTTGCGGAGGTCGATCCCGGCCTCCTTCTGGAAGGTCTCGGCGATGTGGTGGATCAGGACCTCGTCCCAGTCGTCGCCGCCGAGGTGCGTGTCGCCGTTCGTCGCCTTCACCTCGAAGACGCCGTCGCCCAGCTCCAGGATCGAGATGTCGTACGTGCCGCCGCCCAGGTCGTAGACCGCGATCACCTCGTCCTTCTTCTTGTCGAGGCCGTACGCGAGCGCTGCCGCCGTCGGCTCGTTGATGATGCGCAGCACCTCGAGGCCCGCGATCTTGCCCGCGTCCTTCGTCGCCTGTCGCTGCGAGTCGTTGAAGTAGGCCGGCACCGTGATCACCGCCTGCTTCACTTCCTGGCCCAGGTAGTCCTCCGCGGTCTGCTTCATCTTCTGCAGGATCATCGCGGAGATCTCGGGCGGCGTGAAATCCTTGCTGTTGTTCGGCACGTGCACGACCACGCGACCCTCCGAGTCCGCCTTCACCTCGTAGGGCACCTTCGTCTTCTCGGACTCGACTTCTGCCGCCTTGCGGCCCATGAAGCGCTTGATCGAGGCGATCGTGTTCTTCGGGTTCGTGATCGCCTGGCGCCGCGCCACCTGCCCCACGAGACGCTCGCCGTCCTTCGTGAACGCCACGACCGACGGCGTCGTGCGCCCGCCCTCCTGATTCGGGATGACGACCGGATCGCCACCCTCCATGACGGCGACGACCGAGTTCGTCGTCCCGAGATCGATTCCGATTACCTTGGCCAGTGTTCTCGAGGCTCTAGGCTCTAGGCGCTGGGCTCTAGTGCCGGTTCATTAGGCGACCGGCGCGCAGCCGGCAAATCCGGCCGTGTTCGGTGCAGATCCCGTGCTCGGTACGTCGGCCGATATGACCGTTTTGCTGCCAGAACGGCGGGCGGCGGTAGGCGCTAGGCGCTAGGCACTAGGCACTAGGCACTAGGCACCCGGACTAGGCATCGGCTGGAATGCGGTTTAGCCTTCGGGCCACCGCGACCTGAACGTGAACGTTCAGGTTCATGTGCACCCAGGCCGAGTGCAGTACCTAGAGCCTAGAGCCCAGTGCCTAGCGCCTAAAAACGATGTTCCCCCTTCGCGACGAGAATCCGACCGAGCTGACGCCGATCATCACCTTTCTGGTGCTGATGGCGAACGTGGCCGCGTGGCTGCTGCTCCAGGGAGCGGGGACGGAGCAGGCGCTGGTGCAGTCGGTGTGCACGTACGGGGTGATCCCGGCCGAGGTGACGGGGCGACTGGGCGGCTACGCCGGCGTCGACCTGGGCGGCGGCATGAGGTGCGCGTTCGGCGGCCTCGGCTGGGAGGCGCTATTCACCAGCATGTTCATGCACGGCGGCTGGCTGCACCTCATCGGCAACATGTGGTTTCTGTGGATCTTCGGGAACAACATCGAGGATTCCATGGGCCACCTGCGTTTCGTCGTCTTCTACCTGCTGTGCGGCCTGGGTGCGAGCGGCGCGCAGGTCATGGCGGCGCCGGGCTCACCGGTGCCGATGGTGGGCGCGTCGGGCGCGATCAGCGGCGTCATGGGCGCCTACCTGCTGCTGTATCCGCGCGTGCGCATCCACACGCTGTTCTTCTTCTTCTTCTTCGTCCGCGTGCTCGCGATTCCCGCGTGGTTCGTGCTCGGCGAGTGGTTCGTGATCCAGATGCTGGGCGGCTTCATGACGCCGGCGGAAGGCGGCGGCGGCGTGGCATTCTGGGCGCACGTCGGCGGCTTCGTGGCGGGTGTCGCCTTGATCATCCCGTTCCGCCGCAAGCAGCTCGTGAACGCGAAGAAAGCGCACGTGAAGCTGGATCCGCGCGAGGTCCCGCATCGGGGCTGGTACTGAACTGCGAAGGTGAGGTGAGGTGAGGTGAGGTGAGGTGAGGTGAGGTGAGGTGAGGTTGATGCCGGGTCAGGGCAGGATGGCGACGAGCGACGCGATCCACAGGACGACGATTCCGAGCAGGAGCCACACTTCGGCGGGGCGCGCGCGCTGATCGCCGCGCTCGCCGTGGAACCAGGCGAGGACTGCGGCGGCGACGATGGCGGCGAAGACGCTGGGGAGTGTGATGAGATAGAGGACGTCCGGGAGGACCCCCATCTCGATGGCCTGGCTCACGGCCTCGAGGAGCAGCCAGCCGCCGGCGGTCGCGCCCGTGATCCACTGCGGCACGCGCTTGCGGTAGAGCGCGTGCCATGCCGTGTGCAGCTGGGCGGGGAGCAGGGGCGGCGAGTCGCCGGCGTCACGGGAAGGGCCGGACTGGGCGCGCCGATCGAGTCGGCGAGTGATCGAACGGGCGCGTGGCCGCCGGGCGGGATCTGCCACCAGGCAGCGCGTCAGCAGGTCGGCGAGCCCCCGGTCCTCGTTCATGAGCGAGATGGGTATCTCGACCGGCTCTGCGGTGAGGCGCGCGACGGCGGCCGCCCGGGCGCCCGCGTCGGCATGCGGCATCTTTCCCGTCAGCATCTCGTAGCCGACGAGCGCCATGCTGTAGATGTCGGTCGCATCGGTCACCGGCTCGCCGCGGTACTGCTCGGGGCTCACGTAGTGCGGATCGCCCAGCAGCTGGCCGGTGGCGGTGAGCCTCGCCCCCCGCTCGTGCCGCCAGGCTTCGGTGAGTGCGGCAATGCCGAAGTCCGTTACCAGCGCTCGCTCGCCGTCCTCGTCGAGCAGAATGTTCCCCGGCCGCACGTCGCGGTGAACGACGCCCCGCGCGTGCGCGGCGTCGAGCGCGCTCGCGACGTCGCACAGGATACGGCGGGTCTCCGCGACGCCGAGCGCGCCCTCGGCCGCGATCCGCTCTTCCAGGCTTCGGCCTCGCACGTATTGCATCACGACGTAGGGCTCGCCGTCGGGCAGCACGCCGAAGCGGTACACCGCGACGACGTTGGGATGCAGGATGTGCGCGGCGGCGCGAGCTTCCCGCTCGAAGCGCGCACGCGCTTCGGGCGACGCGGCAGCCTCCTGCTTCAAGACCTTCAGGGTCACTGGCTTGTCGAGCGCGACGTCGCGGGCGAGGTACACCCGCGAAGTCGCGCCCTGACCGAGGACGCGCTGGACCTCGAGGTCAGGGGCGAGGGCGGCGGCGAGCGCCTCGTCGAGATTGGACGACATTCCGCTCAAGCCGTGCATGCAGCCGATTCAGGATCCGATGTCACAGCAGGATTTTTCATCGCACGATACCCACTGCTTTTGGTCGGTATCCATCCAGCGCCAGCGAACCGCGCCGATCGCCGCATGCAAGGTATTGTTCTGCGGAACGGCTTTCGTGTCAGTCCCGGGCTCGTCCCTGACGCGGCGATATTCCGCCGTCGCACCCCCATCACCATCCAGTGTCAACCATATGAAGGTGGTGTCGGGGTCGCTCGCGATGTCGATTCCCCATTTGGAGACGTAGTCTCCGAGCTCTGCCGGATCCGAGTAGTCGATAAGGATCTCCGCCACGGTCGCGCCCTCCGGATTGCGATAGTGGCTTTGCCGATCATCGGGAGTCGCATATCGAATATCGAAGGCGGTTTGCGTCGGGCGGATCGTTGCCCAGGGGCCCGGGATGAGCTGGCCGTCCGGTCCGGCGACCGCAAGATGCTCTTCGTCGTACCACCCCGGAATTGCGAGTCTTGGGTTCGGCGATGACTCGTGGTCGCGGACATCGAAAAGGTGCTGTCCGATCGAGCACCATTTCCGGCCGCAGCGGATTCCGATGTAGTGGGAGTGCGTACCCTCATCCCATCCCCAGCGGGCGGTGGGCGGGTACGGGTCGTCCGTCGTCTCAGCAGGAATCTGCGGCTCGGGTGGGACCATCCTAATCGAATCCATCCCCACAGGCGCAACCATCTCAGCCAACGCGAAGGTGTCCGGTTCTACATCGAGATTCCAGACCACATGAGTCGTGTCCGAGAGTGTGGCGCATCCGGTGTCGGCAGGCTGAATGGCGGCCTGCCACCCCGTATCATCATCATGACGCAACCAGAGGCAGCTCCATCCTGGTGCGATGCCAAGAGGCGCATAAACGATAGGTTCGTCCTCGAACCGGAAGCCGCCCCAGTTGAAAATCGTCGCGACCGTTCTCCCTCCGGCGAAGTCGGAGGGATCTCTCAGTGCCATCGCCTCATCCAAGGGGAAGATCCCGACGAGCGGTCCGAACGATAAGGAGGGTGTATCGGATCCCTCCGTCCACGTCGCGAGGACGAGTCGCTGGCAGTCATGGATCTCATGCTCGAAGGTGGTGCCTCCCGTCAACGCGACCACCACTTCCGGTGCCGGTGCGATCACCGAGTCACAAGGGCTTTCGGCGATCGGCGGGGGCGGCGCCGCGCACGTCACGCACGCGGGCCACCAAAACTTTCGGATTAGCAGGATCACTAAGAATGCGCCCAGCGCTCCGCCGAGAAACGCGCCGTTAAACGGTCGCCAATCGTTTTTCGGGGGCGTCACGCGAACATCCGATGCGGTATTGGGATCCACTCGGTTCCCGCTAGGGCGCGTCTCGTCTTCAGCCATTGGGGGGCCTCTCGATACGTGGGTGGTGGTGCGACTCCGGAACGATTAGCGACTGCTTATTGTGCGCATGCGCGCGACTATGGGGGCGACGGCGGGCTCGCCGTTCCCCCAAAGCGCGATGACGGCTCTGGCATATTTGCGGGCAGACGCCGAGTCGCCAGCAGAGAAGGCGATTTCAGCCCGGAGTCTCATGGCGCGCACGAGTGCGCCCGCGTGCGCGACATGCTCTAGCATGCCCAGCTCCGTAAACGGAATGCTTTCGAGCGCATCATCCAGAACCGTTACGGCTCCGCCGACATCGCCCATCTGTGCAGCGACCGCAGAAAGCGCGTATGTGATATCCATCGTACCGGTGCTCGGATTCTGCACGAGCGCTCGTACACGGGACCGTGCTTCCGTCGAGTCGCCGGCAAGCCACGCGGCTTGGGCGCGGGCAGTCGACGATTGCAGTGCGTCGCGCTGCGAGTACAATGAAAAACGGTGGATGGG
Organism: Longimicrobiales bacterium; assembly: GCA_035512635.1. GTDB lineage: Bacteria > Gemmatimonadota > Gemmatimonadetes > Longimicrobiales > RSA9 > DATKDR01. The sequence goes on along the minus strand of DATKDR010000024.1, from coordinate 40,672 downwards.
GAAAGCGAGCAGTGCCGGACGTTCGAGAAGCGATTTCCTCACCTCCGCCCTTTCGTCGGCGGCTACAGTGTTCCGAATAGCCGCATCGGTGGCCCGCTCGAGGGCGGCCAGGCTGTCCGCGGGGCCGCCCACTGCCGCAAACGCGAGTAGCGCTGCGGCCGGCCGAGTGATTGCGCCGCGGCCGTAGAAATTGGCGACGTTGGCTGGATCTCGACGGGCATGGAGCGCCGCAAGCGAAGGTCGGCCTACGAGGACGGCGAGTGCCGCCATCTGGGCGCCAGTCGCTAGTTCGGGCTTCCCGGCCCCTCGGGCGAGGAGCGAATCAGCCAAGAAACGCGTTGCGAGAAGTTCATCCCCCCGCGGTATGCCCAGCTTGAGCCGCAACCACACTTGGCGGATGGCAAGCTGGGACTCCTGAGCGGGCGCAGTGGCAAGGCTTCTCGCGCGGCGGAGCGTGTCGAGCGCGGCGGCATCGTTCAGCATCTCCAGAGAGAGGGCGACCGCATACACGGCATCGGCGCTGCGCGCGTGCGCCGCGGTCCATCCATGAGCGATTTGCCGGAAGGTCTCCCTGTGCAGCGTGAGCGCGGCAGCCCTTCCTTCCCGCGGCAGCGGCGGCAGGCCCGCCTTGTCCGGCCAGGGGAGCGGCAGGAACACAGTCGAATCGGACTGCAACTGTATTCCCGAGACGAATCGCGCGCCGTCGTCATCGTAGCCCTGTCGGAGCCGATTGGGCCGTGTGTAAAGAATGACGTTCAAGATGCGTTCATAGCCGCCGGAGGCGAAGGCGCGGTGACTGGCCGGCTCCACGAGGAATGCCTGGCGGTATGCATCCACGCCGCGGTGATAACTGCTGCGGAAGCGCCAACCGGAGGCGGTGGACGCATCCCGTACCACCCTCGAGTCCTTGGTCTGACATTCACCGAGACCGTACCAGGCGGCGAAGCTGCGGTCGTCACGCTCGAGGAGCTGGCCGTAAGCGGTGCACGCATCCGGAAACGAACCGCGTCCCAGATGGACGAGAGCGCGTGCGAGGAGTCGCTCGCGCTGAGGCAGTCGATCCTCCCCGGCCAGAGCCGTCGCAGCGAGCTCGAGCCAACTCGCCGTACTATGGCCGGCCCAATGACGCGTCTGAGCGAGCCAGAGGCGAGCACGGACGAAGCCGGGATCGTGATCGATGGCAGCGACGAGGAGTGAATCAGCGCGCGGCAGGTCCCACTGATTCAGGGCCACTCGACTATTGCCATAGTGGCGGCGCGCGGCCGCGGATGACGTGCCGATCGCAACTTCCGGCGGGCCATCCCAAGACACCCGGCCGAAGAGGAGGGAGTCCGCGAGCAGAGCGTAGGCGGCAGCACCGTTCGCGCGGGGGATTCGCATGCTGACCCGTCTAAGCAGCCGCCCATCGCCAGCCGCGTCGGACACTCCGACGTCGACATGAACGGAGTCACCCACGCGGGTGGCAAGGCCGTGCACGTAACGACCGGCATCGAAGAGTCTTGCCAACTCGAGTCCGATGCCGGCTGTGATGGCCCTGGGTCCGCCACGCCGCTGAACGGCTTCCTCGACGCTCAGGCGATCCACCAGCTTCAGGTCTTCCCACCTCGTGAATGCAGTGTGCAGATCGACATCTTCGACTCGATCCGGCGACGGCTGCGAACCGTCCTGCCACTGAAGCGGCAAGACCATCCATTGCGTGGTATCCGGCGGAGCGTCGCTTCCCAGCCAGCCGCCGCCCGTCACGTCTGCGCTCAGTCCCCAGATCAGCGCCGCCGCGCTCATGATCGCCGCGCCGGCGGTAAGCGCGATGCGGCGCACGCGTCGGGCGCGTCGCGGCAGCAGTCTCGGCGCCGTACTCTCGCCCGTGATCCGCGCGATCTCGGCGTCGAGGGCGAGGGCCAATGCATCCGCGGTCGCAAAGCGATCGTCCGGCGCCTTGGCGAGCATCGCCGTCACGACCTCGCTCAGCCCGGGCGCGACGTCGGCGCGTCGCTTTCGCATGGACGGTGGCGGATCGACGAGGTGGCGTCGCAACACCACGTGCGCGTTCGCATCCGCGAAGGGCGCCTCGCCGGCCAGCATCTCGAACAGGACGCAGCCGAGCGAATAGATGTCGCTGCGTCCGTCCAGGTCGGCGTCCCCCGCGACCTGCTCGGGACTCATGTAGGCCGGCGAGCCCACCCGCACGGCAATCGACGTCAGGCGCGAGCCGTAGCTCGAGGCCTGGAGGACGCGCGCGATCCCGAAGTCGGCGACGTATGCGTGTCCCTGGTGGTCGAGGAGGATGTTCTCCGGTTTGATGTCGCGGTGAATGACGCCGCGCGCGTGCGCGTAGGCGAGGGCGTCCGCCACCTGACGAGCGATGCGAAGCGCGTTAGGGACCCGCAGCGCGCCCTTGCGCTCGAGTCGCTGACGCAGGGACTCGCCTTCCACGTGCGCCATCACGCAATACAGCTCGCCCTCCGCCTCGCCGCTGTCGTGGAGCGGCAGGATGTGCGGATGACTCAGGCGGGCGAGAGTGCGGATCTCACGCGTGAAGCGAGCAGCGCTGACCGCGCTGGTGACATCGGGTGCAAGAAACTTGATTGCGACGCTGCGATCGTGACGCAGGTCCCGGGCGAGAAAGACAACACCCATCCCGCCGCGCCCGAGCTCGCGCTCGATGGCGTAGCGTTCCGAGAGAGCGCTGTCGTGACCGACCGCTCCGCTCATTGGTTCCCGGGAAAAAAGACCGCGGGGGCGCCGGATGGAGGTCCGGCCGCTCGGGGCGTCGGCGTGGGTGTCGAGGGGCCCGAGCGATGGCAATCAATATAGACGACGGCATGCCCCGCGGAGAATGGCGATGGTTACCAGCCGTTCCGCCCCGAGGCAGCCCCTTCCCGTGCTTCGGGGCGGGCGGCGGGTGGCGCCCGCCACGAAGAGCAGGCTCAGCATCACATCGGCCGTCAGCTGCCCTTGGCGATCCGTGGCCCTTCGATCTACTGGTTCTCGGACGCGCGGGCGACGGTTGCGGTGAACCAGAACTCCGAGCCGCCGCCGGGCCTGTTCTCGACGCCGATCCGTTCGCCGTGCGCTTCGACGATCGAGCGGGCGATCGCGAGGCCGAGGCCGATGCCGCGCCGGTCGGCGGCATTCGCCTGCCAGAAGCCCTCGAACAGACTCTCGATGCGCTCCGGCGGGATGCCCGGTCCGGTATCGAGGACGGAGAAGCGGACGCGCTCGCCCGCGCGCTGCGCGCGCAGGGTGATCGTGCCACCCGGCGGCGTGAACTTGATCGCGTTGCCGATCAGGTTGGAAAACACCTGTTGAATCCGGTCGGGGTCGGCATTTATGGTCAGACCCGCGCCGCGCGGCTCGGAGTGCAGGCGGAGCTGCTCCGCTTCGGCGATCGGCCGCATCAGCTCGACGACCCGGTCCAGCAGCTCTGTCGCATCGACGTCGCGTCGCTCGACCTGTAGACGCCCCGCCTCCATGCGGGCGACATCCAGCAGATCGTGAATCATCCGGGTCATCGATTCGCTGCAACGCGAGATGATGGACAGGTACTTCTGTCCGGATTCGCTTTCCACCTCCGTGTCGCGCAGCATCGCCGCGCTCATGCCGATGGTCGAAAGCGGGTTGCGCAGATCGTGCGCGACCATGTGCAATACCTCCTCGCGCGCCTCCACTGCGATGCGCGCGTCCCGATACAGACCGGCGAGTCGCTCGCCCGCGATCTGGTTCGCGACGACCGTTCGCACAATGGAGCCGAAGCGGCTGCCGATCACGCCGATGACGATCAGCAGTGCCGCGACGAAGGTCAGGATCAGGATGGGCGTGCCGAGCGCGCGCGCGAGCAGCAGCCACGTGCCGGTCCCGAGCAGGGTCGCCAGGCGCTGCGCCGAGCGCGACAGTCGCACCGAGCCGGAGAAGACGAGCACCGCGCACGCGATCGCCGCGATCGCGGCGACGCCGGGCAGCGAAGCCCTGGCGGCGGATGTACCCGCGGGCGAGAAGAGGAGTACCGCCAGTCCGATGAGGAGGGCATCGGCGGCCGGCACGAGCTGCCGCAGCCGCGCGTGGTACCAGCCCCGCCGCAGAGCGACCAGAAATGCCGTCGCGCCAAAGGTCCACAGCGTGACGATCCAGACCACGCGCGCGGAAACCGCGGTCACGCCGATGAGGTCCGGCCGCGCGCGACCGACTAGAGCCACGAGCGCGAGCGCGGCGACCGACACGGCCCGCACATACGCGAGCGCCAGCTCGTTCTTTCGCGCCTGCTCCCGGACTGATGCCTCTACCGACGCCTCGAGGCCGGGATGCGACCCCGACACCGGCAGGCGCGACTGGACTTCACGCGCAATCGACCGCGCCAGCAGTTCCTGCGAGTTCGCGGCACTGCCGGCTGCCGGCTCCGCCTCCTTCATATCTCCTGGGAGTCGCAGCACCCCGATTTGCAGGAGATCCACCCCGTCTCGTCCGTCGCGTGCCAGCGCCAGCGCACCGTACCGGGAGCAGCGTGACGCTCCGCCGGCATGTAGTGAGGAGTTACGACTGTACTGGTCGTGGTTTTGTTCCTGAACCAGACGCGGTTCGCGTCCGCCAGCTGAAGCAAGATGTCCGAAGTCCCGACACCGCCCTCGAACTCGAGATTGAATTTTCTGCCGTACGGGGACACGGCGGCCGAGTCAGCACCAATTACTTCTATAGTCGCGACATGTAACGGGCTCTCAAAAATGACTCTCAGACGAGCTGTATCCGTTACCGCCCGTAGGGCTATCAGGGAGTCGGACGGGTAGATGACCGCCCAGGGTCCGGGAACGAGGACTCCGCCCTGTTCGACCGCTATGTGCTGCTCGTCGTACCAGCCGGGTTCGAGACCGACCGATGACGCGACCGGCTTGAATCCAGCCTGACCGACAGAGCACCAGGCGGTCCCGCACTTGATGCCGATATAATGCGTGCTGTCCGTTGCCCATCCCCATCGGGCGGTCGGAGGCAGGTCGCCACCAGGATTAGCCCGTTGAACAGCGAGTACCCATGCACCCGGCGGCGGCGCGTTGGCCGAGTCGCAGGGCACGTCCGTCCCGCGAATCGCCCCCTGCCAGGTCGTGGAGTCGCGCCGGAGCCACAGGCAGCTCCAGTAACCACGAATGTTGAGTGGAAGGTATTCGCCCAGGGCCGCGCGAGCGTCCCAATTGAAAATCGTGGCCACGACCACGGGCCCGCTCCCGAATTCCGTATCGTCCTGAAGGGCCATGGCAGCATCGAGAGGGAAAACGCCCGTTAGGGGCCCGTAAGCGAGGGATCCCGCCCCGGTGCGCAGGGCCAGCCGCTGACAATCGTGAATCTCGTTCTCGAAGGTGTGTCCCCCGGTGAGGGCCAGAACGGCGAGCTGCACCGGCGGAATCGAGTCGCACGGACTGAGTCGGATCAGGCGCTCAGTGGAGTCGCCTGGGGGAAATACGAACCCCGCCCCGGGGCCGTCCGGAGCCGGCGGCAGAATCGGAGGGGGGTCCCCGCACGCAACGGCAAGGCTTCCGAGCAACATCGACAGCGCGACGGAGCGGACACGCATGCTGCCTCCAACTTAGGGGTGGCGTGCTACCGTGTTTCCTGTGACGAACGTCCTGCGATTTGTCGCATGCGCTCGAGCGTCGGCCGCGTTCCGGCCTCACCCCGTGCCCAGAGGGTCGCGGCGGCTCTGGCCCATCGCGCAGCCGTCGCCGAATTCCCGGATCGGTGGGCCAGCTCCGCGCGCAGTGCCATGGCCCTGACCAGGCCTCCGGTGCGGGCGACATCTTCCAGCTTGCCCGGCTGCACGCTGGGGAGGGCGGCGAGGACTGGATCGAGCCACGCCGCCGCGCGGGTGGTGTCGCCGAGCAGCGCGAGGAGCGCGGCTTCGGCGTACAGCACGTCGAGCGAAATCTCCTCATGGGGGAAGTCCGCGCGCGCATCGCGGGTGGCGGTCAGAATCGCGAGTGCGACGGCCGGCGCGCCGTCACTGAAGGATGATTGAGCGCGGGCAATCGGAGAGTGCAGCGATTCCCCGGAGGCGATCACCGAGAGCCGGTGGACCGGAAAGGCCAGAAAGCCGGCCTGCTCCATCAGCTCGCTGCGCGCTCTCGACTGATCGTCGATCGGAATGCTGCTGCGGATGCTGTGCTCGACCTGACGTTCGTGAGCCACGATGCTGTCCACGGGACCTCCGGCCGCGGCGAACGCGAGGAGAGACGCGGCAGCACGGCCGGGAACGGCACCGACGCCCTCCGAGGCGTCACTGCGAGCGTAGCGCGCCGCGGCGGCGGGCCTGCCCAGGAGCAGAGCGAGCGAACCGAGCTGGCGATCGATCGACCCGCTTGCGCCGGGCTCCCACACGAGCAGCGAATCGGCGAGGTTGCGCGCCTGCACCAGTTCGTCGAGGCGGTCGGGAGTGCCGAACTTCACCCGCATCCATACTTCGCGGATGCCGAGCCTGAGCTGTTGGGATGGATCGGTGGCTAGCGCTCGGGCGCGCCCGACCATATCGAGTGCAGCCGGGTCGCCGAGCATTTCCAGGGAGAGGGCCAGCGCGTACAGGGCGTCCGCATCGCTCGGAAACGTGCTGGCCCACAAACGCGCCACCTCGTGGTACAGATGGCGATGCTGGAGCAGGGCGCGGTTCCACGCCCGCGCCGGCGGCGACGCGTCCTGATCCAGGGGATACGGCACGAGCGCCAGCGTATCCCCCTGCCACGCGGGAAGCGCCGTGAAGCCGCGGCCATCCGCGGCGCGCCCATCCCGCCTGATATTCGCGTGCGTGAAGAGCATGGCCAGAAAACGATCGGAAGCGCTGCCGTCGATGCCGTTGAAGCTCGCGGGCAGCGCGCGGTACGCGCCGGCGTAGGCTTCCACGGCCGCGTGAGGGCTGCTGCGGAACCGCCATCCGGAAGGAGACGTTCGGTCGCGCACGACGACGTTGTCGCGTCGCCGGCACTCACCGAGCCCGTAGAGGCCGGCGAAATCTCGGCTGCTCGGTTCGATGAGCCGGCCATACGCCGCGCAGGCCTCGGTGAAACGTTCGCGGGCGAGAGCTACGAGACCCTCCGCCAGCAGCCGCTCACGCGACGTCAGCCACGCCGTATCCTGACTCGCACGTTCCGCGGGTGAGCGCCAGCGCACGGGCGGCTCGCCAGCCCAGTTGCGCGTCTGCGCCAGCCACAGGTGCGCCCGTGCGAAACCGGGATCGTGCTCCGCCGCCGCGCCGAAGAGGGAATCCGCGCCGGCCAGATTCCAGTCCCGGAGTGCCTCATGCGCCTGGCCGTAGAGGCGTCGGGCGATGCCGGAGGAAGTGCCGATCTCGGGCAGCGACTCCCCGTCCCAGGTCACGCGTCCGAAGAGCAGTGAATCGATGATCAGCGCTGCGGCACGGGGGTCGGCGCGGGGCACGCGCAGCGTGACGCGGCGTCGGCTCGCGCCGTCAGCCGTGGCGTCGTGCAGGGCGACATCGATCTGAATCGATTCGCCGAAAGCTGTGGCCCGGCCGTGAATGTAGCGGCCGGCTCCGAGAACGCGGGCGACTCTCAATGCCTCATCGGAAGTGAGGCCTGCGGCCCCATAACGTGCGGCCGCGTCCATGACGCGCAGCGCCGGCATCACGTTCAGGTCGCTCCAGCGGGCGAGGCCTGCATGGAGCACCGCGTCGTCCCGTTCCGCATCCGACACCGGCGTTTCCCAGTGGAGCGGCAGCACCGCGTAGGTCATGCTATCCAGCGGCGGCGCGAACAAACGCGACCTCAGGCCGTTCGTCCTGGTTTCCCAGATTCCGGCTACGAGGGCGGTGGCCACGCCGGCGGCGGCGAGTCCGAGGCCGAGACGACGTCGCCGTGAACGGACCGTCTCGCCGGAGGCGGTCGGGCGTGGATCTGCGGCGCGGGCGATCTCGGTGCCTAGCGCTCGCACCAGAGCGTCCGCCGTGGGATACCGGGACTCCGGCGCCTTCGCGAGCAGCCTCGCCAGCAGCCCCTCGAGCGAAGGCGGCACATCGGCCCGGCGGCTGCGCAGCGACGGCGGCGGCTCGGTCAGGTGACTGTGCAGCGTCGCGTGCGCGCTCTTTCCCGGGAAAGGCGGCTCCCCGACCAGCATCTCATACAGCACGCAGCCGAGGGAATAGAGGTCGCTGCGGCCGTCCACGACCTGCTCCCCGCCGGCCTGCTCGGGGCTCATGTAGGCCGGCGAGCCGACGACCAGCCCCTGCTGCGTCAGGCGTGAGCTGTCGACGGCGGAGAGTGCGTGGGCGAGCCCGAAGTCGGCCACGTACACGTGTCCCTCGGGATCGAGCAGGATGTTGTCGGGCTTGATGTCGCGGTGGATGATCCCGTGTGCGTGCGCGTAGCTGAGCGCGCTCGCCGCCTCGGACGCGATGCGCAGCGCCTCCCGCACGGGCAATCTCGAGGTTCGGTCGATCCGTTCCCGAAGCGATGCGCCCTCGACATGGGGCATCACATAGTAGAGCTGGCCGTCGATTTCGCCGCTGTCGTGTACAGACAGGATGTGGGCGTGGTTGAGGCGCGCAGTCGTGCGGATCTCGCGCAGGAAGCGCTCCCCACTGACGGCGCGGGCGGGCTCATCGGAGAGGAACTTCACCGCGACCAGCCGGTCGTACTTCAGGTCGCGGGCAAGGTAGACCATACCCATGCCGCCCTGCCCGAGCATGCGCTCCAGGGCGTAACGGCCTGCGAGGGGAGGACTATCTGAACCGACGGCCATGCTCATAGCTACTGCCGAGCAGGAGGACTACCTGCGAGACAAGGCCTGCGGCGTCACGGGCCCGAATGGACGTGCCGCCTTCAATATAGGACGCGGCTCACGCCGCCGTAACCGCGCGGCGGCCGAGCGGCGCGGCAGACGGGAGCGACTCGCCTCATAGCTCCTGCGCATCGCAGCAGCCCGACTTGCACGAGATCCAGGCCGTTTCGTCGGTCCCCTGCCACCGCCAGCGTACCGCCCCCCGCGCGGCGTGGCGTGTGCTCGACAGGTAGGGCGCCGTCGTGTCCTGCGCCGCCGTCACGCGGTTCCGGTAGCTTACCCGGGCCGTATCCTTCCCAGGGAGGAGCTGCAGCCAGATCGTCGACGTGCCGACATTGTTGTTGATAGCAAGGTTGAACTTCCTGCCGTATGGATGCGGCGCCGCGCCTCCGTGCACCTCGATCGTGGCGACCTCGAAGCCGCCGGCGAACGCAGCGTCGAGTACAGGGCCGTCCGGCACGTTACGGAGTGCCAGAAGCGAGTCCGTCGGGAAGATGAACGCCTGCGGCCCCGGCTCCAGGCCGCCGCCGCCCTGCTTCGGCACCGCGAGGTGCTGCTCATCGTACCATCCCGCGTGGAGGCCTCTGTTGACGGCCGTAGGCGGGGGAGGTGGTGGTTGCTGGAACCCCGGTGGGCCGATCGAGCACCAACCATCGCCGCACTTGATGCCGATGTAATGTCGGTTCCCGGTGGTCCAGCCCCAGCGGGCCGTAGGCGGGACCGGCGGCGCTGTGGACGGCTGCGGCTCGCGGTGGCCCCCGAGTAACCACCCGGAAGTCGGTGCGACCGCGTTCCCGCACTCCACAGTGGTCGGTGTGACCTGTCCCGTCCATGTGCTGTCCTCCACCTTCAGCCAGAGGCAGCTCCAACCTTCTTCAATGCCCAAAGGCGCGTATTTCGAGCCGGGTGTGTTGGCCTTGGCCCAGTTGTACACGCTCGCGACGGCGACGCCTGACCCCTCGAAATCGTCGGCCGAGGTGAGGTCCATCGCGTGTTTCAATGGATAGACGGCTACCAGCGGTCCGAACTCATGTGGCCCTCCGGCGGCGGGGGCGTGTACCAGGCGCTGGCAGTCATGTATCTCGTTCTGGTGCTCCGTCCGCCCGGTCAGCGCAACCACGGCGGAGGGGTCCGGCGGATCTTCATCGCACGGATTCCCCTCGATGAGAGTGTTCAAGGCATCGAAAGAAACCCCCGGCGGCGGCGGCTGCTGCAGCTCCGGGCAGCCGGACAGGAGTACGCCGAGGACGAGCGGAACGGCAATCGAGCGAATCCTGTGCATTCTGCCTCCAGTGACTCGAGCAACTGGATGGAACGGACGCTCGGCGCTGATGCCACGAACGAACTGATTCGCGACGAGTTGGGCGGCGAACGTCAATATACGTATTCGACCGTGCGGCAAAACAAGACATTTCGAGCCTGAGGATCCCGGGGGCGGGCCGCGGTCCGTCGTGACGAGCGGCGCTACGTCCCCGGCTCGGCGATCGATGTCTTGGCCAGCGGATCGTCCAGCGCGTCCTCCGATCGTCGCGCAGCGCCCCGGACGCGTGGCGATTCCGCAGCCCCCGGCCTATCTTGTCGCTCGTCCTGCCCTACGGTGACCCCATGGTACGAATCAGCGAAACGGAGCGTCAGCGCGCGCATCCGCGGGAGGCGCCCTCGGGCGCCTTCGGCGAGCGGCGCAATCCGGGCATGGAGCTGGACCTCGACTGGGTCCTGTCCGCGCGCGCGAACCTGAGCGCCATCGAGCGCCGGGCGGAGACGCTGACCCGGCGGCGCACGGTCAAGAAGCAGTGGCAGGCCGCGTGGCTGCTGCGTGCGATCACGCTCATGGATCTGACGTCGCTGTCGAGCGACGACACGCCCGGTCGCGTGCGCCGCCTGTGCGCCAAGGCGCGTCAGCCCGTGCGCCGGGACCTGCTCGAGGCGATCGGCGCCGGCAGCCTCGACATCACGGTCGGCGCGGTCTGCGTCTATCACGGCCTGGTCGCCACGGCCGTCGAGGCGCTCGCGGGATCGGGCATTCCGGTCGCCGCCGTCTCGACCGGATTTCCGGCCGGCCTCAACCCGATGCCGCAGCGCATCGCAGAGATCCGCGCGTCGGTCGGCGCCGGCGCCGCCGAGATCGACATCGTCCTGAACCGCGGCAACGTGCTGCGCGGCGACTGGAAGGCCGTCTACGAGGAGATGCGTGCGTTCCGCGAGGCGTGCGGCCCCGCGCACGTGAAGGCGATCCTGGGAACGGGCGAGCTGGGAACGCTGCGCAACGTCGCGCGCGCGTCGCTCGTCTGCATGATGGCCGGCGCCGACTTCATCAAGACGTCGACGGGCAAGGAGAGCGTCAATGCGACGCTGCCGGTCGGCCTCGTGATGACGCGCGCGATCCGCGAGTACCGCGAGCGCACCGGCGAGAAGGTCGGCTTCAAGCCGGCGGGCGGCATCCGCACCGCGAAGGACGCCATGAACTGGATGGCGCTCATGAAGGAGGAGCTGGGCGACGACTGGCTGCGGCCGGAGCTGTTCCGGTTCGGCGCGAGCTCTCTCCTGGGCGACATCGAGCGACAGCTCGAGCACTTCGCGACGGGTCGGTACTCGGCGGGATTCCGACACCCGATGGCCTGACTGAGAGCATGGCAAAGACCGTAGCCGAAATCTTCGAGACGCTGGAGTGGGGACCGGCGCCGGAAAGTCGCAAGGAGGCCGACGCGTGGCTGGACGCCCACGAGCGGCGCTTCGGGCTGCATATCGGCGGCGAGTGGGTCGAACCTTCGAGCGGCGAATGGTTCGACACGCTGAATCCCGGCAATGGTTCCGTGCTGGCGTCGATCGCGCAGGCGAGCGCGGAGGACGTCGGCCGCGCAGTCGCGGCGGCGGGCGCGGCGCAGCCCGGCTGGGAAGCGCTCGGCGGCCACGGACGCGCCCGCTACCTGTACGCGATCGCGCGCGGCCTCCAGAAGCACACGCGCCTCTTCTCGGTGCTCGAGACGCTCGACAACGGCAAGCCGATCCGCGAGTCGCGCGACATCGACATCCCGCTGGTGGCGCGGCACTTCTACCATCACGCGGGGTGGGCGCAGCTCTTCGAGACGGAGCTGGAGGGTTACGCGCCCGTCGGCGTCGTGGGTCAGATCATTCCGTGGAATTTCCCGCTGCTGATGCTCGCGTGGAAGATTGCGCCCGCGCTGGCGATGGGGAACACGGTGGTCCTGAAGCCCGCCGAGTTCACGTCGCTCACGGCGCTGCGTTTCGCGGAGCTGTGCCAGGCGATCGGGCTGCCGAAGGGCGTGGTCAATATCGTCACGGGCGACGGCCGGACGGGCGCGGCGATCGTCGAGCATCCGGACATCGACAAGATCGCGTTCACGGGGTCGACCGAGGTCGGGCGCATCATCCGCGTCGCGACGGCGGGCTCGGGCAAGAGGCTGTCGCTCGAGCTGGGCGGCAAGTCGCCGTTCATCGTCTTCGACGACGCCGACCTCGACAGCGTGGTCGAGGGCGTGGTCGACGCGATCTGGTTCAACCAAGGGCAGGTCTGCTGCGCGGGGTCGCGCATGCTCATGCACGAGGGCATCGCGGAGCGCATGGTGGCGAAGCTCCAGGCGCGCATGGAGAAGCTCCGCGTCGGCGATCCGCTCGACAAAGCCGTCGACATCGGCGCGATCATCGCGCCCGTGCAGCTCGAGCGCATCGAGCGGCTGGTGAAGCAGGGAGTGGACGAGGGCGCGACGATGTGGCAGCCGTCCTGGAGCTGCCCGACGGAGGGCTGGTTCTACCCGCCGACGCTGTTCACCGACGTGTCGCCCGCGGCGACGATCGCGCAGGAGGAGATCTTCGGGCCCGTCCTCGTGTCGTCGACGTTCCGCACGCCGGAGGAGGCGGTCGAGCTCGCGAACAACACGCGCTACGGTCTCGCCGCTTCGATCTGGACCGAGAACATCAATCTGGCGCTCGACATCGCGCCGCAAGTGATCGCCGGCACGGTGTGGATCAACTGCACCAACCTGTTCGACGCGGCGTCCGGCTTCGGTGGCTATCGGGAGTCCGGGTTCGGGCGGGAAGGAGGCCGCGAGGGGCTGTACGAGTATGTGAAGCCGGCGTGGGAGAAGGAGGCGGCGTCGTCGGAGGGGGGGCGCGTCGTCGGGGCGGCGTTGACAGGGGCAGGCGCGGGCGCGGGGGCAGGCGCGGGGGACCGGCAGGCGCATGCGCGGGAGGGTGATTTCCTCACCTCACCTCACCTCACCTCACCTCTTCCGGGCATCGACCGGACGGCCAAGCTCTACATCGGCGGCAAGCAGGCGCGGCCGGACGGCGGCTACAGCTATCCGATCGACGGCGCGGATGGCAGGGCGCTGGGCGAGGCCTCGCTCGGGAACCGGAAGGATATCCGGAACGCGGTCGAAGCGGCGAACAAGGCGTCGCGGAAATGGGCGGCGACCACCGGCCATCTGAGGGGGCAGATCCTCTACTACCTGGCCGAGAATCTCGCCGCGCGCGCGGATGAGATGGCGCGTCGCATCGATCTGATGACGGGCGACCGCAGCGGGGCGCGAGAAGTCGACGCGACGGTGCGGCGGCTGTTCGCGTACGCGGCCTGGGCCGACAAATACGACGGCGCCGTGCACCACACGCCGTTCCGCAACGTGACGCTCGCGATGCCGGAGCCGATCGGCGTGCTGGGGCTGGTCGCGCCGGAAGCGCCGTCGCTGCTCGGCTTCGTCTCCGTGGTGGCGCCGGCGATCGCGCGCGGCAACACGGTCGTCGCGGTGCCCTCGCAACGCCTGGCCCTCGCCGCCACGGACTTCTATCAGGTGCTGGACACGTCCGACGTGCCGGCGGGTGTGGTCAACATCGTGACGGGCCGGCGCGACGAGCTGGCGGCCGTGCTCGCGGCCCACGACGACGTCGCCGGCATGTGGTATTTCGGCGACGCGGACGGTTCGGCCGAGGTCGAGCGGCTGTCGGCCGGAAACATGAAGCGCACGTGGGTCGGTCACGGCATCAAGCGCGACTGGTACGAAGCGCGCCAGGGGGAAGGGCCGGAGTTCATGCGCGAGGCGACGCAGGTGAAGAACATCTGGGTTCCCTACGGCGAATGAGCTCGCGCATTCGCATCACATTCGCGGTCGTCCTCCTGCTGCTGGGAGTCGGAGCCGGGCCGGCACTCGCGCAGGCGGGTGCGGTCGGCGCCTCGGACAGCGTACCGGCGCAGGCGACCGGCGTCGGGTCGGGCGGGCAGGAGGCGGACGCGGCGGGCGTCGAGTCGCCGCCCACCGGCCTAGCCGAGGACATCGAGCAGGCCGAGGGCGTACGCGGCGGGCAGCCGATCGGAGCCGGCGCCTCGATCCAGCAGGCGCGGGCGGATCTCGACACCAAATGGTACGAGCGGCTCGTCTCGCTGCTGGGGCTCGCGGTCATGCTGGGCCTCGCCTGGCTGATGAGCTCGGATCGGCGGCACATCCCGTGGCGCATCATCGTCTGGGGCGTGGCGCTCCAGTTCGTCTTCGCGCTGTTCATCCTGAAAACGCCGATGGGCGTGGCGATCTTCGCCTGGCTGAACGACGTCATCGTCGCGCTGCTGGGCTTCACGGTGCAGGGCGCGAGCTTCCTGTTCGGCGACCTCGTCTGGGGCAACGTACCCGTGGGCACCGGCGCACCGGCCGCGAACGCGCCGTTCGAGCCGAGCGTCGGCCAGGTCGCGCGCACGGGCGCCTTCTTCGCCTTCAACGTGCTGCCGACGATCATCTTCTTCTCGTCGCTCATGACGGTCCTGTACTACCTCGGCGTCATGCAGGCGGTGGTGAAGGGGATGGCGTGGGTCATGATGCGCACGCTGAAGACGTCGGGCGCCGAGACGCTGTCCGCCGCGGGCAACATCTTCGTGGGTCAGACGGAGGCGCCGCTTCTGATCAAGCCGTTCGTCGAGCGCATGACGATGTCGGAGCTGAATGCCGTCATGGTGGCCGGGTTCGCGACCATCGCGGGCGGCGTGATGGCCGCGTTCGTCGGCATCCTGCTGCCGTTCTTCCCGGACATCGCGGGGCACCTCATCGCGGCGAGCGTGATGTCCGCCCCGGCGGCCCTCGTCATCGCGAAGCTGCTGGTTCCGGAGACGGGTGATCCGGAGACGCGCGGCACGCTGCGCGTCGAGATCGAGAAGACGGACGCGAACGTCATCGACGCGGCGGCGCGGGGGGCGGGCGAGGGGCTGACGCTGGCGCTGAACGTGGGCGCGATGCTGCTCGCGTTCATCGCGCTGATCGCGCTCATCAACGCGCTGCTCGGCTGGTCGATGGGAGTGATCGGCATCACCGGCATGCTCCAGACCGTGGGGGCGCTGGCCGACGGGCAGTCGCTCACGCTCGAGGTCCTGCTCGGCTGGATCCTGGCGCCGCTCGCCTGGGTGATGGGCGTGCCGTGGCAGGACGCGACGACCGTCGGCTCGCTGCTCGGCATCAAGACGGTGGTCAACGAGTTCGTCGCCTACCTGCAACTGGGATCGCTGCTGTCGGCGACCGAGGGCACGGCGCTGTCGCCGCGCTCGATCGTGATCGCGACATACGCGCTGTGCGGCTTCGCCAACTTCAGCTCGATCGCGATCCAGATCGGCGGCATCGGCGGCATCGCGCCGTCGCGCCGCAGCGACCTGTCGCGGCTCGGCTTGCGCGCGATGATCGGCGGCACGCTCGCAGCCTTCATGACCGCGACCATCGCCGGCATGGTGTTGTAGCGATGACGGAGGAGCGCCTGGAAGCGACCGGCGCGGCGGCCGAGCTGGTGCATGCGGGCCGCGCGGGCGAGCCGGATCTCGCCTCCGTCGCGCGCAGCGTCGCGGACCGCATCCGCGCAGGTGCTCCGCTCGAGCCTCGCGTCATGCTCATCCTCGGCTCCGGGCTGGGTGCGATCGCGGACGATTTCGAGGACGCGACGCGCATCCCGTTCAGCGAGATTCCCGAGTTTCCGCCGGTCACCGTCGAGGGACACGCGGGCGCGCTCGTCATCGGCCGACTGGAAGGCGTGCCGTGCGTCGCGCTCCAGGGACGCTTCCATCTCTACGAGGGTCACGACGCGGCGCTCGCCGCCTTTCCGGTGCGCGTCATGGCGGCGCTCGGCGCGCGCGCGCTGCTGGTGACCAACGCCGCGGGCGGCGTGCACCCGGATTTCAACGCGGGCGACCTGATGCTGATCGAGGATCACATCAACCTGACCGGCCGCAATCCGCTGGTGGGCCCGGTGGTGGAGGGTGACCGGCGTTTCCCGGACATGACGGAGCCCTATGACCCCGTCTTCAAGCAGGCGGCGCTCGAGGTCGCGGAGCGGGAAGGCATCCGCCTGGGCCGCGGCGTGTACTGCGCGGTGCTGGGCCCGAGCTACGAGACGTCCGCCGAGATCCGCATGCTGACGAAGCTGGGCGCGGACGCGGTCGGCATGAGCACGGTGCACGAGGTGATCACCGCGCGCGCGAGCGGCATCCGCGTGCTCGGCATCTCGCTCATCAGCAATCTCGCGGCGGGACTCTCTCCCGAGCCGCTGCACCACGAGGAGGTCGTCGCGGCCGGGGCGGAGGCGCGGCCGCGCTTCGAGCGGCTGGTGCGCGGCGCCGTCCGCGCCATCGACGCCGCGCTCTAGCGACCGTCGCCACGCTTGCTCCGGGTCCCGCCCGACCGGCATCATTCGGTTCCTCTCCATCCACTTCGCCTGAGACGATGAACGGACTTCTGAACGTCGGCGACCTCCCGTCGGGCTCCGCGCGCCTCCGCGCCGAATCGCGCCGTGCGCTCGCGGTCGCCACGATGATCCTCGTCGCCTCACTCGCCGCCGGCTGCGCCGACGAGGGCGTCGACGATGCGGCCTCCGACGAATCCCGGCGCGGTGGCACGCTGGTCGTCGCCTCACCGGCCGACCTGAGCGTGCTCAACGTCTTCCTGGCGAGCGACCAGTGGACGCAGGAGGTGAATCGCTACTTCCTGTACACCCCGCTGCTGCGCTATACGCCGGAGCTGGACTACGCGCCGGCGCTCGCGGAATCCTGGGAGGCGACGGAGACGAGCGCTGCCTTCCGCCTGCGACGCGACGTGCGCTGGCACGACGGCCGGCCGACGACCGCGCACGACGTCGTCTACACGATCGAGACCGCGCGCAATCCGGAGACGGCCTTCCCGAACGCGAGCTACTTCGAACGCTGGACTTCGGTGGAGGCGGTCGATTCGTACACGGTACTCGTGCGGTTCGAGGCGTATCCGGAGCCGCTCGCGGGCCTGCCGTTCACGCCGATCATGCCGGCGCACCTGCTCGAGGGGGTGGCGCCCGGGGCGATGCGTACCGCGGAGTACAACCAGCGGCCGGTCGGCAACGGACCCTTCCGCTTCGTCTCGTCCGCACCCGGCGAGCGCTGGATCTTCGAGGCGAATCCCGCCTACCCGGAATCGCTCGGCGGCCCGCCGTACCTGGATCGCGTGGTGTGGCTCGTGGTCCCGGACAACACGGCGCAGACGACGGCGCTGCGGACGGGCGAAGTCGACCTCGTGATCGGACCGCGCGCGCCCGAGCTGCGGCAGCTCGACGCCGAGCCCGGCATCCACGCGATCGTGAAGCCGTCGCGGCTGTATGCGTTTGTCGCCTGGAACGGACAGCGTCCACCGCTGGACGACGCGCGCGTGCGTCGTGCGCTGTCGCTCGCGATCGATCGACCCGAGATCCTGACGGTGCTCAGGGGCGGCTATGGCGTCCTCGCGGCGGGCCCGATCGCGCCCGTGCACTGGGCGTATCCGGAGGACGTGCGGCCGTTGCCGTTCTCGCCGGACAGCGCGCGCGCGCTGCTCGCGGCCGCCGGGCTGACCGACCGGAATGGCGATGGCACGGTCGAGCGGCCGGACGGCGGCCGCCTCGAGATCGAGATGAAGTACCCGGCCCAGAATCCGTTCAACGCCGACGTGGTCGAGATGATCCGGGCGGACCTGGCGCAGGTGGGGGTGCGCGTGCGGCCGCGGGCGACCGAATTCGGCACGATGATCCAGGACGTGATGGCGCCCGCGCGAAACTTCGACGCCGTGAGCGGCCTGGCCTGGGAGACGGACTTCAACCTGGCCACGCTGCGCGACCTGTTCCACAGCGATGCGCTCGGTTCCGCCTACCAGTCGTCGTCGTATTCGAATGCGGAAGTCGACAGCCTGATCGATCGCGCGAGTCGAACCCTGGATCGCGAGCAGGCGCGTCCGATGTGGCGCCGCGTGCAGGAGATCATGCGCGACGAGCAGCCCTGGACGTTCCTGTTCTACTACCCGGAGCTGTTCGCCGCGCGCGACTGGCTGCACACGACGGAGCTCGACGTGCGCGGTGCCTTCGCAGACATCGGCGACTGGTGGATGGATCCGGCGGCGCATCGCAGGACCGCGGCGGGCGCGCGGGATTCCATCGCTGCGGCCGCGCCGGACACCGCCGAGACGGCCGCTCGCGACACCGCCGATGGCGCCGCGCCCGCGCCATGAAGATCCCGGGCGCGAACTCCGCCTTCCTGCGCCGCATCCGGCGGCGGCTGCCGCTCGGCATGGGCATCGGTGCCGCGGTCGGCGTCGTCATCTGGTTCCTCGCGCTCGCCGGCGTGTTCGACGGGCTCGAGAACGGGACGTTCGACGCGCGCGCGCGGGCGCTGCACGATCCGGCCGAGGCCGATTCGTCGATCGTCATCGTCGCCATCGACGACAACAGCCTGGAAGCCTTCCGTCGACAGCTCGGCCGCTGGCCGTGGCCGCGCGAGACGCAGGGCCAGATCGTCGCCTATCTGGCCCACGCGGGCGCCCGACTCGCCATCTTCGACATCACGTTCCCGGAGCCGGATTCCCTGCGTGCGCGGGGCGACAGCGCGTTCGCGCTCGACATCGCCAGCAGCGGGCGCGTGGTCCTGCCGATGACGCTCCAGCCCGGCGATTCGGCGGAGGCCGTGCGCTGGGAGCGGAATCTCGGGCTGGAGGGGCGGCGCGAATTGCTCGAGCGCCACGCGATCGGCTTCGCCGAGGCGGCCCCGGAGCTGGAGCAGAATCCATTCGTCGAGCCCGCCGACCCGCTCTTCCTGGAGCAGGCGGCGGGCGTCGGCTCCATCCTGCTCAACACGGACGAAGACGGCGTCACCCGCCGCAGCATTCCCGCATACGCGTCGCAGGGAAAGCTCTATCCGAACATCGCGCTCGCGGCGGCGCGGGTGCTGCGGCCCGACCGCTACGCGGCGGCCATCAGCTCCCTCACCGACGACGAGCTGCTGCTCGAGAACGGCACTCGGCTGCCTCTCGACGATGGCTCGCTCGTGATCCAGTGGCACGGCCGCTACCTCTTCGGCGGCGAGTCGACGTACCGGATCGTCCGGGCCGCGGACGTGCTGCTGAGCTTCAACCAGGTCTCGACCGGCCAGCGGACGCCGGAGACCGCGGACGTGCCGTTCGACGTGCTGCGGGGCAAGGTCGTCTTCATCGCGACCACGGGAATCGGCACCTTCGAGCCCCGGGCGACGCCGCTCGCGCAGAACGATCCCGGCGTCATGATCCACGCGGCCACGCTCGACAACTATCTGAACGACGGCTTCCTGGAGCGCGCGTCCGCCGCCGAGAACGCGGCCGTGACGATCCTGCCCGCATTGCTCGCCGGGCTGTTCGTGGCCGGTGCGACTTCTGCGGCGCTGGGCGCCCTCTTCACGCTCTCCCTGATCGTCATGCTCGTGGTGCTGGCCGGATTGGCGTACGTCGATGGGGTCTGGCTGGACCTCGCCGCCCCGCTCGCCGCGACTTCGCTCTCGTTCGCGCTCGTCATGTCGGCCAACTACTTTACGGAAGGCCGCGAGCGGAAGCGCGTGAAGGACCTCTTTAGCCGCTACGTCTCGCCGCAGTACGTGAGCCAGCTGGCGGATCACTACCAGACACTGAAGCTCGGCGGCGAGCGCGTGCCGCTGACGCTGCTCTTCTCCGACATCCGCGGATTCACTTCGATGTCGGAACGGCTGCCGCCGGAAACGGTCATCTCCATGCTGAACGAGTACCTCGACCGCATGGCCGAGGTCGTCTTCCGCAACGGAGGCACGCTCGACAAATTCATCGGGGACGCCGTCATGGCCTTCTGGGGCGCCCCCATACCGATGGCGGACCACGCGCGGCGCGCGCTCGACACGGCGCTCGAGATGATGACCGAGCTGCGCGAGCTGAACCGCCGCTGGGCCGAGCAGGGCATCACGGAAGGCGTCGACATCGGCATCGGCGTGAACACGGGCGAGGCGATCGTGGGGAACATCGGCTCGCTGACGCACAAGCTCGACTACACGGCCATCGGCGACGCCGTGAACCTCGCCAGTCGCCTCGAGGGGCTGAACAAGAATTACGGCACGAACATCATCGTCAGCGAGGCGACGAAAGCCGCCGTGGGTGACGATTACGACTTCCGGTCGCTGGACGACGTAAAAGTGAAGGGAAAGGAGCAGGCCGTGCAGATCTATGAGCTGATGGGACGGAGCGGCACCGCGCGCGCGAACGAACGGACGACGTCGGCGTCGACGGCAGGCGTGCTGGTGCTGGCCGCATTCGGTATCGGCCTCGGACTCTTCGAGCCGACGCCCGTGGCGGCGCAGACGGGCGGCAAGGAGCGGTGGGTCGACTACGTGTACCAGCCCGGCCGCTGGACGGGAGGCCGGCTGGTCGCGCACCGGACGACGAACCCGCGTACGGACACGCTGGCCTTCACGGCGCGCGTCGACACGTACGTGCGCGCGCCGCGCTGGCGCGCCGAGATCCGGCGCATGGTGGCGGGCGACACGCTGGGCATACCGACGATTCTGGTCGGCAACGGCGCCGACGTCGTCGTGATCACCGGCGTCGGCAGCACGCAGCTCGCGCAGCACCAGGCGGCGGGAGACACGCTCGTCCAGGCGGTCGTCTCGCGCTTCGAGGCGGGCCGGCCGCTGCGGCCCGACGACGGCCGCTTCGTCGATCGCGCTGCGGGCAACCGCGTGCAGCGCGTGGTGCTACGATTTCCGCAGGCGCGGGCGGATTTCGCCGATGCGCTGCTCGAGACCGGCACCGTGCGGCGTGCGGCGCAGGGCCTCGCCCGGCTCGGCGTCGAAACGCTGGGCGCCGGCCGCGATCAGGAAGTGGTCGCGAGCGCAGGCGCGCGCGGTGTCGCGCGCGTGCAGACCGTCGACGGCGAGATCGTCGTCGACCCGGACACCGTCGCCGTCGTTCGCATGGAGCAGCGCGACGTGAACTTCATCGAGTTGGATGCGTTCATGCGCGAAGGCGGGCTGGGGGTTTACGCGCGGCAGGAGGGGGGGTCATGAGCGAACGGGCTTTGGGCTTGGGGCTTCGGGCGTTGGTGCGCGCGGAGCTCATCTCGCGCGTGGCGCCCACCTCGCGACTAGCACCCACCTCGCGCGTAGTATTGCTCGCGTCGTTTGCGCTCACCGCGACGGTCACCGCGTGCGGCTCGATGTCGATGCCGTCGGTCGAGGGGCTCGGCCGCATGGGTGCGGCGGCCCTGCCGATCGGTCCCGCGAAGGAGCAGGAGATCGGCTTCGGCATCGCGGCGACCGTGGCGGGACGGTACGGTCTGGTCGAGGATCCCGCTCTGAACCAGTACGTGTCGCTCGTCGGCTCGGCCGTGGCGGAGCAGTCGCTGCGCGCGGGTGAAGTGGAGTTCCACTTCGGCATCCTCGACACCGACGACGTGAACGCGTTCGCCACGCCCGGCGGCTACATCTTCATCACGCGCGGCGCGCTCGCGCTGATGGAGAGCGAGGCGGAGCTCGCGGGCGTGCTCGCGCACGAAGTCGCGCACGTCGACGAGAAGCACGTTCTGGACGACATTCGACGCGCGGGAGTGATGAGCAGCGCTTCCGACGAGGCGCAGCTCTCGGGGCCGCTTCTGGACGCGGTCTCGGAGGCGGGCGCCAGTCTGCTCTTCACGGGTCTCAGCCGCGAGGACGAGATGCAGGCGGACTCGCTGGGACTGATCTACGCGCGGGCGGTCGGCTACCGGCCGGACGGCATGCTCCAGTTCCTCGCCCATCTCGATGCCGCGGTCGAGGAGGAGGAAGGCGGACTGCGCGAGTGGGTGGCTACGCACCCGCCGACCACGGAACGTGCGGACAAGCTGCGCGCCGACATGGCCGCGGCGGGGATACGGCCGGACGCCGGCGTGGACGGAGAGCGGAGGTTCCGAGCGCGCGCGCGCCGCTGAGGCGCCGAGTCAGTCCGCGGTCACGAAGTGGTTGAGCGGGCCGTGGCCGTCGCCGAGTCCGGGGGCGGCGGCGATGGCTCGCCCGACGAATGCGAGGGCGCGCTCGACCGACTCGGCGAGTGTCCGGCCCTGCGCGAGGCCGGCCGTGACCGCCGCGGACAGCGTGCAGCCGGTCCCGTGCGTGTGCGCGGTCTCGAGCTTCGGCCCGCGCCAGACCCGGTAATCGCGGCCGTCGTACAGCACGTCGATCACTTCCGCACCTGCCAGGTGGCCTCCCTTCACCAGCGCGGCACGCGCACCCAGCCCGACGAGCGCGCGCGCGTAGTCACGTAGCGCCTGTTCGCCTTCCGCGGCGGACGGCGCGTCGTCCGGCGCCACCCCGAGCAGGACCATGGCCTCCGGCAGGTTGGGCGTCACCAGCTCGCAGAGCGGCAGGAGCCGCTCCACGATCGCGCGCTCGGCCTCGACATCGAGCAGGCGGTGCCGGCTGGTCGACACCATGACGGGGTCGAGCACGTAGCGCGGCAGAGCCTCCTGCTCGATCGCGTCGGCCACCACCCCGACCAGCGACGCCGTCGCCAGCATGCCGGTCTTGAAAGCCGTCGGCCGGAAGTCGCTCGCCACCGCGTGGATCTGGGCCCGGACGATGTCGGCCGGGACGGCATGAACCGCGTGGACGCCGAGCGTGTTCTGCGCCGTGATCGCGGTGATCGCGGACGTGCCGAACACCCCGAACACGTGGAACGTCTTCAGGTCGGCCTGGATACCCGCGCCGCCGCCGCTGTCGCTGCCGGCGATGGTGAGGGCGGTCTTCAGTGATGCGGGTTTGGAGATCATGTCGGATGATTACCTCGCGGGCGTCCGACGAGGTCCGTTAGTGGGCCAGCCGGGAGGGCAGGGCCGATTGGAAAGGCGCGAAGCATTCGGTCACCAGCGTTTCAGTTACCGAATGCTTCGCCTCGACGGAGCCGAAGGGCCTGGCGCGGTACCGAATGCTTCGCCTGGCCCAACCCGAAGCGGCTGGCCTCCGCGACTCGGCCGACCGAAGCGCAGGCTAATCCCGGCGGTACTCGGGCGGCGGAGCCGGATACGAGCGCAGCCGCGCCTTCATGTCGTTGTAGGACTGGCTCGTCACCGTTAGCCCGGCGGTCTGCGCGGGGGTCAGGTTCAGCCGGGCGATCTCCTCCCGCACGTGCGCGATGCGGTCCTCGGTCAGCGGATGCGACGAGAACCACTGCTCGAAGGCGGATGGGTTGCGATCTCTATCCTCGAGCAGCTCCTTGAAGAAGGTGAGTAGCCCGTTGGGATCGATGCCGGACCGTGTCAGCAGGTCCACGGCGACCGCGTCGGCCTCGTTCTCCGCGCCGCGGCTGTAGCCGGCGAAAACGGCGCCGCCACCCACCTGGATCGCCGCCTGCTCGAGCTGGCCCGGCGGTCGGCCGAGCAGGATGTAGGCGACGTTGATGCCGATGTTCGCCTGTTGCGCGCGTTCCATCATCTCGGCGCCGTGGCGCTCCTCGACGTGGCCGATCTCGTGCGCGAGCACGCCGGCGAGCTCGGCGAGGTTGTCGCTGCGCTCGATGACGCCGCGATTGATGTAGACCCAGCCGCCCGGCAACGCGAACGCGTTGATCACGTCCGCGTTCACGACGTAGAACGTGTACTCGTACTGGCGGCCGCCCTGGCTGGCTATCGCCTCGCCGAGGACGTTAATGTAGCGGTGCACCTGCGCGTCCTCGACCAGCGGGAGCTGCTGATTGATCTGCTGCGAATAGCTGGCGCCGATCTCCACTTCCTGCTGGCGGGAGATGCCGCACGCGCTGGCGCTAATGGACGTGGTAGCGATCGCGACGATCGCGAACGTCCTCCGAATCGAACCCATGGAATTCATCATTCGAAAACCCAGCCTCCTCACAGGTGGTCTCCGCCCCCGGGAGCAAGACGTATTCCAAGCGTCGAACGCGTGCCGAGCCGCTCGCGCGCCTCGCTGATCCGCGGGCTGTCCCGCCGGAAGAACCGGGATCGTGAAGGGCTGTTCCTGGCCGAGGGCGTCCGCGTCGTGGAGGACCTGCTCGATTCGTCGATCGTCCCCCGGCTGGCCGTCGTCTCGTCCTCGCTCGAGGACACGCCGCGCGGTCGCGCGCTCGCGGAGCGCCTCGGCGGCGCCTGCGAGCTGGAGCGCGTGAGCGACGCCGAGCTCTCCGCGCTGGCCGACACCCAGTCGTCCCAGGGGGTCGTGGTCGCGGCGGAGACGCCGCGCGCGACGCTCGCCGACCTGCGTGCGCGCCCGGAGGATGTCGTGCTGCTGCTGGATGCGGTACAGGACCCGGGCAACGCCGGAACGCTCATCCGGACGGCCGACGCGCTGGGCTGCGTCGGCGTGATCGTGCTGCCGGGCACGGTCGATCCCTGGAATCCGAAGGTGGTGCGCGCCGCATCGGGCTCGCTCTTCCGGCTGCCGATCGTCGAGACCGATCCCGCGGCCACGGCGGAATGGGTCCGCGCGGTCGACGGCAGCGTGCTGGCGGGCGACGCGCGCGGCACGCCCGTCCATGAGATCTCGATCAGGGGACCGGTCGTGCTAGCGGTCGGGAACGAGGGGGCCGGTCTGAGTCTGCCGGTCGCGACGCTGGCGAGGACCTTCGTATCCATCCCGATCCGTGGCGCCGCCGAGTCGCTCAATGTGGGCATTGCGGCGGGTATCCTCCTCTACGAGGTGACCCGTCGGCTCGCGGACCAGGCGGCAAAAACGCAATGACCGATTCGCTGATCATCGTCTACGCGGCGCTCGTCGGCGCCGTGATCGGCTCGTTCCTGAACGTCTGCATCCATCGCTGGCCGCGGGACGAGTCGGTGGTGGCGCCGCGCTCCCGCTGTCCCCGGTGCGGCAACGCCATCGCCTGGTACGACAATGTGCCGATGCTGAGCTGGCTCGCGCTGCGGGGGCGCTGCCGCCACTGCGGACTGCGGATCAGCCTCCGCTACCCGCTCGTGGAGCTGGCCGTGGCGCTGATCTGGGGCGGCGCGGTCCTCGCCTTCGCGTGGGGCAGTCTCTCGCTCACGCTGCCGGCGATCGGCGAGGCGCTGCGGCTCGCGGTGTTCCTGACCGTCCTCCTCGGTATCGCGCTGACCGATGCCCAGCACTACATCATTCCGGACGAGTTCTCGATCGGCGGGCTCGTGATCGGCGTGGCGCTCTCGTTTCTGCCCGGCGGCATCACGCCGATGGCGGCCGGAATCGGCGCGGCGGTCGGCTTCGCGCTGCTCTGGCTGGTCGCCGTTCTGGGCGAGGCGGCGTTCAGGAAGCCGGCGATGGGTGGCGGCGACATCAAGATGATGGCGTTCATCGGCGCTTTCCTCGGCTGGCAGGGCGTGCTGCTGACGATCTTCCTCGGCTCGCTCCTGGGCGCGCTCATCTTCGGTCCGATCAGCTACCGCACGGGCAAGCTCGTTCCGTTCGGGATTTTCCTCGCCATCGGCGCGGCGGTCACCGTGCTATGGGGCGATACGCTGATCGCGTGGTACACGACGACCATTCTCGGCGTCGCCTGAAGCCCTCTCACCACAGATCGGTGCAGTCGCGCTTGTAGCCGCACGAGGGGCAGATCAGCTTGCAGTGCACCTCGTACATCGGGGAGCCGCACAGGTCGCACAGTCGGTCCGCGGCCGCCGCATCGGCAGCGCCTCCATTCGCCGGATCCCGCGCGTCGATCGCCCGCCCGGCCTCCATCGTTCCGGTCGGTGAAGGCTCGAATCGCCCGGCCGACCACGGCGTCAGATCCACATCCGCGTCGTCGCCCAGGATGTCCGCCGCGAGCGCGTCGGCGGTGATCGGCGCAAGCAGGATCCCGTTCCGGAAGTGACCCGTCGCGTAGCTGAGGCCCGGCATCGAAGGATCGGGGCCGAGCACGGGCAGGCCATCGGGCGTTGCGGGGCGCAGGCCCGCCCAGGCGCCAGCTCGCGCGGCCTCCGCGAGTGCGGGAATCAGCCGCACGGCGCCGGCCCGCAGTGCCGCCAGCGCGTCCGGCGTCGTCTTCGACTCGAAGCCGGCCTCCTCCATGGTGGAGCCGACGATGACGCGGCCGTCGAGGCGCGGCACCAGGTAGCCGCGCGTGCCCGCGATCGTACGGCCGAACAGCGGGCGCTCCGGTCGAAGCGCGAGCATCTGGCCGCGCACGGGGCGGATCGGCAGCGCGCGCGGCAGGCCCTCGAGCTCCCCGCTCCACGCGCCCGCCGCCACGACGACGACGTCCGCCTCGATCCGCTCGCCGTCGCTCGTTTCCACCCCCAGCGCGCGCCCGCCCGCTTCGAGCAGGCGACTCGCCCGCTTCCGGATCCAGTCGACGCCGGCGAGAGTGGCGGCCCGCTCGAGCGCCGCGCCGAGGGCGACGTTGTCGACGCGGTGGTCGTCCGTGATCAGCACGGCGGCCCGCACCTGCGGCGCGAGCGCCGGCTCCAGCGCGCGAGCCTCCTCGCCGCTCAGCCACTCGGTGCGCGCACCCGCCGTCGTCGACTGCCAGGCGTGCATCGACGCGAGATCGTCCTCCTCGGCGGCGCTCAGCGCGGCGACGACCTTGCCCGCGCGGACGTAGCCGACGGCGATCCCGGCCGCGGCTTCGAGCTCCGCGACGAAGTCCGGATAGCGGCGCAGGCTCTCGAGCGCGAGCTGGAGGAACGGTCCGGCCTTATGGGATTCTGCCAGGGGCGCGAGCATGCCGCCGGCCGCGCGCGTCGCCGCGCCGGCCACCACCTGGTCGTCGATCACACGCACGGAGGCGCCGCGCCGCGCCAGTCGCCAGGCGATGGAGCAGCCGATCGCGCCGCCGCCCACGATCGCGACGCGCGTGCTCATCGATCGACGCGGCCGATGCCCTCGCGCAGGTAGGCGCGCGACAGCTCCGCGTAATGGCTGGCGCTGTTGTAGACCCATTCGGCCGCTTCCGGCGACAGCTCGCGCCGCAGCTTCGCGGGCGATCCGGCCGCCAGCATGCGGGGCGGCACCTCCATGCCTTCCGGCACCACGCTGAGCGCGGCGACCAGCGCGGCTTCGCCGATGATCGCGCCGTGCAGCAGCACCGAGTTCATGCCGATCAGCGCGGAGCGACCGATGACGACGCTCTCGAACGTCGCGCCGTGGCCGATGGTCGCGTCGTCCTCGACCACCGTCGGACCGCGGCCGCTCACGTGGAGCACGCAGTTGTCCTGCACGCTGACGCGCGCGCCGATGCGGATACCGTGCTCCGGATGGTCGCCGCGCAGCACTGCGCCGAACCACACGCTCGATTCCGCGCCGATCTCGACGTCGCCGATCAGCACCGCCGTCGGAGCCACGAACGCGCTCTCGTGCACGCGCGGCGTCCTGCCGTTGAACGAGTAGATGTGAGCCATGGCGGGAATGTAGGCCGAGGTCGGTGCACCGGCACAACGTCAGGGGTCCGCCTTTGCCTCCGCCTTTCTCGCGCCCGTAGATTCGGCCGCCCGCATGCAACGCCCAGAGGCAGAGGATGGCAAGTCGAATTCTCGTGACCGGCGCGGCCGGACAGATCGGATCCGAGCTGGTGCCCGCGTTGCGCGCGGCCTTCGGCGAGGACGAGGTCATCGCGACCGACATCAAGGACGCGCCGGCCGAGCTCGTGCAGGCGGGTCCCTGGCAGTCGCTCGACTGCACCGACAGCGATGTCGTCGCGGAAGCCGTGAGCACGCACCGCGTCGGCGTGATCTACCATCTCGCCGCGCTGTTGTCCGCCGTCGCCGAGCACAAGCCGGCGCTCGCGTTCGAGGTGAACCTGGGCGGCCTCTACAACGTGCTCGAGGTCGCGCGCGAGGCGCGCTGCGCCGTCTTCACGCCCAGCTCCATCGCCGCCTTCGGGCCCGAGACGCCGCCCGATCCGACGCCGCAGGTCACGATCCAGCGGCCGACGACGATGTACGGCGTGACGAAGGTGGCCGGCGAGCTGCTGTGCGACTACTACCACACACGCTTCGGCGTCGACACGCGCGGCCTCCGCTATCCTGGCCTCGTCTCGTACGTGACCGCGCCGGGCGGCGGCACCACCGACTGGGCCGTCGACATCTTCCGTTCCGCCGTCCGCGACGGCACCTACACCTGCTTCCTCGCCGAAGGCACCCAGCTCGACATGATGTACATGCCGGACGCGCTGCGCGCCGCGATGGAGCTGATGTCGGCCGACGCCTCGCGACTCGTGCACCGCAACGCCTTCAACGTGACCGCGATGCAGCTCACGCCGGAGCGCCTCGCCGCCGC
This sequence comes from Longimicrobiales bacterium, assembly GCA_035512635.1. GTDB lineage: Bacteria > Gemmatimonadota > Gemmatimonadetes > Longimicrobiales > RSA9 > DATKDR01. The sequence goes on along the minus strand of DATKDR010000024.1, from coordinate 12,432 downwards.
GATCGCCGAGTACGTGCCCGGCTTCAGCATCGAATACGACGTCGATTCCGTGCGGCAGGGCATCGCCGAGTCGTGGCCGCGACGCATCGACGACACGGCCGCGCGCGAGGAGTGGGGCTGGCGCCCCGAATACGACATGAACGCGATGACGCGGGACATGATCGAGAAGTTGCTCGCGCGGCAGCCCACCATCTGAGACATCCGAGATGCCGATCGATCGCATGAGGGCCGCGCTCGCGGCACAGGTCGAGAGCCTCGACGCGGAGGGGCGCGCGAAGGGCGCCGAGACCGTGGTCGTGCGCGTGCTGCCGCCCGCGGGCGAGCGCGGTCCGCGCATGATCCTGGAGGGGCAGGGGGAGCGGCCGTTCATCCGCATGAACTCGAACTCCTACCTCGGCATGTCGCTGCGCGAGCGCGTCGTGGGCGAGGAGGAGGAGGCGACGCGCGAGTACGGCGCCGGGCCGGGCGCCGTTCGCTTCATCAGCGGCACGTATGGTCCCCACGTGGAGCTCGAGCGCGCGCTCGCGCGCTTCCACGGACGCGACGCCGCGATGCTCTTCAGCTCCGCGTACGCGACCGTGATGAGCGTGATCGCGGCGCTCACCAGCGAAAGAACCTGGCTGGTGAGTGACGCGCTCAATCACAACTGCATCATCAACGGGATGAAGCTCGCGCGCCCCGCGGGCAAGGGTATCTATCGTCACAACGACGTCGACGATTGTCGGGCGCGGCTGTCGGAAGCCGTGGGCAAGGCGGACCGCGTGCTGCTCATCACCGACGGCATCTTCAGCATGCGCGGCGACCACGCGCCGCTCGCGGAGATCGTCGCGGCCGCGCGCGAGTTCGACGATCGCTTCCCCGAGAACGTGGTCGTCGTCGTCGACGACTCGCACGGCGTGGGCTCCTTCGGTGCGACGGGCCGCGGCACGGAGGAGTACACCGGCGCGCGCGCCGACGTGTTGATCGCCACGCTCGGCAAGGCCCTCGGCGTGAACGGCGGCTACGTCACCTGCGACGACGCGGTCGTCCGCTATCTGCGCGAGACCGCGCCGATGTACATCTACTCGAACCCGATCACGGTGGGCGAAGCGAGCGCGGCGCTCGCCGCGCTGAAGCTGCTCGACGGCGAGGAGGGACGCGCCCTGCTCGATCGGTTGCGCTCACTGACGAAACGATTCGAGTCGGGGCTGACGAAGCTCGGCTTCGAGGTGATCCCGGGCGAGCATCCGGTCGTGCCGCTGATGGTGAGGGACACCGCCCGCACGCGCGAGCTGGTGAAGCACCTGTTCGCGAACGGTGTCCTCGCGACCGGCCTGGCCTATCCGGTAGTGCCGAAGGGCGACGAGGAGATCCGCTTCCAGGTGAATGCGGACCACACAGAGGCGGACATCGACGAAGTGCTGGGAGTGCTGGCGCGGCTCGCGTCCTGATCCACGTGCCGGGCACGTAGCAAGATCCACGAGCACGAGCACGTCACCGAAGAAAGATCGTCGCGTGGAGCTCATCCGGCGCGCGGTGCCGGCATCTGGGCAAACCGGCGGCAGGCGAGCGAGAGTTTGCTCCTCCAGTTCGTGTACGTGCTCGTGGGCCGTGCTCGTGCTCGGCAGGTGACTCAGCCCGCCTGGGACGTCCCTCCACCAGGCTGCGGAGCCGACCCCTTCCGCATCCGCACCTTCACTACCTGCGTGCCCGTCGCCTCGAGCACGTCCATCTCGATGCCGTCACGCTCGAAGTGTTCGCCGACGCGCGGCACGCGGCCCAGCTCCTCGAGCAGGTAGCCGTTGAGGGAGCGGTGCTCGAGCAGCGGCAGCGCGGCGTTGAAGTAGTGGTTGATCTCGCGCAGGTCGGTGTCGCCGGCGGCCATGATCTCGTTGCGTGAGACGCGCAGGATGGGATCGTCGGGCACGTCGGTCTCGTCGACGATCTCACCCACCAGCTCCTCGAGGACGTCCTCGAGCGTGACGATACCCTCGGTGCCGCCGTACTCGTCGAGGACGATGGCGAGGTGGATGCGCCGGTTCTGGAACTCGCGGAGCAGCACGGCGAGCGTGAGCGATCCGGGCACGAGCAGAGGATCGCGGGCCAGCTCGCGGATGGGGACGTCGCGCTGCCCGGCGACCAGCGCGGAGAACGCGTCGCGCAGGTAGAGCACGCCGACGACGTCGTCGATGCTGTCGTCGTAGACCGGCACGCGCGAGTACTGGACGGACCTGAGCTGCGGTGCGATCTCGCGCAGCAGCAGTCCCGCGGGCCAGGCGAACATGTCGACCCGCGGCGTCATGATGTCCCACGCGCGCGTCTCGTTCATGCGGAATACGCGATCGATGAGCAGGCGCTCCTGATCGTCGACCAGTCCCTCGCGATGGCCGAGCGCGGTGATCTGCCGGACCTCGCTCTCCGACACGCTGTCGGTGATCGCCTCGCGGTTCATCGGTACCACGCGGGCGAGGCGCTCCAGCAGGACGAGCACCGGGCCGAGCAGGCGAACCACGCGCGACAGGCCGGGCGCGACACGCAGCGCGAAATCGACCTGGTGTCCCGCGACCAGGCGCAGCGGCAGCAGCCGGGCCACGTAGAGCAGGAGCAGTACCGCGCTCGTGATGATGAGGATGGTGATCGTCCATCCGCCGCCGAGTCGCATCGCCAGCAGCGTCGCGAAGGCCGCGACCGTCACGTCGGCGAGCGAGACGCCCAGCCGCAGCAGCACCAGCAATCGATCGGGTGTGGCGTGCAGGCGGGCCAGCGCGGCGGCGCCGTGGAAGTCCTTGGCGACCAGCGTGCGGACCCGGCCGTCGCTCAGTGAGAGGACCGACAGCTCGGTCGCGGTGAGGAATGCGGAAAGGATCAGCGCGGCGACGATGCCGAGGATCAGAAGCAGCATGCCCCTCCGCCTCGACTGGGAGGTTCCTCCCGTTTGTCGCCGTTGCTCATGTCCACCGCCGGCTCGCGTCGATCAACTCCGCCACGACGTCTTCCGACGTCCTGCCGTCCGCTTCCGCCTGGAAGTTAGGGACAACACGGTGTCGAAGCACAGCCGGCGCGACCGCGCGGACGTCCTCGTAATCCGGCGCGGGGCGCCCATCCAGCGCGGCGCGCGCCTTCGCTGCGAGCACCAGGTACTGCGACGCGCGCGGGCCCGCGCCCCAGTCGACGTACTTCGTGGCGAGCTCCGGCGCGAGCTCGTCCTCCGGCCGCGTCGAGCGCACCAGTCGGACCGCATAGGCCGCGAGCGACGGCGGCGCGGGCACCCGTCGCACCAGCGCCTGGAGCGCGAGCAGCTCCGGCGCGCTCAGCACGCCCCGCACCGGCGCCGGCTCGGCGCCCGTCGTCTCGAGGACGATCCGCTCCTCCTCCTCGCGCGATGGATACCCGACCCGCAGCTCCAGCATGAACCGGTCGAGCTGCGCTTCGGGCAGCGGGTAGGTCCCCTCCTGCTCGATCGGATTCTGCGTCGCCAGCACGAAGAACGGCGGCTCGAGCGGGAACGTCTCGCCCGATACCGTCACCTCCCGCTCCTGCATCGCCTGGAGCAGCGCCGCCTGCGTCTTCGGGGGCGTCCGATTGATCTCGTCCGCCAGCACCACGTTGGCGAAGATGGGACCTCGCACGAACTTGAACGCGCGACGGCCGGTCGTGCGATCCTCCTCGAGCACTTCGGTCCCCGTGATGTCCGTCGGCATCAGGTCCGGCGTGAACTGGATGCGACTGAAGCGCAGGTCCAGCGCCTCCGCCAGCGTCGACACGAGCAGCGTCTTCGCGAGACCCGGCACGCCGACCAGCAGCGCGTGGCCGTTCGACAGCAGCGCGATCAGCAGCCCCTCCACCACATGCGACTGCCCGACGATGCGCTTGCCGATCTCCCCCTCCAGCGCCGATCTTGCCTGCGACAGCCGCTCGAGCAGACGGACGTCGTCGGCCGGTGCATCCGTCATCGCCTGATCCGCCGCGGCGCCGCCGCTCCGATTCACTCCTCGCCCGCCAGCTCGAAACGCGCCGACTGCGCCACCGGCCGGTTCGTCGCCGTCACCTCGCCCGTCGCCACGAACTCGCCCTCCAGCGCACCCGACGACCAGTCAGCCGTGTACCGTACCGAACCACGCGCCGCCAGCGTTTCCGTCCCCAGCGCCTGCGTGAACATCCGGTCCGACGACCAGCGCCAGACCTCGTCCCCGTTCAGTCGCGTCACCGCGAAGTCGTACCGCTGCCCGCTGCGGAACTCGAGCTCGACCGGCGCGCTCGTCGGGTTCGTCACGTGCAGCGTCAGCCGCGTCACGCCGTTGCCCGTCTCCACGGACATCGTCGCGACCAGCTCGTCTCCGCTCGCGACGAACTCCGGATCGTCCGCATCGTTGCTCATCGTGCAGCCGGCGACGCCCACCACCGCCAGCGCCGTGTACAGCGCGATCCGCCCCCGCTCACCTGTTCCGCGCACTCGAACCTCCCGCGTGTAAATCGTTCAGGGAGGCCGATTATAGCCGCGCGCGCTCGGCCGCCGCAACGAAATCCGACCCGCGGTGCCTCCCTTCCCATTCGCATTCGGTGTCCGCTCCCCACCCAACGAAACGGGCTCGATAATCGTCGGTAACGAGTGCCGCGAAAACGACGCCGGGGGCGCTTGCGAAAAATTTCACAAGCAAATAGGTTTACCGCCTGCTCGCCGACTCGGGCAACGGGAGGAGCGTGGCAGCACAGCCGAAAAAGGACGGGCCGCAGCTGGTGAATGCGGCGCAGTACCTGGGCTACGGGCTGACGTGGGCGCTCAGTACGGGGCTGTTCCTGGTGGGCGGGTGGTTCGTGGACCGGTGGCTGGGTACGATGCCGCTGTTCCTGATCGCGGGGGCATTCATCGGTGCCGGAGCGGGCTTCTACAGCCTGTACTGGCACATGGTGATCGAGCCGCGGCAGAAGCAGGAGGAGAGTGCCCGGGAATTGCGGACGGGGGATGGCCGCGACGCGGGGGGTGGCGGAGCGGAAGGGCGGGGCGCCGACGGAGGGGAGGGGCGCGCGTGAGGGCGTACCTGGGATACGCGCTGACGGGCGCGGGAGTGGTGGCGGTGCTGGCGGGCCTGCTGAGCTGGCTGCTCGGCGGGGAAGCCGCGAGGTCGGTGTGGTGGGCGGCGGGCGTCGCCTGGGCCGTGCAGCTGGTCGCCTTCGCGGCGCTGCTGGGCTTCCGTAGGCGCCGCAACGGTTTTCTGGCGGTGTGGGCGGCCGGAATCCTGGCGCGGCTGGCGGTGGTGCTGGCGGGCGCGTACTGGGTGACGCGCTCGTCGACGCTGGAGCCGGCGCCGGCACTGCTGGGTCTGGCTGGCTTTCTGTTCGTGTTGTTGTTGATGGAGCCGGTGTTCTTTTTCGTGGGACTGCGCGAAGGATGATCGGAAATATCTGGGCGTTGATGCGGTCGGCGGCCTCCGTGCAGGCGGAAGCGCACGACGCGACGGAGCCGATGCAGGGCGCGGACGCGGTGCAGGGCGTCGACGCCGTCGACGCGACGCACGGGGCCGAGGCGGGCGGCCACGGCGCGGGCGAGTTCGACATCGGCGAAACGATGATGCACCACCTGACGGACTCCCGGGAGTGGGAGGCGCCGTGGGGCGTGGTTCATCTGCCGCAATTCGATCCGGTGCATCTGGGCCCGCTCGTGATCGACTTCTCGATCACCAAGCACGTGCTGTTCATGCTGTTCGCGGCGGCGCTGGTGCTGCTAGTGATGATCCCGGCGGCGCGGCAGGCGAAGCGCGCGCGCGCCGCGGGTGCGGGGGCCGGTCCGAGTGGCGCGACCAACGTGGTCGAGGCCTTCGTGCTGTTCATCCGTGACGAGATCGCACTGAAGAACATCGGCCACGGCGGCGAGCGCTACGTGCCATTCATCGTCACGCTCTTCTTCTTCATCCTGTTCGCGAACCTGATCGGACTGCTGCCGTGGGGCGCGACCGCGACGGGGAACATCGCCGTGACCGCCGCGCTCGCCATGATGACGCTCATCGTCGTCGAGGTCGCGGGCATGCGTACGCTCGGGCCGAAAGGCTACCTGAGCACCATCTTTTACGCTCCGCCCGGCATGGGACCGGTCGGCAAGGCGCTGATGCTCGTGATCATGACGCCGGTGGAGTTCCTGAGTAAGCTGACCAAGCCGTTCGCGCTCGCGATCCGGCTCTTCGCGAATATGAACGCCGGCCACTTCATCATCCTCGCCCTGATCGGACTCATCATGCTCGCGATGGGAACCGTAGCCACGCTGATCGTCATTCCCGCGCCCGTCGTCATGGCGGTCGCGATCGGTGCACTCGAGATCTTCGTGTCGTTCCTGCAGGCGTACATCTTTGCGATGCTCAGCTCGGTCTTCATCGGACTCATCGTGCATGCGCATTAGGGCTTTGGGCTTTGGGCTCGGCGTGACGGCGAGGTGAAGGGACGGGCTGGGCCCAACGCCCAATGCCCGGAAAAAGGGCGAGCGCGTCCGCCCATGAGGCGCGCCTTCGGATGCCCCGCTCCAGCGCATCCGTCGTAACGTACCGGCCAGAGTGCCGGGAAGACCGAAGAGGTCGATCGATCGCGCGGGCGGCAGGGGGCCGACCCGAGGCGGACGGCGGAGCGGGACGAAACGAAACCCCCGGATCCCAACAAAGGAGTTTGCGGAATGTTCGGGCTCATTCAGGTCGCGCAGGACGCCGTGGCGGGCGGCTTCACGCCGGAGGCGGCGGCCAACTATCAGTCGCTGCTGGGTGCGGGCATCGGCGCCGGTCTCACGGTGATCGGCGCGGGCATCGGCATCGGCAACATCGGTCATGCCATGGCGGAGGGCATCGCCCGTCAGCCGGAAGCGGCGGCCACCGTGCAGACGGCATCGATCATCCTGGCGGCGCTCATCGAAGGTGTGGCGCTGTTCTCGCTGGTCATCATGCTGCTCTTCAAGCTGCTCTAGAACTGCGAAGGTGAGGTAAGGTGAGGTGAGGTGAGGACTTCGATTCCCGCCTCACCTCACCTTACCTCACCTCACCTTCTCGAGTGAAACGAGAGAACCGATGAACCTGATAGGCATCATCCTCCAGGAAGAGCACGCACAGCCGGGGCTGTTCGACCTGAACCTGGGCGTGTCGTTCTGGACGATCGTCATCTTCCTGTTGCTGCTGTGGGCGCTCGCAAAGTACGCGTTCCCGGCGATCCTGGGGTACGCCCAGGCGCGCGAGGACCGCATCCGCGAGCTGATGGAGTCGGCGCAGCGCGATCGCGACGAGGCGCTGCGTCTGCTCGAGGAGCAGAAGCGGCAGCTCGCGGGCACGCGCGACGAGGCAGCCCTGATCCTCGCCGAAGCCAAGCAGGCGGCGGAGTCGGTGCGGCAGGAAGTCGTCGAGAAAGCGCACGCCGAGCATCGCGAGATGCTGGAGCGGGCGCGCGGCGAGATCGAGCGCGAGCGCGAGAAGGCGGTGGACGCGATCCGCGCGACCGCGGTAGAGCTGGCGCTCGCCGCGACCTCGAAGCTGCTCGGCCAGAAGGTGCAGGGCGACGCCGATCGCCGCTTCGTGCAGGACGTGATCGCGCGCACGGGCACCGGATCGGGAGCGGCCTGACGCGATGGAAGCGACGACGGTAGCGCGCAATTACGGCGAGGTGCTGTTCGAGCTGGCCGAGCGGAACGAGGCGCACGACGACTACAGGTCGGCGCTCGAGGATCTGGTCGCGCTGTTCGAGCAGGAGCCGCGGCTGCGCACGTTCCTGGAGACTCCGAAGCTGCCGGCGGACGAAAAGAAGCGCGTGCTGCGCGAGGTGCTGGCGGAGCGCGTGCCGCGTCCGTTCCTGAATTTCCTGATGATCGTGATCGACAAGCGGCGTCAGCGGCTGCTGCCGCTCATCGCGGAGGAGTATCGCGCGCGCGTCGATCGCAAGTTCAACCGGCTCGACGTCGAGGTCGTCCTCGCCGCCGAGCCGGACGAGAGGCTCGAGGAGGAGATCCGCTCGGGCCTGAGCGAACGACTCGGCCGCACCATCGTGCCGCGCTTCCGGATCCATCCGGAGATCATCGGCGGCGCCATCGTGCGCTATGGAGACAACGTCATCGACGGTTCACTGCGCAGGCAACTGCTCGCGCTGCGACGGCGGATGACGCTCGCGGTTTTGCCCGACACCGAGACGGTTTAGAGAGAGAGATATGGCGAGTTCCGAGACACAACTGCGCGCGAGCGAGATCCGGGACGTACTCCTCCAGGAGATCGACCGCTACGAGTCCGATCTGAAGGTGGAGGAAGTCGGCGAGATCCTCGAGGTGAAGGATGGCGTCGCCCGGATCTACGGCCTGACGGAAGCCATGGCCAGCGAGATGCTCGAGATCACCTCGACGGAAACGGGCGAGACGATCACCGCGCTCGCGCTGAACCTGGAAGAGGACAACATCGGCTCGGTCGTCATGGGCGACTGGACCGCACTGCACGAGGGCGATGCGGTGCGCCGCACGGGCCGCGTCCTCGACATTCCGGTGGGCAAGGCGTTCCTCGGCCGCGTGGTGGACGCGCTCGGCCAGGCCGTCGACGGTCAGGGTCCCATCGAGTCGGGCGAGCGTCGCCAGATCGACATCGTCGCGCCCGGCATCGTGCTGCGCCGTCCGGTGCACGAGCCGCTCCAGACGGGCATCAAGGCGATCGACTCGATGATTCCGATCGGCCGCGGCCAGCGCGAGCTGATCATCGGCGACCGCGGCACCGGCAAAACGGCCGTCGCGCTCGACACGATCATCAACCAGAAGGGGCAGGACGTCGTCTGCGTCTACTGCGCGATCGGTCAGCGCGCGGGCAAGGTCGCGTCGGTCGTCGAGAAGCTGCGCGAGGAGGGCGCGATGGAGTACACGATCGTCGTGGCCGCGAATGCGTCGGATCCGGCGCCCATGCAGTACATCGCGCCGTACGCCGCGACCGCGCTCGCCGAGCACTTCATGTGGCAGGGTAGGGCGACGCTGGTCGTGTACGACGACCTCTCGAAGCAGGCGACCGCGTACCGCCAGCTGTCGCTGGTGCTGCGCCGTCCGCCCGGCCGCGAGGCGTACCCGGGCGACGTCTTCTACCTGCACTCGCGTCTGCTCGAGCGCGCGGCCAAGCTATCCGACGAGCAGGGCGGTGGCTCGCTCACCGCGCTGCCGATCATCGAGACGCAGGGCGGCGATGTGTCGGCCTACATCCCGACGAACGTGATCTCGATCACGGACGGACAGATCTACCTCGAGCCCGACCTCTTCTACTCGGGCGTCCGGCCGGCCGTGAACGTCGGTATCTCCGTGTCGCGCGTGGGCGGCGCGGCGCAGGTGAAGGGCCTGAAGAAGGTCGCGGGCCGTCTGCGTCTCGATCTCGCGCAGTACCGCGAGCTCGAGGCGTTCGCGCAGTTCGGCTCGGAGCTCGACGCGGCCACGCAGCGGCAGCTCGCGCGCGGTGAGCGCACGGTCGAGCTGCTGAAGCAGCCGCAGTACCGACCGATGACCGTCGAGCAGCAGGTCATGGTCATCTACGCGGTGACGCAGGGTCACCTCGACAGCGTGCCCGTCGAGCGGGTGCGCGAATGGGAGAGTCGCTTCCTCGAGGCCATCGGCGAGCGTCACCCGGAGCTGGTCGCCGCGGTGCGCGACGAGAAGCAGATCTCGGAAGCGAATGAGCAGAAGCTGGTGCGCGCGATCCAGGCGTTCAATCACGAGTTCCTGGCTGGTGAGCGGCCCGGCGAGACGAAGCCCGCGGGCGAGCCGGCTCAGGAGACCGCCGGCGCCGCCTCCGAGGCGAAGCAGCCCGCGACGGCGGGGGCGTAAGCGATGGCCAAGGCCCGCGAGATCAAGCGGCGCATCCGCTCGATCGACAAGACGCGTCAGATCACGCGCACCATGGAAATGGTCGCGACGTCGAAGCTGAAGCGCGCGTCCGACCGGGTCCATGCGGCGCGCCCCTACGCTCAGCAGCTCGCCGAGGTGATCGGCCGGCTGATGGATCCCGAGCTGCGCCAGCGCTACCCGCTGCTGCGCCAGCCGGAGCGACAGCAGCGCGCCGCGGTGATCGCGCTCACGTCGAACCGGGGGCTGGCGGGCGCGTTCAACGTCAACCTGTCACGCGAAGCGCGCGGGCTCCTCGCGCGGCTGCGCGAGCAGGGCACGGACGTCGAGCTGCACGCGGTCGGCAGGAAGGGCATCAGCTTCTTCCGCTTCCAGGGTGAGAAACCGGTCGTCACGCGCACCGATATCAGCGACCGGCCCTCGAGTGAGGACGCCGCCTCGCTCGTCGACGAGCTGCGCGCACGCTTCGAGAGCGGCGAGCTGGATGGCGTCTATGTGGTCTACGCACAGTTCCGCTCGGCGATGTCGACGCCGCCCGCGGTGATGCAGGTGCTGCCGGTCAGGCCGCCCGAGGCGAAGCCGGACGAGGCGGGCACCGACAAGGCGCACAACCCGCTCTACCTGCTGTCGCCGTCGCCGGACGAGATCCTCGGCCGACTGCTGCCGCTCTACGTGCGCAACAGCGTGTACCGCGCACTGGTCGAGACGGCCGCGGCCGAGCAGGGTGCGCGGCGCACGGCGATGAAGAACGCGACGGACAATGCGGGCGACATCCTCGACGATCTGCGGCGCACGTACAATCGCGCGCGTCAGTCGCAGATCACGCAGGAGATCGCCGAGATCGTCGGCGGCGCGGCAGCGCTCGAGTAGGCGCTAGGCGCTAGGCTCTAGGCACTAGCAGAAACGACGGCGCCTGCGTGCACGAAGGAATGGGGAGGAAGGGACTAGAGCCTAGGGGCTAGTGCCTAGCGCCTCCCGCAGGGAACGCGAAGAAGGCCCAAACGGGCAGACACTAGAGAGAGACATGGCAGAGCACTCAGGAAAAGTCGTTCAGGTCATCGGGCCGGTCCTCGACGTGGAGTTCGAGGCCGACGAGCTGCCCGAGATCTACAACGCGCTCGAGATCAAGTCGGACGGCGGCGACGGTGGGCAGGCGATCGATCTGGTGGTCGAGGTGCAGCAGCACATCGGCCGTAGCCAGGTGCGCGCGGTAGCGATGTCGTCGACGGACGGCGTCGTGCGCGGCATGTCGGCGCGTGACACGGGCCGCGCGATCGCGGTGCCGGTGGGCGACGCGGCGCTCGGTCGCATCCTGAACGTGCTCGGCAACCCGGTGGATCGTGGCGAGCCGATCGGCGCCGACGTGGAGCGCTGGCCGATCCATCGTCCCGCTCCGAAGTTCACGACGCTCGAGCCGAAGACCGAGATCTTCGAGACCGGCATCAAGGTCGTGGACCTCATCGCTCCGTTCGTGAAGGGCGGAAAGATCGGTCTCTTCGGCGGCGCCGGGGTCGGCAAGACGGTCGTCATCCAGGAACTCATCAACAACGTCGCCAAGGCGCACGGCGGCAAGTCGGTGTTCTGCGGTGTGGGCGAGCGCACGCGCGAGGGGAACGACCTCTACCTCGAGTTCAAGGAAGCCAACATCCTCGACAAGGTGGCGCTGATCTACGGCCAGATGAACGAGCCGCCGGGCGCGCGCCTGCGCGTGGGTCTCTCGGGGCTGACGGTGGCCGAGTACTTCCGCGACAAGGAGAACGCGGACGTGCTGGTGTTCATCGACAACATCTTCCGGTTCACGCAGGCCGGCTCGGAAGTGTCGGCGCTGCTGGGCCGTATGCCGAGCGCCGTGGGGTACCAGCCCACTCTTGCAACCGAAATGGGTGATCTTCAGGAGCGCATCACCTCCACGAAGAACGGCTCGATCACGTCGGTGCAGGCGATCTACGTTCCCGCCGACGATATCACGGATCCGGCGCCGGCCACCGCGTTCGCGCACCTCGACGCCACTGTGGTGCTCTCGCGCGCCATCACGGAGCTGGGCATCTATCCCGCGGTGGACCCGCTCGCCTCAGGCTCGCGAATCGTGGACCCGCAGTTCATCGGCCAGCGCCACTACAACGTGGCGACGTCGGTCCAGAAGATCCTGCAGCGCTACAAGGAGCTCCAGGACATCATCGCGATCCTCGGCATGGACGAGCTGTCCGAGGACGACAAGAAGATCGTGGGCCGCGCCCGCCGCATCCAGCGGTTCATGTCGCAGCCCTTCGCGGTGGCGGAGCAGTTCACCGGCATCAAGGGCAAGTACGTGAAGCTCGAGGAGACGATCTCGTCGTTCGAGCGGCTCGTGGCCGGCGAGTTCGACCAGTATCCCGAGCAGGCCTTCTTCATGGCCGGCGGCGCGGACGACGTGATCGAGAACGCCCGCAAGATGCAGGGTTGACCGTGTTACACGTCTCCGTCATTTCCCCGGAAGCGTCGCTCTACGAGGGCGACGCCACCTCCGTCGTGGCCCCGGCGTTCGACGGGGAGGTGGGCATTCTCACCGGCCATGCGCCGATGATGACCCTGCTGGGCAAGGGTGAGCTCCGCGTGGAAGGAGGTGGGGGGAGCGGTTCCGGCCAGCGCGTCTT
>DATKDR010000023.1:0-2566 GCA_035512635.1 Longimicrobiales bacterium | reverse complement strand
GAAGCATGACGATGGCCGGCTCGAGGAGGAAGTGTACCGGGAGGGGGGCCGCTACGGCGACGCCATCGCGCGCATCATCGGCCACCTGGAAGACGCGACGGCCTACGCGACGCCCGCGATGCGCCGCGCGCTCGAGGCGCTGGTCAGGTTCTATCGCACGGGAGAAGACGCCGATCGCGCCGCGTACGACATCGCGTGGGTCGAGGACAAGGACTCGCCGGTCGACAGCATCAACGGCTTCGTCGAGGTCTACATGGACGCGCGCGGCGTCAAGGGCGCATGGGAGGCGCTCGTGTTCTATGTGAACCCGGAGAAGACCGCGGGCATTCAGCGTCTCGCGGCGGCCGCGCCGTGGTTCGAGGAGCGCATGCCCTGGGATCCGCGCTGGCGCCGCGCCGATGTGCGCGGCGTCACCGCCCGCGCCATCGACGTCGTCGTCGAAACCGGCGATTCGGGACCGGTGACGCCGATCGGCATCAACCTGCCCAACGACCAGGCCACGCGCGAGACGTACGGCAGCAAGTCGGTGTCGCTGTCGAATGTGGCCGAGGCCTACGACAAGTCGACGCCCGAGTCGTTCCGCCGCGAGTTTGCCTGGTCGGACGAGGAGGCCGCGCGCGCCGAGCGGTGGGCCAGCTTCGCGTCGGAGCTGACGACGAACATTCACGAAGTGCTGGGGCATGGGTCGGGGCGGATGGCCGAGGGCATCCAGCCGCACCTGGCGCTGAAGGAGCTCTATTCGACGCTCGAAGAAGCGCGGGCGGATTTGGTGGCGTTGTACTTCGTTGCGGATCCGAAGATGGTGGAGCTCGAGCTGGTGCCGGCCGCCGATCATGCCGGGATCGTGCTGGCGGAGTACGAGTCCTACGCGCGCACCGCGCTGGTGCAGCTGCGCCGCGTGCGCGTGGGATCGACGATCGAGGAAGACCACCTGCGCAACCGGCAGCTGATCGTGCACTGGCTGCTGGCGAACACCGGCGCGATCGAGATCCGGAGGCGCGAAGGGAAGACGTACCACGTGGTCATGGACGTCGAGGCGTTTCGCAAAGGCGTGGGCCGGCTGCTGGCTGATGTGCAGCGCATCAAGTCGGAGGGCGACTACGAGGCCGGCCGGCAGCTGGTGGAGACCTACGCGGTGCACTTCGATCCGGCGCTGCGCGACGAGATCGTGGCGCGCGTGGCCAGGCTGAACATGCCGTCGTACACGGGCTTCGTGATGCCCGAGCTCGAGCCCGTGCGCGACGCGAGCGGCGAGATCGTGAACGTCGCGATTTCCTATCCGTTGGATCTCGAGAAACAGATGTTGAAATGGTCCCGCACCTGACGAGGCCGCTGGCGCTGACGCTGGCACTGTGGGTGACGGCCTGCGCACCGACAACCGGTTACCGGTTACCGGTTACCGATCCTGTTCCTGCCCGAGCGGAGCGAGCCATCGGGACGCTGTTGGACGGCTTCGATCGCGGCGCGGCGATGGGGCATGTCGAGTTCATGAGCGGGTACTGGCGTCTGGCGGGCAACGAGGGGTTTGACCGATCCATCGATCGCATCCACGAGCGGCTGATCGAAGGCGGCTTCACGATGGACGGGCGCACGCGCGGAGGCGCCGACGGCCCTCCCGTCGCGCCCGCGCGCATTCACAGCTATCCGAATCAGGGTCACGGATGGGACCACAGCGAGGGCACGCTGGCGCTGATCGCGTCCGACGGCAGCGAGACGCCTGTGCTCTCGAAAGCGCGCGAGCGGCTGGCGCTCTGCATCAACTCGTTTTCGACGCCGCCCGGCGGCCGCGTGCTGCGCGTCGTCGACGTGGGCCGCGGCGAACGCGCGGAGGACTACGAAGGCCGGGACGTGAAGGGCGCGCTCGTGCTCGGCGACGCCGATGCCGGGCGCCTCTGGCGCGAGGCGACCAGTCGCGGCGCCGCGGGTGTCGTGTCCACCGCGCTGCCGGCCTACATCCGGCCGATGCCGCCCGGTGTGCCCGAGCCGCCGCGCGAGGAGTGGGACATCCTGCAGTGGGGATCGATTCCCTACGACAAGGCGAAGCAATCGTTCGGCTTTAAGGCGTCGCCGCGCGCGGCGGCGGCGATGCGGACGCGGCTTGCGGCCGGACCGCTTCAGGCGCGCGTGACGATCGCGAGCACGTTCACCGATCGTCCGGCGCGCATGGTCATTGCGGAGCTGCCGGGCGCCTCGCTGCCGTCCGAGCGCATCGTCATTGCCGCGCACGTGCAGGAGCCGGGCGCCAACGACAACGCCAGCGGCGTCGCGACGCTCGCCGAAATGGCTCTTGCGATGCACCACGCCATCGCGCGCGGCGAGCTGCCGCGGCCGGAACGCACGATCACGTTTCTCTTCATCGACGAGATTTCGGGCAGCCGCCAGTGGATCAAGGATCACCCCGAGCAGGCGAAGCAGGTCATGTGGATGTTCTCGCTCGACATGACAGGGGAGGATGTCGCGAAAACCGGAGGCTCGTTTCTCGTCGAGCGATGGCCCGATCCCGGCGCCGTGTACGACCGCGCGTGGGATCCCCACAGCGAGTGGGGCCGCAGCGAGGTGGATCCGA
>DATKDR010000022.1:0-3227 GCA_035512635.1 Longimicrobiales bacterium | reverse complement strand
GATCGAGCTCACCGCGAACCTGCAGCACCCGCACATCCTGCCGCTGTTCGACTCGGGGGCCGCGGACAATCTCCTGTTCTACGTCATGCCGTATGTGGAAGGCGAGACGCTGCGACAGAAGCTGGCGCGCGAGCACCAGCTGCCCGTTCCCGACGCGCTCAGGATAGCGACGAACGTCGCTGACGCGCTGGAGTACGCGCACAAGCGTGGCGTCGTGCACCGCGACATCAAGCCCGAGAACATCCTGCTGCACGACGGCCGCCCAGTCGTCGCGGATTTCGGTATCGCGCTCGCCGTGCAGCAGGCGGGCGGCGAGCGGATGACGCAGACCGGCATGTCGCTCGGCACGCCGCAGTACATGGCGCCGGAGCAGGCGATGGGCGACAAGGCCGTGGATCATCGCGCCGACATTTACGCGCTGGGCGCCGTGACGTACGAGATGCTCACCGGCGAGCCGCCGTTCACCGGTCCCAACGCGCAGGCCGTCGTCGCGAAGATTCTGACGACCGATCCCTCGTCGCTGGTAGCCAAGCGTCGCACGGTCCCGCCGCACGTGAACGCCGCGGTGCTCACCGCGTTGGAGAAGATGCCAGCGGACAGATTTGCGAGCGCGGCGGAATTCTCCGAGGCGATAGCGGGCCGCGGGCCGACGCGCGCGCACACCAGCGCGACTGCCGCGACGGTCACATCCGCCGCCGCGCCGCGATGGCGGATGGCGGCCCTGGTGGCGTCGGGAATTGCGGTAGCGGCGCTCGCGCTGGCCGCGTGGATGGCCACGAGTGGCCCGGGCGCCGGCGCGGAAACGCCCAACTGGCAGTACGTCGAGATGGGCGACACCGCCGGCGTCAGTGTCCTGAACGCCGGCCTGGCGCTCTCGCCCGACGGAGCGACCCTCGCTTTCCGTGACGCCGTCGCAGGCGGCCAACTCTGGATCAAGCAACGCTCGGAGCTCGACGCGCGCGCGATCCCCGGCACGGAGCGCGCCTCGAATCCGATTTTCTCCCCCGACGGCGAGTGGGTCGCCTTCGTCGCTGACGGCAAGCTGAAGAAGGTTCGCGTTCGAGGAGGCGCGGCGATCACGATCGCCGATTCCGTCGCGGCTCCGTACGGCGGAGCCGCGTGGCTGGAGGACGGGTCGCTCGTCTACGTGGCGCCATCGATCATCGAGCTCCGCCGGATCGGCGAGGCCGGCGGGTCGTACACGGTCGTGCTGCACGACACGCTGACGGGCGGGCGGGGCATGGGTCATCCCACGCCGCTCCCCGGTGGACGCGGCGTGCTGGTGCAGATGTGCAGCTCCGGCTGCGTTTCCGTCGGCGTCCACGCGGTGGATTTCAGAACGAGCACGCGGAAGGCGATCATCGAGGATGCGATCCAGGCGTGGTACCTGCCGTCCGGCCACCTGTTGTACGTGCGTGCCGACGGAGCCGCGCTCGTCGCGCCTTTCGATCTCGACGCGCTCGAGATCACCGGAGGAGCCGTCCCCGCGCTCGAGAACGTGTATCGCGGTGCAGGCTTCGCGCAGCTCGCCTGGTCCCGCTCCGGCAGCCTCGCGTACCTGTCGGGAGCAGTCGACTCCCGCGACGCGATCGTCGTGCGCGTGACCGCCGAAGGAAGCGTCAGCCAGATAGATACATCGTGGTCGGGCCAGTTCAATTCGCTTGCGGTCTCGCCTGACGGCCGACGCCTCGCCGTCGGCGTCGGCGGGGGAAGCAGCGCATTGAACATCTGGGTCAAGCAGCTGGACCGCGGGCCGCTCACGCGCCTGACTTTCGGCGGCCGGGACCGGCGCCCCGTCTGGTCGCCGGACGGCCGGTTCGTGGCATTCATCCGCGACACGCTCACGACCGGCATGGTGGTCACCCGGCCCGCAGACGGGAGCGGCTCGGATCGTCTCCTGCTTCGCCTGTCCCAGCAGATCCAGGAAGTGACGTGGACGCGGGACGGCCAGTGGCTGGTGGTCCGGACCGACAACGCCGGCCCGGGCGCGGGCGACCTGATCGGAGTTCGCACCAGCGGCGATTCAACCCCGGTGCTGCTCGCGGGCAGCCCGTTCACCGAGCTGCATCCCGAAGTCTCGCCAGACGGCAAATGGCTGGCGTACACATCCAACGAATCGGGGCGGGACGAGGTGTACGTGCGGCCGTTTCCGGCCACCGGCGGCGGCTTGTGGCAGGTGTCCGTCGGCGGCGGAAGCCAGCCGCGCTGGTCGAGGGATGCGACGCGGATTTTCTACCTGGACGCGGGCCGCCGCCTCATCGCCGCGGACGTGCGCGCTGCTCCCGCCTTCGAAGTGACCGGACGGCGCGCTCTGTTCGACGCGAGCGATTTCATCTTCGACTCGTTTCACCAGTCCTACGACGTCGGCGCGGACGGAAGCTTCTTCTTCGTCACCATCCGCCAGCGGACCGGGGGCCAGCGCCAACGATTGGTCCGAGTGGACAACTGGTTTCAGGACATCCAGGCACGGCTGAAACAGTGAGCAATCCTGTGGAGCGGCTGACGACCGCGCTCGCCGGCCGGTACGAGATCGAGCGCGAGATAGGACAGGGCGGGATGGCAACCGTGTACCTAGCGCGCGACCTCCGCCACCAGCGCCAGGTCGCGCTCAAGGTGCTGCGACCAGAGCTGTCCGCGATCCTCGGCGGCGAGCGCTTCCTGCACGAGATCCGGACGACCGCGAACCTGCAGCATCCGCACATCCTGCCGCTGCATGACTCCGGGGAAGCCGACGGCCTCGTCTTCTATGTAATGCCGTTCGTTTCCGGCGAGTCGCTGCGCGACCGGCTCTCGCGCGAGACGCAGCTGCCGGTGGAGGATGCCGTGTGCATCGCGCGGGAAGTAGCCGACGCGCTCGACTACGCCCACCGCCACGGCGTGATCCACCGCGACATCAAGCCCGAGAACATCCTGCTGCACGACGGCCGCGCGCAGGTGGCAGACTTCGGAATCGCGCTCGCGGTGAGCAGCGCCGGCGGCGGAACGCGCATGACGGAAACCGGCATGTCGCTCGGCACTCCCCACTACATGAGCCCCGAGCAGGCCATGGGCGAGCGGGAGATTTCCGCCAAGAGCGACATCTACGCGCTCGGCTGCGTGCTGTACGAGATGCTCGTTGGAGAGCCGCCGTTTACGGGGCCGAGCGCGCAGGCGATCATCGCGCGGGTCGTGACCGAGGAGCCGCGCTCGCTGGTGACGCAGCGACGCTCGGTGTCGCCGCATCTCGA
>DATKDR010000021.1:0-3998 GCA_035512635.1 Longimicrobiales bacterium | reverse complement strand
GTGCGGTCTCCTCGACAGTCAGGCCGGCAAAGAAGCGCAGCTCGACGATCCGCTCCTGGTCGGGATCGAGCTGCGCGAGGCGATCGAGGGCCTCGTCGATCGCGAGCACATCGGCGATGTGGGATTCCCCGGCGGCCTCGTGTGCCGCACCGAGCGTCACGAGCATCCGGGCATCGCGCTTCTTGGCATTCCGCGCGCGTGCGTGGTCCACCAGGATCCGGCGCATCATGTGGGCGGCGACGCCAAAGAACTGTGCGCGGTTCTTCCAGCTCGCACGAGTCTGATCCACGAGCCGCAGGTACAGCTCGTGGACGAGTGTCGTGGGGTCGAGCGTATGCTCGCTGCGCTCACCGCGGAGCTGACGCGCCGCAATGCGCCGGCACTCGTCGTAGACCAGTGGGACGACGCGCTGGAGTGCCTCCTCGTCGCCTTCCGACCAGCGCAGCAGCAGGCCGGTGATGTCGTGCGGCTGCGGCAGCGTCGTCATCGCGCGCGTCCCGAACGCCCGACCAGCTCACGGAAGCGCGGGTCGCGCTGGAGCGGGCCCGCCGCAGTATCGATCGCCATGTATGCGACGAAGTTCGCGCGCTCCTCGAACGCCTGAGTGAGCCAGGGCAGTGCGCTGTCGACATCGCGGAGCCGCAGGTACACGCTCGCGATTGTCGCAGGCGGCACGTACTGGTGCTGCGCACGATCGAGCAGCTCCGCGAGGATCGCCCGCGCTTCCTCCATCCTGCCGAGGGTCGCGCTCGCGGAGGCGAGTGCGCCGAGCGCGGGCGCATCGCGGCCTGAGAGCTGGACCATGCGCCGGGCCGCTGCATACGACTCCTCGTGGCGTCCGGCGGCGCGCAGCGCGTCGGCGAGGCGCCAGTGCGCGTGGACGTACGCGGAGTCCAGCTCGAGCGTCTGCTCCAGTTGCGCGATCGCTTCTTCCGCGCGGCCGGCGTGGGTGAGTACCCAGCCGACATTCGTGTTGATGATCAGCGAGTACGGATCGAGTGCGCGCGCCGCGTACACCTGCTCGATCGCCTCGTCCAGGCGGCCGCGCGACATCAGCAGGTTCGCGTACCACAGCCGCGCGTTCGCGTAGCTGGGGTTCAGCTCGATCGCGCGGAGGAACGCCTGCTCGCTCCTTGCCCACTCCCAGTCGTAATGACGTACGTAGCCGAGCGCGGCGTGTGCTTCGGCTGAGTATGGATCGATCTGGAGCGCCGCGATCGCAGCGGCCCTCGCCCGGGGCCTGAACTCCCGCGGTGATCCCATCCCGACCATGAGCGTGCCGAACTGGTTGAAGCAGTCCGCGAGTGCCGCATGCGCGGGGGCATACGTCGGGTCCAGCTCGATCGACCGCGCGAAGTGCTCGACCGCGCGCTCGAGGGACTCGGTCGTGCGGCGGTTCCACTCGAATCGGCCCTTCAGGTATTGCTCGTATGCCTCGGGCGTCACCGCCCGCACCGTGGCCAGGCGGTCGTCCGCTCCCGGCCGCACGGTCAGACGCATGCTCGACGTGATCGCGCGCACCAGGTCCGCCTGAAGCGCGAGCGCCTGGCCGGAGCTCCGCTCGTACGTGTCGGACCAGAGCACGCGGCCGCGGTCCGGCTCGATCAGCCGCATGTCGACCGCGATGCGACCCGACGCCTCCCGCAGTCTCCCCTGCATCAGCACGTCCGCACCCAGTTGCTGCGCGACGATGCCCAGGGACTGCGTGGTACGCGCGGTGCCGAGCGCGGACGTGCCCGAGACGATCCGCACGTCCGTGTGGCTGCCGAGCTGGCTGCTGAGCGCATCCGTCAGACCCTCCGCATAATAATCCGCATCGGGGTCGCCGGTCGCATTCTCGATCGGCAGAAGCGCCATAGTCGCGATCGGGCCCACACTGCCGTAGCGGTCGCGTACGGCGTCTGTGCCGATCGGCAGCGCTCCCGCGAGAGCCGCCGCGCCCAGCATTGCGTACAACGGCCGCCGCCGTGCCGAGATGAGCAGCCGCCCGACGAGCGGCCACGCGCGTCGCCGACGGATCGCGTCGAGCGCGTCCCGCACTTCCCGCGCGTGCTGGTAGCGCGCGTTCGGATCCTTCATGAGGCACCGCTCGATGACGAGCCGCACCGCGAGCGGCACACCCGGCCCGGGCGGACGTGGGGGTTCGTTCAGGATGGCGGAGCTGGTCTCGAACGGCGTGCGCCCCTGAAACGGCAGGGTGCCCGTCATCACCTCGTACAGCAGGCAGCCGAACGACCAGAGGTCGCTCCGCACGTCCGCCGCGTCCCCGAGTAGTACTTCCGGAGCCATGTGACTGAGCGTGCCGGCCAGCGCCCCGCTCATCGTCATCGTCGACTCCGCCTGCGCGCCCGTGCCGCTCGTC
The DNA here is from genome assembly GCA_035512635.1 of Longimicrobiales bacterium. Taxonomy (GTDB): domain Bacteria; phylum Gemmatimonadota; class Gemmatimonadetes; order Longimicrobiales; family RSA9; genus DATKDR01. Next base: position 1,636 of record DATKDR010000021.1, on the reverse strand, counting down.
ACCGCACGCTTCGCGAGCCCGAAGTCCAGCACGACCGGACGGCCATCGCGGTCGACCACGACGTTCGAACTCTTCAGATCGCGGTGCACGATGCCGTGCTCGTGGGCGTGCCCCAGCGCCGCCGCGATCCCGATGCCACAGTCGAGTGCCTCATCCAGCGGCGGAACGCGCTCGCGCACGATCTCGTTCAGCGGACGGCCATCCACCAGCTCCATGACGATGTACGGCGTGCCCGCCTCATCGCCCACTTCGTGGATCGTGCAGATATTCGGGTGCGTCAGATACGCGGCATGCCGCGCCTCGCGCAGGAGACGCCGCTTCGCCAGCGGATCCGTACCCTCCGCGCGCAGCGTCTTGATCGCGACCTGACGGTCCAGCACGGTGTGACGCGCGCGATACACCACGCCCATCCCACCCGCGGACAGGAAGCCGGTGATCTCGTACACACCCAGGCGCGTGCCCCGCTCCAGATCATGCTCACGCGCCTCGCCCGGCTCCGCCAGCACCGCCGCGGCCGGCGTTTCAGCGAACTCCCCCGCGGCACGCTCGCTCGCGAGAAGGGACATGACCTCGTTCCGCAGCCCGGCGTCATCGCCGCACGCCCGCCCGACGAACGCGATACGCTCCGATTCGGAACGCTCCGGCGCGTTCACGAAGACCGACTTGATGTGGGTCCAGCGTTCCGCCGCGGACAGCATCGGTCGGGTGTCGTGGACGAGCGGGGCAGGGGGTGCCGCGGGATCGCTGCGGTGCTTCATGATCATATATACCGCGCCGCCTGAGCCGGCGGCAAGAAGATCGTGGCCCCTTCTGCCGCCCGTTTCCGCGTCATCGAACAGGGTCGGCTTCGCCGCGATGGCTGACGCACCCGCGGTCCCGCCCACAGTACACCTTCAGGAGGGCATTATGAAAACCGCAGTGCTCGCCGTTACCGCAGTCCTGATTTCCGCCTGCGCGGAGGCGCCGCTGGACGTCGTCCAGATTGACGGAACCGCTTCATTCGCCCATGGTGGCGACCGCGCTGCCAGCATCACGACCATTGCCGTACCGGGCGCCCGCGCCACCACCGCCGTTGGCATCGGTGCCGGAGGAGACATCGTGGGCACGTATACCGACGCGAACGGCGTCGTGCGCGGATTCCTGCTTCGGGACGGCGAGTTCACCACGATCGATCATCCCGGTGCGTCGCTGACCCAGGCGCGCGGGATCGGACCGAATGGCGAGATCGTTGGATCGTACCGCCTGCCCGGTGAGCCGGGCGTCGCGTCCCACGGCTTCCTGCTCACGAGGGACGGCGAATTCGTGGACGCGAACTATCCGGGGCATCTCTATACCATTCCGCAGCGGATCCTGCCCGACGGCACGATCCTCGGATGTCGCCACAACGAGGACACCAGGGCGACCATGAAGGGCATCGCCATGGGAGCCGGCGGCAACAGCGAGACCGAAGCGTTCGCCTCCATGCACAACGGCGCGACGCCCGACCTGGGTCTCATTGTCGGTCTTCACACGGACATGATGACCGGGCGCGGCGAAGGCTACGTCATCGAGGATGGCGTGTTCTCCTCCTTCATCGTGCCCGGTAGCACGTTCACCGCGGCGTGGGATGTGAACCCCGCGGGCGAAATCGTCGGCA
>DATKDR010000020.1:0-53476 GCA_035512635.1 Longimicrobiales bacterium | reverse complement strand
GGCATGTCGCTGTGGTGGGAGCTGGCGACGCTCGTCACGATCATGCTGCTCGGCCACTGGATGGAGATGCGCTCGATCGCACAGGCGAGCGGCGCGCTGAAGGAGCTGGCGAAGCTGCTGCCGTCGACGGCGACGCGCATCGACGCGTCCGGCGCGGAGGAGGAAGTGCCGCTCGATGCACTGCGCGACGGCGACGTCGTGCTGGTGCGGCCCGGCGAGAGCGTGGCGGCGGATGGCGTCGTACGCCAGGGCGAGAGCGACGTGAACGAAGCGATGATCACGGGCGAATCGCGCCCTGTGACGAAGGGCGAGGGCGACGAGGTGATCGCCGGCACGGTCAACGGCAGCGGCTCGCTGCGCGTCGAGGTGACCGGCACCGGCGAGCGCACGGCGCTGGCGGGCATCGTGCGGCTGGTCGAGCAGGCGCAGACCTCGCGCTCTCGCGCACAGGCGCTCGCCGACCGCGCGGCGTTCTGGCTCACGCTGGTCGCCATCGGGTCCGCCGTCGCGACGGCGATCGTCTGGGTCGCACTGGGCGCGCCGATGCCGTGGATCATCGAGCGGGTCGTGACGGTGCTCGTCATCGCGTGTCCGCACGCGCTCGGTCTCGCGATTCCGCTCGTGGTCGCGATCTCGACCACGCTCGGCGCGCGCAATGGTCTGCTCGTCCGGGACCGGCGCGGACTCGAGGACGCACGCAACGTGAACACCGTCGTCTTCGACAAGACCGGCACCCTGACGCTGGGTGAGTTCCGCGTCGTGGCGGTCGCGACGGTGCCCGGAGTGGCAACGGAGGAAGCGCTGAGGCTGGCCGCGGCCGTGGAACGCGACAGCGAGCACAGCATCGCGCGCGGCATCGTGGCGAGCGCGGCGGAGCGCGGCCTCGAGGTTCCGGAAGCGACCGGCTTCGCGGCGATACCCGGACATGGGGTGCGTGCGACGGTTGGCGGACGCGAGATCCAGGTTGGCGGCCCCGCGCTGCTGCGCAGCCTGAACCAGGAGCTGTCCCGGGAGCTCCAGGGCGACGCGGCGCGTGCGGCGAAGCGCGGCCAGTCGTCCATCATCGTGTTCCGTGACGGCGCTCCGATCGCCGTGCTGGCGGTCGCCGACGCGATCCGGCCCGAGGCGCGCGAAGCGATCGCATCGCTGCAGGAGGACGGCATCCAGGTCGTGATGATGACCGGCGACGCGCGCGCGGTCGCCGACACGGTGGCCGCGGACCTGGGCATCGAGACGGTATTCGCGGAAGTGCTGCCGGAGCAGAAGTCCGCAAAGATCGAAGAGCTGAAGCGCGCGGGCCGGCGAGTGGCCATGGTGGGCGACGGGGTCAACGACGCGCCCGCACTGGTCACGTCGCATGTCGGCATCGCCATCGGCGCGGGCACCGACGTCGCGGTCGAGGCGGGCGACGTGGTCCTCGTGCGCAGCGACCCCCGCGACGTGCCGCGCATCATCGAGCTGAGCCGCGCGACCTATCGCAAGATGGTGCAGAATCTCTGGTGGGCGGCAGGCTACAACATCGTGGCGATTCCGCTGGCCGCCGGTGTGCTGGCGGGTGTCGGCATCGTGCTGCATCCGGCGATCGGCGCGGTGCTGATGTCGGCGAGCACGATCATCGTCGCGTTGAACGCGCAGCTGCTGCGGCGGGCCACCTTGTGATCGATCCGCCGGCGCGGTCGCGAGGACACGATGTCACATCTGCTTTCCGGCCATCATCGTGCGGTGCATCTCCATCAGCCGCATCGCGCGGCGGTTGTGTCCCGGCATGAGCGCCTGAAGCTCCGCAGGATCCATGTCCGGCATCGTGGTGAGGTCCACGCGGAGCGAATCCACCGTGGCAGTCCACGACGCGTCGGCCGCCATGTTCATGTCGCGCATCTCGCGGTTCATCTGCGCGATCATGTTGCCCATCATCTGGCGGTGCGTCGCCAGCATGCTCTGAACGCTGTCGCCGCTCATGCCACGCATCATCTCCATGTGAGTGCGCATGCCCGCCATCATGTCCATCGATCCGCCGTCCATGCCTGCCATGTCGCCCATCCCGCCCATGTCCTGCATCCCTTCCACGCTCCCCATGCCGTCGCGACTCTCGTCGCCTGCGCTTTCCGCGTCGTCTCCGGGTGCGCATCCGGCGAGCGACAGCACGGCCGCGAGCGTCAGCACCATCAACCGTCGAGTCTTGTTCATTGTCATCTCCTCCCCTGTCGGGTATCGATTTGCATTCTTGCAGCTCAGGCCCCGCTTTCCACGAGTTCAACCTCGGCCGCGATCGAGTCGCCGCGGTCGGTGCCGCCGCGGCCGCCTTCGCGCCGCAGCTCCCACTCCTTCCAGAGCGAATAGATCGCCGGAACGACGAGCAGCGTAAGAATGGTGGCGGTGATCATCCCGCCGACCATAGGGGCCGCGATCCGCTTCATCACGTCCGCGCCTGCCCCCGTGCTCCACATGATCGGGAGCAGTCCGCCCATGATGGCGGTTGCCGTCATGATGATCGGCCGGACACGTTCGCCGGCACCCTCGTGTACCGCCTCGAAGAGCTCGCCGCGGTTGCGCAGCCGACCTTCCCCCTTCCGTCGATCATAGGCATGGTCGAGATACACCAGCATCACGACGCCGATTTCCGCGGCGACGCCTGCGAGCGCGATGAAACCGATCGCCGTCGCGACGCTCGTGTTGTAGCCGAGCAGCCACATGAGCCAGACACCGCCGACCAGCGCGAAAGGCAGTGACAGCATCACGATGGCGGCTTCGACCACGTTGCCGAAGTTGAAGAAGAGCAGCAGGAAGATGATGGCGAGCGTGATCGGCACGACGACCCGCAGGCTGCGGTTGGCGCGCTCCATCGCCTCGAACTGGCCGGACCACTCCAGACGATAGCCGGTCGGGAGGTTCAGTCGCTCATCCAGCAGCTCGCGCGCCTCGTCGACGTACGAGCCGATGTCGCGGCCGCGCACGTCGACGTAGACGATGTTGTTGAGGTACGCGTTCTCGCTCTTGATGAGCGGCGAGCCGCGGATGACGTCGATGCTCGCGAGCTGCCCGAGCGCGACCTGCGCCCCCGACGGGGTCGGCACTAGGACCGAGGCGATGTCGCCGGGCGAATCGCGCAGCCCGCGCGGGTAGCGCACGAGCACGCTGTAGCGTTCCCTCCCCTCGATGACCTCGCCCGCATACATGCCGCCGACCGCGGCCATCATGGCCATTTGCACGTCATCGACGGAGAGGCCATGGCGAGCGGCCGCGTGGCGATCGACGTCGACGTTCAGGTAGCGGCCGCCCATCGCGCGCTCGGCGAAGACCGAGTTGGTACCGTCGACCGCGGGCAGCAGCCCCTCGATCTGCCGACCGGTGCGGTCCAGCACGGCCAGGTCCGGACCGAAGATCTTGATGCCGACCGGCGTCTTGATGCCGGTCGCGAGCATGTCCAGCCGGTTCTTGATCGGCATCGACCACATGTTGGCGACGCCGGGGGTGTGCACGCTCGCGTTCATCTCCGCCTGGATGGAATCGAAGTCGACGCCCTCGCGCCACTCCTCCTCGGGCCGCAGGATCGCGATCGACTCGATCATCGACATCGGCGCCATGTCGGTCGCGCTCTCGGCGCGGCCGATCTTGCCGAGCACCATCTCCACCTCGGGGATGCGCGCCATGGCGCGGTCGCGCTGGCGCAGGATCTCACGCGCCTGGCCCGTGCCGATCGCGGGCATCATGGACGGCATGTCCATGATCGCGCCCTCGTTCAGCGGCGGCATGAACTCGCTCCCGAGGCGGCTCCAGGGGAGGATCGTCGCGAGGAGCACGACGACCGCTGCCGCGATGACCGGCCAGCGGCGGCGCAGTACGAAGCGGATCACCGGCCGGTAGACGCGGATCAGGAATCGGTTCACCGGGTTGGCGGCCTCCGGCTTCACGCCCTTCCGGATGAAGAGGCCCATCATGACGGGCACGAGCGTCACCGACAGCAGCGCCGCGGCCGCCATCGACAGCGTCTTGGTCCAGGCGAGCGGCCTGAAGAGCCTTCCTTCCTGCGCCTGGAGCGCGAAAACGGGAAGGAAGCTGAGCGTGATTATGAGGAGCGACGTGAAGAGCGCGGGCCCCACCTCCTTGGACGAATCCAGGACCAGCTCCCAGTGGCCTTTCGGCCTGCCCGCCAGCTCGTTCCGCTCCATGTGCTTGTGGAAGTTCTCGACCATGACGATCGCCGCGTCGATCATGGCGCCGATGGCGATGGCGATGCCGCCGAGCGACATGATGTTGGCGTTCAGATCGAGCAGCCGCATGGCCAGAAACGCCATCAGGATGCCAATCGGCAGCGTCAGGATCGCGACGAGGGCGCTGCGTGCATGCAGCAGGAACAGAATCGTGACGAGCGCGACGATGATCGATTCCTCGATCAGCTTCTCGCGCAACGTGTCGATCGCGCGATGGATCAGCCCGCTGCGATCGTAGCCGACGACGAAGCTGGCGCCCGCCGGCAGCCCGGCTTCGATCTCGTCCATCTTCTCCTTCACGCGTTCGATCACCGCGAGCGGATTCTCGCCGTAGCGCATGACGACGAAGCCGGTCACGACCTCGCCCTGCGTCACGTTGCCGCTCTCGTCCGCCGCGGCGAAGTCGGCGATGCCGCGGCGGATGTCGGGGCCGAGCTGAACGGTAGCGACGTCTGCGACGGTGATGGGCACGCCGCCGGGTCCGGTGCCTACCGAGACCGCGCGGATGTCGTCGAGGTCCTCGAAGCGGCCGACTCCCTGGACCACGTACTCGCTGCCGCCCATCTCGAGCACGCGGCCACCGACATCCTGATTGGACGCGCGCACCGCACGGATCACCCGCTCGACCGGAATGTCGAACGCCAGCAGACGCGCGGGGTCGACCACCACCTGGTACTGCTTTTCGAAACCGCCCAACGAGGCGATCTCCGCCACGCCAGGCACCGCCGTGAGCGCCGGCCGCACGGTCCAGTCCTGGAGTCCGCGGAGCTGCGCCAGGTTCAGGGTCCCCGACGTGTCCACGAGCATGTACTGCATGACCCAGCCGACGCCGGTGGCATCCGGACCGAGCGTCGGCGTGGCGCCCTCCGGCAGACGCTCCCGCACGCCGTTCAGGTACTCGAGCACCCGCGAGCGCGCCCAGTACAGATCGACGTCGTCCTCGAAAACGACGAACACCGCCGACAGCCCGAACTGGCTCATGCCGCGCACATATCGCGTGCCGGGCACCTTGAGCAGCTCGGTCGAGAGTGGGTACGTGACCTGGTCCTCGACGAGCTGGGGCGCCTGCCCGGCCCACTCCGTCATGACGATGACCTGCACGTCCGAGAGGTCGGGGATCGCGTCGACCGGCGTGCGCAGCATCGCCCAGCCGCCCGCGAGCGCGAACGCGAGCGTCCCGAGGATCACTGCGAGCCGGTGGTGCACCGACCATTCGATGATCCGCTTCAGAAAGATCATCGATCGCTCCCGCGCATGGGCATTCCCTCCATCGACTCACCCCCTCGCTCCATGCCCTCCATGCCTTCGGTGTCCATCGCGTCCATCGAGCCCATGTCGGACATGTTCATGGAGCCCACCATGCTGCGCATGACTTCGGCGAGGTTGCTCTCGCTGTCGAGGAGGTAGTGGGCGGAGGTGACGACGCGCTGCCCCGGCTCGAGGCCGGCGAGCACTTCGACATACTCGCCGGCGATGCCGCCCAGCTCGACCTCCTGCGGCATGATTCGACCGCCGCCGAGGTCCACGAAGACGAGCTGCCGATCGCCGGTGCGCAGCACAGCCGAGGTCGGCACCGTCAGCGCGGTGCGGCCGGGGGCCGCCAGACGCACGGTCGCGTACATGCCGGGACGCAGCCGCCCTTGCGGGTTTGGAATCGCGATGCGCGCCTTCAGGGTCCTCGCCTGCGCCTGTAGCGTGGGGTAGACGTACTCGACGCGACCCGCGATCGGCCGCCCGGGATATGCCGCGAGCTCGACCAGCGCGGCGTCGCCCTCCTGCACGAGCCCGGCGTCGGCCTCGCGCAGCTCGGCCTCGACCCAGACTTCCGTCAGGTCGGCGATGGTGTAGAGCGGCTCGCCGGCTCGCACCGCCTGGCCATCGAGCACGTTCTTCTGTACGACCACGCCGGAAACCGGCGCATGCAGCGTGAGCGTGCGACGCGGCCGGCCGGTGCGCAGGATCTCGTTGATCTGCGCTTCGGAGATGTCCCAGAGTCCCAGACGCCGGCGCGCGGCCGCGAGCAGATTGGACGAGCCGGCGGGCACGCCGGGGATGGCGCTCTCCGGCAACCTCCCCTCCAGCCGCGCCGCCAGCAGCAGCTCCTCCTGCGCCGCGACCAGCTCAGGTGAGTAGAGGTCCGCGAGCGGCTCTCCGCGACGGACCGGCCGACCCGTGAAATCGACGTAGAGCCGCTCGACGTAGCCGTCGAACTTCGGCGTCACGATAGCCATGCGCGTCTCGTCGAAGTTGACGATGCCGACCGTGCGGATGTCCTCCTGCAGCGTGCGCAGCTCCACCGTGCCGAAGGTGATGCCGAAGGTGCGGATCTGATCGGGGTCGAGGCGGATGGAGCCGTCGCCCTGCATGTCCATGCCGCCCATGTCGCTCATTTCGGTAGCGCGTGCCTGGCCGCGTGGGTCGTCCTTCTCGCCCGTCGCCGCCCGTACGCTCCAGATGGCCGTGACGGCGAGAACGAGAGCAAGTGCGGCGGCGAGCAGGCGCTTCGTCTTCCTCGGCATGTCGTTCACTCTGTGCCAGAGCGTCATGGCAGCACCTCCGCGCCGACCACTCGCTCCAGCTCCGCCAGGCCTTTCGCGAAATCGGTGAGCGTGCGGAAGTAGGCGATCTCGTAGTCGTAGAGGGTCGCCTGGTTCTCGACCACGGTCATGAAATCCGCGCGGCCGACCTGGAACGCTGCCGTGGCGGACTCGAGCGCGGCGCGGCCCTGCGGCACGATCGATCGGACGAAAAGCGCGAGCTGGGCGCGGTCGCGCTCGAGTCGCGCGTAGTGCTCGGCCACGGTCGCGCGCAGCTCGTTCACCATTTCGTGGTGCCCGGCCTGCATCGCGGCGAGCTCCGCATGCGCTTCAGCGACCTCCTGGTCCTGGCGGTCGCCCCGGTTCACCGGCACCGGGACGGACACCATCACGCTGACCATGTCCGCCCGGTCCATGCGCTGCCCGTACTGGAGGGACAGGTCGAAATCCGGCAGGTGAGCGCGGCCCGCGAGCTCGACTCGGACTTCGTGCGCCGCGATTTCGGCCTCGTGGGCGCGCAGCCAGGGATTGCCGGCGATCGCTCGCTCCTCCAACTCCTCCAGCGGTGGCAGCGGCGAGTCCGCCGCTCGCGCGCCGAGCGCGGCAGAGGTGAAGCGGATCTCCGCGGGCGAGGCGGAGACCGCGGCGCGCGCGACCCGCTCGGGGATGCGTGGTCGTTCGACGGGTGTCGCGCTCGGCCGATCGAGTAGCGCGTTGAGGCGCGCGAGCGCGGCGCGCCTCGCCTCCACGAGCGCGACCGCCTGCTCGGCCAGAAGCGCCGTCTCCACCCGTGCCTTCAGCACGTCCTGCTGCCCTCCCGTGCCGACGCCGTAACGCGATTCGGTGACGCCGACCAGGTCGACGAGCAGCGCCTGGTTGTCCTCGACGACCTCGAGGGAGCGCTCGAGAAACGCCAACTCGTACCATGCGATGCGCACGTCGGTCTCGATATCCAGCCGCGCCGCCTCTTGACGCGCCTGCGCCGCCCGCAGCTCCAGCTCCGCCGCACGGCGACGCAGGTCCAGCTTGCCCGGAAAGGGCAGGCGCTGCGCGACGCCGATCGTCGTCATCGTCATGAAATCGCCGAAGCCGGGTTCGCTCATCGGGAAGTTCATGATGCCGACCCCTACCATCGGGTCCGGCGGCGCGCCCGCTGGTCCGATGCGGGCGCGGGCGGCGTCGATCGCGCGTTCGGCCGCGCGCAGAGTCGGGTTCACCTGTAGCGCGATGGCGACCAGGGAATCGACCGGCTCGGCCGCGGCTCCGACAGCCTGCTCCGTTCCTCCCATTTCCTGCGCGAGCAGGCGCCCCGGCCCCGCGGACACCGCTAGCGCGCCGGCCACAGCGCAGTACGTGCCCATGCGCTCGAGCGCATTCCTGTGTGTCATTGTTCTCCCGTGCGTAGTCCGCTTCGCCGTACCGATGTCGAGAGCAGCGTGCGACAGGCGCAACGCTCCCGCCGTGGACGCGGCGAGCACACCGGGACGAAAAGCCCCGGATCAGAATCGATTTCTTTTTTGCTTTTGGAGACGAGCCGGAAGGGTTGCCGGCTCGTGCCGACTACGAACGCGGAGGATGGAAAAGCGTGGTCTCGAGAAGGAGGTCGTACTGTTTGTCGTCGAAAAGGATGCGGCTCGCGGCCTGGACGAGAGGCGCCGCCACGGTGACGGTATTCGCCGGAATCGAGGCGATGGCGAGACAGCCCTGCGCGCTCGCCATCGGAGCGAAGGGGCAGTCTCCACCGTCATTCGGGATGTCGTTCCGCTGGCCCGGTTCCGCCATGTCGTCCATGGATTCGTCGCTGGCCGGTGCGACGTCGGGCGTGGCCATGGCGTCAGGGGCCATGTCCATGCCCGGCACGCACGCCGAGGCCACGACCCCCTCGGCGAGGGCTGCGGTCATCGCGATGAGGGAGATGCCGGCGAAGAAGCGCGTGCGTCGTGTCATGTGAGCGCGAACCTAGACATTGTCGGGTTTACGGGCAATCGCCTCGGATGTTCCGGCGCCTCGGGCGGGAATGGATTCATGCTGCCCGCGCCGCGCTCCGGGATCGACGACGGGGCGGTGCTCGCCAGCAGGCCGGCTGTCCGCTGGGATCATTCAGGCAGCGTACAGCGCAGTCGCGCCAGCATCGGCATGCCGCCGCCACCCGCTTCGCTCGTCAGCCACACCCGGCCGTCGCTCGCGATGTCGATCCCCTCTCCCTGCGGCTCGCCCAGCCCGCGGACATCGAACTGGAGCACGGGACGCGAGTCGCCCGCGAGCAGCGTCTCGGTGCGATGAATGCTCAGCGCAGCGTTCGAGCGCATGGCGACCCAGCGGCCATCCTCGCTCGCGCCCGCGCCGGTGACGCGGTCCGCGTTGCGCTCTGGTCGCGGTCCGAGCTGCGCTATGCGCTCGAGCGCGGCGGGTGCCCCTGCCGCGCTCGCTGCGGAGAGCCGGTACAGCTCGATGGGCGTGCCGCGACCCTTGGTGATGATCAGCGCCTCGCCCGAGGGCAGAACGGCGAGGGCTTCGGCATCGCGCGGTCCAGCCGGATAACGGAAGGCGATGCGCGTCGCGGCGGCGCGCTCGACACCCGCGGCCGGCAACGAAACCACGAGCAGCGCGACCTGGTCGCGTCGTCCCGCGTTGTCGCCGGTGTCCGCGAGCCAGAGGCAGTCGCCGGCACCGCCGGGACACGGCCCGGCGTCGATGTCCTCGATGTCGGCCGCCCCTGTGCCCTCGAGCGTCACGACCTGCTCGATCGAGCCGCCTTCGGTTATCCGGTAGAGGCGCGCCTCGCCGCCGTCGTTGTGCGTCCAGAGCGCGCCATCACCGGTGCGCGCGATGCCGCTCGACTCGCGGATCGAGCGCGGCATGGGCACGCGCTCGGTTTCCACCGCGCAGGCCGTGCTCGTCTGCCCGGCGGATTCCCGATCCGTCCCGCCGCACACGCCGGCGGCGGTGACGGCGCCCACGACGATCATGCTGACCGGCCGAAAACTCATCCATCCTCCCGGAATATGCCTGGAGGACGTGTTGCACACGGCGGATCGCGCCGGATCACGTCCGCGGCGCTGGCTTGGCGGATGAGTTCGGTCACGACCGGCGCACTCCCCAGGGCCTGCGACGCGGCACGATGCGCGGCACGTTGCGGCGATACTCCTCGTACGGCGCACCGAAGCGCCGCGCGAGTGCGGGCTCCTCGACCAGCGGGATGTAAAGGAGGTTCGCCGCGAGCACGACGAGCGCCCACCACAGATGCGGCCGCGACCACAGCGCGAGCGCCTCGCCGAATACCACGAGGAGAACTCCGGAGATCATCGGGTTGCGCACGTACCGGTACGCGCCGCGCACGACCAGCTCGCGCGGCGGGTCCCACGGCGCAAGCGTCCCCTTCCCCTCCTTCGCAAACCAGCGAATGGTCGATGCGGCGAGGACCAGACCGAGGACGATGAGCATGACGCCGGCCACCCGTGCCGCGACGTGCAGCGCATCACCGGCGACCTCGAGTCGGACGTCGTTTTCCCGCGCGATCCACAGCGGCACGAGCACCGTGACGGTAAACGGCAGGATCGCGATCGACAGCAGGTGTCTCGACAGCGTAGCGAGTCGTCCTCCGCTCATGGACATGGATGATGTGCGGGCCCGTACGAAGCGGCAATAATGTCCCCAGGGCCGCGCGCGATCAGAGCGCCGGCGCCGGCAGCTCGCCCTCCACCAGAAACGCTTCGCGCGCGTACGAGAACGCGCGCCGCTCGAAGTAGTCGCGCTTCCGCATCTCGACCACAGCGCGCGATGCGATGCAATGCCAGCTTTCGAGCCCGTGCGGTTTGTAGCGCGCGAATGCCTTGCGTTCGAGCACGGCGATGCCAACGCCGTCCGGGTGCCGCGCCGACGGGTAGCGGAACGCCTGCACGCGCGCCACGCGCAGGTCCGCGCCGAGCGCCTGCGTCGCAGCGTACGAGGTTGGCGACGCGATGTCGGAGCGCCACTCCGCGAAACAGCCGGAGACCAGGTCCACGCCGCGCTCCGTCCGCACCCGCGCGCGGAAGGCCGTCAGCTCCGTCTCCAGCCCATCCAGATCCGCGGCCGTGCCCTCGAAAAACAGCAGGCGATAGTAGGCGACCTCCGCGAACGCGGCGTCGATCGTCTCCGAGCCGTACCAGATGCCGGGTTCGTGGCGCGCGCCGAAGCGCGAGCCATGCCGCAGCGGCGGGTAGCGGAACGGCGTCGCCAGCAGATAATGGAGGCGGCCCCTGGACAGGTCGCGCGGCTTCACGCCCTCGATCAGATCCTCGAGCAGCGCCTGCTCCGCGTCCGTGGCGACCAGCTTCCGCGTCGACACCTGGTGCTGCCCCTCGACCACGCGCCACGGCTCCAGCCGCAGCGGACCGACCTCAGAGTCGCCCGCGCATCGCGTCCAGATACTGGACGACATCGATCAGCCCCTCCACGCTTCGGATCCGCTCCGCCGGCACGCCCCCCACGTGCGCGTTCTCCGAGTGCAGCCACGCCCTCGCCCGCCCCTCGTCCCCGCCCATCAGCGCGTCCAGACTCCGGAACAACCGCAGGAACAGCAGCGCCAGCTCCCCTTCCTTGCTCTCCGGATCCAGCGTGCGCGAGCCACGAAGCCGCGAAATCGACGCTTCGCTCGCGCCGAGCATCGCCGCGAGATCGCGGTTGCGCAGGCCGAGACGCGTCGCGGCCGAGCGCACGGCGCGCGTCAGGACGGAAGCTGGATCGGGTGAAGCAGCGGTCGCGAGCTGTCCCATGGCGACTATCAGAAGCAAGATATGAGCTCAAGATTGCACCTGCAATATTCACTGCACGGCTGCGGAGCGCAAGACGATGCGCGGCTATCCCGCCCGAGCAATGATGTACGCGACGCCATCGATCCGGGGCGGAGTGATGAGGAATCCTCAGCGGGGAAGCCGTCGCTGATAGCGAACGATCACGCCGCCCGTGGCGAGCGTGCGCGTGTCCACCAGGTTCATCGTCTGTCGGCGGTCGCGTGGCTTGAACAGCGGCGTGCCGGCGCCGAGGACGACGGGCACGATGCAGAGGCGGAACTCGTCGATCAGGTCCTGCTCCATAAGCGAGGCGGAAAGCTCCGCGCTGCCGAAGACGAGCATGTCGCCGCCGTCCTGCTCTTTCAGCTCGGCGACTTCCTCGATCGCGTCACGCTTCACCAGCCGCGTGTTGCTCCAGTCGGCGCGGTCGAGCGTGCGCGAGAACACGACCTTCGGGATCGCGTTCATGATCTCTGCGACGCGCCCCTTCGCGGTCGGCCAGTGCGCGGCCATGCCCTCGTACGTGACTCGCCCGAAGAGCAGCAGGTCGGCCCCGCCGGTCTGCTCGATGCTGAGCTGCTCCAGCTCCTCGCCCCAGACGAGGTCGTGGAAGTCGAGGTCCCACTTGGTCGCGCCCTCGAAGAAGCCATCGAGGGTGACCATGTTCCACATGATAAGGCGTCGCATATCGCTTCAATCCTCCAGCTCGTTGGCCCACGCGGGATTCCAGACGACTTCCCACAGGTGGCCGTCGGGATCCTGGAAGTAGCCGGCATAGCCGCCCCAGAACGTGTGACGCGCCGCCTTGACGATGCTCGCGCCGGCGCCCGCCGCCTGCGCCATCACGTCATCCACCTCCTCGCGCGTGGCGACATTGTGCCCGACCGAGAGGTCCGTGGGGCTCGTGGCTGTCGGCGGGAGCGCCGTGTCGTGTGCGAGCGATGCGCGCGGCCAGAGCCCGAGCCGCAGCCCGCCCACCAGCTCGAAGAACGCGACGGCGCCGTGCTCGTATTCGGTGCCGACGATGCCGTTCGTGTGCAATCCGAGTCCGTCGCGGTAGAAGGCGACCGCGCGCTCCAGGTCGTCGACCGCCAGGGTCAGCACGCTGATACGTGGTTTCATGAGTCGGCTCGGGGAGTTACGGCTGTCGCGTGGTCTCGGTCAGGCGCAGCCTGTGGTCGTCATCCAGGAGGACACGCGCGCCGAAGCGTCGGCTCTCTCGGTCGAGGCGCCCGGCCAGCCAGCGCGCGTCGTCGCGCTCGGCACGCTCGAGTCGGAAACGTCGGATCCGCATGGGCGTCATGGTGAGGTCATGCAGCGTACCATCGCTCGCGAGGGTCGGAAAGTACATCGCGGTCAGCTCGGCCCGGTACTCCTCGCGCCCCCCGATGCCCTCGTAGTCGTTGATGAAATCGCCGCAGCCGTACAGGATGAGCCGGCCGCGATACAGCTCCATCGGCCGCGGGTGGTGCGACGAGTGGCCGTAGATCACGTCGACCGCGCCGTCGTCGATCAGCATGTGGGCGAATGCGCGATGACGCTCCGGCACGTCATAACCCCAGTTGCCGCCCCAGTGCACCGACAGCACGACGCGGTCGCCGACCCGGCGGTGGCCACGCACGTGCTCGGCGACTTCGCGCGCGCCGGCGGAGTCCGGATGGATCAGGTTGACGCCCGCGCGATTCCGCGCGGCCGCCCATTCCGGCGGGACGCCGGCATCCTCCGCACCGTACGAGAAGACGAGAACCCGACCGGCGGAAGTATCGACGATCGCGGGCGCGGATGCCATCGCGCGGTCGGCTCCCGCACCGGCGGTCCGCAGGCCGGCCGCGCGCAGCGACGCGAGGGTCTCGTGGAGCCCCGGATAGCCCCAGTCGAGCACGTGATTGTTGCCGAGCACGGTCACGTCGATGCCGGCTGCAGTTAGCAGCGGCACGTTCGCCGGATGCATGCGGTAGTGGATGCCCTTCCCCGGCCACCATTCGTCGCTGGTCGTGACCGCCGTCTCGAGGTTGATCACGCGTGCATGCGGCGCGGCGCGCTGGAGCTCGGCAAGCGCGTCGCCCCAGACGTAGCCGTAGCCCACCTCGTCCGGGATCGGACCGGTCGCCGCCTCCGCGAGCCGGACGTAATCACGGGCGTCCGTGACCCACGGCTCGTGCAGCACGGCATCTACGGAGTGCGGCAGGATCTGATCGATGCCGCGCCCGGTCATCACGTCGCCGGCGAGGAAGAGGGTCAGCGCGCGGCCGGGCTCACGATCGCTCGGCGGCTCGGCGCACCTCGTGGCCGCAGAATCGGGCCGCGCGGCAGGCGGATCGCCGTAGCGGGAGCCGGTGAGACCGAGCGCCGCGAGACTGACCGCGAGCGACACGCGTCCTCCACTGACCAGGAATTCCCTGCGATCGGTCATGTCCTTCGTCGACTGCACGGCGCAAAGCCGGCCACCGTGTCAAAGACCGGACTTCCGCTCCGCCTCCGCGCGGATGGATCGCAGCATGTGGCGCCGCGTCAATCCGCTCCATGGGCGGATCAGTCTCCAGTATCGGCGAAAGGAGCGGCCGGCCGCCGCGTCCGACCACCCGACGCGAGTCTCGGTCGTGAGGCGGCATCCTCCCTCGGCCAGCGGCTGGACCGCGAAGTTCCAGATCGCGCGGGCGACGCCATCCGGAATCGGCGCGCGGAAGCCGTCCGCTCCGAGGCTGGAGATGCCACCGCCGAGCGACCAGAACCGGCCCTCGAGGCCGAGCACCAGCTCGTGCGGCGGCTGCTCGTCGAGCAATCGAAATCCTGCGCGCTCGAACGCGTCCAGGCGAAAAGGCCCGTTCAGGTCCCGTCTGAGCCGCAGCATCCCGTTCGTGCCCGAGGCGAGCGCCTTCGGCAGAGCACGCAGCGCGAAAACGGCGCGCACCAGGAAGCCGGCGGCCAAATCCGCTGTCGTGATGGCATCAAAGGTGTGGCGCGCGGACGCTCCGACCCGTATCTCGTGGCGCTCGCTCGCGCCGAAGGCCGGCATCCAGCTGTCGATCAGCATCCTGGCCCGGGGTCGCAGAGTCGACGCGGCACAGACGCCGGCGCCCGGTGTACACGCTGCGTCCAGAATTCACGCCTCGCAACCATACGATGAGCACCACCGCCCCGAAGACTCGGGATGCTGCGGCCGAGATCGCGCGCCGCCGCACGTTCGCCATCATCAGCCATCCCGACGCGGGCAAGACGACGCTGACGGAGAAGCTGCTGCTGTACGGCGGCGCGATCCACACGGCGGGCTCGGTCAAGGCGCGGCGCGCGGCGCGGCACGCCACGTCCGACTGGATGAAGCTCGAGCAGGAGCGCGGCATCTCGATCACGTCGAGCGTGCTCCAGTTCGAGTGGCAGGATCATCAGCTCAACCTGCTCGACACCCCCGGCCATCAGGATTTCTCGGAGGACACATACCGCACGTTGATCGCGGCGGACAGCGCGGTCATGCTGCTGGACAACCGCAAAGGGGTCGAGGAACAGACGCGCAAGCTGTTCGCCGTCTGCCACCGCCGCCGCATGCCGATGTTCGTGTTCGTGAACAAGTGCGACCGGCCCGGCGAGCCGCCGCTCAAGCTGATCGACGACGTCGAGTCGGACCTCGGCATCACGTGCTATCCGATCACGTGGCCGATCCTGGAGGGCGGCCGCCTCATCGGCGTCTACGACCGCGTCAGCCGCGCGATCCACCGCTTCGAGCGCGAGGCGGATCACGGCTCGAAGCGCGCGCGCGTGCGTGTCGCGTCGCTCGACTCGGACGAGGCGCGCGAGCTCCTGGGCGAGGCGCACGCGCAGCTGCTCGATGATATCCACCTGCTGGACGCTGCCGGCGCCGACTTCGACCTCGACGCCGTGCTCGAGGGTCGACTCGCGCCCACGTTCTTCGGCTCCGCGCTCACGAATTTCGGCGTCGAGCCGTTCCTGAACCACTTCCTCCGCCTCGCGCCGCCGCCCGGTCCGCGCGAGACCGAGGCGGGCACGATCGCGCCCGACGACGACGCGTTCACCGGCTTCGTGTTCAAGATCCAGGCGAACATGGACCCGAAGCACCGCGATCGCATCGCGTTCGTGCGCATCACGTCGGGACGCTACGAGCCGGCGATGTCGGTGCTGAACACGCGCTCCGGCGAGCGCATCCGCCTCGCCCAGCCTCAGCAGTTCATGGCGCAGGAGCGGCGGCACGTGGAGGACGCGTGGGCCGGCGACGTCATCGGCGTGCACGACCGCGGCAGCCTGCGTATCGGCGATACCCTGTCGACGACGGGCGCGCTCCACATCGAGCGCATGCCGCGCTTCTCACCCGAGCACTTCGCGCGCATCAGCGTGCCGGATCCGCTGCGCCGCAAGCACCTCGACAAGGGGCTGAGGCAGCTGTCCGAGGAGGGCGCCGCACAGGTCTTCTACGCATCGACGCACATCAGTCCCGAGCCCGTCGTCGGCGCCGTCGGGCGCCTCCAGTTCGAGGTCCTGCTACACCGCCTCGAGAACGAGTACGGCGTCGTCGCGCGCCTCGAGCCGCTGTCGTGGAAGATCGCGCGCTGGGTCGTCGGTCCCGAAAAGGACGTGCAGCGCGTCGCCAACGGCATGGGCAAGGCCCTCGTCTACGACGCGAAGAACCGGCCGCTCATCCTGTTCGACAACGAGTGGACACTGCGCAACACGACGACGAAGGAGCCGGACCTGGAGTACCTGGACGTCGCGCCGTAGTCAGGCTCGGGCGTCACGGCGATGCGCCGGAGGCGAGGAGCCTGGCCTGGTCCGTCGCGCGCTTCGCGGGCGAGGCGGGGATCCACAGCGTGAAGCAGCAGCCTTCGTCGGACGGACTGCGCAGCGTCAGCGCGCCGCCCAGCGCCTCGGCGAGGTTGCGGCTGATGGCAAGGCCGAGGCCGGAGCCGGGCACGTCCGTCGCGATGCGAGAGAACTCCTCGAAGATGGCCGCCTGCTGCTCTTCCGGAATGCCCGGTCCCGTATCGTTCACGTCGACGCGCACCCAGGCTCCCGGTGAGGGCGCGCCTTCCACGTCGGCGCTCACGCGCACCGTTACGCGCCCCTCTTCCGTGTACTTGACCGCGTTGGTGAGCAGGTTGCCGACGATCTGACGGACGCGCGCGGCGTCCCCGATCGCGGGCGCGGCGGGCTTCAGCTCGACATCGAGCGCGAGTCCCTTCCCTTCCGCGCGTGGCCGCTGCTCGTCGACCACGTCGCGCACGATGGCCGCGACATCGACCTGTTCCACGCGCAGCTCGAGCTGCCCGCCCTCCGTGCGCGCGAGCTCCACCAGATCGTCGATCAGGGCCAGCGCGTCGCGGATCGTACGGCGGATGCTCGCGACGCTCTCCCGCTGACGGGGCTCCAGCTTGCCGAGGATGCCGGACTCGATCAGCTCGGCGTGACCATCCGCCGCCCCCAGCGGATTCTTAAGGTCGTGCGAGAAACCGCGCATCAGGCGCGCGCGGCTTTCGGTGACGCGCTCCAGCTCGAGGGTGCGGGTTTCCGCCTGCTCACGCGCGATGCGCGCCGCCTCGTACAGTCTCGAGTTGTCGACCGCGAAGGCGATGCGCACCGCGAGCTCGCGCGCGGTCGTCATGTCGCGCTCGTCGAAGCGGTGGTCGGAAGGATCTGCACCGAGCACCAGCGCGCCGATGGTTCGGCCGCGCGTGACGAGCGGCACGACGATCATGGACCCGAAACCGATCTCACCCATCAGCTCCAGGTGCTCCGGCCCCCCGTGCGCCATCGAGCGGAGCTGCTCGGGCGTGATCCTTGGGAGCAGCGCAGCCTCGCGGGAGCGGAAGACGTCGTGCAGCGGGCTCGGCGGACGGGGCGGGAAACGTCGTTCCATCTCGCGCAGTCGCACTTCCCGCACGAGATCGCGCGCCGCCAGCTCCATCGCCGTCACCTCCCCGTTAGCGCCGTAGACGACGCACCAATCCGCGAGCTCGACGACCGCGAGCCGCGTCACGCCGCGCAGGGTCGCTTCGGGGTCGAGGGAAGCCGACAGCACCCGACCGGCCTCGACCAGCAGCCGCTGCGCCGCCTCGGCGTGCTTCCGCTCGGTGATGTCGCGCATGATCCCGGTGAAGTAGCGCCGCTCGTCGCGCACGTACTCGCCGAGCGTGATCTCGAGCGGCACCTCGTGCCCGTCGCGATGCAGACCCACGAACTGCGCGCCGCCCCAGTCGAGCCGGCGCCGGCCACTGCTCTCGTAGCGCTGCACCGCCTCGCGATGCGCCTCCCGGACGCGCTCGGGCATCAGCTCCGTGAAGCGCATGCGCGCGAGCTCGTCGGCGCGGTAACCGAACAGGCGCTCCGCCGCGGGATTCGCGAACACGATCGCGCCGCGCGCGTCGATCGTGATCATCGCGTCGGACGCGTTCTCCGCGAGCGAACGGAAACGCTCCTCGCTCTGCACCAGACCACGCGCCGCCTGACGTCGCTCGCGGTCGATGCCCCGCAGCTTCTTCGCACTGCGCCACACCAGCACCGCGAACACGAGGCTGAGCAGGCCGCCGACCAGGAACAGGCCGTACGCCGTCGATATGACGCCCGCCCGCACCCCTTCCGCGACCAGCGCGCCGAGCAGCACCGGCAGCGCGAGACCCACCGGCAGCAGCCGGCGCGCCGTCAGGCCGCCCACGTCGCGGCCGGTGATCATGCCCATCACGCCACTTCGTCGCCGCGCGAACAGCACGCCCACACCGAGCACGAGCAGACCGAGCGCGGCGTGCAGCGGCGTCGGCGGCGTACCCCACGGCGCGTACAGCTGCGGGAGCCGGTACAGGAATCCGAGGACCGCGATGGCGGCGATGAGAAAGGCGGCGAGCGCGAACCACTGGCCGATGCGCGCCGGACGCCGACCGCCGCCGCCGAACAGGAGCAGCGCGGCGCCGACCAGCGTGAACACCCCGCTCGCCGCCAGCGATATGCGTCCCGGCGGCTGTGCGCCCCGCTCGGCGACGGCGCTGGTGTACAGGAGCAGATCGAAGCCCAGATCGACGGCGAACACGTACTCGATCAGCGTCGCCAGGCCGAGCGCACAGGTGAGCGCGGCGAGCACGTCGCCGAACCCGCGCCGGCTGCCCCGCATGCGCGTGGGCGTGAGCAGCCAGAGCGCCGCCGCGGCGAGCAGCATGCCCGCCGCCGTGAGCGGACGCATCGGGATCCCATCGGCTGATGCCGACGTGATCAGCGGCAGCCCGAACTGCCAGCCCACGAGCACCACCAGCCCGAGCAGGCTCGCGAGCGCGGCAGCGGCCAGCGGAATCCAGTCGGGCGCCTCGGACGCAACGGTCCCGATCGGCGCCGTAGCGCCGTCGGACTCGTCCTCGCCCATCTGTCCGATGCTGTCGTCGTCTGCCATCGAGCGGTCGTTCCTCGGCTGGGGCTTCCGGGGAGAGGTCGTCGCCAGCATGGAGGCAAGGGACGGGCCTAGCGGGAACGGAGGTGAGGTGAGGTGAGGAGGTGAGGTGAGGAGGTGAGGTGAGGCCGGGTGAGGTGAGGCCGGGTGAGGTGAGTCGGGGGTCAGGAGGCTTCCGTGGCCTCATGGATCCGGAACGAGCAACGCGGGCGGCCGGCCCGATCGCAGGTCTCCTCCACCTCTCCGCCCGTCACCTCGGCAACCAGCGATTCGACGCACTTGCAGACCTCGGCCGAGTCGGCGACCACGCGGCTCAGCGGGCAGCCCGCCGAGCGCAGCAGCCAGCCGTCGTCCGTGCGCTCCGCCTCCACCGATCCGCCCAGCGACTCGAGCACCGCGGATGCCGCCGCCACCCGGCTCGCGAGGCCCGTGTGACCGGCTCCACCGCCCGCACCCAGTCGACGCCCGACCTCCCTCAGCTTTGCCAGCGCGGCATCCTCACCCTCCTCCTCGCGGATCGTCGACAATAGCTCCTGGAGCACCAGCGCGTACGCCTTCGGAAACAGCTCCTCCGCTTCGAGCGTCAACTCGTACAGGCGCGCCGGCTTCCCACCCGTCGCCCGCTGCGATTCCGCCCGCACCAGTCCGTCCCGCTCCAGCGCCGCCACGTGACCCCGCACCGCGTTGTCCGTGATGCCCACCGACGCGGCCAGGTCGTTGATCGACGCCGCGCCGCGCCGCACCAGCCGCAGCAGCCGCGCACGCGTCCCTCCGAGCAGTACTCCGAGCAGGTCCATGCCCTGGATGTTACCGCGGTTCCGCCCGGAAGTCCACTTATTTCATAAATCTATTGACATAGCGTCTAAAGGCGACGATACTGGGCTGCGAAGCCGCACGGGTGTGCGGTAGCCACGGAAAGGAGCCGGAAAATGATGCGATCACGAACTGGAGCACAGCTGTCGAGTCTGCCGCTGATCCTGGCGCTGGTGCTGCCGGGCTGCGCCGACGGTCAGGAGGCGGAGCCGGAGGCGGCGGCGGCGGCGGTGCCGGAAGCTGCGCCCGCGCTGGATGACGCGACGATCGCGCACGTGGCGGTGTCCGCCAACGCGATCGACGCGGACATGGGTGAGCTGGCGCTGGAGAAGTCGAGGGATGCGCGGGTGAGGAGCTTCGCGGAGACGATGATCCGGGACCATCGCGGAGTGAACGAGCAGGCGGTGGCGCTGGCGACGCGTCTGGGCGTGACGCCGGCGGACAACGACGTCAGCCGGAGCCTGGTGGCGGATGCGGAGGCGGCGCGTGCACGGCTGGCGCGGCTGTCGGGAGCCGAGTTCGATCGGGCCTACCTGGAGCGCGAGGTCGCGTATCACCAGGCGGTGCTGGATGCGCTGGACACGACGCTGATTCCGAACACGACGAACGACGAGCTGCGCGCGTTGCTGACGACGGCGCGTGGGGCGGTGGCGGCGCACCTGGGCCATGCGGAAGCGCTCGGCGCCGAGCTGGCCGGGAGCGCTGGCGGGCAGTGAGGATGGGACCGCTCACGATCGCGGGCGCGGCGGGAGCCGCGCTCGCGGTGGGCGTTCTGGCGACCTGGCCCGCGGGTTCCCCTGACGTCGGCGGATCGCAGCCGGCCGAACCGCGGGAAAACCTCGCTCGCGTGCACGAGGTGGACGTGCAGGGATTCGCGTTCGTGCCGGCGACCGTGACGGTCTCGGTCGGGGACACGGTCGTGTGGATCAACCGGGACGCGCTGCCGCATACGGCGACGGCGGCCGATAGCGCGTGGACGTCACCGCGGCTGCGGACGCACGAGCGCTGGGAGTGGGTGGTGACGGGAGAGGGGCCGCGCGAATACCTGTGTGCCTACCACCCCACGATGCGGGGGGTAATCGAAGTGCGGCCGTGAGGCAGGCGCGCTGCCGACGGTCAGACGGACATGGGCTGCTGCACGGTCAGCAGGAAGGTCGCGCCCGCCTCGGACCGCACCGCGTGGGGTACGCCCGGTCCGGTCGACAGCAGTTGTCCCGGCTCGAGCTCGTGCGTCTTGTCTCCGGCCGTGAACTCGATGCGGCCCACGATCGGCTGCACCAGCATGGTACCCTCCGCATGATGCTCGGGAATGCCGCCGCCGGGCCCCAGCACGATCAGCGTCACGCGCAGCGGTCCGCTCTTCAGCAATGTGCGGGCGTTGCGGCCGCTCCGTCCGATGATCTCCGCGTCGGAGACCCGCGCACGCTCCTCGTCCAGATCGAACACGAGCACGTCCCCCTTGAGGGGCCTTTCGATCGACGACATGGTCTCCTCCGGAGACGTGAGTGAGGTGAGGTGAGGCAAGGCGAGATGAGGTGAAGAGGGGGAGTGGATTCCGTTTCCTCACCTCACCTCACCTCACCTTGCATTGCTATTCCATCGTGAACTCGTGGGCGAAGGCGACGTCGAAGGAGAAGGTCTTCGAGCGGCTGCGCGTCTGCATGGCGTCGGCGATGCGCTCGAGGCGCGCCGGGATGCCCAGAATCTTCTCCTGCGCCTTCGCGCCCGCTTCGTTGAGGCCGGTCAGCGTCTCGATCTTCCAGAAGCGGATCTGCTCCTGCACGATCTTGAGGTAGTCGCGCGGCCCGTAGATGCCGGAGCGCCGCACGACGTCGGCCATTTCGCGGAAACCGGGCATCGTGACGCCAGGCATGTCGATCGCGGGCATGACCTCGGCAGCCGACTCCAGGCCGCGGTTCGGATCCCGCTCCAGCACCTGCCGGAAGATCTCGCGATAGAACGCGTAGTGGCGCGCCTCCTCCTTCGCGACGTTCGCCAGCACAATGCCGATGGTCGGCTCGTACTCGCTCGCCAGCTTGCCCGTATTCGCGTGGCTGACCTGCGTCGCCCGCTCCTGCAGCGTCGTGTACACGAACACGCGATACGGATCCTTGTCCCAGACCGGCTCGAAACCCGAGCGCAGATACTCGAACTGCATCCGCTCGAGCACCGGCTGGTTCAGCACCTTCGAGTCGTGACTGTAGTCGTGCAGGATCGCCCCGTGTCGATCCTCCTCCGCCGTCCACAGATTCGTCCACTTCGACCAGAAACTCGTGCTGCCCAGGTAGACCGCCAGCAGACGATGGAAGTGGGGCAGACCTTCCTCCGTCAGCAGGTTCAGGGCGAGAGCGACCCGCATTGGAAACGTGATGCCGCGCGCACGCTCCCGAAGCTGCCTCACGTGCTCATCCGGATCCGTGTCCGGCGGCGGCGCCAGCAGCTCGCTCGGCATCCACAGCACTCGCTTGGCCTCGTGCACGACCATCAGGTCGTGCACGATCTCCTCGAGATCCGCGAGGACCTCCACCTTGGCGAGAGTCTCCGTTTCGACGTTTTGCATGACCTGATAGTGGCTGTCCTCTCGATTCACCGCAAAGTCTGCCCCGCGCGCGAGCACCGTGCCAACAACGTTTCCACCCCTGCCCCTGCCTCCGCACCCGCACTGTGGTTCGTCGGCTCGGTCCCGGCTCCAGCCACCGGCTGTTGCCGGACGGGCCACTTCGGGGCCATTTTCGCAGGCCCCGATCGATCCATGTCCTGTGAGGTTGCATCGTGGATACCAGACCGCTGAGCGTTCGGCCTCCGGACTCGAAGCACCGCATTCTGATCGCGGACGACGACGACAGCGTCATTCACGTGCTCCAGCGGATCCTGGAGCGCGAGCAACTGGGCGAGGTGCATTCGACATCGGATTCCCGTCGCGTGCTCCCGCTCTTCTTCGAGCTGCGCCCGGACGTCGTGCTGCTGGACGTGGAGATGCCACGCCTCGACGGACTCGCCGTGCTGAAACAGATCCGCAGCCGCATGTCGCCGACGGAGTTTCTGCCCATCATCGTGATCAGCGGGAAACTGGAGCCAACCCTGCGGGTGGAAGCGCTGCGCAGCGGCGCGTCGGACTTCATCGCGAAGCCGTTCGACCTCCAGGAAGTCGCGCTGCGCGTGCGCGAGGGGCTGCGGACCCGCGACCTCACGGTCTCGCTCGAGGACCGGATCGCACGTCGCACGGCACAGCTCCAGGCGTCCGAGCTGGAGGCGGTGCGCCGGCTCGGGATGGTGGCCGAGCTACGCGACTACGCCGACGGCGAGCACCCCAAGCGCGTGGGCGACACCTCGGCCAGCATCGCGGCGCAGATGGGCTTCCCCGAGACGCAGGTGGAGCTGATCCGCGCGGCTGCCCCGCTGCACGACATCGGCAAGATCGCGATTCCCGAGGAGATCCTGCTCAAGCCCGGCCCGCTCACGCTCGAGGAGTTCGATCTCGTCCAGTCGCATACGACGGTGGGCGCGCGACTGCTCGGCGGCAGCGATTCAGAGGTCTTCAAGCTCGCCGAGGAGATCGCGCTCTATCACCACGAGAACTGGGACGGCACCGGCTACACCCCCGGCCTCGGTGGCGAAGCGATCCCGGTCGTCGCCCGGATCGTCACCATCGCCGACGTGTTCGACGCGCTGACGCACGAGCGACCCTACAAGCGCGCCTGGACGTGGGAGGAGGCCGTGGAGTGGATCAGCGAACAGGGCGGCCTGAAGTTCGATCCCGAAGCCGTCGAGGCGTTCGGCGTCACGCAGTCCGTGCGCATGCCGTCCGATGGCCGCTAGTCGGGATTCTGGATCCGCATGATCGTCCGACGTTTCTACGACGAGAACCTGGCGCAGGCGAGCTGGCTCGTGGGCTGTGCGGAAACGGGCGCGGCGCTGGTGGTGGATCCGTCGCGCGACGTGGACCCCTACATCGGGGCGGCCGAACGCGAAAGTCTCGAGATCACGCACGTGACCGAGACGCACATCCACGCGGATTTCGTGTCCGGCTCGCGCGAGCTGGCCGAGCACACGGGCGGACGGCTCCATCTTTCCGACGAGGGCGGCGCGGACTGGAAATACGCGTACGCGAGCGCCTCCGACGCGGTGCTCCTGAAGGACGGCGACCTGTTCATGGTGGGCAACGTCCGCGTGCGCGTGATGCACACCCCCGGTCACACGCCCGAGCATGTGTCGCTGGTCGTCACGGACACCGCGGCCGCGGACGAGCCCATGGGGGTCTTCACCGGCGACTTCCTCTTCGTCGGCGATGTCGGCCGTCCCGATCTGCTGGAGACAGCCGCGGGCGTGGCCGGCACGATGGAGGCCGCCGCAGCCGACCTGTTCCGCTCGCTCCAGCGCTTCAAGCGGGAGCTGCCGGACTTCGTGCAGATCTGGCCCGGCCATGGTGCGGGCAGCGCGTGCGGCAAGGCGCTGGGCGCGGTGCCGCAGTCGACACTGGGCTACGAGCGTCGGTTCAACTGGGCCCTGCGCATCGAGGACGAGCAGGAGTTCGTGGAAGAGGTGCTGGCGGGCCAGCCCGAGCCGCCGAAGTACTTCGCGGAGATGAAGCGCGTCAACAAGGAAGGACCGCGCGTGCTGGGCGGCTTCAGGCTGCCGCAGCGCCTGTCCGACGCGCGCCTGGCCGCTCTGCTCGACGAGGAGGCGGTCATCATCGACACGCGGCAGGCGGGCGACTTCGCGGCGGCGCACGTGCCCGGCACGCTCAACATTCCGCTCAATCGCAGCTTCAGCACGTGGGCGGGATGGCTGACGCCGTACGACCGTGACTTCTACCTGATCCTCGACGATCGCGCGCACGGCCTGGAGGAGGCGGTGCGGGATCTGGCGATGATCGGGCTCGACCGGCTCGGCGGCTACTTCGGCGTCGAGGTGATCGACGCATGGAAATCGCAGGGGCGGGCGCTCGACAGCGGCGCCGAGATCGCGCTCGAGCGGCTCGAGCAGGTGCTGCGTGACGGCTCCGCGATGGTGCTCGACGTGCGCGGACGCAGCGAATGGGAGGCGGGCCACCTGCCCGGCGTCGAAAACATCCCGGTCGGCCACCTCGTCGACCGACTCGCCGAGATCCCGCGCGACCGGCCGGTAGTCGTGCACTGCGAATCGGGCGGCCGCTCGGCCATCGCGGCGAGCGTGTTGCGCGCACACGGCTTCCGCGACGTGCTGGACGCGCCAGGTTTCGCCGACTGGCGCTCGTCGCACAAGCCGGTCGAGCGGGCAGGCGCGCCGGCCTAGACCGTCGGCGGCGGCTCGCCCTTCAGGTACTCGAGGAACGCGCTCTTGTCCTGGCCCTTCGCGTAGGCGTCCTCGGGCGTGATCGTGCCGCTCCCGAGCAGGGTGAGCAGCGACTGGTCCATCGTGACCATCCCGTCCTTGCGCCCCGTCTGCATCATGCCCGCGATCTGATGCGTCTTGCCTTCCCGGATCAGGTTGGAGATGGCGGGCGTGACGATCAGGATCTCGAACGCCGCGACGCGTCCACCGCCGTCCGCCTTGCGCGGCAACTGCTGCGCGATCACACCGCGCAGCGTCTCCCCCAGCATGGCCCGGATCTGCTCCTGCTCGCTCGCGGGGAAGCGATTGATGATGCGGTCGATCGTCTTCGGGGCCGAGCTGGTGTGCAGCGAGCCGAAGACCAGGTGCCCCGTCTCCGCAGCCGTCAGGCCCAGAGCGATCGTTTCCGGGTCACGCATCTCGCCCACCAGCAGCACGTCGGGATCCTCACGCAGCGCAGCGCGCAGAGCCGTTGCGAACGACCTCGTGTTGCCGCCCACCTCGCGCTGGTTGACCAGCCCCTTCTTGTTCGCATGCGTGAACTCGACCGGATCCTCGATCGTCAGGATGTGCTCGGCGCGCGTCTCATTGATCAGATCGATCATCGCCGCGAGTGTCGTGCTCTTGCCGGAGCCGGCCGGACCCGTGACCAGCACCAGCCCCTTGTTCAGCTGGCACAGCTTGCGCACCACCTCGGGCAGTCCGAGCTGGTCGGCGGTCAGGATGGTTTCCGGAATCGTGCGCAGCGCCGCCCCCATGCCCTTGCGCTGCATGAACAGGTTCACGCGGAAGCGGGCGAGGCCGGCGATCTCGTAGGCGAAGTCGACGTCGTGGGTGTCCTCGAATACGCGCTTCTTCTCGTCGCTCATGATCTCGTACATGAGCGTCTTCAGGTCGGACTGAGTCAGCTCGCGAAACTTCACGCGCGTCAGCTGGCCGTGGACGCGCATGACGGGAACGCTGCCGA
Source organism: Longimicrobiales bacterium (assembly GCA_035512635.1). GTDB lineage: Bacteria > Gemmatimonadota > Gemmatimonadetes > Longimicrobiales > RSA9 > DATKDR01. The sequence continues at coordinate 27,482 of DATKDR010000020.1, read as the reverse complement.
CCGTCAGGTGCAGATCGGACGCCTTCTGCTGCTGCATCAGTCGGAGAAACTGGTCGATCTTCGCCATTCGGTATCGTAATCGCGAGAGTGGTGAGGTCCCGGGGCGCACGTTAGTTTGCCCGGAGCATCAGTTCAACGCCAGCCGTGGAGGCGAATCCCCTGCTCGAGTTCTCGGCGTTTATCGTGGTCGTGCTGCTCGCCGCGGCCGGCTTCTACTGGTTCCGGCGACGCGCCGCGGCCCCGGTGGCGGACGGTGACGTGCCCGCCGCCGTCGGCGCCTTCGTGCCGCAGCGCACGCCGCGCGCCGAAGCGGTCGATCTGAGCGAGATCCTGTCGCAGATCCGCGAGCCTCTCGAGCGCGCGCTGCCCGGGAACATACGGCTCCGGGTGGATCCCCGACGCCGGCTGCCCGCGGCGCGGGCCGACCGGGGGCAGGTCGAGCTGATCATCGCGCACCTCGCGTCGGCCGCGCGCGACGCGATGCCCGATGGCGGCACACTCACCATCCGCACCTACGCCTCGCCCGAGCCGGGCGCCGGCGCGGGGACCGCCCTGGACAGCGTCGTGCTGGAGTTCGAGCACACGGACGGCATCGAGCCGGCGCTGCTGCCGCGCCTGTTCGAGCCCCTGTTCACGGGCTTGCGGCCCGGAGGCACGCTGCGCCTCGGCCTCGCCACCGTGCAGGCGCTCGTCTATCACAATCACGGCAGGATGCGGATCGAAAGCCTGGACGACGGCGGCACCCGCATCGGCGTCGTGCTGCCGCGGTTCCGCCAGGTCCTGAACGAGGCGCGCTCCCCCGGCGCGCGCGGCCGCGAGACCATCCTCGTCGTCGAGGACGAAGACGCGATCCGCGAGATCGTGCGACGCACCCTCGAGAAGGCCGGCTACACCATTCTCGAGGCTGGCGACCCGCTCACCGCCCTGGACATTCTCGACCGCCGAAAGGAAGACATCGATCTGCTGCTCTCCGACATCTTCATGCACCACATGCGCGGCACGGAGCTGGTCCGGCAGGTGCGCGAACAGTGGCCGCTCGTGCGCGTGCTCTACATGAGCGGCTACGGCCACGACCCGGCCATCGTGGAAGAGGTGGCGCGCGACGGAGCCCTCCTCGTGAGCAAGCCCTTCACCGCCGACGAGCTGCTGGGCGCGGTGCGCCGCGCGCTCGATGCGCTGCCCGGCCCGCAGAGCGCGACGGCGCGCGAGGCCGTGTCGTAGAAGGACGATCGGCCGTCCGCATGGCGACAAAAAGGCGCCGCGCGGTCATCGACCGCGCGGCGCCTTTGCGTTCCAGCAGTAGCAGGGAGAGGACTCGAACCTCCAACCTACGGATTATGACTCCGCTGCTCTACCGATTGAGCTACCCTGCCCTGTAGAGGCCGCGAATGCTAGCGAAAAAGCGGGATACGGTCAACGCTTTTTCGGCTGCCGTCCGCGCCTAGTCGCCGTAGCGCCGGGCCGAGGAGCCGCCGCCCGGGAGCAGCAGCCAGCGGCTGTAGGCCTTCTCGGCCAGCGCGTTGTACTCGTCCACCTGCTTGTTATACACGGTAATCAGGGAATCGTAGCCGGCGGCCGTACGGTTGATCACGGGCAGGTCGGCGTTCCAGCGCTCGATCATGACCTCGTAGTCCCGCTGACTCACCCTCGACATGCGGGGGGAAGCGGCGAGGACGGCGCCGATGCTGTCGATGCGATCACTGCGGCGCTGGTACTCCTCGAGCTGAGCTTCGAACCCCGCGATCTCCTGTCCCATCGCATCGAGCCGTGTGGCGAAGGCCTCCGCACGGGCGACATCGTCTTTCTGGAAATAGCCCTGGCCGACCCACAGGGCGCCGTTCAGGAGCGCGAAGGCGGCGAGGAGCAGGACGACGCCGAGAGCCTGGCTGCCCAGACTCTGCTTCTGTTTGGGCCGGACCTCGGCGGCGATGCGTGTCACGACCGCCTCCGCCTGTTCGTCCGTCGCTCCCATGGCGACCAACTCGGCGATGATCTCGCCTTCGCCACGTCCACGGCGCAGGTCCGCGGCGACGCGGCCAGCGATCTGTTCCGCACGAAAATGCTCGCTCATGCGATCCTCGTCGATCGAAGTGGCTTTTCGCGTTAGGAAGAGGGGCCGCGCCCGGTGGAGAGGCCGCCCCGGTCCCCCAATATCATGCCGGGACGGTCGTCCTCCAAGAGCGGAATGTCGCGGCGGTTTCCGCCACGCCCGGCCTCATGGCTCGGGGAATTCCGCCCGATAATCGTCGATCGCCGCCTGGATGACCCGGTAGGCGTGATCCCGGCCGTAGGCAGGCCCGATCGAGACCGGGTGCGGGTCCGCCTGCGTCTGCTTGTACGTCTGGAAATAGTGGATCAGGCGCTCGACCAGCGATGGCGGCAGCTCCTGCACGTCCCGCACACCCCCCCACACCGGATCGCGCTCGAGCACGCCGATCATCTTGTCGTCGGCCTCCCGCGCGTCGAGCATCGGCAGCCCGCCGACGACGCGCGCGCTCAGCAGGATGTCCGCGCGCGTGATCGGCCGCTCGCTCACGACGCAGATGTCGAGCGGGTCGCCGTCGCCAATCCTGGCGCCCGGCATGAGCGCACCGACGCGCTCGCCGCAGTAGGTGCGCGGAATGAACCCGTACAGCGTGGGCGGCTGCGACGAGGTGATCTGCGGCCGGTCCACCCGCAGGTACCCGCTCCGCTTGTCGATCTCGTACTTCACCAGATCGAACGGGCAGATCTCGATGTAGGTGGTGACGACTTCGGGCGGATTGGGTCCGACCTCCAGGCCATGCCACGGGTGCGGGCGCCAGACGTTGAAGCGCGTCGAGTCACTCACGGAGCCACAGGTGCCGGCAGATCGCCCGCGGGGCGCGCCGGAAGATTCCCGGCGCGCCCTCCCGAGGGCGATGCGGCGGGAAACTCAGAGGGTCGCAGGCGCAGGGGTGACGGTGGCCTTCGGATTGGGTCCGAACTGATTCGGACCGGGCTCGCTGTCCTGGACCAGGAAGACCAGCAGGACGATCACGCCGATCACCGGAATCAGGCCGATCAGGAGCCACCAGCCGCTGCGGCCGGTGTCGTGCAGCCGCCGGACGCCGACGGCGAGGCCGGGAATCAGCACGGCGAGCCCGTAGATGATGCCGACGATGCCGAACGAGCCGAGGACGCTCTCCACGATGCTGATTCCCACCATGATGAGCAGGTTGATGAGGAAGAACATCCAGTACTCCTGCCGGTGCGCGCGACCATCGAACTTCGCGTAGTCACGCAGGACCTTGAGGTACCATTCCATGTCATCCTCCGGGTGTGGCGGGTGGTCGGACCGGACGCCGGTCGTGGCGGAATCGACGAGTAAGCCGTTCACGGATTTGGGGCGGGATCGCCCTAGAGTAGGCCGCCGACGGTCCCGTGGTCAACAGGAATCGGTTTGAACGGATTTCGGATTCCGGATACCGGAGACGGAATACCGGCTACCGAATACTGGACACGGTCACACTACGGCCGCGGTCCCAGCTCCCGCCACAAGTGCGCGTACGAGAGCGCAACCCGGTACGCGAGCTGCTCGTTGGTGACACTGCCGCCATGGCCGCCCTCGATGTTCTCGTAGAGACGCACCTCGTTGCCGTATTCCTCCAGACGCGCGGCGGTCTTCCTCGCGTGCGCCGGATGCACGCGGTCGTCGCGGGTGGAGCCGTAGAAGAACACCGGCGGGTAGTCGATTCCCTCGGTGATGTTCTGGTAGGGCGAGTAGAGCCGCATGAAGTCCCAGTCCGTGACGACGTCGGGGTCGCCGTACTCGGCCATCCAGCTCGCGCCGGCGAGGAGCCGGTGGTAACGCCGCATGTCGGAGAGCGGCACGCCGGCGATGACCGCGCCATACAGGTCCGGCCTTCGCGTCATCGTCGCGAGCACGAGCAGTCCACCGTTGCTGCGCCCCTCGATGCCGAGACGGTCAAGCGACGCGACGCCGCGACGGATCAGGTCCTCGGCCACCGCCTCGAAGTCCTCGAACGCGCGCAGCCGCTTCTCGCGCAGCGCCGCGGCGTGCCAGGCCGGTCCGAACTCGCCGCCGCCGCGAATGTTCGCCACGACGAAAACGCCGCCGCGCTCGAGCCACAGCCTGCCGTATGCGCCCTGGAGCGCCTCGTACGATCCCGAATACGATGGGGTGACGGCGTTGCGGAAGCCGCCGTACGCGAAGATGTGCGTCGGATTCGAGCCGTCCAGCGCGAGGTCGCGCGGCGCGACCATGAAGTAAGGCACGCGCGTGCCGTCGCTCGATGTCACCCAGTGCTGCGTCACGTCGAAACCCGCACCGTCGAACGTCGGTTCCTGGCGTGCGACGAGCTCCGGCTCGAGCGACTCGGCCGGCACGTGATACAGCGTGGGCGGCGTCGTGAATGACTCGAAGGTCGCGAAGAAGTCGCCCGTCTCGTCGTCGACCGACGTCACCGCGACGGTGCCGTTGTCGGGAAAGGGGACCGTGCGTCGCGTCCACGGGCCGCCCGTCGACTCGTACCGCCAGACGCGGCCGCGCACGTCGTCGAGGAGCGTCAGCAGGATGCCGCGGTCCGTCACCGCGACCGACGACAGCACCTCTCCGCCGCGCGGCTCGAACAGCACGTCGATGCGGCCGGGTCCGATCAGGCCGCCGCCGCGGAGTGCGACCGGATCGATGACCAGCACGGAGCCTTCGCGATAGACGTCGTCACCGCGCACCCAGTCCTCGCTGAGCGAGACGACGAAGCGGCCCACCCAGCCGTCGTCCACCTCCGCGCTCGCGGGCAGGTCGAGGCGTCGCAGCTCGCCGTCGACCATCTGGTAGCGTTCGGTATCCCAGAACGACGTGCCCTCGCCGATCAGATCGAGGTCGCCGCCGTCGGTGCGGATGCGGTAGCCGAAGACGGAGACAGAGGTCGAATCGCCCTCGAACAGCGTGGTCGCGCGCTCGAGCGGCTCGCCGCGCCGCCAGAGCTTCACGATGCGCGGGTAGCCCGACGTCGTCATCGAGCCGGGGCCGAAGTCCGTGCCGACATAGACGGAGTTGGCGTCGCGCCACGAGACGCTCGACTTCGCGACCGGCAGGCGGAAGCCGTCGTCGACGAACGAGAGCGTCGCCATGTCCCACTCGCGCACCTCTTCGGCGTCCGTCCCGCCGGGCGAGAGGGCGACCAGACAGTGCCGGTGCTCCGGCGGCAGGCAGCGCATGCCGTGAAAGACCCAGGCGGCGTTCTCCGCGGCGGCGAGCGAGTCGATGTCAAGCATCGTCTGCCACTCGGGAGCCGGCCCGCGCAGCGACGCCAGCGTCGTGCGCCGGTAGAGCCCGCGCGGATGCGCCTCGTCACGCCAGAAGTTGTAGAGCCAGTCGCCGCGCACGCTCACGGACGGGATGCGTGACGAGGAGTGCAGCGCCGCCAGGGCGTCCGCGTAGAGCGTGTCGAAGAGTGGCGTGGAGGCCAGCGCCGCGTGCGTCGCCTCGTTGTGCGCGCGCACCCAGGCGAGCGCCCGCTCCGCATCGATCTCCTCCAGCCACAGGTAGGGATCCGGGTGCGGCGCGACGCCGGGCGAGGCGGGTGGGGCTCCGCCTGGCTCCGGCCGGGCCGGCTCCGCCGCCGGGCCACAGCCGAGGGCTAGGGCAAGGGCGAGAACCAGGACCGGGCGGACGTCGGATCTCATGGGGGTCGGGTTCGGGTCAAGTGCTGAAAATATCGAACCTTATGGTAATTCGGCCGAGCCAGACAGACACCGGAAAGCCTTCTGAGAGGCACAGTATGTGCGGCCCGGGCCCTTCGCTGCTCAGAGCAAACCCGTCGAAAGACGGCGACGCAGAGCTACGGGACTACCAGCGGCACCGCCGCCATGTCCGCCGAGCCGCCAGCGAATCGGAGCGTTGCAGCACGCATCGCTCGGGCTGGCGGCTTCGCTCCGGGAACAACTCCGTCAGCCGCTCACATTCCGACTCAGAGCTGGATGACGGACACGAACGGAATCCTGTTGCTGCCCTCGGGCCGGTGGCGCTGGCGTGTGGATGCGGTGCCCGGCTCGCCCGAGGAGTCTCTCGAGCTGGTCGAGCCCGGAAACGCGACGAACAAGATGCAGACGTCGCTGCCCTTCAGCTGGCGGCAGCTCGAGCCTCAGGCGTTCCGCGAGCTGGCTCGTCGGCCGGAGGTGCGCCTCTGGCGTGACGGGTCGGGCATCCTGTGGCGCGTGACCGCGGTCGGCCCCGGGACGCCCTTCGCGTATCCCCTGCAAAAGCGCCACCTGGTATTCGACTCGCAGCAGACCTGGGCGGGCATCGTGCACTTTCCCGGTCCCGCGGAATTGGGCGACCTGCGCAACAGCGAGCTGCGCGACCTGCGCAACCGCATCTCCGACTTCGGCGGTCGCCGCCGGACCTATCGCGTGCCGACCGGATAGATCAGCGGGCCTTCCCCTTGTCGATCGGGTAGATCAGCAGGCGCGCGTCCTCCCGGCCATAGCGCCGGAACACGTCGCGCATGATCGGCTCCTCGCCGTGCCAGGGATAGCCGAAGACGACGTCGAAGTCCTCGAGCGGGTGGCCCAGCGCGAGGTAGCCGGAGGGGCCACTGCCGAGCGTGCCGGTACGATGCCCGCCGTCGGGATCGCGGTACTCGTAGCCGGCCGGCAGAAAGCTCGCTGCGGCGAAGCGCGCGCCCGAGGCATGCTTCTTCGCCAGCCCGCGCGCGACGTCCACCAGTGAGCCGTCGATTTCGATGCCGTACGCTTCGAAGCCCAGTAGATCGGCCATGATCGTGATCACGCCGGTGCCCGAGCCCCACTCCAGAAAAAGCACCGCGCCGCCGCCGGTGCCCCGCAGCGGCAGCAGGATGCTCTCGACGTCGTTGTAGTCGGCGGGTACGAAGGGGTGGAACGCGCGCTGGCGCACTTCGGCGTCGAAGCGATGGAAGTGGTCGTGCCCGTCCTCGTAGAGGGCGTCGAGCTTCACGCGTGTCGCGGCGTCGATCGCCCCGGGCACGATCAGTCGCCGGTACTGTAACCGCGCTCTGTGTCGGCCGTCTCGCCGGTGCGATCCGCGCCCGCCGCCTCTTCCTTCTTCTGAAGCTTCTTCTCGAGCTTCGCTTCCTTCTTCTTCTGCTTCTTCTGTTCCTTCAGGTGCTTCTCGAATCCATAGTTCGGCCGTCTCGCCACGCTGTCCCTCCGTTCGAGTGGTTCAGTATCGTTGTAGGGAGCATAACACAAATCCGCCCGCGGTGACGATCGGAACCACCGTTGTCCGCGCGGTCCGCTCAATCCAGCCAGTAGCGGATGTGGACCGAGATGATGCGCTCAGCCTCAGTCCAGCGAATCCGCTTCCGCCGAATCCTCCTCGACGAAGCGGTACAGCCGCTCGCCGGGCCGGATCATGCCGTAGCGCTCGCGCGCGATGCGCTCGATCGTCGCAGAGTCGTCGGCGAGCAGGGCGGCGCGCGCCTCGAGCGAGTCGACTTCGGCGCGCAGCGAGTCGAGGCGCGCCTGCTCTTCGGCTACACGCTGGCCCAGCCGTCGCACCTCGAAAACCGAGTACTCGCCGCCGAAGAGCGCGTAGTAGAGCGCGGCAGCGAGCAGCAGCGCGAGCGCGATCCCTCCCATGCGCCGTCGACGACGGTCCGCCGGACGCTCCTCCTGCCGTCTACGCGCCACGAGCCGACTCGCGCCGCGCGCTCAGAAAGCGTCCATGCCGAGGTGCGGCGGCTGGCGTTCTCAGAGTTCCTCTGCCTCGAACTCGATGCCCAGATGCTCGAGCAGGCGGTCTTCGATTTCCGCCCGAAGCTCGGGGTCCGTGAGAACGCCGATCCGTTCGAGCAGGCGCATCCTGGAAATCGTGCGCACCTGCTGGGGCATGCCGATGCCTTCGTAACCGGTCCCGGCGAGGTCCGGCGTGAGCACCTCGAACGGATAGATCCGCCGCCTCTTGCCCTCGCGCTTCGTAAGCGGCACGACCGTCACGACGTCGAAGTGCTGATTGAAGCCGTCATTCGACACGACGATCGCCGGCCTGCGCAAACCGCCCTGCTCGCTGCCCACGCGGGGTTCGAGATCGACCCAGTACAGCTCCCAACGAGCTACCGGGCCGACGTGCACCAAAGCTCTAAGCCTCCCCCGGCGCCAATCCGTCGGCCGAAGCGTTCTCGAAGGCCGCCGTCGCCGAGCGCATGTCTTTCATGAACACCGGATCGGCGGCAGCATCCGCATACGCATCATAGACTCGCCGACGTCGCAGCTCCCGCAGCTCCCGGATCAACGCCTGCTCCACGAAAGCGTTCTGGCTCTCTGCCGCCCCGCTCTCCACGGCTTCTTTCACGGCCTCGGCCACGGACTGGCGCACCTGCCAGCCCGTCTTGCGCAGTGGGTCGCCCGCAACCCGCCGCCGCCGCCGACCCGTGCGCTCGACGCGCGTCGCCTGCATCGCGGTCATGCTGCCTCTCCGGCTAAAGGGGAGCCCTCCAGTGTACAACACTACAACCAAAACGGACACTGTGCAACGGTAGCGACTTTGGTACCAATTAGCGGTTGAAAGGCTTCGGAACGAACTCGGAGTCAGAACGCGTCCATGCCGAGGTACTCCGCGGAGTCCTCGAGCTGCTCGGCGATGCGCAGGAGCTGATTGTACTTGGCGACGCGGTCGGTGCGGCTCGCGCTGCCGGTCTTGATCTGGCCGGCGCGCGTGGCGACGGCGAGGTCGGCAATGAAGGTGTCCTCGGTCTCGCCGCTGCGGTGGCTGATGATGTAGCGGAAGCGCGCGCGGCGAGCCATCTCGATCGCATCGAGCGTCTCGGTGAGCGTGCCGATCTGGTTCACCTTGATGAGGATCGCGTTGCCCGCGCCCTCCTCGATGCCGCGTGCGAGTCGCTCGGTGTTCGTGACGAAGAGGTCGTCGCCAACGAGCTGACAGCGATCGCCGATCGCCTCCGTGAGCAGCTTCCACGAGTCCCAGTCGTCTTCATCGAGGGCGTCTTCGAGGGAGACGATCGGGTAGCGCTCGACCCAGTCGGCCCAGAAGCGCACCATCTCCTCACCGCTCTTCGCCTCGCCCGACGACTTGTGGAAGACGTACTTCCCTTCCCGATGCATCTCGCTCGCGGCCGCGTCCATCGCGAGCACGATGTCCTCGCCCGGAACGAAGCCGGCCTTCTGAATGGCCTCGATGACCAGCTCGATCGCCTCGTCGTTGCTGCGCAGATCGGGAGCGAAGCCGCCCTCGTCGCCGACGGCGGTGGTTTTGCCTTGCGCGTGCAACACCGTCTTGAGCGCATGGAAGACCTCGACGCCCATGCGCAGCGCCTCGCCGAAGGTGTCGACGCCGACGGGCGCGATCATGAACTCCTGGAAGTCGACGTTGTTGGACGCGTGCGCGCCGCCGTTCAGGATGTTCATCAGCGGAACGGGCAGCAGCGTCGCGTGGACGCCGCCGAGGTAGCGGTACAGGGGCAGGTCGGCTTCCTCGGCGGCCGCTCGCGCGGTGGCGAGGGAAACGGCGAGGAGTGCGTTGGCGCCGAGCCGTCCCTTGTTGTCGGTGCCGTCGAGCTCGACCATGACGCGATCGACGGAAACCTGATCGGCGGCCTCGAGACCGAGGATCTCGGGCCCGATCTCGTTCTCGATGTTGTCGAGGGCGTCGCGGACGCCCCTGCCGAGGAAGCGCTCTCTGTCGCCGTCTCGCAGCTCGACCGCCTCGAATTCGCCGGTGGACGCGCCGGATGGAACGGCGGCGCGCCCCACGATGCCGGACTCGAGGAGGACGTCGGCTTCGACCGTGGGATTGCCGCGCGAGTCCAGGATCTCCCGCGCGGTCACGTCTGCGATCGCTGACATTTTATCGTTGTCCAGTGGGTTCGGGCTGATGACGCGGGACGAGCCGGGGGTCCGGGATGGCGAGCAGCTCCTCGATGCGGGAGCGCACGAGCGAGATCAGCTCGTCGCGGTTGTCGGGACCGAAGCCGGCCATCGGAATGGGCTCGCCGAAACGAACGATAATCGGCCTGCGACGCACCCGCCAATGGTGCTTGGGCAGTGCGTCATGCGAGCCGATGATGGCCGTGGGCACGATGTTCACGCCGGTGTGCAGCGCGAGCATGAAGGCGCCCTTCTTGAACGGCTGGAGCGTGCCGTCGACCGAGCGCGTGCCCTCCGCGAAGATGATGACGGAGCTGTTGTCGCTGCGCAGCGCGGCGCCGGCGCGCTCCAGGGATTCGATGGCGCTGAGGCGGTCCTGCCGATCGATCGAGATGTGGCCGGCCGTCTTCCAGGCGCGCCCGAATATGGGGATGCGCTCGAGCTCCTTCTTGGCGACGAAGCGCGTGCGCTTCGGCACCGACGTCGCGAGCGCGGGGATGTCGAACCAGGACGCGTGATTCGCGACGATGATCTCCGGCTGGTTGGCCGGAACGTGATCGATGCCCTCGATGTGAACGGGGACGCCGCTCGCCCAGAGGATGACCTTGGACCAGTAGCGGGCACAGCCGTCGTAATAGGGACCGTGCTTCACGCCCAGCAGTCCACCGAGGACCGCCCCGCTGCTGAAAATGAACGTCGCGATCCCGCCGACGAGGACCGTCCAGGCCGTCCTGATCACTGCTCCTCCATGAAATGTCGATAGGACGGCGCGGGCATCGCCTCGAGTGTGCCGTCGGGATTCTTTAGCCAGACCCGAGCCGTGCCCGGCTCCTGCGGGCGGCTCGCGTCCGCGCCACCGGGCGGGACGACCGCGCCGATCTTCGTCAGCGGCAGACCGAACTCGGTTTCGAACTCGCGAGCGGCTCCGTCGATCGAGCCGGCGGGCGCCGCGATGCACAGCTCGTACTCCTCGCCGCCGGTGATCGCGAGCTCGGGCGTGGTCGACGCGGCCTCGTGGACGGGCACCGCCGCACGCTCGATCACGAGGGTGACCCGGCTGGCCGCCGCGATGTGCGCCAGGTCGCCGGCGAGGCCGTCGGACAGGTCCAGGCCGGCGGTCAGGTCTACGCGCTGGCGCAGCCAGAGCGCCTCATGCGTGCGCGCCACCGGCCGGGCGAAGCGCGCGCGCGCGGCAGGCGCGGGGCGGCCGCCGGCGAGCCAGTCCCGCACCGCGGCCGCGGGCGCGCCCAGGCGGCCGGTCACCCAGATCTCGTCGCCGGGGCGGGCGCCGTCGCGGCGCAGCGGCTGCGCGACTTCTCCGAGCGCGACGGCATCGAGGATGAGCGGACCCGGCGAGCGGGTCAGGTCGCCGCCGATGAGCCGCGCGTCGACGGCCCGCGCCGCCTCCATGGCCCCCGCGACGACGCGCTCGACGTAGCCGCGCGCGTCTTCGTCGTTCGCCGCGATCGAAAGCAGCAGACCGACCGGGCGCGCCGCCATCGCCGCCAGGTCACTGAGCCCGGCCGTCGCGGCGCGCCAGCCGATCTCCTCCGCGCTCAGCCAGTCGCGGCGGAAGTGGACGTCCTCGATCGACAGGTCGCACGAGACGGCGAGCGGATGCGCGGAAACGACGGCCGCGTCATCGCCCGCCCCGAGGATGACATCGTCCGGGAGCCGGAGCTCGCCGGCCTGCGCGAGGAAGCTGCGGATGAGATCGAATTCGGCGCCGGGGCCCAGCATGCTCATTCCAGTCGGATCAGCAGTGCGCCCGCGGGAGTGGCGAACCAGACGCCGCCCTCGACGGGCAAAACCTGACGCACGGGACCCTCCGGAATGTCCCGCGGCACGGAGAGCAGCGATTCGGCGCCGCTGATCGGGTCGATGGCGAGCGCGCCCGCGGCGCCCGCGATCCAGACGACGTCGTCCCGCACGGCGAGATGCGTGGGGCGGCCGATGCCCTCGAAGGACGCGCCGACGAAGGGGGCGCTCCACGTCGCGCCATCGTAGGCGAGGAGCGCGGACGTCGCCAGCGCGTAGAGGATGCCGCCGTCGTAGGCGACGCCGATGACGCGTCCGCGCAGGCGCGCGTCCTGGACCGGCGGCTGCGCGAGCGCCCCCGTCGTCGTGTTCAGGCGCCAGAGTCCGCGATCGGTGGCCAGCCACAGGATCGAGTCGACGGCCGCGAGCGCGTTGATGCGCGTGCCGCCGGTGCCGTCGATGCGCAGCGCGGCGAGCCCGCCGTCGCTCGCGACGGTGACACGCACGAGGCCGCGGTCGGTCCCCGCCCAAAGCGCGTCGTTCGATCGCGCGAGCGCGCGCACGGTCGTGGATGGCAGCGCGTCGAGATCCGTCAGTCGATCCCAGCGGTCGCCGCTCAACCGATACAGGCCGTCCTGCGCGCCTACGAACACGCCCACCTCGTCCTGCGCGACGGCGTGCACCGGACCGGCGGGCGCGCCTTCGGGGCCCGCCTCGTGCCAGTTCCAGCGCTGGAGGTCGCGGTCCGCATACGCGAGCCCGCGGCGCCGGCTCATGCCGTCGCCGCCGAACCAGAAGCCGCCGCCGTCCGGCACGACCGCCACCGCGGACACGCCGCGCCCGACCGTGCCGAAGCGCACCGGCAGCGCCTCGAGCATGCGGTCGTCGTAGGCGTAGAGCCCGCCGCCCCACGTGGCCAGCCACCATTCGGTCGGATCGGGGCTGGGCGCGGCGCCGGTGATCTCGTAGCGCCGCAGATACTCGTCGACCGTGAGGGAGGAACCCGCGGAGCGGAAGGCCGCGCTCTCGCGCTCGAGGCGCTGGAGTCCGGTGAGCGTGCGGTCACGCACGGCGGCGGGCGCCGTGCGGCGGGCGGGGGGTGCCCCTCCGGCGGCCGACTCGAACCAGCCCGAGGAGGTGAGCGCCCACAACGAGCCGTCGTGCGTGGTCAGGCGAACGGGCGGTCCGCCCGGCAGGACCCCGATCCAGCGCCACTCGCCGCTCGTCGAGACGTGGTGTGCCCACAGCGCGCCCGTGCGGGTCACCATCCACAGGATGCCCGTGAACTCGTCCACCTCGAGCGCGATCGGCGGATCGGAGCGGGGAAAGCCGTCCTCGAGGGTCAGGGGCGGCTGCCACCGCTGGAAGCGATGGTCGTAGACGACGACGCCGTTGCTGCCGCCCGCGTAGACGAAGCGTCGATCCGTGGCGACCGCGCCCAGCTCCCGGAACTCGCTGACGAGCACGCGATCATCGGCGCGCCAGTAGGCGTGGCGGACGCCGAGGCCGTTGCCCGGAATGCCGGAAGCCGGCCCACAGCCGACGGCGAACGCGAGCAGGACGAACGCCCGCCGCGGGGCGCGCGGGCGGATCCGGTCCGGCACCGCATGGCGGCGGCCGCGTTCCGTCATCGCTTCGGCCCGAATTCGTGCAGGCGCACCCCACATCCACTGGTAAATCGGAGCGGAACCATACGCCGCCATCGCAGAGGGCGCCACGTTGCGTGGCCCCACAGCGCGGGTTATGGTCGCCCCACAGCGGCCGGGCATCGCCTCGTGATCACGCGGCCGCCGCGTGCCCTGAACGCCCACCTTTCCCGGATCCGTTCCCCGACCCCATGGCTCCACCCGGGCGGTCTTCGTTGTCCTCGCGACGCGTCCGCGCGGCCCGCGCCTTCGTGTGCGCCTGCGTGCTGGCCGGATGCGAGGGCGCCGAGCGCCCCTCCGGCGCCCATGTGACCTTTTCCGGCAGCGCGCTGGGCGCGGAAGCTCGGATCCTTCGAACGCAGTTCGAGCGCTTCATGGCCGAAAACCCCGGCATCTCCGTCGAGCTGCGTCCCACACCCGACGCGGCCGATCAGCGCCACCAGCTCTACGTGCAGTGGCTAAACGCGCGCGTGGACGACCCGGACATCCTCCAGCTCGACGTCATCTGGACGCCGGAGTTCGCCGCCGCCGGCTGGATCCTCCCGCTCGACCGCTTCCTGCCGCCCACCGACTCCTTCTTCCCCGCCGCGATTCAGGCGAACCGCTGGAGCGGCTCGCTCTACGCGATGCCCTGGTTCGCCGACGTGGGCATGCTCTACTGGCGTACCGACCTGCTGGACGAGGCGCCGCGCGACTTCGATCAGCTCGCCGGGGTCGCCGCCCTCGCGCGCGACGCCGGCATCCCCTTCGGCCTCGTCTGGCAGGGCGCGCGCTACGAGGGTCTGGTCACGGTCTTCCTCGAGCACCTGGGCGGATTCGGCGGCGAGATCCTGGACGAGCGCGGCCGCGTGCGCGTCGATTCCGAGCCGGCCGTACGGGCGCTGCGCTTCATGCGCGCATCGCTCGTCTCCGATCCGCCCCTCGTGCCGCGCGCCGCGCTCGCCTGGCACGAGGAGGAGACGCGCTTCGCCTTCCAGAACGGTCAGGCCGTGCTCATGCGCAACTGGCCGTACGCATTTCCGCTCATGCAGGACAGCGCGCGCTCGAGCATCGCCGGCCGGTTCGACGTCGCGCCCATGCCATCCGCGCCCGGCGGCACGCCGACCGCCACGCTGGGCGGCGGTCAACTCGCCATCAATCGCTACAGCGAGCATCCGGAGGCGGCGTATCGACTGATCGAGTACCTGCTGCGGCCGGAGCAGATGCTGGAGCGCGCGCGCGTGGTGGGACAGTACCCGACGCGGCCGTCGCTCTACGACGACCCCGCGGCCGTGGAGGCGATGCCCGTGCCGCCAGCGAGTGCGCGCCGGATCATCCAGCACGCGCGCCCGCGGCCCGTGACGCCGGTCTACACGGAGCTGTCGCAGATCCTCCAGATCTGGCTGCACCGCAGCCTCACGGGGCAGCTCGAACCGGAACCCGCGCTTCGCTCCGCCGCGCGCGAGATGCGTGCGCTGCTGGACCGCGTCGGCCTCGCGGAAGAAGCCGCGCGTGAGCGTGACGCGGCAGGAGTCGACCGTTGAGCAGGCGCGAGCGGCGTCCCGCCACGGCAGAGGCCCGCGAAGCACGGCTGGCGCGCGCCTTCGTCGCGCCCGCGCTCGGAGTGATCGTGCTGATCGCGATGTTCCCGCTCGCCTACACGTTCTGGGAATCGCTCCACCTGCACGACCTGCGCATGCCGTGGCTCGGCCGGCCCTTCATCGGCCTGGGCAACTATCGCGAGGCCTTCGGCGAACCGCGCTTCTGGTCGGCGCTCGCGCATACCGGCTTCTTCACGGTGGTCACCGTGGGGCTCGAGCTGTGCCTCGGCCTCGCGCTGGCGCTGGCCGTGAACCGCGCCTACCGCGGCCGAGGCCTGGTGCGCGCGGCGGTCCTGCTGCCGTGGGCGATTCCCACGGTCGTCGCCGCTCTCATCTGGCGCTTCATGTTCGACGGGCAGACGGGTATCGTCAACGCGGTCCTTATGAGCGTCGGCGTCATGGACTCGCCGCTCATCTGGTTCGTGCACTCGACCGCAGCGTGGGTGCCCGTCATCCTGAGCGACGTCTGGAAGATGACACCGTTCGTCGCGCTCCTGCTGCTCGCCGGACTGCAGAACATCGACACCCACCTCTACGAGGCGGCGCGCATGGACGGCGCGAGCGCGTGGCGCCAGTTCCGCGAGATCACCCTGCCGCTGCTGCGCCCCGCCCTCATGGTCGCGGTGGTGTTCCGCACACTCGACGCATTTCGCGTATTCGACCTGCTCTTCGTGCTGACCGGGGGCGGTCCCGGCACGTCGACCGAGCCGATCGCGCTCTTCGCGTTCAGCTCGCTGCTCCAGAATCTGCGCTTCGGCTTCGGCTCCGCGCTGTCGATGATCATCTTCGCGGTGACGTTCCTGCTCGCCATCGCCTACGTGCGGCTGCTCGGATCCGAGCTGACGGAGGCAGAGCGATGAGGCGACTCGGCTGGATCCCGATCGCGATGGTCGCCGGACTCGTTCTCGCCACCGCCTTCCCCTTCTACTGGATCATCGTCTCGTCGCTCCAGCCGGAGTCGCGACTGTTCGACGTGCCGTCGCTGATTCCCCTGGAGCTCGTGGGGGAGCACTACCGCGCCCTTTTCGACGAGCGCGACTTCTGGATCCCGATCCGCAATTCGTTCATCGTCGCAGGCGCGACGACGTTTCTGTGCGTCACGCTGGGTGCGTTCGCGGCGTACGCGCTCGCGCGACTGCGCTTCCGCGGCAAGGCGCTGATCCTCGCCTTCATTCTCGCCGTCGCGATGTTCCCGCAGATCTCGATCGTCTCGCCGCTCTATCTGCTGCTTCGCGAGCTGCGCCTCATCAACACGTATCCGGGCCTCGTCCTGCCCTATCTGACGTTCGCGATGCCGCTGACCGTCTGGCTGCTAGTCGGGTTCTTCCGGCAGCTGCCGGGTGAGCTCGAGGAGGCCGCGCTGATGGACGGCGCCAGCCGGATGCGGACGTTCTACGAGATCATCCTGCCGCTCTCGGCGCCCGGCCTCGCCACGACCGCGATCCTGACGTTCCTGTACTGCTGGAACGAGTTCCTCTTCGCGCTGTCGTTCACGATCGGACCGGAGCGCTACACCGTGCCGGTGGCGATCGCGCTGTTCCGCGGCCAGTACCAGGTGCCGTGGGGGCAGATCCTCGCAGCCGCCGTGGTCGCGACCGCGCCCGTGGCGCTCCTCGTCCTCGTGTTCCAGCGCAGAATCGTGCAAGGACTTACTTCCGGCGCCGTCAAAGGCTGAGACATGGCATCCATTCGGCTGGAGCAGGTGGAGAAGGTCTACCCGAACGGGCACGTGGCCGCGCGCGACCTGGACCTGTCGATCGACGACGGCGAGCTGCTCGTGCTCGTCGGACCCTCCGGCTCGGGCAAGAGCACCGCAATGCGCATGATCGCCGGACTCGAGACGCCGACGGCCGGCCGCATCTGGATCGGCGAGCGCGACGTGACGGGCGTGCCGCCGCAGGAGCGGGACCTGGCGATGGTGTTCCAGAGCTACGCGCTCTACCCGCACAAGACGGTCGCGGAGAACCTCGCCTTCGGGCTGCGGATGCGCCGGTTGGCGCCTGCCGAGATCGCGGAGCGCGTGCGAAAGGTTTCGGCGGCGCTCGACCTCGACGAGCTCCTCGAGCGCAAGCCCGCACAGCTTTCAGGCGGTCAGCGGCAGCGCGTCGCGCTGGGACGCGCGATCGTGCGCGAGCCGAACGCATTCCTGCTGGACGAGCCGCTCTCCAACCTGGATCCCAAGCTGCGCGTGCGCACACGCGCGGAGCTGGCGCGACTGCACCGCCGCCTCGAGGCGACGATGGTCTACGTCACGCACGATCAGGAGGAGGCGATGACGCTCGGCGATCGCGTCGCCGTGATGAACGATGCGCGCGTGCAGCAGATCGGCCCGCCCATGGAGCTGTACCAACGGCCCGCGAACATCTTCGTCGCGGGCTTCATGGGCTCACCTGAGATGAACCTCTACCGCTGCACGGCGGCACGACGGGACGATCGCGCACTGCTCACCTCTGGCGGCTTCCGACTGGAGGTCGCGGCCGCGCACCTCGGAACCGACGCGAGCGACGCGGTCGTCGCCGGCATCCGGCCGCAGGACGTGGAGCTGACCACACCGGACCAGACCGACATGGGAGCGGTCGTCGAGCTCGTCGAGGCGCTCGGCAATGACGCGCTGGTGCACCTGGCACTGGGAGGAGCGGGCGGCGCCATCGACCTGCGCGCCATCGTGCCCGAGGATCGACGTCCGCGGGCAGGCGAGTCCGTCGGCGTGCGCATGCGCGCCGAGCGGCTGCATTTCTTTGACGTCACCACCGGCAGGCGGATTCAGGGCAGCGCGTCGAGCGTGTAACGCACTGCCAGGTCGGTCACGTTCCAGAGCTGCACGTCGGAGCTGAAGCCGTAGCGCACCGGCCGCACGCCGTCCACGCCGACTTCGTAGCTCCACAGCTCGAGGTGGCGGAGGCCGGATGCGTCCACGGCGTCCGATACGGCCGCAAGCGCGTCTCGCAGCTCCCGCACGTACGGCTCGAGAGCGGGGTGTCGCAGCTCGCCGCGCTCGTCGAACGCGCTCTCGACCTGCCTGGCCGTGCCGAGCAGGAACAGGTTCACCTCCCTGCCCCAGACGACTTGCGGCGAATGGTACGTGTC
Source organism: Longimicrobiales bacterium (assembly GCA_035512635.1). Taxonomy (GTDB): domain Bacteria; phylum Gemmatimonadota; class Gemmatimonadetes; order Longimicrobiales; family RSA9; genus DATKDR01. The sequence continues at coordinate 9,562 of DATKDR010000020.1, read as the reverse complement.
GGCCTCGAAGCCGCGCCGCACGCGCTCCGCCGCGAAGACGTCGTTCGCGACGACGTTGCCGACGGCTTCGATCAGAAGTCCGACCGGAAACGGCCTGAGGAACGGCTCGACGATGCCGAGGACGGCGTCGGCGGACAGCGCGCCGGAAAGCACTTCGTCCGTCAGATCCTCCAGCATCAGGCGCGTCGCGGGATCCGTATTCACGACCCGGATCGGCTGTCCGGAAGCGTCCAGCGCCAGCGCCGGAAACGTGAGCGGACGGTCCAGGGCGCCGCTCGAGCGCCCGATCCTGCGCCAGTGCGCGTGTTCCGCGGGAGTGGCCGTCGCGAGCCAGTCAGCGAACCCGGCGCGCAGCTCGTCCGGCTCGAGCGTGACCTGAAAATGCCCACCGGCCTCGCGCCACGTCGCGATTGCGGTCGCGAGTCTTTCGCGGCTGCGCAGCCATTCGCCGAGCGCCCCCTGCTCGCTCTCCGGCACCAGCGCCGTCAGCTCCGGCACGGTCCAGCCCAGCTCCTCCTCCAGCGAGACGAGGATCGAGCGCGTCGCCTCGAGCGCCGCCGGCGCCCAGATGGCGTTCACGTCCATCGCGTAGCGGCCTCCACCGTAGCCGGCTCCGCTGTCGCGCCAGCTCGAGGAGGACCAGCCGCCGTCCTCGCGTCGCTGGAACGACACGAGTTCCGCGACCGCGCCTGAGCGCGCATAGGGCGCGGTGCGTTCCGCGACCAGGGCGAGGTTGCGCAGCAGCGGCACGATGCGCGGCTCGCCGGCGATCTCCTCGAGCAGGAACCGTCGCCTGCGCTCGCGGTCGAGGCGCGCATCGGCGAGGTAGCGCGCGGCGAGGACCGGCAGCTGGAAGTCGTCGTCCAGCATGTGATGATTCTCGCGCACCTGCTGGAGGTTCGCGAGTCGCTCGCGCGCCCGCAGCAGCAGACTATCGCTGGCCTGCGTCTGGCCCGCCGCGCGGCCCGCGCGCGCTTCGCGCAGAAGCGCGGCATACTCGGCCGCATTCTCGCGGATCGCCTGTCCGCCCAGCGCCTCCTCGTGGCTGACGTCACCGTCCGCCGCCACCTTGCCGAGCACCGCGCCCAGCACGTGTTCAATCATCTCGGCGCGCCAGATGGGTCGCATCATGAGCGCCGTCATCATCATGTCGCGGCCGAAGTAGGTGGCGAAATTCGGCAGGCCGGCCATCAGCTTCTCGCGCGATGACAGCAGCTCGACGCCGCGCACGCCGCGCTCGAGACGACGATGCCGGTCGATCACGGCGTCGCCGGCCACGGTGCCGCGAGCGGCCGCAGCCTCGGCGGCGACACGTGCCCGCTCGAGATACGCGAGGAAGTCGCCGGTGAAGATGTCGGCGCGATCGAGCGGATGCAGCGCCTCCGCGTCCGTGCGCGCGATCACGCTGAACCGGATTGGCGACCCGTCCAGAGACCGCACCGCCAGCACGCCACTCTCCAGCGTCGCGCTACTGCGGCGGGCGTCGCCACGCACTTCGAGCACCAGTCGATTGCGAGCGTCCAGCGAAGGGCGCTCGACCGTAAGCGCCCACTCGCCGTCCGCCGATGAGAGCGTGAGCGCATGCGCAAGCCGCGCGCGCAACTCGTCGACGTCGCGCGCCGACAGCAGGCGCAGGTGCTCCGCCCGCTCGCCAGACGGCAGCAAGGCCAGCTCGTCGACCAGCGACGTCGGCTCGGGGAGGACCCACGCCGCGGCGTCGAGCGGGCGCAGGTCCGCTTCCTGATACTGGAAGTCCCGCTCTTCCCGCATGGAACCGAGCAGGAAGTGGCCGAGCCGCAGCTCGGCGCCGTCGTGGCGGAGGCGATGAGCGACGACCCGCTCCCCATCGGACTCCGAAACCCACGCGACCGTATCGTCCCACACTGGGAGCGCCGCCAGCCTCTGCGCGTCGCGGGCGCTGAACGACAGGCTCTCGTTGGCGGCGTCCGCCCACAGGTGCACGACGCGACCGTCCCGGTCCACATAGACCTGAAACGTGTTGTCGCGGGAGTCGCGGAAGAGGCGGGTCCTGTACCCCTGGTACGCGGCGGCATCGTCGATGCCCGCCTGCGGGAACTCGAGCACGGGAGCACGGGCGGTGCGGTGAGGCCTCACGTGCAGCGTGCCGCCCTCGACGACGACGTCCACCTGCCGACCGTGCACCGACAGGTTGCGCAGCTCGAGTCGCTGCACGCCGCTCGGCAGCAACGGCGGGTAGACTGCCTCCAGACCCTCGTCGCCGAGCCGCAGTCCGGTCCAGCCGAACAACACCTGATGGAGAAATCCGCCGGCACCCGTGATGAAGTTGTACGCGTCGTTGTCGGGGGTCTCGGAGAGCACGTCGAACGGCGGGTGTACGTACCCCTGCCAGCTCTGCGGGACCAGCTCGTCCATGAGCGCGCGATCCCCGAGCTCGGCGGCCAGCACCGCGTACAGCGTCGTCGTCATCATGGCACCGCGACCGTGTCGCGCCATGCCCGCGATCGCATGGCGCAGGTTGTTGGCCTTCGCCGTATCGCTCATCGGCACGCGCAGCGGGTAGCTGAGCAGCGTCACCACCGAGCCGAGCGTCTCCCGCGGCGCCCCCTCGTACGTCGGGTGGTAGTGGCCGGCGCTGTCGAACGGAATGACGATGCGCGCGGCGACGTCGTGCCATGCCCGGTCGACGGGCTCTCCCAGCAGCTCGGCCGCCCGTGCCGCCAGCTCGAGATTCAGTCGCGCGACGGCGTTGGTGTAGGTCTCGTTCGCGACGCCGATCTCGTCCTCGGCGACCGAGACGACGTCCGGTATGTCGAAGCCCCCGCGCTCGTTCCGGCGCACACGGCTCATCCAGAATTCGGCGGTGGCGCGCAGGACCGGGTAGCCGTGCTCGCGCAGGAACGCCGTATCGCCCGTCGCCTGGAAGTACTGCCACTGGGCGAGCGCGACGTCGCCGTTGACGTGGATCTCCTTGAGCGCGTTCTGCCACGCGAAGCGCGGCGTCGTCTCCTCGCCCGCGCCGCCGGCCTCCCAGGGATACATCGCTCCCCGGAAGCCGTTCAGGCGCGCGTTCTCCAGCGCCGCGGGCAGCGTGCGCGCGCGGAAGCGCACGATCGAGCGTGCCAGCTCCGGGTGCAGCACGAGGAGTGGCGGGAAGATCCAGGTGTCCGCGTCCCAGAAGACGTGACCGTAATAGCCGCCGCTGGACAGGCCCATCGGCCCGACGCTGTGGTCCTGGCCCTCGCGCACGCTGCTGAGCAGATGATAGAGCATCGAGCGGGCGACGCGTTGCAGCTCGGCATCGCCCTCGATGACGATGTCGGTTCGCCACAGCTCGTTCCAGGCGCGCACGTGCTCGGCAAGGAGCCGCGCGGGGCCGGCCGCCGTGGCCGCCTCCGCCGCCGCGCGGGCCACGGCCGCGGCACCGGACTCGAGCGCCGCGACCGCGACGAGCTTGTGGAACAGGTAGGTGCGGCCGGCTTCGGCGTCGAAGCGCAGCTCCACCGCCGCTTCGTCCGCGTCGATGTGGCGCTGCACCACCCGCCGACGCAGGTCCGCCGGCCAGAGCACGACCGCGGCCTCGGCGACCTCCAGCGGCGAGCCGGCGATGCGTCCGGTGAGCAGCAGGCGTGCGCCGTCCGCGCGGATTTCGACGTCACGATCGATGGGCGCGACGTGGCCGGGATACCACGTGACGCGGTTGCTCATGCCCTCCGGCAAGCGCTCCAGCCGGGCGAGCGGCATCCGCCGCGGCTCCGGCCACGCCCGCAGCGGGAAACGCAGACGGATCGGGCCGGCTGCGTGCGGCGTGAGCGCGAGCTCCACCACTCCGATCAGCGAGTCGGCGCGCGAGACGTATGCGCGCACCGTCACGTCCGTGGCGGCCGTGCCGGTGCCGGATGTGTAATGGGTCTCGAGCACGCCGCGAGCGATGTCGAGTGTCTGACGGTAAGAGCCGAGCTCCGGCTGCGGCGACATCCGGTTCAGCCAGCCGTTCCCCACATCGATGTCGATCTCGTTCCAGGCGGGCAGCGCGGTGATGCGCGGGATGTCGTCCGCGCCTCGCTCGAAGACGCCGGCGACGAATGAAGGCGCGGGCTCCGTCCCGAGGGGCGAGCCCGCCAGGCTGAAGCGACCGTTACCGAGATACGCGGGCACGCTGGCGGGCGCGGTCGTCGACCGCAGCCACTCGTCCGCCTGCGCGCCGGCCGCCGCGGGTGCGAGCAGCGCGACCAGCAGGCCGGCGGCGATGCGCCCGCCGCCTCCCCTGAACCGCCTGGAGGAAATCGTTGCCATCGTTGCAGTCACCTAAGCAACGGGCCGACCCGAAGGCCGGCCCATGCGGTTTACGTGGCGGAAGGAGGCGGGCGACCCGAGGGGCCGCCCGCTCCGGGATCAGAAGTCGTAGCGGAGCGCCACCGTGAAGCGTCGCGGCAGCAACGGCCGCGCGAGGAAGACCGGACCGGATTCGCCCGTCAGCGAGGCGCGCGGGTTCATCTCCTCGATACCCTTCGACTGGAACGCATTCAGCACGTTGCCGGTCAGGGTCACGCCGTAGTCGGACAGCCGGTACTCCGCACCCAGGTTCGCGTACAGGTACGCCGGCATCGTCGGCCGCTCTGACTCGGTCGCGGTCGCGAACGCCGCCTCCCGCTCGCCGACGTAGTGCAGATCGGTCAGCACCGAGAGTCCCGAGAAGACGTCGTACGTCGCGGCGAGGTTGCCGATGAACGACGGCACGCCGTTCAACGACGAGCCCACGTCCGCGCCGGTCGGACAGAAGTTCGCGTCCGGATCGTTCGGATCCTCGCCGCACGTCGCCAGCTCCGCCTTGATCAGCGTCCCGCTGCCGATCAGTCGCAGCGCGTCGAAGGGACTCGCGGCCACCTCGAACTCCGCACCGTACGCCCGGTTTTCCGGGCTGAAGGTGATGATCCAGGAGATCTCGCCGGTGACCGGGTCCGTGACCGCACCCTGTCCGACGATGTTCTTGAGGTGCGTGTAGAAGCCGTTGACCGTCAGGCCGTACCGAGCAGTCGCCCACTTCGCGCCCAGCTCGCCCGTGAGCGATTCACGCGCGTCGAACTGCTCGATCTGCGCCTGCGCGGACGCGAACAGGAACTCGTCGAGGGCCGGCATCTTGAACGCGCGCGATCCCTGGCCGTAGATCGACAGGTCGCTCGTCAACAAGTAGTTGAGGCCGAGCGATGCGGCCCAGTCCGTCATGTCGTGCCGGAACTGGCGGAACGTGTTGTTGCCCCACGTCATGTTGTCGAACGCCGTCGTCGGATCTCCGTCCAGGTCGACGTTCGACGAGTTCTCGACGCTCTGGTAGAAGTCGTTCCGCTCGAGGCGTACGCCACCGTCCGCCCGCAGCGCGTCCGTGAGCTGGAGCGACCCGCCCAGCGTACCCGACAGCACGGTCGTCTGACCGGTGCCGTTCACGTAGAGCGAAGTGTAGCGCCGGAATCCGTTCATCGTGAGCGGCGTCTCCGCTCCCGTTCCCGGATTGACCACGACGACGTCGACCATGCGCGGGTTGTCGCGCACGTCCATCAGCGTCTCGGTGAAGAACCAGCGGTTGGTCTGCGAGTAGTTCGCGAAGTACACGCCCGCACTCAGGGTGTGAGCGCCCAGTGCGCGGCGGATGGTGAGCTGGTTCTGGAACGCGGCGAGCGGCTTCTCGACGTGCCACTGGCCGCTCGGCGCGATCAGGCAGTCCGACTGCGCGCAGGTGTCCGGCCCCAGGGTGATCGAGCCGCCCGCGGCGTCGCGCACGTTCGTGTAGCGCAATTCCGCGTTCGCCGGCTGGGTCGCCAGGAAGTTCGCCATGTTGTCGACGTTGAACGGCACGATCGCGTTCCACGCCTGCTCGTTCTGCATCAGCTGGGCAGTGTTCTGGAGCAGCCAGCCGTCGCCGAACTCGAACGCCGCATCCGCAGTCAGCCAGTACGCGTCGGTGCGCAGCCCATCCTCCAGCGGCAGCGTGAGACGCCCTTCCGGCGTCGGAATAGAGATGTGGTTGCCTTCCGGCGTCGTGAACGCGCCGTAGTCCGAGAAGCCTTCCACGTAGTCGGGATCGTCCCGATCCGTGAAAGGAAGCGGCAGAATGAACTGGTTGCGATCGTCGATCATCTTGACCGAGCCGCGCACGTACCCGTTCTCGAGCAGTCGCGTGATGCTGCCCTTGAACTGGCCGCCGCGAATGCCCGGGAAACCCGGATCGCGCACCCCGCGGTCGAAGCGGTAGAAGCCGCCGACGTTGAAGCGCCAGTCGTCGCCCAGCGGGCCGCTGACGTTCGCGTCGTAGCGGGCGAGGCCGTCGGTGCCGGTCGTCCCCTTCATGGTGCCGCGCAGGTCCGGGCCGCCGGTCTTGTTGATGAAGTTGATGATGGCGCCCGGCGTGTTCGAGCCGTACAGCGCGGAGCCGCCGCCGCGCACCACCTCCATGCGCTGGATGTTCTCATCCGGACGGAAGAGGTTGTCCGCGTTCATGAAGAAGGTGTGCATGGTCGGGAAGACCGGCAGGCCGTCCTCCATGAACATGACGTACTCGACGCCCAGGATGCCGCGCATCGTGATGTTCTGGTTGACTTCGCCGCCCGAGCTCTCGACGCGCGTGAAGCCCGGCACGTAGCGCAGCATCTCGGTGGTGCTGCGCGGATTCGCCTGCTCGATCTCCCGCGGCGTGATGATCGAGATCGCCATGGGCGCCTCGACCTGCACGCGCGGCGTCTGCGTGCCCGTGATCACCACCGCCTCGATGTTCAGCAGGTCGTCCGCCAGCCGGAAGTCCTGCCGCGCCGCGCTGGCGCCCGCCACACTCACGGTCGCCGTGGTCGAGCGATAGCCGAGCATGTCGGTGCGCACGACGTGTTGTCCGGCGGGCAGCCCGGGCAGCAGGAACGTGCCGTCCGAGCGCGTGATCGTGCCGCGGTTCAGCTCCGCGATCGACACCTGCGCGCCGACCAGGGGCGTTCCGCTGTTGCTCGTGACGGTGCCGACGACGGAACCGGTTTGCTGCGCGGTCGCTCCGGCAGGCACGGCGAGGAGGAGGAGCGAAGCGAAGGTGAGGAGGAGGGGGAGACTACGGTTTACTGCTTTCCACGGTGCGCATGGAAATCGAAACATACCAGCTCCTTTGCGAAAGTGTGCTCGATCCGGGACTGCCGCCGGCCGCCGCGTCCGACACTACCGGCCTGCTCCAAAAACGCCCGCCACCGGAGTCCGGTGCGGCGCGCATTCATTACGCGAACGAGCTCGAGGGGAGAAAAGGGGGTGTTTCGACGATGTAGCCCGAGGGCATGACCTGTCAAGGAATCATTGTTTCGGATTGGCCACCTTATTGCACAGCAATGATTTACAGCTCGGCGGGCTGCGCGGTGCAGTCGGCGGGGTCGGGGTATGGCCACGGCTTCGGACGGCGACGTCTGGAGCCGGGCGTGCATAGGGGGGGCAAATGTGGACGAAGATGATCGCGTCCATCGCCGGCCTCGCGCTGGGCGCATGTGCACTGCCGATGCAGGCGGATGAATCGGCGGATACGACGAGTGTGCATTTCCGCAGCGAGCACGGGCGGGATGTGACGGTGGCGGTCGGGTGCGGGGATCGGCAGCAGACGGTCCTCGGCGTGGTCGAGAGCAGGGGGTTGGGCGAGTTCGAGATTCCGGACGAGACGATCCGATGCGTGTGGGGGCTCCGCTTCTGGCTCATACCGGAGGACCACCCGCGTGGTTACATGACCGATCCGATCGCCATCCGCGACGGGGATCAGGTCGACTTCTGGATCGAGAAGTATCCGGCGCAATCGGCGTGGCGCACCCGCTGACGGGTGCGTCCACGCGACGGGTTCAGTGGCGTGGTGGCTGATCGAACGTGACGAAGGGCAGGCCGGGCGGCGGTGCCGAACGGCCCGCATCCCCGAGCGCACGCGGCAGCGCTTCCGCCAGATCGGTGGGGCTGAGGGCACGACCCAGGTCGAGGAGATCGGCGGCACGGCTGGAGTAGAACAGGCCGATCGCCGCGGCGTCACCCGGGTCGCTGCCCGCGGCCATCATCGCGCCGATCACGCCGGCGAGCGTGTCGCCCATGCCGGCGGCGGCCAGATCGGAGCTGCCGACGGTGTTGATGCGGACGATGCCGTCGGCGGCGACGACGATCGACGGCAGACCCTTGAGCAGCACCCAGCAGCCGAGTCGGGCGGCAAGCTCGCGCGCCCGGCCGACCGGATCCGCACGCACCGAGTCGATCTCGACGTCCGCGACGCGCGCGAACTCGGCCGCATGCGGCGTGAGCAGCGTGGGACGGGCCGCGGCCACTTCGGCCAGACGCCCGCCAGCCGCGAGCAGCGTGAGGGCATCCGCGTCGAGCAACACCGGCACGCGCGCGTCCACGGTCTCGAGCGCGAGCTCGAGCGCGGCGGCCGCGCGCTCGTCGGTGCCCATCCCCATACCGGCCACGATTACATCGATCTTTCCGGCCACCGCGCTCAGCGCCGCCGCGTCGTCCCGATCGATGAAGACCGCGTCCGGCACCGCGGCGTGCAGCGCTTCCCGGTTCGAGTCGTCGGCCATCGCGTAGACCAGTCCCGCCCCGGCGCGGATCGCGCCCCGCACGCACAGGATGGCCGCGCCGCCCATGCCGCGTCCGCCAGCGACCACCAGCACCATGCCGGCGCTGCCCTTGTGGGCGGCCGGATCGCGGACAGGCAGGGCGGCCGCCGCCCAGGCCGGCGTGATCAGGCGCGTGTCCCACTCCCCCGTCTCGATCGGCGGGAAGCCGATCTCGACGGCCATCAGTCGGCCACAGTGCGAGCGCCCCGGCTGGAATAGGAGGCCGCGCTTCGGTGCGCCGAAGCAGACGGTAACGTCCGCCCGGACCGCATCGCCCGGGACCGCGCCGCTGTCCGGATCCACGCCGGACGGCAGGTCGAGCGCGACGACCGGGCGGCCCGCGCCCATCAGGAGCCGGATCACCTCCGCCGCGTCCGGGCGCGGGGCGCCGTGTGCCCCGGTGCCGAGGATGCCATCGACCAGCACCCCCGCACCCGCGGCGGCGCGCTCGAAGGCGTCGCCATCGAGGCGCGGGATGTCGAAGCCGTGCGCGAGCGCCTGGTGCGCATCGGCGTCCCGGACGAAATGCGCCGCGACGTCGCGTCCCCACGCGCGCAGCGTGCGCAGCACGACCAGCGCATCGCCCCCGTTGCGGCCGGGGCCGATGGCGGCGACGACGCGACCTTCGGGATGGGTGGACTGGAGGATGAGAGCGGCCGAGCGGCCGGCGTTCTCCATGAGCAGCGGCTCCGCCACGCCGCGCGCGTGGGCGCCGCGGTCGAGCGCAGCCGATTGCTTCGCCGTCAGCGCAGCGACGAACGCGCGGCCCCAGACATCGGCGGAGCTGGACATGGCACGAACCTACTGCACGACGCGACGCTGGTGACAGGGCTGGCACGACGGGGCTGGGCGCGCTGCTGCTGCGGCGCGCTCGCGCGGTCAGGAACGCGACGCTGGTGACGGGGCTGGGCGCGCCGCTACTGCGGCGCGCTCGCGCGGTCAGGAACGCGACGCTGGTGACGGGGCTGGGC
>DATKDR010000019.1:0-130431 GCA_035512635.1 Longimicrobiales bacterium | reverse complement strand
TCGATCCAGCATACGGATCGGGCGCCTTCTTTTTTTGCCTGCGCTCCCTTCCGCCACACCGGGCACGGCCGCGTTCAGGCGTCCAGGTTCAGGAACCGCCGGGCACGTTCACGTCGAACGTTCACGTTCACGTGCGCGACGACCGATAAAGCCGATGACCGACAGCCGATGGTCGACGGCTGCTGACCGATACCTTTGCAACGGCTCTTGAACCCGCCTTACATTGGCGCGTCTATCCTCCGTTCCAGACGGGAGTTGCATGGCAGTACAGGATGAGTCCCCGAAGCCGTCGTCGACGGACGGAGCGGCCGCTGCCGGCGGCGCGCCGGCGGCGACGCGGGCGGGCTACATCGCGCTGGTGGGCCGGCCGAACGTGGGCAAGTCGACGCTACTGAACGCGCTCGTCGGGGAGAAGCTGAGCATCGTGACGGCGCGGGCGCAGACGACGCGGGAGCGCGTGACCGGGATCCTGACGACGGCGGACGCGCAGGCGGTGTTCCTGGACACGCCGGGCCTGCTCGAGCCGAGCTACCTGCTCCAGGAGTGGATGCTGGAGGCGGCGCTGCGCGCGCTCGAGGATGCGGACGTGGTGCTGCTGCTACTGGATGCGACGCGCGCGCAGGAACTTCCTTCGGCCGACGTGATCGCGCGGCTGCGCGCGGCGACGGCGCTCGTGGTGGCGATCAACAAGGTGGACGCCGGCCCTGTCGCGGCGATCGAGGAGCTGGAATCCTGGTCCGCGGCTACGCTCCCGGGTGCAACGTGCCACCGCGTTTCGGCCGTGACCGGCGTGGCGATGGACGCGCTGCTGGCAGACCTGGTCGCCCGGCTGCCGCTCTCGCCGTATCTGTTTCCGGAGGACGACATCGCGATCCAGCCGGTGCGGTTCTTCGTCGCCGAGCTGATCCGTGAAACGCTGTTCGAGACACTGCGCGAGGAGGTGCCCTACAGCACGGCGGTGCAGGTGGAGGAGTTTCGGGAGTCGGAGCAGCCGCTTTACATTCGGGCGACGATCTACGTGGAGCGCGAAAGTCAGAAGGGCATCGTGGTGGGGAGCCGCGGAGCGGTGATCCGCGAGATCGGTTCGACGGCGCGGGGCAAGATCGAATCCTTTCTCGACGCTTCCGTGTATCTCGACCTGTGGGTGAAGGCGAAACCGGGGTGGCGCCGAAAGAAGCGCGGACTCGAGGAACTCGGCTACGAGAGGCAGGGATGAGTCTCGACGAACGGCTGTTGGAGATCCTGGTTTGCCCGCGCTGCAAGGGTGAGCTCGACTATCGGCGGGAGGCCTCCGAGCTGGTGTGCGCGGCGTGCCGGCTGCGCTACCCGATCCGGGATGGAATCCCCATCATGCTGATCGATGAGGCGCTTCCGCTGTAGGCCTCGAAGCGACGGCGCGACGCTGGTCGCCGCCGCGCTCGCAGCCGGCCTGGCCGCGGCGCCCGGCGAAGGCGCGGCGCAGGCGAAGCCGGGCGACCCGGCGGCGCCGAAGCTCGTCGCAGAGCTTCAGGCGGCGAGTGGCGAGTGCTGCCTGATGCTGCTGTTTCCGATCGGTGCGCGCCGCGCCGCGCTGAGCGAGGCGGTGACCTCGGTGGAATCGCCGGACGCCGTCTTCTACAATCCGGCGGGCCTCGCCGAGGTGACGGACGAGCACTTCGTGCTGCACCACCTGGCGAACCAGACGGTGCAGGTGGACGCGTTCACGCTGCTCTTCTCCCCGGGCAACATCGCCACGTTCGGCCTCAGCTACGGGCTGATCGACCACGGCGACCAGGACGTGACCGGCGATCAGTCGGATCTGCCGATCGGCCGCATCACGATGCGGGACCACCTTCTGATCGCCTCTTTTTCCGCGTCCGTCGCTGCGGGCGTGTCGGCGGGACTCAACTACAAGTACTATCGCTGGCGCATCGACTGCTCGGGGCAGTGTCAGGAAGCCGAGCTCGACGCCGCCACGCACGGGCTCGACTTCGGCGTGCACTACCGACCGCTCTGGCTCGGGCAGGCCCGCATCGGCGCATCGCTCCTGAACGTCGGCTTTCCGCTCCAGGTAGTGAACTCCGAGCAGGCGGATCGGATGCCAACGCGCCTGCGCGTCGGCGTGTCGTACGACGTCATGCGACACCTCGACCCGGCGGGTCCCTATCGGCTGTGGCTGCTGGTGGACGCGGAAGAGGACGACTGGAAGCAGCCCACATCGCCCACTCCCTCCATGGGACTCGAGCTGTCGGCCGGCGACATGATCTTCCTGCGCGGCGGCTACGGCGCCGGCGAAGGCATCACCTCGGGGTTCGCAGTCGGCGTGGGTGTCGTCTATTCGCGTTTCGATGTGGCGGTCGCCAAGCGCGTCAGCGGCGCCGGCTTCGGCGACGACCCCTTCCAGCTCACCGTCGACGTGGGCTTTTGACGAGGTCCGTGAGCTCGGTCCAGCGGTGGCCTGCCGTCCTCCTGTGGGCCGCGCTCCCGCTCCTCCACGCCGGTTCCCTCGACGCTCAGCGCGTCGACAGCTTCGAACGCCGCCTCCAGCGCCCGCCCCTTCATTCGGTCGAACAGAGCGATCCGTCCGTGGCGGGAGCCTTCCTTGCGTCCGCCGTCGTCCCCGGCGCCGGCCAGTACCGGCTCGGCGCGGGACGCTGGGTGGCGTACATCGGTGTCGAGGCATGGGCCTGGATCAACTGGGTGGATACTCGGACGGAAGCGAATGAGCTCGGTACGGAGTATCGCGATCTGGCGTGGTCGGTGGCGCGGCGCATCAGCGTCGGCGATCGGGCAGACCGGGAGTTCGAGTACTACGAGGCGATGAGCAACTTTCTGGAAAGCGGCTCGTTCGACGCGGATCCGGGGGCGCCGGGGCTGCAACCGGAAGAGGACGGAGCCACGTTCAACGGCTCCGTCTGGGCGCTCGCGCGCGCGATCTTCTTTCCGGCCGGGGCCGACAGTCTGCCACCCTCGGACCAGGAGCAGGCCGCGGCCCTCGACTATTACGAGCGCAACGCCATCGAACCGGGTTATGCCTGGTCCTGGGGCTCGAACCGCCTGGAGCAGGAGCATTTCCGCACGCTGATCCGACGCAGTGACGAAGCTGCGCGCGCGAGCACGACGCTGCTCGGAGTGGTTCTGGTGAACCACGTGGTCAGCGCGATCGACGCGTGGATCACGGCTCGCCTGCGCGCCAACGGCCGCGAGCCGCCGCTGCGCTTGCGCAACGAGACGCGGAACGGAGCGTCCGGGCCCGCATCCTTCCTGGTAATCGAGGTCCCCGTACCATGACCATGCCGATCGAGCCGCAGGCCATCGTGGAGCACCTGCGGAAACGCGCCGGGCGTCCGCTGAAGGCGAAGGAGCTCGCGCGCGACCTCGACATCTCGAACGTCGATTACGCGGAGTTCAAGGAGGTGCTGCGCCGCCTCGAGGACGAGGGCGCGATCTACAGGGTCAAGCAGCAGCGCTATGCCGCGCCGCAGAAGATCAACCTGGTGGTCGGCCGCCTTCAGACGATCCGCAGCGGTGCCGGCTTCGTCACGCCGGACGAGGGCGACGAGGATCTGTTCATTCCCGCGCATGCGCTGGGCTCGGCGGTCGATGGCGATCGGGTCGTCGCCCGCATCGAGCGGCGACGACGCGGCGAACGACCGCAGGGCAGCGTCATCAAGGTGCTCGAGCGGTCGCGCAAGCGCATGGTGGGGCAGTACCGCACGTCGAAGAATTTCGGCTTCGTCGAGCCCGACGATCAGAAGCTGAACCGGGACGTGTTCATTCCGCCGGATGCGGGCGCGGGGGCACAGGATGGCGAGCTCGTGGTGGTGGAGATCGAGAGCTGGGGCGACGACCGGCTCGGTCCGGCCGGCCGGGTGGTCGAGGTGCTCGGGCCGCGGGACCGGCCGGGCGTGGACGTGCTCGCGATCCTGCACGATCACGAGCTGCCGTCGTCGTTCCCGCCCGAGGTGCAGCAGGCGGCGGTCGCGATCAACGAGCGTGGCATCCGCGCCGAGGACCTGCGCGGCCGCGAGGACCTGCGCGACCTGCTCGTTTTCACGATCGATCCCGCCGATGCGAAGGATCACGACGACGCGCTCTCGGTCCAGCGAGTGGGCGCGGACTGGGAAGTCGGGATTCACATCGCGGACGTGTCGCACTACGTGGAGACCGGCAGCCTCATCGACGTGGAGGCGTTCGGCAGGGGCACGAGCGTCTATCTGGTCGACCGCGTGGTGCCGATGCTGCCGCACGAGCTGTCGGGCGACCTCTGCTCACTGAAGCCGGACGTCGATCGGCTGGCGATGTCACTGATGGTGCGCATGACGCCCACGGCGGAGGTGCGCTCGAGCCGCCTGATCCGGAGCGCGATCCGCAGCCGCCACCGGCTTTCCTACGAGGCCGCGCAGGAGATCATGGACGGCAGAGTGTCGGGCGGCGCCGAGCTGGACGCCGCGCTCGCGGCGCTCGTGCAGCTCAGCCGCGGCGTCCGGGCGCAACGGCGGGAGCGTGGCAGCATCGACTTCGACCTGCCGGAGGCGCGCGTCGTGCTCAACTCGCAGGGCGAGCCGACGGACATCCAGCGCGTACTGCGGCTCGAGGCGCATCGCATGATCGAGGATTTCATGATCCTCGCCAACGAGACCGTCGCGCAGCGCGCCTCGCGCGGGAAGCTGCCGTTCATCTACCGGATCCACGAGGCGCCGGATCAGGACCGGGTCGAGCAGCTGGGCGAGTTCGTGCGCAGCTTCGGCCTGCGCTTCCGCCCCAGCCGCGAGCCGAAGGCGTTCCAGGCGCTGATCGAGCAGGTGCAGGGGAAGCCGGAGGAAGGTCTCGTTTCGACCGTGGTGCTCCGTTCCATGAAACAGGCGCGCTACAGCTCCGATAACCCCGGCCACTTCGGACTGGCCAGCCGGAACTACACGCACTTCACGTCGCCGATCCGCCGCTATCCCGATCTCGTCGTGCACCGCCTGTTGGGACGAGCGTTCATCGACGGCGAGCGGCTCGAAGCGGAGCTGGGCGAGGAGCTCAGCGCGACATCGCGCCGCTCGAGCGAGCGCGAGCGCGTCGCCACCAGCGCCGAACGCGAGAGCATCGCGCTCAAGAAGGTCGAATTCATGGAGCGACACCTGGGCGAGGAGTTCGAGGGCATGATCAGCGGCGTCACGTCCTTCGGCTTCTTCGTGCTGCTGGACGCGTTCTTCGTGGAGGGGCTGGTGCACGTGAACACGCTGGAGGACGATTACTACGTTTTCCTCGACGAGCAGTACGCGCTCCAGGGGGAAAACTCCGGACGCCGCTTCCGGACGGGCGATCGCGTGCGCGTGCGGGTCGCGGCAGTCGATCGGGCACGCAATCAGATCGACCTCGCCCTGCTCGCCGAACAGGGCGCGGCGGCCCGGGAGCGAGGACGCGGAAACCGTGGCCGAAAAAGGGTTTGACACCGGTCGCCGCGGGCGCGTAAGTTCGCGTCCAATTCCCCGTGGCTGCCTCACGAGGCTTCTCACCCGATGAGATGGGCTTCCGAACAGCACTGATCTATCACTCCCCTCACGGGGGGCCCGCCCCGGCCGAGATCGTCGCATTCACCGAAGCGCAGGGGCTTCGCCTGATCGAGGAATCCACTCACGACGGGGTGGTGGCGCACGTGCATCGGGGATTCCCGTCCTGCATCGTGACGCAGCCGCTGGACCGCGACAGGTCGAGTGTCGAGCTGTGCCGCATGCTCAAGCGTGATCCGTTCACGGCGGTCGTGCCCATCGTCTTCCTGTATCGGGGGGCGAGCACCGATCAGGTGCACCAGGCGCTCGCGGCCGGCGCGGACGAGGTGATCACCAACGCCATGGACAGCACGGAGCAGACGCTCCGGCTCCAGGTGACGCTCCAGCGCGCGGACCGCGACGTGAGCGTCAATCCGACGACGCGCCTGCCGGGCACGGCGCAGATCGAGCGCGATATCACCGACCGGATCCAGGGCGGAACCGTGTTCGCCGTGTGCTACGCGGATCTGGACCACTTCAAGGAGTTCAACGACCGGTACGGCTACGATCGCGGTGACGGCGTGATCCAGCTGCTATCGCGCATCCTGCGCGACATCGTCCGCGAGCTCTCGACCTCCGGCTTCATCGGGCACATCGGCGGGGACGACTTCATCTTCACGCTGCCCCTCGATGACATGCCGCGCTGCTGCGAAGAGATCATCGAGATCTTTGACGACCTCGTGCCCTACCAGTACTCTGAGGCCGACCGCAAGGCAGGCCACTTCCTGGGCAAGGACCGGCGGGGCAACATCTACCGCATCCCCCTCATGACGCTCTCGATCGGTGTCGTCACCAACGAGCACCGTCGACTCACGCATTACGCGCGCGTGAGCGAGCTCGCGACGGAAATGAAGACCTACGCGAAGACGCTTCCCGGGTCCGTCTATGCCATCGATCGCCGCCGCGACGAGCCCGAGGTCGTGGCGCACGAGGGCGACGACCGCCGCATCGGCATCGTCCAACTGGGCGAGCAATGAAAGTTCGCTGCCCGGCCTGCCAGAATCTTTATCGCGTCGATCCGGAGCGCGTTCCAGCGGACGGCGTGAGCACGCGATGCTCTCGCTGCCAGGCGGTGTTCACGCTGCGCCGCGACGGCGTCCCCGCCGCGGAAGCACCGGCGGCGCGTCCGACCTCCGCCCCGGCGGCGGCGCCCGCGGCGCCGGCAGCACCACCCGCTGCGCCACGTGCGTCGGCGCCCGGGCCAGCCATCCCCCCGCCCGCGCCGGCAGTCCCTCCGCCTGCGGCCGGCGCGGCCCGGCCCGCCGATGATGCGCGGGCCAGGCCGGTGTTCGGCGAGCAGGATCCCGACCTGAGGGCCACGCGCATCGCCCGCGCGCTGGTGTCGGACATGGTCGTCTACAACGGCGAGCGGCGGGACCAGAGCCTTGCCGCGGGCACGCTGAAGAGCGACTTCCGCGAGGAGATTCTGAAGAGCTGGGAGGAGTACGTCGCCCAGGTGGGGCCGGACGTCGCCAAGAAGACGCCGCATTTCCGCGACGCACTGAACGCGATCCTGGCCAAGGGGCAGTCGGTATTCTGAGTCGAACGAGGCACTCGCCCCCGTTGCTCGGGCGGTTGGCTGGTTCTAGTTTTCAACACGATGCTGGTGGCGCCACGGGCCGCTCATCCGAGCGGCCTTTCCCATATCGTAACCCATTGTCCACGTTGAATTTCATGGCGACGGATCTGGCGGGCAGGCTGGAAGAGCAGCGAGAGCGTGTACGGGCGCTCGGAGGTTACCTTTGACGCCGCGGAGCTCACGAATCGACTGACGTCGCTGGAGGAGCGCATGGGTGTCCCGACCTTCTGGGACAACAGCGACGCGGCACAGGCGGTCATCCAGGAAGTAAAGGCGCTGCACGGCTGGCTGGATCCCTACCGCGCGATCGAAGCGAAGCTGCGCGAGCTCGAGGAATTCGGCGCGCTGCTCGAGGAGGAGTCCGACGCAGCGCTCGAGGCGGAATGGTCGCGGGAGCTCTCGGGGCTGGAGCAGGCGATCGAGCGGCTAGAGCTGCGCAACATGCTGCGCGGCAAGGACGACGAGCGCGACGCGCTGCTCACGATCCATCCGGGTGCCGGCGGCACCGAGTCGCAGGACTGGGCCGAGATGCTCATGCGCATGTACAGCCGGTGGGCGGAGTCGCACGGCTTCGCGGTGGCCGTGCTGGATCTGCTGCCCGGCGAGGAGGCCGGCATCAAGAGCGCGACGCTCGAGGTGAAAGGCCAGTACGCGTACGGCTACCTGAAGGCGGAGAAGGGGGTACATCGCCTGGTTCGCATCTCGCCCTTCGATTCCCAGGCGCGGCGCCACACGTCGTTCGCGAGCGTGTTCGTCTATCCGGACATCGAGGACGACATCGAGATCGACATCGACGAGAACGACCTGAGGATCGACACGTTCCGGGCGTCCGGTGCGGGCGGTCAGCACGTCAACAAGACCAGCTCTGCGGTGCGCATCACGCACGTGCCGACGGGGATCGCCGTGGCCTGCCAGCAGGAGCGCAGTCAGCACAAGAACAAGGCGACCGCGATGAAGATGCTGAAGGCGGCCCTGTACGAGCGCGAGGAGCAGAAGCGCCAGGAGGAGCGCGACAAGGTGGAGTCGACGAAGACCGACATCGCCTGGGGGAACCAGATCCGATCGTATGTGTTCCAGCCGTACACCATGGTCAACGACCACCGCACGGATCTGAAGATCAGCGACGTACAGGCGGTGATGAACGGTGACCTGGATCCCTTCATCGAGGCATATCTGAAGGAATTCGGCGGGCGTGCGGGCTAGCGTGGACGGCACCGGCGAGACGACGGAGCAGGCGGACGAGCGGCGCGACCACGTCCTTGCCTCCCGACACGAGAAGCTCGCGGAGCTGATCCGCCGGGGCGTTCCACCCTACGCGTACCGTTATGCGGCGAGCCACGACACGGCCGCGGCGCGCGCGCTGTTCGAAGCGGCCGAGGGCGACGGCACGCTCGCCGCGGATGGAGCGGGCCCCGAGGTGGATCTGGCGGGGCGGCTCGTGGCCTGGCGCTCCCATGGCAAGTCGGCGTTTGGCGACCTGAGCGATCGCGCCGGCCGGATCCAGCTCTACTTCCGGAAGGACGCGCTGGGCGAGGATGCCTTCGGGCTCCTCGATCTGCTCGATCTGAGTGACTGGATCGGCGCGCGCGGACGCCTGTTCCGCACACGCGCGGGCGAGATCACCGTGCGTGTCGAGCGCTTCGAGCTGCTCGCCAAGTCGCTGCGTCCGCTGCCGCTCGGCAAGGAGGAGGTCGACGTGGCCACCGGTGAGCGTCGGGTCCACAGCGGCTTCGCGGACGTCGAGCAGCGCTACCGCCAGCGCTACGTCGATCTGGCGGTCAATCCGGATATCCGCGAGACCTTCGTGCGCCGCGCGGCCATCGTGCGTGCGCTGCGCGAGTTCCTGGACGCGCGCGGCTTCCTGGAGGTCGAGACGCCCGTGCTCCAGCCGGTGTACGGCGGCGCGACCGCGCGGCCCTTCCAGACCCACCACAACGCGCTCGACATCCCGCTCTATCTCCGCATCGCCGACGAGCTGTACCTGAAGCGACTGATCGTGGGCGGTCTCGGTCGGGTCTACGAGATCGGCAAGGACTTCCGGAACGAGGGCATCGACCGCACGCACAACCCCGAGTTCACGATGCTGGAGTTCTACCAGGCCTTCGCGGACTACGAGGAGATGATGGAGCTGGTGGAGGCGCTGCTGCGTCACGTCGCGGCGGCGGCGCTGGACGGCTCTCTCGAGACCGAGTACCAGGGAGAGCGCATCGACTTCGCCCGGCCGTTCGCGCGCGTGCCCTATATGGAGGCGCTGCGATCGGCGACCGGTGTGAACGCGATCGATGCTTCGGAGGCCGAGCTGCGGCGAGCGCTCGAGCGCGCGGGCGGAGTGGCCGAGGCCGATGCGACCCGGCCGAAGTTGATCGACGAGCTGTTCAAGGAGACGGTCGAGGCATCGCTCGTGCAGCCGACGTTCGTGCTCGATTATCCGATCGAGCTGTCGCCGCTGGCAAAGCCGAGGCGCGACGACCCCAGACTGGTCGAGCGCTTCGAGCTGTTCGTCGCGGGACGCGAGCTGGCGAACGCATTCAGCGAGCTGAACGACCCGTTCGACCAGCGGCGCCGCATGGACGAGCAGGCGGGGCTGCGTGAGCGCGGCGACGCGGAGGCCCAGGGGGTGGACGAGGACTACCTGCGCGCACTCGAGTACGGCATGCCGCCGACCGGCGGCGTCGGCATCGGCGTGGATCGCCTGTGCATGCTGCTCACGGACCAGGCTTCCATCCGTGACGTGCTGCTCTTTCCCACGATGAGACCCGAGTAGCATGCGCCTGTCGTGGTACATTGCGCGGCGCAACCTCGCCGCCCGCCGGCGCGGCCGCTTCCTGTCGCTGATCACGTGGATCTCCGTCGGCGGCATCGCCGTCGGTGTCGCCGCGCTCATCGTCGTCATCGCCGTCATGACCGGCCTGCAGCGCGATCTGCACGAGCGGATCCTCGGCAGCAATCCGCACGTCTACGTCTTCGAGCAGGGGCGCGGCTTTCGCATGCACGATTGGCGCACCGTGCTCGAGCGCGTGAACGCCGTGGAAGGGGTGGAGAACGCGGCTCCTTTCATCATGACGCAGGTGGCGGCGGTGGTCGGTGAGTACGCGCAGCCGGGCGTGCTGTACGGCATCGATCCGACGCGCGACGGCGAAGCGATGACCGACGTGGAGGCGCAGATCCGCGCCGGAGAGATCACGCTCGGCCCGACCACGAGTGGCAATCCCGGACTGGTGCTCGGCTCGCGTCTGGCGGACAAGCTGGGGGTGCATCCGGGCGACGTGATCACGCTGCTCGGGCTCGAGACGGTGCGCACGGGAGCGCTCGGGGATCTCGTTCCGGTGATGCGGCCGTTCGAGGTGAGCGGCGTGTTCACGACCGGCATGTACGACTACGACACGCAGAACATGTACGCGGAGCTGTCCGCGGCGCAGAGCCTGCTGGATCTGGACGAGGAGACGGTCGGCGGGATCGCGGTGAACGTGAGCGATCCGTGGCGCGCCCCCGAGGTCGGCGATGCGCTCCAGCGTGAGCTCGGCTTCCCCTACTGGACGAGCGACTGGATGACGCTGAACCGGTCGCTCTTCTCGGCGCTCCAGCTTGAGAAGTTCGCGATGGGAATCATCCTGTTCCTGATCGTGATCGTCGCTGCGTTCAACATCGTGAGCACGCTCATCATGGTGGTGACGGACAAGACGCGGGAGATCGGCATCCTGAAGGCGATGGGCATGGCCGACGGCGTCGTGCTGCGCGTGTTCATGATGCAGGGGCTCGCGATCGGCCTGCTCGGGACGCTGATCGGCGCGCCGATCGGCTTCCTGGTGGTGTGGCTGCAGGATCATTACGGCCTCGTGGAGCTCCAGCCGGACGTCTACTTCATCGATACCCTGCCCGTGACGCTGGATCCGGTCGACGTGCTGGTGATCGTCGGCATCAGCGTGCTGATCGCGTTCGCCGCGACCATCTACCCCGCGCGCCAGGCGTCGCGGCTCGCGCCGGTGGAGTCGATCCGGCATGACTAACGGAGGCGCGATCCCGGACCGCTGGCCCGCGGAGCGGGAACACAACCCGTCGGCGGCCACACGCCAGCGGGTCCTGCTGGGGGAGGATCTGCGGAAGGTCTACCGCGCGGGCGACGGCAGCGAACTCGTCGTGCTCGACGGGGTAGGGGTCGAGGTCGCACGGGGGGAAGTCGTAGCCGTGGTCGGCGCGAGCGGCGCCGGCAAGTCCACGCTGCTCCACCTGCTGGGTGGCCTCGATCGTCCCACGTTGGGCACGGTGACGCTCGCGGGGGAGCGGCTGGACACGCTGTCCGACACCCGCGTGGCCGAGGTCAGGAACGCCCGCCTCGGCTTCGTCTTCCAGTTCCATCACCTGCTCCGCGAGTTCAACGCGCTGGAGAACGTGATGATGCCCGGGCTGATCGGACGGCAGCCGACGAAGGAAGTGGAAGCCCGCGCGCGCGAGCTCCTCGATCAGGTGGGGCTGGGTCCCCGCGCGCTGCACCGGCCGTGGCAGTTGAGCGGCGGCGAGCAGCAGCGCGTCGCCGTCGCCCGGGCGCTCGCGAACCGGCCGCTCGTCCTGCTCGCGGACGAGCCCAGCGGCAACCTCGACACGCATACGAGCGAGCGGCTGCACGACCTGTTCTTCCGGCTCCGGAGCGAGCACGGAGTCGCAATGATGATCGCGACGCACAACCGCGAGCTGGCGGACCGCGCCGACCGGGTGCTGCAGCTGCGCGAAGGCCGACTCGTAGACCTGTACACGACGCAGGAATAGCATGGTGTGTGACCAGTGCGGTGAGCGGAAGGCCGTGATCCACTTCACCGAGATCCAGAACAACGAAGTCTCGACATCGCACCTGTGCGAGTCGTGCGCCGCGGAGAAGGGGCTGAGCCCGTCCGCGACGCCGGGCGATTTTCCGCTCACCGACTTCCTGGCGAAGATGAACGAGGGCGGGGAGCCGACCGGGCAGGAAGAGGCGCGCTGCCCGTTCTGCGGTACCGACCTCGCCGAGTTCAAGAAGGTCGGCCGGCTCGGCTGCTCGCACTGCTATGCCGCGCTCGAGCGGCATCTGCGCACGCTGCTGCGACGGTTGCACGGCGGCACGCAGCACGTCGGCAAGGTCTACCTGCCGCCGGACCCGAGCGAGGCGGAGCTGGAGCGACGCCTGATGGGGCTGCGACGCCGGCTGGCACGCGCAGTCGACGCCGAGGACTTCGAGCGGGCGGCCGAGCTGCGCGACGAGATCCGCTCGCTGGAGGCCGCACGCACATGATCGATCCTGCACGCAGTCCCGATTTCGGGCTCGACTGGCTCGCCGCGGACGGCGAGGACGCGGACGTCGTGCTGTCGACGCGCGTGCGCCTCGCGCGCAATCTCCAGGGGCACGCGTACACCCGCCGCCTGCCCACAGAGGAGCGGCGCGCGATCTTCGATCAGATCGTGGACGTCGCCGAACGACAGACCGGTCTGGCCGGCGGCCATTGCGTTCACATCGCCGATCTGCCCGTCGTCTCCCGGCGCGTCCTGCTCGAGCGCCACCTCATCTCGCGCGAGCTGGCGGGAGAAGGCGACGGCCGGGAGGCGCTGAGCGGCTCGGGGCTGCTCCTCGCCCGTGACGAGCGGCTGAGCGCCATGGTCAACGAGGAGGATCACCTCCGTCTCCAGAGCCTGCTCTCGGGGCTCCGGCTCGAGGAAGCCTTCGCCCTGGTCGATCATCTGGACGACGAGCTCGGGACGCATCTGCCGTTCGCATACCATCCCGAGTTCGGCTATCTTACGAGTTGTCCGACCAACGCCGGGACGGGGCTGCGCGCCTCCATCCTGATCCACCTGCCGGGCCTCGTGCTGACCAAGGAAATCGGCAAGGTCCTCCAGGGTATCAACCAGGTCGGACTGACGTTCCGGGGACTGTACGGCGAGGGATCGGAAGTCGTGGGCAACTTCTTCCAGGTCTCGAACCAGACGACACTCGGCAAGAGCGAAGAAGACCTGATCGACCACCTGCAGAAAATCGTGCGGCAAGTGATCGAGTACGAGCGGCGGGCCCGCGCCGTACTGCGGCGGGATGCCCGCCACATCATCGAGGACAAGATCTGGCGCGCCTACGGGCTGCTCCGGTACGCGCACTCCCTTTCCTTCGACGAGGCCATGAACCTGCTGAGCGGAGTCCGGCTGGGCGTCAGCTTGAAACTGATCCCCGAGCTCCGTGTATATTCGCTCAACAGGATGATGATTCTGTCCCAGGTCGCCCACCTCAACCAGGCGGCGGGGCGCGTGCTCAACGAACAGGAAGCCGACCTTCACCGCGCGACGTACGTACGGCGTGCGCTGGTGGACGAGGGAGCCGCGCCGGAAGAGCCGCCCGCAACCGAACAGAGCAATTGACGTGACCCTGGATCGACGGCGACCAGGGAACCCCGTACGGAGTCGAGGGACCCGATGAACTACAATTTCACGGATCGTGTCCGCAAAGTCCTCGCAATGGCTCGTGAGGAGGCGATCCGCCTCCAGCACGACTACGTGGGGACGGAGCACATTCTCCTCGGCCTGATCCGGGAAGGGGAAGGTGTCGCGGCGGCGGTCCTCATGAACCTGAACGTGGACCTTGAACAGGTGCACGAGCGGGTCGAGGAATCGGTTCGCAAGGGGAAGGCGACCATCGCGCTGGGCGAGCTGCCGTACACGTCGCGTGCGAAGAAGGTGCTGGAGTACGCGATGGCGGAGGCGCGCGAGCTGAACCACTCCTACGTCGGCACCGAGCACCTCCTGCTCGGTCTGCTGCGCGAGGAGAAGGGCATCGCCGCGCAGGTGCTCCAGTCGCTCGGCGTCACGCTCGAGGAAGCGCGCGCGCAGACGCTGAAGATCCTGGGCAGCGACGTGAGCCCGTCGCCGACGTCTAGCGTGACCGGACCGGGCAGCGTAGCGCCCAAGAGCGAGAAGAAGTCGAAGACGCCGGCGCTGGACCATTTCTGCCGCGACCTGACGGAGCTCGCCGCGAACGAGGAGCTGGACCCGACCATCGGCCGCGCGAAGGAGATCGAGCGCGTGATGGAGGTGCTGTCGCGCCGGAAGAAGAACAACCCGGTGCTGATCGGCGAGCCGGGCGTGGGCAAGACGGCGATCGTGGAAGGTCTGGCGCAGCTGATCGCGAACGGCGACTGCCCGGACAGCCTGAAGGACAATCGCGTGCTGGCGCTGGACATGGCGGCGGTGATCGCGGGCACGAAGTACCGCGGCCAGTTCGAGGAGCGGCTCAAGGCGATCATGAACGAGATCGCGCAGAACAAGAACGTGATCCTGTTCATCGACGAGCTGCACACGCTGGTCGGCGCGGGCGCGGCCGAAGGCGCGATCGACGCCTCGAACATGCTGAAGCCGGCGCTCGCGCGCGGCGAGCTCCAGTGCGTGGGTGCGTCGACGCTGAACGAGTACCGCAAGTACATAGAGAAGGACGGCGCGCTCGAGCGGCGCTTCCAGACCGTGATCGTGGATCCGCCGTCGGTGGACGAGACGATCGAGATCCTGAAGGGTCTGCGGAAGCACTACGAGGAGCACCACAAGGTGGTGATCCCCGACGAGACGCTGGCGACGTCGGCGCGGCTGTCGGAGCGCTACATCACCGACCGCTTCCTGCCAGACAAGGCGATCGACGTCATCGACGAGGCGGGTGCGCGCGCGCGTCTGGCGACGCAGGTGCCGCCGCCGGAAGTCGCGGAGCTGAAGGGCGCGATGGAGAAGCTGGGCGCGGACAAGGACGGCGCGATCCGCGAGCAGGACTTCGAGCGGGCGGCCGAGCTGCGGGATCGCGAGCGCGAGCTCCAGGACGAGATCGAGTCGCGTCAGGAGGCATGGGAGGAGGAACGCAAGAGCCACCGGCCGGTCATCGGCGCGGAGGAAGTCGCGTTCATCGTCAGCCGCTGGACCGGCGTTCCGGTGACCCGTCTGCAGGAGGCAGAGACGGCTCGCCTCATCCACATGGAGGACGAGCTGCACAAGCGGGTGATCGGGCAGGAGGAGGCGATCGCGGCGATCAGTCGCGCGATCCGTCGCAGCCGCGCCGGTCTCAAGAACCCGCACCGTCCGATCGGCAGCTTCATCTTCAGCGGTCCGACGGGCGTCGGCAAGACGGAGCTGGCGCGGGCGCTGGCGGAGTTCCTGTTCGCCGACCGGGACGCGCTGATCCGGGTCGACATGAGCGAGTACATGGAGAAGTTCTCCGTGTCGCGGCTGATCGGCGCCCCTCCGGGCTACGTCGGCTACGAGGATTCCGGCGCGCTCACGAAGGCCGTCCGTCGCAAGCCGTACAGCGTGGTGCTGCTGGACGAGATCGAGAAGGCACATCCGGACGTCTTCAACATCCTGCTCCAGGTGCTGGACGAGGGGCACCTGACGGACAACTACGGTCGTGTGATCGACTTCAAGAACACGGTCATCATCATGACGTCGAATCTGGGTGCGCGGGACATCTCGAAGGGCCGCACGCTCGGCTTCCACCCGGGTGGTTCGGAGACGAGCTACACGGCGATGCAGGAGAAGGTGAAGGAGGAGATCGAGCGCGCGTTCAATCCGGAGTTCCTGAACCGCATCGACGACGTCATCGTATTCCACCCGCTGAGCCGGGAGGAGATCGGCCGGATCGTGCACATCATGCTGCGCGAGCTGCAGGACCGGCTGAAGGAGGAGGAGCTGAAGCTTCGTCTGACGGACGAGGCGGTGGCCTTCCTGGTGGAGCGCGGGTACGACGAGACATTCGGCGCCCGACCGCTGCGTCGCGCGATCCAGCGTTACCTGGAGGACCCGCTGTCGGAGAAGATCCTGACGGCCGAGTACGATCCGGGGGACGAGATCGAGGCGAGCGTGGCGGCCGAAGGCGATTCACTCGACTTCAAAGTACTGTCGTCCACGAACACATGATCTTCAAAGCAGTCCGCTTCACGGCGGCGGCGCGGCGCCTGGCGACAGGCGTCGCGGCCGCCGTTCTGTTGACGGTTCCAGCCGCGGCGCAGGAGCAACAGCAGCCGCAGAGCGTGACCGTCGATTCGGTCGTGGTGGAGGGCGCCGTTCGCGAGGCGCCGGCCGAGATCCAGATCATCGCCGGCCTTCATCCCGGCGACGCCGTCGGCTACCGCGAGATCCAGCGTGCGCTGCGGCGCCTGTGGGCCACCGGCCAGTTCGCCGATGTGCGCATCGAAGCGCGCGCGGGGGAAGGGCCGCTCGGCGGCGGCGTGATCCTCGTGATCGCCGTCGAGGAGCAGCCGATCGTATCGCAGATCGTCATGCGCGGACTCGAGCACGTCGACGGCGACCAGGTGCGCGACACCGTGGGCCTGCGCAGCGGTGAGCCGCTGGATCCCGCGCGCATCGCCGAAGCGGAGACGATGATCCGCGATCAGCTCGCGCAGGAGGGATTCGCCGCGCGCAGCATCGAGCACACGATCGAGCCGCTGGCCGATCGGCCCAACGAAGTGCGGCTCGTGTTCGACATCGACGAGGGAACCCGGGTCGCCATCGCCGAGATCGATTTCGTCGGCAACGCCACGTTCTCCGAGGACCAGCTCCTCGACGTGATGTCGACGGGCGAGGAGGGCTTCCTCTGGTTCCGCAGCGGCACGTACGATCCGCTGATCCTCCGCTCCGACCTGCGTCAGGCGCTCCCCGACTTCTACGGCAGCTGGGGCTTCATCGACTTTGCCGTCACCAATGACACGCTCATCGTCGATCAGGCCAGCGGCAAGGCGCGGCTCGTCATCACCGTCGACGAGGGGCCGCAGTACGTGCTGAGCGATTTCGAGATCCAGGGCAACCGTCGTTTCCCGAGCGAAGAGCTGAGGCGGTACTTCGATCCGGCCCGCGGCGGTTTGCTGGGGACGCTCGGTCTGGGGCGAGCCGCGCGCAGCGTGAATGGCCGTCCCGTGTTTGACGCGACGGCGTTCCGCGCCGCGACCGCCGAGGTGCGCCGGCTGTACAGCAACACCGGCTACCTGTATGCGCAGGTCGAGCCCGCGGTGCAGCGTACACAGATCGAGGGTCAGCCGGCGGTAGAAGTCGCGTGGATCGTGCGCGAGGGCGAGCCGGCGTACATCGCGCAGGTGTCGATCGTCGGCAATACGGTCACGCACGAGCAGGTGATCCGCGACCGGATCGTGATGCTGCCGGGCGACGTGTACAGCGAGGACCGGCTCATCCAGAGCTATCGGTCGGTGTCGGCGCTGGGCTTCTTCCAGACGCCCATGCCGTTGCCGCGGATGGAGCCGACCGAGGACGGGGACGTCAACATCACGTTCGAAGTGCAGGAGCGGCAGACGGGCTCGGTGAACTTCGGTACGGCGATCGGCGGCGGCACGATCGGCATCGCCGGGTTCCTCGGCTACGATCAGCCGAACCTGTTCGGCAAGGCGAAGTCGGGGCACCTGCGCTGGGAGTTCGGTCGCTGGTCGAACAACTTCGAGGCGCGCTACGCGGATCCGGCGATCTTCGACTCGCGCTGGAGCGGGTCGGTGTCGCTGTTCAGCGCCCGGGACCGCTTCTTCAGCTTCGGCGAGGGCGAGCGGCGGCGCACGGGTGTGGGGCTGCGCGTCGGCTATCCGTTCCCGCTGGATCCGCGCTGGACCCGGTTCTACGTCGGCTACTCGATCGCGGAGACGTCGTACGAGGAGGCCGCGGGACAGACGGGGACGATCTTCAACCAGCCGGACGCGCTGCAGAGCACGTTCTCGAGCGGCCTCGTCCGCACGACGCTGGATCATCCGATCTTCCCGACGGTCGGCAGCCGGCAGTCGTTCGACATGGAGTTCAACGGCGGGCCGCTGGGCGGCGACGGCGACTTCCAGAAGTACCAGGCTTCGAGCAGCTGGTTCGTGCCGGTGGGCTCGCTGGGCGGCGATCAGCCCGGCGCGCGCCCGGTGCGCTTCACGCTGGGGCTCTCGGCCGACCTCGGCATGCTCATGGGCGATCCCGCGCGCTTCCCGTTCGAGCGCTTCTGGATGGGCGGCGTGCAGTTCGGCCGGCCGCTGCGCGGATACGACGAGACGACGGTGACGCCGGAAGGCTACATCGACCGCAACGCACCGGGCGTGGCGCTGACCAGCCGCTTCGGTGACGCGTACATGCGCCTGAGCGGCGAGTTCGCGATGCGCTTCAACGACAACCTGTCGCTGGGCGTGTTCTACGACGCGGGCAACGTGTGGCACGAGCCCTCGCAGATCGATCCGACGCGGCTGTTCCGTGGCGCGGGCGTCGGACTGATGCTGGTGACGCCGTTCGGACCGGTGGGGCTCGATTACGCCTACGGCTTCGATCGGGATGTGCCGGGCTGGCAGCTGCACTTCAAGTTCGGACAGATGTTCTGATGACGAAAAGGAGCGGTTCTTCGATGAAGGTCATGAATTTCGGGGTCGCGGTCGCGGCGGCGCTCGTGCTGGCGCAGGGAGCGGACGCGCAGCAGGCGACGCAGGGCCAGGTCGTGTTCCTCAACTCGCAGCAGGTGGTTGCGGCGGCGCCAGGCGCGCGAGAGGCGCAGACGACGCTGGAACGCGAGATGGGTGAAATGCGGACGCAGGTGCAGGCGATGGAGCAGACCCTCGACTCGATGATGGCCGTCTACGACCAGCGCCAGGTGATGCTGTCGCCCGAAGCGAAGCGCCAGATGCAGGAGGAGATCCGCACGCGACAGCGGGACTTCCAGACGCAGGCGGTACAGCTCGAGCAGCAGGCGTCCCAGCGCCAGGCGGAGCTGCTCCAGCCGATCATGGCGCGCGTGCAGCAGGTGATCGACGCGCTTCGCGAGGAGCGCGGCTATGCGCTCGTGCTGGACGCGGCGGAAGGAGGAATCATCTCCGCCGATGCATCGCTCGACATCACACAGGAAGTCCTGAGGCGACTGCGCTCGACCGCTTCGAGCGAGTAGCTCCCTTCGAGGTCGGGAGAGGGCGGTGAGGCTGAGCGAGTTGCAGGAGCGGGTCGGCGGCCGGCGCCATGGAGATGCCGACCCCGACATTCGCGGCGTCGCCTCCCTCGAGCGCGCGGGCGAAGCCGACCTTTCCTTCGTTGCTGACCCCAAATACCTCCGGTATCTTCCCGCCACCCGCGCGGGCGCGCTGCTGATCGCGGCGAAGCTGAGTGATCGGCTGGAGGGCGTCGACGTACCCGCGCTCATCGTGGAAGACGCGCATCGGGCGCTCGCGATGGTGCTCGACATGCTGTACCCGGAGCCCGCGCACGCGGGTGGCGTGCACGAGACGGCCGTGGTCGCAGCGGACGCGAAGCTGGGAGCGGACGTGCGCGTCGAGGCGTACGCGGTCATCGGCTCGGGCACGCGCATCGGCGGCCGCGCGCGCATCGGCGCTCACAGCGTGATCGGCGCCGGTTGCGAGATCGGCGAGGACGCGGTCCTGTACCCGCACGTGACACTGTACGACCGCGTGAGCGTGGGCCCGCGGAGCATTCTGCACAGCGGCGTACGCGCTGGAGTCGACGGATTCGGCTACGTGCACGTGGAGGGGAAGCACAGGAAGGTGCCGCAGGTGGGCACGTGCGTGATCGGAGCCGATGTCGAGATCGGTGCGAACACGACCATCGACCGAGGCTCCATCGGCGCGAGCGAGATCGGTGACGGCGTCAAGATCGACAACCTGGTGCACCTGGGCCACAACGTGCGGGTGGGTCCGCACGCGATCATCGTCGCGCAGGCGGGAGTGGCGGGCAGCACCCGGATCGGGCAGTACGCCGTGCTCGGCGGGCAGGCCGGCATCGGCGGCCACGTGGAGATCGGGGACGGTGCGCAGGTGGCGGGGCAGGCGGGCGTGTTCGGCGACGTGCCGGCGGGGGCAGTCTACAGCGGCTATCCGGCGCGGCCGCACAAGGAGGCATTGCGTGCGCAGGCGGCGCTGTTGCGCCTGCCGGAAACGCTGCGGAAGCTGCGGGCGCTGGAGCGCCGGCTGAATCGGACGGACCGGGAAGAGGTGGACGGGGAATGAAGGTTCCGAATCAGCGGACCATCGAGCGGACGGCGGAGCTCGAAGGCACGGGGCTGCACACCGGCCAGCCGGCGCGCGTGCGCTTCCTGCCCGCGGAGACCGGCAGCGGCATCCGCTTCTGTCGCTCCGATCTGCCTGGTTGCCCGCAGATCCCGGCGGACCTGGAGCACGTCGCCGCGACGGATCGGGAAACGAAGCTGGCGGCGGGCGACGTGGAAGCGCACACGGTGGAGCATCTGCTCGCCGCGGTCCACGCGCTTCGGGTGGACAACCTGATGGTCGAGCTTTCAGGGCCCGAAGTGCCGATCATGGACGGCAGCTTCCGCCCGTTCCTGGACGCCCTCAAGGATGCGGGACCGATCGAGCAGGACGCGCCGGCGCGGGTGCTCGAAATCACCGCTCCGTGCGAGGCCTCGACGGGAAAGGGGGCGCGCTACGTAGCCGTCCCCGCGGACGACTTCCGCGTCTCCGCCACGATCGAGTTCGACCATCCCCTGGTCGGGCGGCAGCACGGCTCCTTCGACATCGCGACGACGGCGTTCGTGGATGCGATCTCGCCCGCACGCACCTTCGGCTTCCTGAAGGAGGCGGAGGGTCTGCGCGCACGCGGACTGGCGCTGGGTGCGACCCTGGACAATGCCATCGTGCTGGACGAGAAGGGCCTCGCCGGCGGCGAGCTGCGCTTCGCCGACGAGTTCGTGCGTCACAAGATCGGCGATGTCGTGGGCGACCTCGCGCTGCTCGGCCGCCGCATCCGTGCGCACATCGTCTCGGAGCGACCGAGTCACGAAGGCAACATCGCGCTCGCGAAGGCGATGCTCGCGGCGCAGAAGCCGGCCGAACCGAAGGCGATCGTCGATATCCAGAAGATCCTGCAGTACCTGCCGCATCGCTACCCGATGCTGCTGATCGATCGGATCATCGACTTCGAGCCGGGCAAGCGCATCGTCGGCCTCAAGAACGTGACCATCAACGAGCCGTTCTTCCAGGGCCACTACCCGGGTCACCCGATCATGCCCGGTGTCCTGATCATCGAGGCGATGGCACAGTGTGGCGGGCTGCTGCTGATGGACGCGATCGAGAATCCGCAAGACAAGGTCGTCTACTTCATGTCGCTCGATAACGTCAAGTGGCGGCGCCCGGTGATCCCGGGCGACCAGATCCGCTTCGAGCTGGAGATGATCCAGTTCCGGCGGCACGTCTGCCGCATGCGCGGGGAGGGCTACGTGGAAGGGCAGCTGGCGGCGGAGGCGGAATTCATGGCCCGCATCGTGGAGCGCTGAAGACGACGTGCTGAGCGGACTGGAGAACATCGGCATTCATCCGACGGCGATCGTCGATTCGGGCGCGCAGCTGGGCGAGAACGTGAGCGTCGGCCCCTTTGCGGTGATCGGGCCCCGCGTGGTGATCGGCGCGGGCACGCGCATCGGACCGCACGTCTTCATCGAACGAAACACGACGATCGGCCGGGAGTGCGCTGTCCATGCGGGCGCCGTGCTCGGCTCGGACCCGCAGGACCTCAAGTTCGGTGGCGAGGAAACGCATCTGGTGATCGGGGATCACACGGTCATCCGCGAGTACGCGACGTTGAACCGTGGCACGGCTGCTCTCGGAAGCACGCAGATCGGCTCGCACTGCCTGCTGATGTCGTACTCCCACGTGGCGCACGATTGTGTTCTGTCCGATCACGTGATCATCTCGAACGCGGTCAACATGGGTGGCCACGTCTCGATCGGGGAGTGGGCGATCGTAGGCGGTCTGACGGCGATCCACCAGTTCGTGCGCATCGGGCCGCACGCATTCGTCGGCGGCGCGGCGCGGGTCCAGAAGGACGTGCCGCCCTACGTGAAGGCGGCGGGATCGCCGCTCGCGCTATACGGCCTGAACAGCGTCGGCTTGCAGCGACGTGGCTTCTCGGAGGAGGTGCGGTTCGAGCTGAAGAAGGCATACCGTCTGATCTTCAACTCGAGCTACAACGTCAGTCAGGCGCTGGCGCGGGCACGGGAGGAGCTGACGCCGAGTCCGGAAGTCGAGGCATTCCTCGGGTTCATCGAGGCCAGCGACCGCGGCGTCGCGCTCTAGAGCGATGAGCGGCCGCACCCGTCTCGGCGTGGTGGGCGTCGGCAGCCTGGGCTTTCATCATGCACGGATTCTCTCGCAGATGTCGGCGATCGAGCTCGTCGGCGTCCACGATTCGCGCCCGGAGCGGCTGACGGAGGTCGGTGAGCAGCTCGGCATCGCGACGTTCCCGGACATGGCGGAGCTGGCCGGACGCTGCGATGCGGTCGTGGTGGCGGTGCCGACGACGGCGCACGAGCGGGTGGCGGTCGCGATCGTCGAGCAGGGCGCGCACGTGCTCGTCGAGAAGCCGATCGCACCGGATCTCGAGGCCGCGGATCGGATCCTGGAGGCGGCGTCGCGCGCGGGCCGCATCGTGCAGATCGGCCACGTCGAGCGGTTCAATCCCATCATCCGCGCCTGCGAGCCGTACATCGAGGATCCCCTCTTCATCGAGAGTCATCGGCTGGCGCCGTTCGGCATTCGCGGGACGGACGTCGCGGTGGTCCTGGATCTCATGATCCACGACCTCGACCTCGTGCTGTCGTTCATGCCGCGCCCGGTCTCGTCGTTCAGCGCGGTGGGCGTGCCGGTGCTGGCCGACAGTCCGGACATCGCGAACGCGCGCATCGAGTTCGAGAACGGAGCCGTGGCGGATCTCACAGCGAGCCGGGTGTCGATGGAGCGGATGCGGAAGATCCGCTTCTTTCAGCGGTCCGGCTATATCAGCCTGGATCTGGCGGCGGGGAAGGGTGAGTTCCTGCGCCTGCGCGAGGGTGCGCGCGCGAATCCGGGCGAGCGGCTGAGCAGCGCCACGAGCCTGATGGACATCATCGAACGCGTTCCGCTGGTGGGTGACGGCGCGGAGCCGTTGAAGAGCGAGCTTGAGAGCTTCGTCGCGGCCGTCGAAGGACGGGGCGCGACGGCGGTCTCCGGTGAGGACGGCCGCCGGGCGCTCGCAGTCGCGCTCCAGATCGTGGACCGGATCCAGCAGCATGTCGCTCATTCGCGTACGTCGTGAACGGAAAGCGGAGATGAGAGGCGGGCCGGGACGGCCGCCCTCGATGCTGAAGCTGCTCGCCGCGCTGGTGCTGGTCCTTCTCGCCATCTGGTATCTGAGCGGTCTCGGCTGACGTGACGCGTCCGACCATCCTGCTCTCCGCGGGTGAGCCATCCGGTGACCTGCACGGTGCGGGACTCGCCCGGGCACTCAGGCGACGCTGGCCGGACGCGCGGTTGTTCGGCCTGGGCGGACCGCGCATGGAGGCCGAAGGTGTCGAGCTGCTCGCGCGCTTCGAGGACCTCGCCGTCATGGGTTTCGTCGAGGTCGCGTCGCGCCTGCCGTACTTCCTGCGCCTGCTGCGCGACGTGCGGCGCGAGATGACCGCGCGCGGCGCGGACCTCGTAATTCCGATCGATTATCCCGGCTTCAACCTGAGACTGTCGCGCGCGGCGCGTGACGCGCGCGTGCCCGTGCTCTACTACATCGCGCCGCAGGTGTGGGCCTGGCACCGCAGCCGGATGAAGGAGCTGGCGCGCGTGACAGACCGGATCGCGACGATCCTGCCGTTCGAGGACGAGCTGCTCCGTGACGCCGGGGCGAACGCGCGCTTCGTGGGGCACCCGCTGCTGGATCTGGAGGAGGCGACGCCATCGCGCGAGGCGTTCGCGCGCGCCGCGGGTGTGGATCCTTCCCGTCCGATTCTCGCGTTGTTCCCGGGCTCCCGGGAGCAGGAACTGGCGCGACACCTGGCGGTCTTCGTCGAGGCGGCGGAGCGGGTGCGGTCGGCGATCCCATCCGTACAGCCGATAATCGCGCGTTCGGAAAACCTGCCCGAAGACGCGTACGCCGACGCGCGTTTCCCGCGCATCGGCGACTCCCGCGGGCTGCTGCGGCACGCGACGGCGGCGATCGTAAAATCCGGAACGACGACGCTCGAGGCGGCGATCGCACAGGTCCCGTTCGTCGTCGCCTACCGCACGCACCCGCTCACGTTCTGGCTCGCCGAACGACTGGTCGAGGTGGAGCACGTGGCGCTCGCGAATCTGGTGGCGGGACGTCGAGTCGTGCCCGAGCTGCTGCAGAAGGAGGCGACGGCGGAAGCGCTCGCGGACGCCGTCGCTCCGCTGCTGGACGAGTCGTCGGCGGAGCGGACGCGGATGGTGCAGGGACTCGCGCGGGTTCGTGAGGGGCTGGAGAGCGCCGGCTCGCGGGAGGGCGGGACCGCCGATCGCGTGGCGACGCTGGCCGCCGGACTCATGGAGGGCGAGCGACCGTGAAGCGCGGCGAGGAGCTGAAGCAGGCGCTCGTGGGCACCGTGGGACGGCGCGCGCTCGACGCGTTGCTGGCGACCGTGCGCGTCGAGGTGCGCGACGATCCCGCCTACACCGCGATTCGCGGCACGAGCGACGCGCTCGCCTACACGCTATGGCATGGCCGTCTGCTGCCCCTCACCTGGTACCATCGGGGCGAGGGCGTCGGCGCGCTCATCAGCCTGTCGCAGGATGGCGAATACATCGCCCGTGTGGTGCAGGGCTGGGGCTATCGAGTCGTGCGCGGCTCGACCAGTCGCGGCGGCTCCCGCGCGCTCGCCGAGATGATCCGTCTGGGACGCAGCGGGCGCTCGCTGGCGTTCACGCCGGATGGGCCGCGCGGCCCGCGTGAGCGGATGAAGCCCGGCGTGCTGATCGCGGCGCAGCGCGCGGGCCTGCCGATCGTGCCGGTTTCGGCCGCGTGCAGCCGTGCGTGGTGGTTCGAGGGGTGGGACCGCTTCCTGGTGCCGCAGCCGTTCAGCCGTATCGTGATCGCACACGGCGCACCGGTGCGCGTCGCGCCCGACGTGGACGAGGCGGGCCTCGAGCGCCTCTCCGAGCGGATCGAGTCGACGCTGCGGGCGCTCCAGGCGCGGCTGGACGCGGAGTTCGAGGACACGTCGGGCACGGGCGCCCGCGGCCCCGAAGAGGGCAGCAGCGCCGCCCGGGACGACGGCCCATGACCGCCGCCGAAATGGCGCGGGTCGCGTGGGACGAGCGCAGCGCGACGGGCGCCGTCCTGCGCGGCGCGCTGCTGCCGGCCAGCGCGCTCTTCCGGCTGGCTTCGCGCATCCACCACGGCCTGTACGACGCCGGCATTCGCCGTGCGGAGCGCGCTGACATGCCGGTGCTCAGCATCGGCAACCTGCGTGTGGGCGGGGCGGGCAAGACACCCTTTACGGGCTGGGTGGTCGAGCGGCTCCTCGCGCTCGGGCGCAGGCCGGCGGTGCTGCATGGCGGCTATGGCTCCGACGAGCCCGAGCTGCACCGTCGCTGGCATCCGTCCGCACCCGTGTTCGAGGGTCGCGATCGCGCGGCGTCGGTGCGTGCGGCAGGCGCGGCAGGCTGCGACGTGGCGGTGCTCGACGACGGCTTCCAGCACCGGCGGCTGGCGCGCGATCTGGACATCGCGCTGCTCGCGGCGGAGCATGGTGCGGCGCGCGTCCGTCTGCTGCCGCGCGGCCCGTGGCGCGAGCCGCTCTCGGCCCTGCGACGCGCGCATGCCGTGGTCGTGACGCGGAAGACGGCGTCGGCGGAAGAGGCGAGCGCCCTCGCGGCCCGCATCGAACGGGACACCGGAACGCGGCCGGCGGTCGCGTTCATCCGTGCCGACCGCTGGGTCGCGCTTCGCGCCGGTCCGTCCGCGGCCGATGTCGACGGGGCTGCGGCGATGGACGCGGCGCCGAGGGGCGCGGTCGTCGCGGTCGCGGCGATCGCGGAGCCGGATTCCTTCTTCGACACGCTCGCATCGATGGGTGTGCCGCTCGTCGGGCGCCTCGCCTACCCGGACCATCACGTCTACTCGGCCGCGGACCTCGACGAGATCGCACGAGCCGCCGCGGGGCGCGTCGTCGCTACGACGGCGAAGGACGCGGTCAAGCTGGGCGCGCTTGCGGAGCGTGCCGACGTGCGCGTGCTCGAGCAGCGGGTGACGATCGAGACGGGCGAGGCGGAGCTGGTCGAGCGCATCACGAGGGCGGCGACGTGAGCGAACCCGCGGACGTCCTGGTGATCGGCAGCGGCGTCGCCGGCCTGAGCTTCGCGCTCAAGATCGCGCAGCAGGGCACCGTCACGCTCGTGACGAAGAAGCAGCGCGCCGATTCGAACACGAACTACGCGCAGGGCGGGATCGCCGCCGTCATGAGCGGCGACGACGATCTGACCCTGCACGCGCGCGACACGTTCGTAGCCGGCGCCGGGCTCTGCCACCCGCGGGCGGTGTGGAACCTGGTGCGCGAGGGTCCCGCGCGCGTGGCCGACCTGATCGACTGGGGCGTGCGCTTCAGCGGCGGAGAGCGCGGCATCGCGCTCGGCCGCGAGGGGGGCCATTCCCGTCGTCGGATCGTTCACGCGGCCGATCGCACCGGTCGCGAGATCGAGCGCGCACTGCTCGACGCGCTCGCAGAGCACCCGTCCGTCGAGCTGCTCGAGGATCACGTCGCCGTCGATCTGCTGCTCGCGCCGGATGCCGCGGCGGGGCGGCGCTGCGTCGGCGCCCTGGTGCTCGATCGGCACGGCCGCCGCCTGCGCTCCTTTCTCGCGCGGCATACGCTCCTTGCGACCGGCGGCCTGGGTTACGTCTATCGCCACACGACGAACCCCGATATCGCGACGGGAGACGGAATCGCCATGGCGTACCGCGCGGGCGCGCGCGTCGGCAACATGGAGTTCGTGCAGTTTCATCCGACGGCCCTCTACCCGGCCGAGGGCCGCGCCGTTCTGATCTCCGAGGCGGTACGGGGCGAGGGAGCGGTACTGCTGCGCCACGACCGAACGCCCCTCCTCGCCCACCATCCGCACGGCTCGCTCGCGACGCGCGACATCGTCGCACGCAGCATCGACGCGCACCTGAAGGAGACGGGGGCGCCGCACGTCTGGCTCGATCTTTCGCCGATCCCGGAGGCGACGATCACCGAGCGTTTCCCGAACATCCTCGCGGACTGCGCGGCCGCCGGCGTCGACATGCGCACCGAGCCGGTGCCGGTCGTGCCCGCGGCGCATTACCTGTGCGGCGGCGTACAGACGGACGGGCTGGGACGCACCTCGATCCACGGCCTGCTCGCGATCGGCGAGGTTGCCCTGACGGGCGTGCATGGCGCCAATCGCCTCGCCTCGAACTCCCTCCTCGAAGCCGTCGTCTTCAGCCACCGTGCGGCGGAATGGGTGGCGCTGGAGCTGCGGCGCGGCCGGCGCCTGGCCGTGCACGAGGGCGAGGCAGTGGTGCCGGGTCCCGAACCGGGCGAGCACGAGCCGGATGGCGCCGTGATCGATTCGCTGCGCGACGAGGTGCGCGCCGTCATGTGGGACGAGGCGTCGATCGTGCGGAGCGACGCGCGGCTCGAAGGGGCCGAGCTGAAGCTGCTCGAGCTCGAGAGCCGGACGATGGAGCTGTGGGACCGGCACGGCGGCTGGCCGGACGTGATCGAGCTGCGGAATCTGGTCGAATCCGCACTGCTCGTCGTGCGCTGCGCCCGGCGCCGTCCGGAGAGCCGGGGGCTGCATCACAACACCGATCATCCGTACCGGGACAACGAGCGGCTGCTGCGCGACACGGTGGTGGTGAGGGGAGGTGTGGCGTGAAGGTGCTGCTCGTGGTGGTCGGCAAGCCGAGCCGCACGCATGCCGCGGCGATCGCGGACTACGAGAAGCGGGCGGCGCGCTACTGGCCCCTCGAGGTAATCGAAGTGAAACCCGTGAAGGCGGGCGGGTCGCGCAGCGACGAGGACGTGCGCGCGGCCGAGTCGGATCGCCTGCTCGAGCGCGTGCCGCGCGACGTCGAGGTCATCGCGCTGACGCGGGTCGGTGAGCGCTGGAGCTCCGAGCAGCTTTCGGCGCATCTCCAGCGGCACGCATTGCGCTCGAGCGCGGGCGTCGCGCTACTGATCGGCGGCGCGCTCGGACTGGGCGCGGCGGCGGTGCGCCACGCGGCGCATCGTCTGTCGCTCTCGTCGATGACGATGCCGCACGACGTCGCGAGGCTGGTACTGGCAGAGCAGCTCTACCGCGCGGGCACGATCGCGCGCGGCGAGCCTTACCATAAAGGACGATGAGCAAAGCGGAAGGGCCGGAGCTGCTGCGCAACCCGGCCGGCGCCGGGTTCGCCGCCGCCTACGAGGCGGGCGTGCCCGCGCTGGCGCCGTTCTACGCGGGCTGGCCGTGGGATCCGGCCGCGTACGAGCGCAAGGCGGTGGAGATCTCGGCGCGCTTCGATGCAGCGGCGCGCGCGCGGCTGCGCACGCTGCTGCGTGCGGTGAGCGGCGAGGCGCGTGGGCGGCTCGAGGGCGTCGCGCGCGGCGAAGGCTTCGTCGTCACCACGGGACAGCAGGCGGGTCTCCTCGGCGGGCCGCTTTTCACGCTGTACAAGGCGCTCAGCGCGGTCGCGCTCGCGGATGCGCTCCAGGAGCGACTCGGCGTGCCGGTGCTGCCCGTGTTCTGGGTCGCGTCCGAAGACCACGACTGGGCGGAGGTGAAGGACGTTCACCTGCTGGACACGGCGAACCGGCTCCAGCGCGTGGAGCTCGCCGACCCCGTCGGCGGCGCCGGCGACGCAGACGGACCGGGGCCGTCGATGGCCCGGCGGAAGCTCGACGACGGCATCCACGACGTCTTCAGGCGGCTCGAGGAGATCCTGCCGCCGACCGACTTCCGCGACGCGCTGCTGGCTGGATTCCGGGACGCGTACGCTCCCGGCGAGTCGGTGAGCGACGCCTTCGAGCGCCTCCTGGCGACGCTGCTGGCCGCGACGCCGCTGGCGCTGATCCAGGCGTCGGATGCCGAGCTGAAGCGCGCGTCGGTGCCGGTGCTGCGCGCGGAGCTCGAGAACGGAGCCGCGCACGAAGCGGCCGTGCGACGTACGACCGCGGCCTTCAGCGCCGCCGGCTACGAGCCGCGCGTGGCGATCGCGGACGGCGCCGAGAACGTCTTCTACGAGAGCGACGGCGGGCGCGAGCGACTGGTCCGGGACGGCGACGGCTGGGTCACGCGCGGGCGAGGGGCGCGCCTGTCGCGCAAGCAGGCGCTCGAGGAGCTGGAAGCCCACCCGGTACGCTTCTCGCCCAACGTGGTGCTCCGGCCCGTCGTCGAGAGCGCGGTACTACCGACGCTTGCGTATGTCGGCGGCCCCGCGGAGGTCCGCTACTTCGCGCAGACCGGCTGTCTCTTCGAGGCGCACGGCGTGGGCATGCCGCTGGTGATGCCGCGAGCCTCACTTACGGTCGTGGAGGGCAAGACCCGCAAGGTGCTGGAGAAGTTCGCGCTGGATGTCGAAGACCTCGGCGTGCCGCCACAGGAGCTCGCCGCGCGCGTGCTCGCTGACGAGATGCCGCCCGAGGTGGACGCGGCGCTGAAGCGGGTGCGCGGCGCGATCGCCGAGGGCTACGCCGCGCTCGGGGAGGCCGTGAAGCAGATCGATCCCACGCTGAAGGGCCCGATCGGCAGCGCCCGATCGGCGACGTTGAGCGAGCTGGGCGATCTCGAGAAGCGGGTGATGCGCGGCCTCAAATCGCAGAACGAGATCGCGCTCGACCAGATCGAAAAGGCGCGCGTAAACCTGTTCCCGACCGGCAAGCCGCAGGAGCGCGTGCTCAATCCGCTCCAGTACCTGGTCCGCTACGGCGACGAATTCATGGAGCAGGTGCGTGCAGCAGTCGACTTCGAGCTCGCGGGCGAAGCCCCCGAGTGGACCGGCGTGAGGTGTCCTTGATGCGTCCGCCCTCCGACTCCGTCCCGCCGGACCCCATCGAGAGCGAGGTCTCCGAGCCCGGCAGTCGGCCCGCGGAATCCGTCCCCGCCGGCTCCGCGCGTCCCAGCGGGATGTCCGCGCAGCTCGTGGCCACCGGCATCTTCCTCAGCCGCATCGCCGGCCTGGTTCGCGAGGGCGTGTTCTCGAATTACTTCGGCGCGGGGGGCGCCGCCGACGCGTTCCGCGCCGCGCTGCGCATGCCGAACGTGCTGCAGAATCTGCTCGGCGAGGGCGTGCTCAGCGCGTCGTTCATCCCGGTCTACTCCGAGCTGCTCGAGCGGGGAAGGAAGGAGGATGCGGGTCGCGTCGCGGGAGCGATCTTCGCGCTGCTGGCGGCGGTCGCTGGCGGCCTCGCGCTGATCGGTCTGCTGCTCGCCCCGCTGCTCGTACGCGTCTTCGCGTACGGCTTCTACGAGGCGCGCTTCGACGACGGGCGCTATGCGCTCACCGTCGCGCTCGTGCGCATCATCTTCCCGATGACCGGCATTCTGGTGCTGTCCGCCTGGGCGCTCGGCGTCCTCAACAGCCACCGGCGCTTCTTCGTGCCGTACGTCGCGCCCGTGCTCTGGAACGCCGCGATGATCGCGACCATGCTCATCTTCGGCGAGCGCATGGAGCCGGTTCGCCTGGCGAGCGCCCTCGCCTGGGGCGCTCTCCTCGGCGGCGCCCTCCAGTTCCTGATCCAGGTACCCTTCGTCGTCAGGGTCGAGCGCAGCCTCCGCGTGCGCTGGGACACCAGGCTGGAAGGCGTGCGCACGACGGTGCGGAACGCGACGCCCGCGATCATGGGGCGCGGCGTGGTCCAGCTGAGCGGCTGGCTCGACCTGTTCCTGGCGTCATTTCTGGCGGCCGGCGCCGTCGCCGTGATCGGCTTCGCCCAGACGCTTTACGTCCTGCCGATCAGCCTGTTCGGCATGTCGGTCGCCGCGGCCGAGCTGCCGGAGCTGGCGCGCGAGCGGGGACAGACCGGCGCGGTGCTGCGCACGCGGGTGAACCGCGGGCTGGAACAGATCTCGTTCTTCGTGGTGCCGTCGCTGATCGGCTACGTGCTGCTCGGCGACGTCGTCGTGGGCGCGCTGTACGAACGCGGCCGCTTCGACGAATACGATACGATCCTCGTCGCCATGACGCTGGCCGCGTTCAGCATCGGGCTCGTCGCATCCACGGCGACGCGCCTCTTCTCCTCCGCCTTCTTCGCGCTGCAGGACACGAAGACACCCGCGAAGTACGCGGTGGTACGCGTGGTGCTCGCGGCTGCACTCGGCGCCAGCCTGATGGTGCTTCTCGATCGCTACGAGCTCGCGCCGGGAAAGCGGCTCGGCCCGGTTGGTCTCGCGCTCGGCGCCGGCACCGCCGCCTGGGTGGAATGGTGGCTGCTGCGCCGCTCCCTGAAGCCCCGCATCGGCACCGTCGGTACCGGCCGGCACGCGTTGGGCCGAATGTTCCTGGCCGCCCTGCTCGCGGGCGGTGTCGCGCGGGCCGTCGAATGGTGGCTGCCGGAGATGAGTCCGCTGATCACCGGGGTCATCGTGCTGCCCGTGTACGCGGTGCTCTATTTCGCCATCGCGAGCCGGCTGGGGCTGGATCAGGCCTCCCTCCTCTTGGGCCGGGTGCTGGGCCGCTTCCGCCGACGCGGCGGCTGAGTCCGGCCGCGCAAAGGAGGCTGCGGGGTCGCGCGCACGGGGCTCCGCGTGCCGCTTCCGGGGTAGGAACACCGGCGCCGATGGCGCACGTTCGCGCCTCGAACCAACACTTCCGAAAGCATCTCCGGTGAGCGAGACGGACCTCCAGAGCAAGCTGCGGCACCTGCCGGCGAGTCCCGGCGTCTACCTGTTCAAGGACGCCGCAGGCGAGATCCTGTACGTCGGCAAGGCGAACTCGCTGCGCGCCCGCGTGCGCAATCATTTCGCGATCGATGACGCCACGTCGCTCAAGAATCGCGAGATGGTGCGTCGCATCGGCGATGTGGACACCATCGTCTGCGGGTCGGAGGCGGAAGCGCTGCTGCTCGAGGCGAACCTGATCAAGGCGCACCACCCGCGCTTCAACATCCAGCTGCGCGACGACAAGAAGTATCCGTACATCAAGGTGACGGTCCACGAGCCGTTCCCGCGTGTCTGGGTGACGCGTCGGCTTGACAACGACGGCTCGCGCTATTTCGGGCCGTACACGGAGGTGGGACTGCTGCGGCAGGCGCTCGAGCTGATGAAGCGGCTGTACACGGTGCGTAGCTGCCGCTACGACCTGCCGCGGGAGGCGCCGGACCGGCCGTGCCTGGACTACCACATCGGACGCTGCAAGGCGCCGTGCGTGGGCTTCCAGTCCGAGCCCGACTACAGGGCGATGATCGGGGAGATGCTCGAGGTGCTGGGCGGCGCGGTCGGGCCCGTGCGGAAGCGGGTGGCCCGCGAGATGGCGGAGGCCTCGGCAGCGCTCGATTTCGAGCGGGCGGCCGGGCTGCGCGACGCGCTGGCCGGGCTGGACGTGATGGAGCGGCGCCAGCGGATGCTGGACGTGCGCGGCGGCGACCAGGACGTGATCGGTTATGCGCGCGACGGCGACCGCGCGTGCGCGGTGCAGCTTCGCATTCGCGGCGGCAAGCTGCTGGGCCGAGAGATGGACCTGTTCGACAACGTCGAGGGCGAGCCGGACGAGGAGCTGCTGTCGACGGCCGCGCTCCGCTTCTACCTGGGTCGCGGCGAGTATGGGCGGGCCGACCTGCCGCGGGAGATCCTGTTCCCAGACGACTTCGAGGACATGGGGAGCCTGGCGGAGATCCTCTCGGAGGAGTCGAGCCGTCGAGTGCACGCGCATGTGCCGCGGCGCGGGGAGAAGGCGCGACTGGTGGACCTGGCGCACCAGAACGCGCGTCATCTGCTGGAGGAGCAGGCGCTGCTGAGCGAGGTCGCGGACCGACGCGCGGACGATGTGCTCTACGAGCTCCAGGAGGCGTTGGAGCTGACGAACGTACCGCGCTTCATCGTCTGCTTCGACGTGTCGCACACGCAGGGGAGCGAGGTGGTGGCGAGCGGGGTGGCGTTCCGGAACGCCGAGCCGTGGAAGGCGGAGTACCGGCGCTTCCGCGTGCGCGGCGAGTGGGGCAACGACGACTTCCGGTCGATGGCGGAGGTGCTCGAGCGGCACCTGAAGCGGCGCGTCGAGGAACAGCGGCCGCTGCCTGACCTGATCGTGATCGACGGAGGCAAGGGGCAGTTGTCCGCAGCGCGCGAGGTGCTCGACCGGCTGGGACTCGAGAGCCTCGAGATCTGCGCCCTGGCGAAGCGGGAAGAGGAGGTCTACCGGCCGGACCGTCCGCTGCCGATCCGCCTGCCGCGCTCCGCACCCGCGCTCCGGCTGCTGCAGCGGATCCGGGACGAGGCGCACCGCTTCGCCATCGGCTACAACCGGAAGCTGCGGACGAAGCGGACGCTGCGCAGCGAGCTGGGCGATATTCCCGGGATCGGGCCGACGCGCCAGACGGCGCTCCTCCGCCACTTCGGCAGCGTCCGGGCGCTGCGCGAAGCGACGCCGGAGGCCATTGCCATGGTACCGGGCTTCTCCCGTCGCCTGGCCGAAGCGATCCACCGCCACCTGCACGGGACAGCCGGGCCCGCGGATCGCGTGGCAACCGGCACCACACCGGGCGACGTTTGACGGTCTTTCCGGTCGCCTCTACCTTGCCGCCCGCGCTGCACCGGATGCATCGGCGGAGAATGCGGTGAAGGCACTCATTTTCGACCCATTCGCCGGCATCGCCGGAGACATGATTCTGGGCGCGCTGGTCGACCTGGGCCTCGAGCCGGAGTGGCTGAGCGCATTCGTCGCCGGCCTGGGTCTGGAAGGGGTCGGCGTCGAGACCGGCCGGGCGGACCGGCGCGGCATCCGCTGCGGCACGGTGCGTTTCGAGCTGCCGCGGCAGCATGAGCACCGGCATTTACGGCACGTCGTCGAGATCATCGAGCGCGCGCCCGTGTCGGACGCCGTTCGCGCCCGCTCGAGCGACGTGTTCCGCAGGATCGCGGAGGCGGAAGCGGCCATCCACGGTACGACGGTCGAGAAGGTCCATTTCCACGAGGTCGGCGCGCTCGACTCGATCCTGGACGTGCTGTGCGGAATGGCGGGCATGGAGCGCCTCGGCTACGAGACGTTCTACTACCGTCCGATCGCGATCGGCACGGGCACGGTCGCCATCAAGCACGGGCGCTACCCGGTCCCGGCGCCCGCGACCGCGCGGCTGCTGGAGGGATACGCCGTCCGTGAGACGGGCTTCGAGGGGGAGTGCACCACGCCCACCGGCGCGGCCCTGCTGACGGCGCTGACGGAAGGGAAGCGCGTTCCGGCCGACGTGCTGCTGGGACGCGCGGGCTACGGCGCGGGCACGCGAGACCCCGAGGACCGGCCGAACTGCCTCCGCCTCATCGAGTGCAGGGTGGGGGGATCCGGAGACGGAGCCATGGTGGTGGTTCAGGCCGACGTCGACGACATGTCGGCCGAATACGTGCCGGCCGCGCAGCAGGCGCTGCTGGAGGCTGGCGCGCGTGACGCAACGGTGCTCCGGATCGACATGAAAAAGGGGCGACCGGGCCTGAGATTTGAAGCCCTGACCGATGAGGCGAGCCTGCCGGCCGTGATCGAGGCGCTGTACCGGTCGACGAGCACCATCGGGCTCCGGCACTGGCGCGTGG
Organism: Longimicrobiales bacterium; assembly: GCA_035512635.1. Lineage (GTDB taxonomy): Bacteria > Gemmatimonadota > Gemmatimonadetes > Longimicrobiales > RSA9 > DATKDR01. Next base: position 95,851 of record DATKDR010000019.1, on the reverse strand, counting down.
AGCGGCCGGTCCTGGAGCGGAACGAAACCGTCATCGAGTGGCGCGGGCACCGCATCGGCGTGAAACAGGTGCGCCTTTCGGATGGGACCGTCCGCAGCAAGCCCGAGTACGACGACGTCGTGCGGGCGGCGCGGGCGGAGGGAATGCCGCCGCTGGAGGTGAGGGCGGCAGTGGAGCGGATAGTCCGTGATCCGTGATCCGTAATCCGTATACGGTATACGGAGACGGTATACGGTAATTGAATCGCAACCTGGAACGGGAGGTTCCCGATGCATAGCCGCAGTCGTCTGCTACTGGCGCTCACGGTCGGCCTGGTGGCCACCGCATGCGCGTCCGGCACAGGCACCACCACCGACACGCAGCCGACTCCGTCGAATGGCGTGCCGGAGCGGACGTTTCCGCCGGGCACGGAGCCGTCGCGCAACGTCTGGACGCGCAGCGCGCAGATCTACCTCGACCAGGCGGAGAGGACCGCCGGCGCCGACGAGAAGCGCGCCGAATACGCGCAGGCGCTCGAGCAGGCGCGGCTCTCGATCCAGAACGAGCCGAACAACGCTCTCGGCTACTATCAGGCCGGCATCGCGCTGATCGGTCTCGGGCAGTACGAGGAGGGCGGGCAGATGCTCGATCGGGCGGAGGAGATCTATCCCCGCTACGTCCTGGAGACGGGGCCCCGCCGACAGAACGCCTGGATCAGCCTGTACAACTCGGCGGTGCAGGCGCTCCAGCAGAACGACGAGGACCTCGCCGTCGAGAAGATGCTCCTCGCCGATCGCGTCTATCAGGACCGCCCCGAAGCGCGCGTGAACCTGGGCATCATCTACACCAATCGGGGCGAGTACGAGCGCGCCCTCGAATGGTACGGGAGGGCGCTCGAGACGCTGCGCAGCGAGGACGTGCAGTACATGACACCCGAGGTGCAGGCGAACTGGGCGGAGCAGGAGAGCACCGTCATCTTCAACATGGCCCAGGTCTACCAGCGGATGAACCGGCCGGCCGACGCGATCCGGCTTTACCGCGAGTACGTCGCGGAGCATCCCGAGGACGCAGCGGTGAAGGTCCAGCTCGCCCTCGCCCTCTCCGCTGCCGGGGAGGAGGCGGAGGCAGGCGCGCTCTTCAGCGACGTGCTCAACATGGAGGGCCTGTCCGAGCAGGAGTACTATCAGATCGGCATCGGCCTCTTCAATGCGGGCCGCTTCGACGATGCCGTGACGGCGTTCGAGCGCGCGGTCGCCGCCAACCCCCACTTCCGCGACGCCGTCTTCAACCTGTCGCAGGCGCTCCTCGCGCAGGCGAACGCGCTGCGCGAAGAGGGTGCCGGCAACGCCGAGCTGGAGCCCCTCTACGAGCGGCTGGTCCAGATCGGGACCGCGCTACGCGAGATCGACCCCTACAGCCGGATCGCCGGAATCGTGCTGGCCAGCTCGTATCGCAGCCTGGCCGACATCACGAGCGGAGCCGCCACGACCCAGTGGCGCAACCGCCTCGCCGCGCTGCTTCAGGAGGTCGGGGAGCTGCCGTTCGACGTCACGAACGTGGCCATGACCCAGGTCGGGCCCGGTCGCATCGAGATCTCGGGCGCGGTGGAGAACCTGGGGCTGAATCCGGGCGCCCCCATCGGTCTGCGGTTCACGATCGTCGGTCCCACGGGCGCGGCGCTCGGCACGCAGGACGTGACCGTCGCAGCACCTGCGCGCGAGGAGAGCAGGTCCTTCCGCACCGTCGTCGAGGTGCAGGGCGAGATCGCCGGCTGGCGCTACGAACGCATCGAGTAGCTCGGGCAGCCAAAACGACGTGGGGGAGGGGCGCGGTCCGAGAGGGCTGCGCCCCTTCTTTGCGATTGAACGAAGCCGTTGTTTGTGTTAGCCTTAGGGCTCTCCATTTCATGCATTGATTCAGGACCTGATCGATGGTGCGCATCCAGCAGATTCTGCCGGGCACGATTGCCCACGAGCTGTCGCTCGAGATCGGCAGCCGTGTCGTGCGCATCAACGGCGAGGCGATCCGCGACTCGATCGACTTCCGCTTCCTGGAGGCCGATTCGACCGTCGAAGTCGAGGTCGTATCCGGGCAGGGGGGCGCAGGCACGATCTACGAGATCGAGAAGGACGCGGGCGAGTCGCTGGGCATCATCCCGGCGCCGGACGCGGTGCGCGAGTGCGCCAACAAGTGCGTCTTCTGCTTCATCGACGGGAATCCGGCGGGTGTTCGCCAGACGCTGCACATGCGGGACGACGATTTCCGCCTGTCGTTCACGTACGGCAACTACGTCACGCTGACGAACCTGGGGCGGCGCGGCTTTCAGCGGCTCATCGATCAGCGGCTGTCACCCCTGTACGTGAGCGTGCATGCGACGGAGCCGCACGTGCGGGAGCGCATCCTGGGCGTGCCGCGGGGCGGCGACATCCTGGAGCAGCTCGAGCGTCTGACCGATGCGGGCATCGAGGTGCACACGCAGGTGGTCCTCTGCCCGGACTGGAACGACGGCCTCCACCTCGACCGGACGATCGACGACCTGTGGTCGCTGGGAGAGGGCGTGGTGTCGCTGTCCATCGTGCCGGTGGGCCTGACGCGCTACAACGTCGATCGTCCGGTCCGGCACCTGACGGCGGACGAGCAGCGCGCCGCCATCGAGCGCCTGGAAGTCGCGCGCTCGCGCGCACTGCGTGAGCGGGGCACGGGCTGGGTCTATGCGGCGGACGAGATGTTCCTCGGCGCCGGTCTGCCGGTTCCGGAAGCGTCGTACTACGACGACTGGCCGCTGACTGAAAACGGAGTGGGCTCGGTGCGCGTGCTGCTCGAGCGTTTCGCGGCCGGGCTGGAGACGCTGCCGCCGCGGCCGGGTCAGCGCCTGGCGATCGTGACGGGCACGCGCATGGGCGAGGTGCTAGCTCCGCTCGCGGGGCAGCTCGCAGCGCGGACGGGAGCGTCGGTGGAGCTGATTCCAGTGGTGAACCGCCTTTTCGGCGACACCGTCACGACCGCCGGGTTGCTGCCGGGCGCGGACGTGCGGGACGCGCTGCTCGGCCGCGGCCGCTTCGACCTGGCGCTCATCCCCGGCGAATCCCTCAACGACGACGACGTCTTCATCGATGACCTGCCGCTGGCCGCGCTGCGCGCCTCCGTCGACACCGCGCGGGTCGTGCCGGCCCACGAGCTGATCGCCGCACTCGCCGCGTGAGGCACCCGCTTCCCACCGTCGCCGTCGTCGGGCGACCGAACGTCGGCAAGTCGACCTTCTTCAACCGCGTGCTCGGGCAGCGCCTGGCGATCGTCCAGGACCAGCCGGGTGTCACGCGCGACCGCCATTTCGCGGAAGCGGAGTGGGCCGGCCACCATTTCTATCTCGTCGACACGGGCGGTCTGGTAACGGACGACAAGGAGCCGATGCTCGCGGCCATCCGGGAGCAGGTGATGGTCGCCATCCAGGAGGCGGACGTGCTCGTCTTCGTGGTCGACGGCAAGGTCGGGCCGCACCCGATGGACCTGAGCATCGCCGAAGTGCTCAGGAAGGCCGGGCGCCCCGTCGTCCTGGTGGTCAACAAGATGGACCGTCTGCCGGAGGAGACCGCGCACAACGAGTTCTGGTCGCTCGGGCTCGGCGAGCCGCTCCCGGTGAGCGCGGTGTCGGGGAAGGGATCGGGCGACCTGCTGGACGCGATCGTCGGCGAGCTGCCGCCGCCCGTCGAGGCGGAGGCGCCGGACGATACGGTGCACGTCGCCGTCATCGGCAAGCCGAACGTCGGCAAGTCGAGCTTCATCAACCGGCTGCTGAACGAGGAGCGGCTGGTCGTGAGCCCGATCGCGGGGACTACGCGCGATGCAATCGACACGCCGCTCCGCTACCACGGACGCCGGCTGGTTTTCATCGACACCGCCGGGCTGCGACGCCAGGCGCGGCTCAAGGAGGACCTCGAGTTCTACAGCACGCTGCGGACGGAGCGGGCGATCGAGCGTGCGGACGTCTGCGTCCTGCTCGTGGACGCGACGGAGGAGATCTCGGTCCAGGACCTCAAGGTCGCCGAGAAGGCCTGGGACATGGGCCGCGGCCTGATCATCGTCGCAAACAAGTGGGATCTCGTCGAGGCCAAGGAGACGAACTCCGCGGTCGCGTACGAGCGGCACATCCATGAGCGCGCCCCGCAGCTGCGCTGGGTGCCCGTGCTCTTCACCTCCGCGCTGACGGGGCAGCGGGTGCAGAAGGCGCTGGAGCTGATCCTCCAGGTGGATGCCGAGCGGAAGCGTCGGATCTCGACCGGCGAGGTGAACGAAGTTCTCGAGCAACTGGCGCAACGTCAGCAGCCGCCGCATGTTCAGGGTCGTCCGGTAAAGTTCTACTACGGGACCCAGGCGGAGATCGAGCCGCCCATTTTCGTGGTCTTCACCAACCAGCCCAAAGGCGTGACGGAGTCCTACACGCGCTACCTGCTGAACGGGTTCCGTGCCCGCTGGGGCTTCATCGGCACGCCCGTCTGGCTGCGCTTCCGCGGGCGACGCGAGGAGCGCTGAGCGATGCTGCCCTGGGTCCTCCTGGCGGCCAGCTACCTCCTGGGTGCCATTCCGAGCAGCCACATCGGGGGGCTGCTTTTGCGGGGCCTCGACCTGCGCCGGCACGGCAGCGGCAACCTCGGCGCGACCAACGCGTTCCGGGTGCTCGGCTGGAAGGTGGCTCTGCCCGTGCTCCTCTTCGACATCTTCAAGGGCTGGTTCCCGACCTTCGCGTTCCCGATGTGGGATCGCGTGGCGCCCGCCGCGTGGGCGGGCGGCGGCTGGGCCTTCGCCTACGGCTGCGCGGCGATCGTCGGCCACGTCTTCTCGCCGTACGTCGCCTTCAAGGGTGGGAAGGGCGTCGCCACGAGCTCGGGCATGCTCCTCGCCCTCGCCCCGTGGGGGCTGCTGGCGGGCTTCCTGACCTGGATCACCCTCGTCTGGAGCACGCGCATCGTGTCGCTCTCCTCGGTCATCGCCGCGGCCGTCGTGCCGCTCGTTGTCGCGTTGGTCTACGGCGTCGGGGCCGTCTTCTGGCTCTGCGTCGGCGTCGCGCTGTTCGTCGTCTTCGCGCACCGCTCCAACCTGAAACGGCTGGCGCGGGGCGAGGAAGCTCGCTTCGGCCGCAAGGCGGGCGAGATGCCGGGACCCGGAGTGCGGCCATGAGCGAACGAATCGGAGTCATCGGAGCCGGCAGCTGGGGCACGACGCTCGCCAACCTGCTGAGCAAGAAAGGCCACGAAGTCAGGCTGTGGGCCTACGAGCCGGAGGTCGCCGAGGCGATCGGCAGTCGCCACATGAACGAGATGTACCTGCCGGAGGTCCCGCTCAGCCCAACGCTGAGCGCGACCTCGTCGCTGTCGGAGGCGATCGACGGGGTCTCCGTGATCGTTTCCGTGAGTCCCGCGCAGCACGTGCGCCGCGTCATGAGCGGCATTGCGACGGACCTGGCAGCGAACACGCTGGTGGTCAGCGCGTCGAAGGGAATCGAGACGTCGACGCTCGACACGATGGCCGAAGTGATGGACGAGATTCTGCCCGGTCCCGTCGCGCGCCGCGTCTGCTTCCTGTCCGGCCCCAGCTTCGCGCTGGAAGTGGCGCAGGAGCATCCCACCGCCGTCGCGGTCGCGAGTCGCTCGCACGATGCGGCCGAGCAGACGCAGCAGCTCTTCCAGACGGACTACTTCCGCGTCTACACGAACCCGGACGTGCGCGGCGTGGAGCTCGGCGGCGCGCTCAAGAACGTGATCGCGCTGGCCGCGGGCATGGCCGATGGCCTCGGCTTCGGACACAACACCCGCGCGGCGCTGATCACGCGCGGGCTAGCCGAGATGGCGCGACTCGGCACCGCGCTCGGGGCCAGTCCGCTCACGTTCGCGGGGCTCGCGGGCATGGGGGACCTGATCCTGACGTGCACCGGCGGGTTGAGCCGCAACCGCACAGTCGGGGTGCGTCTCGGCAAGGGAGAGCGCCTGAGCGCGATCCTGGGCGATATGAAGATGGTCGCCGAAGGCGTCGACACCTCGCGCGCGGCCCACGACCTGTCGCTGCGGGAGGGGATCGAGATGCCGATCGTGTCCGAGGTCTACGCGGTGCTGTTCGAGGACAAGCCCGCGGCCGAGGCGGTGCGCGCGCTCATGGTGCGCGAGCCGAAGCCGGAGCAGTGGCAATGATGGAGCCGATCGCGCAGCGCGAGTACTACTCGATCGGCGAGGTGTGCGACCTGGTGGATCTCAAGCCGCACGTGCTGCGCTACTGGGAGACGCAGTTCCCGGTGCTCAACCCGTCCAAGAACCGCTCGGGCAATCGCGTCTACCAGCGCAAGGAAATCAAGCTGATCCTGCTGGTGAAGCAGCTCCTGTACGACGAGAAGTACACGATCGAGGGCGCGAAGCAGAAGCTCGATCAGCTTCGACGCGGCGGCGAGCTGGGCGGCGCCTCGGCGGGTGCGCTGGACCGCGACACGATCGAATCGCTGCGGCGCGAGCTCGCCGAGATCCGCGATCTGCTCACGCCGCCATCGTCCTGATGCGGCTGCTGGTCACCAACGACGACGGCTACCTCGCGCTCGGTATCCGCACTCTCGCGCGCGCGGCGGAGACTCTGGGGACGGTCGACGTGATCGCGCCGGACCGAGAGCAGTCGGCGACGAGCCACTCGCTCACGCTGCACCACCCGCTGCGCGTGCGGCTCGCGCAGGGCGGCGCGCGCGTGATCGACGGCACGCCGACCGACTGCGTGATCCTGGCGGCGGGCGAGCTGCTGGAGGCGAAGCCGGACCTCGTGCTGTCCGGCATCAATCACGGTCCGAACCTGGGCGACGACGTGCTGTATTCGGGCACGGTCGCCGCCGCGATGGAAGCCACCATTCTCGGCATCCCCGCGATCGCCCTCTCCTACGCGGGCTCCGACTACGAGTCGATCGAGGCGTGGGAGAGCGTGATCGCGCGCCTGCTCGAGCGGATCGTGACCCGGGGCGACTTTCCCGCCGAGACGCTGCTCAACGTGAACCTGCCTCCGATCCACCCGGACGACCTGCGCGGCGTGCGCGTCACCACGCTCGGCCGGCGCGCCTACGTGGACTCGCTGACGCGCGGGCTGGATCCGAACGGCCGCGAGTATTTCTGGATCGGCGGCGGCTCGACCCGCTGGTGGGGCGGCGAGAACTCGGATTTCCGGGCGGTCGAGTCCGGCTGGATCTCGGTCACGCCCCTCCACCTGGATCTCACGAACCACGCGCTGATGCGGGAGATCTCCGACTGGGGGCTGACGCTGTGAATCAGCGCATGGATGCCGCGCGTGAACGGCTGATCGAGACGCTGCGCGAGCGCGGCATCCACGACCTGGCGGTGCTCGAAGCCTTCTCGCGCGTGCCGCGGCCGGCCTTCCTGCCCGAAGCCGTGCGCCACCGGGCGTACGACGACGCGCCGCTGCCCATCGGCTTCGGGCAGACCGCCTCGCAGCCGTCGCTCCAGGCGCTCTACATGCAGGTGCTGGGCATCGAGGCCCGCCATCGCGTCCTCGAGATCGGGACGGGCAGCGGCTACCAGACGGCGGTGCTCGCCCTGCTGGGCGGCCAGGTCTATTCGGTCGAGCGCATCGCCGGGCTGTCCCAGCGGGCGCGCCGCGCGCTCGACGACATGCGGCTCAGCAACGTGGCGGTCATGGTCGGCGACGGCACGCTCGGCTGGGCGCGCTATTCGCCCTACGACCGCATCCTGGTTGCCGCGGGTGCACCGACGGTGCCGCAGGCGCTCGTCGATCAGCTCGCACCGGCCGGCGCGATGGCGATCCCGATCGGCGATCGGGATCAGCAGCAGCTGACGGTGGTCCGCAGGACGCAGGACGGAATCGAAACGGAGGCGGTGACCGAGTGCACGTTCGTGCCGCTCGTGGGACGCTTCGCGTGGAGCACGGACGCCGCAACGGACGAGGAATCGGGTGGACGCTGACATACAGGACCACACGGGCGCGGGCGCGGCGCCGCGAGGAATTCCGCCGGCGGAAGGACAGCCCGATCCGACGCTCGCGACGGAGAGGCAGCGCAGTCTCTTCCGCCGCTTGTACGACTGGGTGCTCTCCTTCGCCGACAAGCCGTACGGCACCTGGGCGCTCTTTCTGATCGCCTTCGCCGAGTCGTCGTTCTTTCCGATTCCGCCCGATCCGCTGCTGATCGCGCTCGCGCTCGGCGCGCCGAAGCGGGCCCTCTACTACGCGGCAATCTGCACCGCCGGCTCGGTGACCGGGGGCATGGCCGGCTACCTGATCGGCTGGGGCTTCTGGGAGTCCGTGGACCTGTTCTTCTACAGCTACGTGCCCGGTGTGTCGCCCGAGGGCTTCGCGCGCGTGCAGGCGCTTTACGCCGCATACGACTTCTGGGCGATCTTCCTGGCCGGCTTCACACCCATCCCGTACAAGCTGTTCACGCTCTCGGCCGGCGTATTCCAGATCTCCTTCCCGGTTTTCGTGCTCGCCTCCGTCACGAGTCGCGCGCTCCGCTTCTTCATCGTCGCGGGACTCATCTGGAAGTTCGGCCCGCCGATCAAGGCGTTCATCGACCGCTACTTCGACCGGCTCGCGTGGCTGTTCCTGATCCTGGTCGTCGCAGGCTTCGCCGTGATCAAGTGGGTGCTCTAGAGGGCGTGGAACCGAGGCGCCGCTTGCGCTAGATTCAGGCGCTGTGGGGCCCGTAGCTCAGGTGGATAGAGCATCGGTTTCCTAAACCGGGGGTCGCAGGTTCGAGTCCTGCCGGGCCCGTACAGAACACGGCGAAGGCCGGCGTTTAGAGAGCGCCGGCCTTCGTGTTTGTTCGGGCGGGTTCGACCGGTGGAGGGAGCGCTTCGCTCGTGAAAGGGCCGAGCACGAGCACGTGCAGGTGTACGTGTACGTCTTGCCGCCGGCCGCTCGCGGCTGGCACCGGCGTCTCTGCGGCTACAGAGGTGGAGCCGGCGGCACCACGGGATGCCAGCCCGGGTTCGTACACCTACACGTGCACGTGCTCCTGCTCGGCAGGTTGACCGGCTGCCCGCACCGCCTCAGCCGCTCGTCTTCGGCTGCAACTCCCGGACGTGATGGATCCAGGACACCCATAGTCCGAACAGCACGAGCGCGACCACTTGGTGCGTAACTCCGAGAGGCACCGGCACGAGGTTCACGAGCGTGAGGACGCCGAGGACGTACTGGATCGCGAGACCGGCGAGCAGCGCGGCGGCGAACGCTCGTGAGCGTGGATCCGCGGCCGCTCGCAGCACCCTGGTCGTCACGACGACAGTCGCGATCAGGAGCGCCGTTCCGATCACGCGATGCGCCCACTGCACGGCGATCGGATTCGCCACGAAGTTCAGTGCCGCGGGATCGAGGAAGAGCAGCTCGGGCGGCACCCAGCGCCCGCCCATGCGGGGAAACGTCGGGTAGTACTTGCCGCCTCGCAGCCCGGCGACGAACGCGCCCCAGACGATCTGCACGACGAGCAGCGTGCCGACGACGGCGAGGCCGCGGCTCATCCATCGCCGTATCGGCGCGGCGACCGTGATGCGGACGGCGTCGACGGCGAGCTCGCGCGTCAGCCAGACGGCGAAGCCGAAGATCATAAAAGCAAGGCCGAGGTGCGCGGCGAGGCGGTAGTGGCTCACGCTGGGCCGGTCCACGAGGCCGCTGGCCACCATCAGCCAGCCCATCACGCCCTGCATGGCGCCGAGCGCGAACAGCAGCAGCGCGCGGCGCAGCAGTGGCCGATTGAACCAGCCCTTCAGCCAGAAGACGACGAAAGGCACGAGGAAGACGAGTCCGATCGCGCGCGCGAGCAGGCGGTGCAAATATTCCCAGAAGTAGATGAAGCGGAACTCCTCGAGCGTCATCGCGCCGCGCCACGTCCGGTACTCGGGGAACTGCTGGTAGGCTTCGAACGCCTCCTGCCAGGCGGTGTCGCCCAGGGGCGGAATCACGCCCATGATCGGATTCCACTCGACGATCGACAGTCCGGACAGGGTCAGCCGGGTGATGCCACCGACGACGAGCACGGCCAGCGTCGTCAGCGCCACGCACCAGAGCCAGATACGGATCGGGCGTCGTCGCGCCTCGGCAATCTCGAGGCGCCAGTCAGCCGTCGCGGCCGGTTCGGTGCCCGGCGGAGTCATCGTCGTCGCATGCATGACCGGGAAAAAAGCGCATTCGGCGGAGCGGGGAAATACCCCCACGAGATCATGGCGTCGCCCGGCGGGTAGGCGGCTACCGGTGTGGGCGGCGCCGTCGTGCTTGACCCGCCGTACCGCCGTCGGACATCTTTGGGGCGCGGACTTACCCGGCCGCCGTACGGCGACTCCGGCGTCCGCCCCGAAATGGATCCCCGAGGCAACGTTATTTTTCACCAACGGAGGTGACATGCGACGCAATGCGTTGTTTGCGCTCGCGCTCGCAGGGGTATGCGCCACGCCGCTGCAGGCACAGGATGCCGACGACCTGGCCGCGACGTGCGCGGGCATCCCCGCGTCCCAGGTGCAGATTCAGAACGTCAATCTGCTGCTCACGCCGGCACAGCGGGAGGCCATCGTCGAGGAGGTGATCGACGAGCTGCGCTTCGCCTGCGGCACCGTCGCGACGGCGCTGTCGAACCTGCAGCCCTCGATCGGCATCGGCTTCTCCGGCGGGAATCCGACCCTCGGCATGGGCGGCACGCTGGGCACGCGCTTCGGCCTGATGCCGCGCATCTCCGTTACGGCGCGGGTGAACGCGGCGCTCGCCGAGTTCCCGGAGCTCGACCAGTTCGCCGCGACGCTGTCCGATGCGAACGACGAGCTGGGACCGGCCCCGACCGCGCGCGCGGCGGTGGGGGCGCTGCAGGGCGACGTCGCCATCGGCGTCTTCAACGGAATCACTCTGGTTCCCATGCTGGGCGGGCTCGGCTCGGTCGACCTGCTCGGCAGCGTCGCCTTCGTGCCGGCCATCTCGCGGGTGGGCATCGAGGAGGCGTTCGTGACCTGGGGCGCCGGTGCGCGCATCGGCATCCTCAAGGGCGGGTTGCTCGCCCCCGGTCTCTCGGTCTCGGGCATGTATCGCCGGATGGGCGAGGTGGCTTTCGGCGACATCGAGGACGGCGATCCGGGCGAGTTCGCCACGGACCTGACGAACCTCAGCCTGCGCGCGGCGCTCAGCAAGGGCTTCCTGATGCTCGACTTCGTGATCGGCGCCGGCTACGACCGCTACACGAGCGATCCGTCGTTCAACTTCGCCGTCGAGTACGACTGTCCGCCGACGCAGCCCGAGTGTGCCATCGCCAAGGCCGATCCGACGCAGCCCCTGGTGTTGACGATGGAGCCAGCGCTGACAGGCGAGGTGAACACGGCGGCGTGGAACGTGTTCGGCAACGTCGGCATGAGCCTCCTTCTGTTCAGCCTGGTGGGCGAGGTCGGCTATCAGCAGGCGACCGACCTGCTGTCGGGCGAGAATCTCGACGGGCGTGACGTGACCGAGGAAACCCTCGGCGAGGGTCGCCTGTTCGGCAGCTTGGGCCTGCGCCTGACGCTCTAACCGGACGCGGCCGCGACAGAGCGAGCGAAAGGCCGTCCACGGTGTTGCCCGCGGACGGCCTTTCGCGTTTCGGTGAGCCGCTGCCCGGCGCCTGGCGTTGGCGTTTCCATTACGAGAAGTCAGGGAGTTGTATTGCCCAGTCGTCTTTTTCAGAGAACGAGGAGTCGGGCAACGTCGGCGCTCCTCTCCGCCAAGTTCGCTGGCGTGCTCGAGCGCGGAAGGTTTCGCTCTGTTGATTCCTCTCGGAATGCCACGCCGATGCGCGAAATCTGTCCCTTACGCATGTCGTAGCCGTTCCCTTACCTTGTTTCAGGCCACTACATCGGCTCCCCCAATAATCAACGGTTCCCACCTCTCCTTTGGAAAAAAGGCAGGCCATGAAACTGTCCTGGCGAGGTCTGAGCATCCTCACCCTTCTTGGCGGCGTGCTTTTGAGCGCGTGCGCAACCATCGTCCATGGTACTAACCAGGGCGTTGCGATCTCCAGTAGCCCTACCGGAGCGCTGGTGACCGTCGATGGGCGAGAGTACGGTTCAACTCCTGTCGTGGCCAACTTGTCACGCAAGGACAACCACATCGTACGTATCACGATGGATGGTTATTCCTCCTTCGAGTCTGCACTCGCGCGTCAGACGAGTGGGTGGATACTCGGCAACATAATCTTCGGGGGATCATCGGACTTGTGGTGGACGCCATGTCGGGCGGCATGTACAAACTCACGCCTGAGCAGTTGACTGCAACGCTAGCGCAGCAGGTTGGCGCTACCGACGTCCCTGACGGTTCTCTTGTGATCCTTTTCACCCTGCAACCCGATCCATCCTGGGAACGCATTGGTACGCTGGAGGCTCGCTAATGCTGGAGGCTGGGCCCCAGCGGCTGCAGGCGAACAAGCAAACGCGCGACACGGTGTAACTCAAGCTCCACGTTGAGGATTCGGCCTCCCGCGGTTACTTTCCGGGCTCCGAAAGACCGCCCGACGCGGGGAGTGCAGTGGACACAGCGGATGCCATCAACCTGACGGGAGTCGCGCGCCGCTTCGGCCGGCGCTGGGCTCTGCGCGGCATCACGATGCGGGCGTCGGCCGGCGAGAGTCTCATGCTGCTCGGTCGGAACGGCAGCGGGAAGACGACGCTGCTCCGTGTGCTCTCGACCTCCCTGGCGCCCACCCGCGGAGCGGGTACCGTCCTAGGGCACGCCCTCGGGCGCTCGGCGGACCGCATCCGACCCCTCGTCGCCTGGCTCGGACACGATCCGGGGCTATACGGCGACCTGACGGGCGTCGAGAATCTGCGCTTCTCGGAGCGGATGCGTCGTCCAATCGACGGCAGCGCCACGCGGGACGGACGCATCGCGGGCGCCCTCGAGCGTGTCGATCTCGCGGCGGCCGGTGACGAGCGCACGCGCGGCTACTCGGCAGGAATGAAGCGGCGGCTGGCGCTCGCGCGCGTCCTGCTCGCTGAGCCCCGGCTCCTGCTGCTGGACGAGCCGTACGCCTCGTTCGACGAGTCCGGCATCCAGCTCGTCAACGAAGTGGTGAGAGCGATGCGGGAGGCCGGTGGCTGTGTCGTCGTGGCAACGCACGATCGGGAGCGCTCCGCCGAGGTGGCGACGCGCGCGCTGCGCCTGGAGGACGGACTGCTGTACGACGACGAGCTTGGCGCGGTGTCGTCGCGCTCCGCCGTGCCGGGCGTCTACGCATGACGCTCGCACCGGATCTGCGGCGGGTGCTCACGATCGCGGGCAAGGACCTGGCGATCGAGCGGCGGGCCAAGGCCAACTTCAACGCGGTCGTCTTTCTCGCTGCGACGATGCTGCTGCTGTTCGGCTTCGCGCTCGGCCCCGACGCCGCGGCCCTGCGAGCAGCCGCCGCGGGCGTACTCTGGCTGACCGTGCTCTTCAGCGGATCGCTCGCCTTCAACCGCAGCTACCAGACGGAGCTGGAGGAGGGCGCGCTCGAGACGCTGCTGCTCTATCCCGGCAGCCGGAAGAGCATCTTTGCGGGCAAGCTGCTCGCGAACCTGGTGTTCATCCTGATGGTGGAGGCGATCCTGGTGCCGATGGCGGCGGTGCTCTACGGCCTCTCGTTCGGTGACGGGCTGGGTGGCGTCGCGTTGGCGCTCGTTCTGGGAACCATCGGCTTCGTGACGATGGGGACGTTCTACGCCGCGATGGCCAGCCGCCTGCGAGCGCGCGAGGTGCTGCTGCCGCTCCTGCTGTTTCCGATGCTGGTCCCGCTGCTGGTCGCGGCCGTCGAGGTGACGGCAGCGTTCATGGGACAGTCTCCCTTCGCTCCGACCGGACGCTGGCTCACGCTGATGGCCGCCTACGACGTTGTCTTCCTGCTGGCGACGATGGGCGCCTACGATTTCGTGATCGATGACTGAAGCTACCGATACGCGACCGGTCGCCACGCGAGGCGCGCCGCAGGCGCAGTCCGGGCGGCTCGCGCTCTGGGGCGTCGTGGTGCTGCTCGCGCTGATCGCTGCCCAGGTCTACGGCCTGCTCGAGTCGCCGCCCGACCGCGACATGGGGCACCTCCAGAAGATCATGTACGTGCACGTGCCGTCGGCGTGGTCGGCTTTCGTTGCCTTCCTGGTCGTATTCGTCGCGAGCATCGCGTACCTGTGGACGGGTCGCGCGAGGCACGACCTGATCGCCGCCTCGGCCGCCGAGGTGGGCGCGCTGCTGACGGCGCTCACGCTGGCGCTCGGCTCGATCTGGGGGCGCCCCACCTGGGGCGTCTGGTGGACCTGGGACCCGCGCCTGACCAGCACGGCGGTGCTGCTCGTGGTCTTCGTCGGCTACCTCGCGCTCCGCGCCTTCACCGATGACTTCGAGCGGCGCGCGCGCTGGAGCGCGGTCGTGGGCATCCTGGGGTTCCTGAACGTGCCCGTCGTGTACCTGTCGGTGCGCTGGTGGCGCACGATCCATCAGGTGCAGTCGGCGCCGAGCACCGTCGATACGACGTTCGCGTGGGGGCTGCGCGTCAACGCCGTCGCCTTTCTGCTGCTCATGATCTACTTCGTGCGCGAGCGCTACCGCGTGGCGTCGATGGAACACCTGCTGGAAGCGACCATCGAGGAGCGCGAGCTGCGAGGAAGCCATGGCGTCTGAGTGGAGCTACGTCGTCGGCGCCTACGCGCTGACCTGGGTCGTAATTCTGGGGTATGCCCTGAGGTTGCGGTACCGCCTGCGACGCGCGGCGGAGGAACTCGCCATGGCGCAGCCATCCAGCCCGCCGAAAAGGGAAGCATGATCGACCCCGACGACGCCACCGACAGCGCGCTCGAGCAAAGGACGCGGCCGTCCCGCAGGCCGCTCCTGCTGGTTGCGGTCGCGGCCGCGGCATTGATCGGCTTCGGCTTCGTGCTGATCGGCGGTCTGGACGAGAACATCGTCTACTTCGTGACGCCCACCGAGCTGCTGGCGAAGGGAAGCGCGGCATACGACGCGCCAGTGCGGCTGGGCGGCCAGGTTGCGCCGGGAAGTGTGAGCTGGCACGCCGATGCGCTCGACCTGCGCTTCCGCATGACCGACGGCACGGGTGACGTCGAAGTGCACTCGGCGGTCGCGCCGCCGCAGATGTTCCGCGACGGCATCGGCGTCATCGTGGAGGGACGCCTGACGCGCGCGGGCGTCTTCGAGTCGGACAACCTGATGGTCAAGCACTCGAACGAGTACCGCGCGCCGCCGGAAGGTCACGCCCCCGAAGACGTCTACCGCTCGCTCATCCGGGAGGGCGCTCCTTGATCCGGACGCTGGCCGGCGCGGCGATCGTCGCCGCCCTGATTTCCGCAGTGCTGGGCACGCTGGCAGCCGTGGCCGGCGCGCGGCTGCGGAGAACGACGCTCGTGCGCGCCGCGGAGCGCGCGGTCTTCGCCAATTTCTGGCTCATGACGCTCGCCAACCTGGCGATGGTGTACGCGCTGGTCACGCACGACTTCAGCGTGTCCTACGTCGCGCAGGTCGGCAGCCGCTCGACGCCGCTGTTCTTCACGATCATCTCGCTGTGGAGCGCGCTCGAAGGCTCGATCCTGTTCTGGGGCTGGGTGCTGTCGGCGTACACCGCCGCGGCGGTGTGGCTGCATCGCGGCCGACTGGGCACGCTGGTTCCCTATGCCACGGCGACGATGCTCGCGGTCGCCGCCTTCTTCTTCATCCTGCTGGTCGGTCCCGCGAATCCGTTCGCGCTGGTTTCGCCTGCGCCGCTGGACGGCCCCGGTCCGAATCCGCTGCTCCAGAACCACATCCTGATGGCGATCCACCCGCCGTTCCTGTACCTGGGTTACGTCGGGATGACGGTGCCGTTCGCGTTCGCGATCGGTGCGCTGCTGTCGGGACGGCTCGATGCCGAGTGGATCAGGGCGACGCGACGCTGGACGGTGGTCGCCTGGGCGTTCCTGTCGCTCGCCATCATGCTCGGCATGTGGTGGTCCTACGAGGTGCTTGGCTGGGGCGGCTACTGGGCGTGGGACCCGGTGGAGAACGCGTCGTTCATGCCCTGGCTCACGGCCACCGCCTTCCTTCACTCGGTCATGGTGGAGGAGCGGCGCGGCATGCTGAAGGTATGGAACCTGTCGCTCATCATTGCCACGTTCCTGCTCACCATCCTCGGCACCTTCCTGACGCGCAGCGGCATCGTCTCATCGGTGCACGCGTTCTCGGAAGGACCCATCGGCATGTATTTCCTCGTCTTCATCGTGCTGGTTACGGTGTTCTCCGTGGCGCTGCTGGCCGGCCGCTCGAGCCTGCTCGGCGGGGAAGGGAGGCTCGACTCGCCGGTCTCCCGCGAGACCGCCTTCCTGGTGAACAATCTGCTGCTGACCGCATTCACGTTCACGGTGCTGCTCGGGACGCTTTTTCCACTGGTCGCGGAGGCGTTCCGCGGCGTCAAGGTGAGCGTGGGCGCGCCGTTCTTCAATCGCATGACGCTCCCGCTCATCATGGGGCTGCTCTTTCTGGTCGGCGTCGGCCCCGCGCTGCCCTGGCGACGTACGCCGCCCGGACACCTGCGCGAGCGTTTTCTGCTGCCGCTGGTCGTCGCGCTGGCCGTGCTGGGCCTTTCGCTCGCGCTCGGCTCACGGGATCCCTACGCGCTGCTCGCCTTCACGTTCGGCGGCTTCGCCTTGAGCGTGAATCTGGGCGAGTTCGTCTTCGGCACCCGCGCGCGGATGCGGGCGCAGGGCGAGGCCGCGCCACTCGCGCTCGTGCGACTCGTGCGCTCCAACAGTCGACGATACGGCGGCTTCACCGCGCACATTGGGGTGCTGCTGCTCGCCATCGGCGTCGCCGCCTCGTCCGCCGGCCGCGTCGAGCGGCAGGCCACGCTGCGCGCCGGCGAGTCGATGTCGATCGAGGGGTACGAGGTGCGTCTGCGAAACATCAGCGCCTGGGAGGAGCCGCAGCGCTTCGTCGTCGCCGCGCATGTCGACGTGCTGAGAGGCGGCGAAGCGATCGGCGGTCTCGATCCGCGCCTCAACTTCTACGGCGGATCGGACCAGCCCATCACGACGCCCGCGGTGCGCAGCCGTCCCCACGAGGATCTGTACCTCACGCTGATCGCGTTCGAGCGCGACGGATCGTCGGCGACGGTCGCGGCCGTCGTCGAGCCGCTCGTCGGCTGGATCTGGGTGGGGGGCGTCATCGTGTTCCTGGGCGCGCTCCTGTCCGCAGTGCCGTTCGAGCGCAAGCGCGTTGTCGTCGGCGCGGCCGCGGAGCCCCTGGATCCCGAGGCGGACGCGCTCGAGACCGCCGGAGCCGCACGATGATGAGCTGGAAGCGCGCCCTCTCCGCCGCCGCCATCGTGCTGCCGCTTCTCGCGCTGCTCGCGTTCGGCCTGACGCGCAATCCGAACGTGATCCCGTCGCCGCTGCCCGGCCGCGAGGCGCCGCAATTCGAGCTGCTCACTCTGCCACTCGCAGAGGGTGGCACGCCGGAAACGGTGGACCTGGCCGCGCTGCGCGGCAACGTCGTCGTGCTCAACTTCTGGGCGTCGTGGTGCCTCGCGTGTCGCGACGAGCATGCGCCGCTGTCGCGCGTCGCGCGCGCCTACGCGGATGAAGGGGTCCAGTTCTTCGGGATCGTCTACGACGATTCGCCGCGCAATGCGCGGCAGTGGATCGAGGCGATGGGTGGCCAGGCATACCCCGCGCTGCTGGACCCCCACTCGCGCACCGCGATCGATTATGGTCTCTATGGAGTCCCCGAGACGTTCGTCATCGGACCCGACGGCACCGTCCGGCACAAGATCATCGGACCGGCGACGGAGCAGGAGCTGCGTGCGCAGATCGACGCGCTGCTGCTGGAGCGGCGCGAGATCGAGCTGCCGGCCGGCGGGGAACATCCGGTGACGGAGACGATATGAAGACGACGCGGGCGCCGCGAATCGTAGCGACACTGCTCCTCGGCCTGATCATCCAGGGCATCGGGGGCGCAGCCGACGGCGCCGCGGCGCCGCAGAGCGCGGAGCAGCAGCGACCCGGGGACGGAGAAGCGACTCGGGGAGCGGCCGACGCGGCCCTCGAGCGACGCACGAGCGAGGTCGCGTCCGGTCTGCGCTGTCCGGTGTGCCAGGGCGTGAGCGTCGAGGATTCACCGACCGAGCTCGCGCGACAGATGCGCGGGGTGGTTCGCGAGCAGCTCGCCGCCGGACGGACGCCCGACGAAGTGCGTGCGTTCTTCGAGGACAAGTACGGCGAGTGGATCCTGCTCGAGCCGAAAGCGAACGGCTTCAACCTTGTCGTGTATATCCTCCCGTGGCTGGCCCTGCTGGCCGGCCTCGGCGTGATCGTGATCGTCGTCCGAAGATGGACGCGACCCCCGCCCGGGGAGGCGCCGCAGCCGGCGCAGCCGGTCGCGTCGTCCCTGGAACCCTGAAGATCAGAGCATGTACCCGGTCCTCTTCGAGATAGGCGGCGTCACCATCACGAGCTTCGGCGTGATGATGTTCCTCTCGTTCCTGGCCGGCGCGTGGGTGCTGTCGCGTCAGCTCCAGATGCGGGGATTCGATCCCGAGCTCGCGTGGGATTTCCTGCTGTGGGTCGCCGTCGGCGGCATCGTGGGCGCCAAGCTGTACTACAATCTGTTGCACTTCGAGGAGCTTCGCGCCGACCCGCTCGCCGAGCTGACGAATCGCGCCGGCCTCGTCTGGTACGGCGGTCTGATCGGCGGCGTGCTCGCCTACTACTGGCAGGTGAAACGGCGCGGGCTGCCGCTCGCACCCATGTTCGACGCGACGGCGCCCTCGCTCTTCCTGGCCTATGCGATCGGTCGCATGGGTTGTTTCCTGGTCGGCGACGACTATGGCCTGCCGACGGACAGCTGGGTCGGCATCGCGTTCCCCAATGGCGCACCGCCGAGCACCGCCGGCTATCTACGCACTGTCGGCGCCGACATTCCGGCGAGCGTTCCCGATTCGGCGATCCTCGCCGTGCACCCGACGCAGCTCTACGAGGTCGCGGCCGCGCTGGTGCTCTTCGGCGTCCTGCTGCAGCTCTCGAAGCGCGGCTTGCGGTCCGGCCGGCTGTTCGCGCTCTACCTCGCCTTCTACGGCGTCGAGCGGTTCCTGGTCGAGTTCGTGCGCGCGAAGAGCGATCGCCTGATGCTCGGCCTCTCCACCTCGCAGCTCGCCAGCATCCTGCTGCTCGCTCTGGCCGCGTTCATCTGGACGCGAGCCCGTGGAGGCGCCACGCCGCCCGAAACCCGCACCGCGCGTCCCGGGTCGGGCGCTGCGCGCGTCGGCGCCGGCTGAGGCGCCGGATGCGCGCACGCGCGGCCCGTGCGGCGGCGCTCGCCGCGACGCTGGTCACGCTGCCGGCCGCACTGGCCGCGCAGGACGACAGCGGCCGGCGGGTCGCCCTGATGGTCACCGTCCATGCCGGTGGCACGGCGTTCACGCGGATGCAGAACATTACCGTGGACGCGCCAGGATCCGAGCAGGGAACGTATGCCGGCTCACTGGCGGCATCGACCGCGGCATCGCTCGGCGCCGATCTAACCGTGTGGTTCGGGCCGTGGCTCGGCGCCCGCCTGCACATGCTGTACGCTCCGTCGAACTTCGAGTTGCGCCTCACCGAGGAGGATCGCGAGGAGGTGCTCGGGGTGGAGGCCGACTATCGCAGCCTCGACTACTCGGATCTCTCCCTGTTCGCGCTGACGGGGGCCGTGGTGCTGGCGCTGCCCATCCGATCGGCGCAGGTGGCGCCCTATGCGCTGCTGGGGATGGGCGGTGCGCTGCTTTCCGCGGACGATCGCGGCGCGCAGAACCTGAATACCGCCTTCGAGGGCAATCCGGCGTCGGCCAGCCTCATCGGGGTGGCGGGCGTCGGAATAAAGATTCCGCTGAACGCCGGCCGCGTCTCGATCTCGTTCGAGATCACGGATCACGTGATGCGGAGCCCGATCCCGGAGCACGACGATCGCGTGCTGCTCGAGACGGCGGAGCTGAGCGTCGTCAATCGTCAGCATCCGATGGCGGCCGAGGATGACGCCCGCTACATGCACTCGGTCGGCATCGCGGCGGGTCTTTCGTTCGCGACTGGCGCCACGGCCACACCGGTCGACGTCCTGGTTCGCTAGTCAGTAGGTCCAGCGGCGGCGGATTTCGACCACGAACTGTCGCGTCGGGCCTTCGGTCCCGAGGATCTCATCGAAGCCGACGCCGCTGAACGCGCGGCGGTGCACGATCGGCTCCCATTCCAGTTGCAGCGCCCATTCCCGATCGATGCGCCACAGGATCGCGCCGGCGATCTCGTCGGGACTCGCGGGCGGGAAGTCCACCGTCAGGAAGACGTCGTCCCAGTACAGCTCGGTGCCGATCGCGATCGACAGGTCCTGGAGCACGTTGGTCGTCGTCGTGCCCTCCGGATCGACGGCGCGGAGCTGGACGTAGTCGATGGGCAGGCCGGCGTCCTCGGCGAGCGCCTCCTGGAGCCGGACGCTGGCGATGTCGGTGAGGCCGCCGAGGGCGAGCAGCGCGCCGAAGGCGGCGCTGGTCGATTGCGTCGCGGTGGTGAAGCTCGGCTGTCCGAACACGAGCACGCTGAGCAGCTCGGACTCGGGCACGGGCGTGCCGTCGCCGGTCGCGAGCGCGACGCTGGGCCGCTCGAGCGTGCCGGTAACGCGCACCACCAGCTCGAGCGGATCGTCGAGCGCACCCATGGTCCGGGCAGCGGTGATGTCGATCGCCGGATTCAGGTCGTCGGTGCCGAAGAAGCGGATGCTGGCTTCGCGGATCTCGAAGCGACGCACGAAGCCGCCTGCCCGCAGCGTGAACGTGCCACGGTTGCCCTCGAGGTTGCCGAAGATGCGCGTGCCCCGCGAGTCGTGGAAGACCGTCAGCTCGCCGCTCAGCCGCGCACGCGCCTGGTCGGTGGCCAGCCAGACGTCCTCCTCGATGTCGACGATCAGCCCCTGGATCGTGACATTGCCGAACGCGGGCGGGCGGGCGCCGGGCAGATCCTGGACGCCGAACGTGCTCTCCTGGACCGAGGCGAGCTCCACTTCCTCCAGGGGATCGGCGGTGCCGCCCGTCGGCACGTCGATGGTGCCGTTGTCGATGCGCGTCCGACCCGAGATGACGGGCGCGCTCAGGAGGCCGCGCATCGTCACCTCGCCGGAGACTTCGGCGGGATCGTCGTCCTCCGCGCCCATCACCTCGAACCGATCGAGCTCGGCGACGACATCGAGGACCGGATCGTCCAGCTCCTCGAAGACGATCGAACCGGAGAGAGCGGCAGTACCGCCGGCGCGTGCCACCACGTCGACCAGCTCGGCGCGGCGTCCCGCGAATTCGACGCCGCCGGTGAGGCTCTCGAAGCGCTGATCCAGCGAGGGCACCGAGAAGGCGACGTCGTTCAGGGCGAGCGAACCATCGAGGCTGGGCGCCTCGATCGTGCCGCCGAAGCGGACGGTACCGGAGACGGAGCCGACCGCCTGGGTCACCGCGTTCGTGAAGCCGGCAACGACGGCGAGCGGGAACCGGTCGACGCGCACGCGACCCTCGACGCGACCCGCCTCGTTCATGCCGAAGTCGATCGAGTCGGCGACTCCGACGACCAGCGGGAAGGTGATGTCGGCCTCGATCGTCCCCGCGGTGTCCGTGAGCGCGCCGCTGGCGACGACGTGCAGGCTGCTGCCGCTGAACGAGGTGACGCCTTCCAGTCGGAGGATCGGCACGCCGGCCGCGACCGCGTCCGCGATGCGGAATTCGAGCGCGAAGGTCGGCGTGCCGCGAGCCTCGAAGCGGCCTTCCGACCAGATACGACCCGTGAGCACGGGATCACGACCCAGCAGCCGCTGGATCTCGCCGACCGGGAGCGCGCGCAGATCGTAGCTGAAGTCGGCGCTGTCGAGCGGCAGGAGCCGCCCGCTCACCAGCAGCAGGCCCGGTCCCTCTACCTGGGCCATGGCCAGCGTGTCGACCCGCATGCCGCCGCCGCCGAGCTCGATGGCCGCCGGCCGGGTCAGGGTCCAGCGCTCCTCGTTCATGTCGATGAGGGCGCGCCGCACGACGAGGTCGCTCCCGGCCGGTCCGCCGACGCGTCCGTCGGCGACCACCTCGACCACGCCACCGCCCGGCCTCAACGCGTGGAGCTCCGCGTTGAACCGCTCGGCGTCCAGCACGATCTCGGCGGTCCCGCTCTCGTAGTTGCCCAGCGTCGCCGTGACGATACCTTCGGCCTCCGCATCCAGCAGGATGCGCGGCAGTGAATCGCCTGCGGCGTACTCGAGTCGCCCCACGAACGAGCGCGCGGCGTAGTCGCCGTACTGGAAGTCGCTCGCACGGATGTCGCTGGTGACGGCGAGTCGATCGAGCGAGCCCGAGATGGTCCCTTCCGCGGCGAGGCTGCCGGCGCCCTGGTCGGCGGGTCCCGGCAGGTACGGACCGAACGGCTCCAGCGAGCCGACGTTCAGCGTGTAGCGGAGCGCGCCCGCCGACGGTTCCGCCAGGCGCCATTCACCTTCGACGCGTGCGTCCAGCGTGGCCAGACGGGCCGCCGCGCGCTCGATCGCGAGCGTGCCGTCGCGCAACGTCGCGTTCACGACGACCAGGTCGGCGGCGCCCGCCTGCCAGCCGGAAAAGCGTCCCGACAGGGAGAGGCGCGCGTCCGCGCTGGCCGGGTCGGTGCCCGTGCCGGCGAGCGTGAAACGCGCGTCGAGCAGCACGGGCGGGAAGGACGGCTCGAGCAGCTCGCGGAGGCGTACGTCCACCAGACTGCCGGTCAGGTCGTACGACGGCACCGCGCCCAGGCGGACCGTACCATCGAGCTCGATTGATCCCTCGGGCAGGCGGACGGTCGCGTCGATGCGGAGCGGCCCCTGGCCCGGCATCCCCGCGAAGCTGACGGTGCCAGACACGATTCCTCGCAGCGGCAGCGCCGGCACGATCGAGCGCAGCGTGCGCAGCGGCAGCGAATCCACGGTCGCCACGACATTCTGAATCGTCGGCTCGAAGCCGCGCAGCGCGATCGAGCCTTGCAGGCGAGCGAGGATCGGGTCGTCTACGCCTTCCGCCCGCAGCGCGGTCGCCACGTCGAAGCGGAGCCGCTCACCGCTGCCGACGACCGATCCCCTGACCGTGCCCGCGTAGGGAAGGGGACCGGTGAACTGCTCCAGGAAGGCGAGCTCGAGTGGATCCAGGATGACGTCCACCTCGCCCAGCTCGATCGTCTCCCCGCCCACGATGATCGTAGTCGTGCCGGCCAGATGCGAATCGTCCGAGCGCACGTCCATGCCCTTGAGCTGTACGGCCAGCCTCCCGGCGCCGAGTGGGTTCACCGACCACTCGAAGGAGGCGACGCCGCTCTCGGGAAACTCCGGCAGCAGACGATGGATGTCCGCGAACTGGATGTTTGGCGCGCGTCCACGCGCGCGCAGACCGGGATCGGGAAGGGCGGAGGACAACAGGCCCTCCACGTCCGTCACTACCGATTCATCGAGCGCGAGGCGGCCCACGCCGAACTCGAGACCGTCCGGTCGGCCGCTGATCGTCGCGCCGCGCAGGCTGAGGCTCTGCGGAGGTCCCGGGATCGCGCCCGAGACCGACGCGTCGACCGAAGCCAGTCGAATGAAGGGGCTGGCAGCGCTCGAGCCGCCGAAGCGCGCGACGGGAACGACGGCGGAAACGCGTGTCGCCTCGTAGGCGCGCCCCGGCGTGCTGATCGACACGCGGCCGCCGCGCACGCGCACCTCGCGCAGCTCGACGCCCCCGCCTGCGCCGCCACCCGCGCCGTCATCGCCGCCGTCGCCGTCACCCGGCCGGAAAACACCGGCGAGGTTCCACTGACCCGACGGGGCCTGGCGCAGCCGCAGGACCGGCGACGCGACCTCGACCGCTTCGAGCACGATGGCGCCGCCGGTCAGCACGCCGGCGCGCACCGACGCGGACACCCGCTCGACGGTCAGCCAGCGCTCGCCGGCGGCGTTCCGCCAGCGGACCTCGGACGCGACGATGCGAAGCGGTCGGCCGGGCGCCGAGAGCGGCACCTCCCGGTCCCCGAGCTTTTCGGCGACGCGCTCCTCCAGATCCTTCACCGCGACGACCGTCTCCCTGGGGCCGGTGCTCCGTTCGACCTCGGGGTCCTCCTCGTTCGTGAACAGGAGCACGACGGCGAAGCCGAGGAAGGCCCACGCCGCGATCATGCCGCCGCTCGCGCCCGGTGTGCCGGCCGAGGGTCGCTCGATCCGCATCAGAACGCCTGCCCGACGGCCAGGTGGAATTGCAACCGCCGGAAGAGCCCGGACTCGTCCCGCGCGAAATTATCGTCGATCTGGATCAGGCGGTCGGGATCCAGAGGATCCGGTGCCAGCAGCGGCGCGGTCGGCGGGCCGTGCGGCCGAATCGCGACATCGAAGCGCGCGGGTCCGACGGGCGTGCGGATGCGCAGCCCGGCACCGGGCGTGTAGCGGAGATCCTGGAACTCGATGTCGATCACGCTCCCCGTGCTGAGCGCGCCCGCGTCGACGAAGAAGGCGAGGCCCAGCAGGTCGCTGAGAAAGGGCGCCGGCATCCTCAGCTCGGCGCTCGCAATGGCGACCGCGGTACCGCCCAGCGGCACGAAGGCGATGTCCCCCTGCGGACCGAACCCCTTGGGGATGCCGCCGAATTCCGGATTCACGCGCGTCTGCTCCGCGACGTAGACACCCGACGCCTCTTCCGTGCCCATCTCGTTGCGGCCGTAGCCGCGCACCGTGGTGGCGCCGCCGGCGTAGAATCGCTCCTCGGGCGGAAGCAGCTCACCGACGTCCACATCGCCGTCCGGAACGATGTGGGCAGTGCCGAGGAAGTCGCCTATGCGCAGCCTCGTCGCCAGCACCCAGTCCCGGCCGATGGGGAAGTAGCGCGACCCCTCCACCGTCAGGCGCGCGAAGTCGACTTTCGTGCCGAAAAAGTTCGGCGCGTACTCCAGGGCGAAGCGTGCGATGTACCCGCGCGACGGATCGATCGGGCTGTTCGCGCGGTCGCGCAGGTAGGTCGCGCTCACCGCGTTGCGCCAGTGGAACTCGCCAAGCGCGAGCAGCTCCGATTCCTGGCACACGGCCAGGGCGAAGCAGTAGACAGCCTCCGACGCGAGCGTGCGCCGGTACTCCGCCTTGGCTGCGAAGCCGATGATGTCGCGCAGGTGCAGACGACGCGTGAGCGCGGCCTCCGCACCATACGCCTGCCGCTGATAGAGGCTGGGCTCCGACTGGCGCTCCGCGAAGAGCGTCCCGTTCAGCCGATTCAGCGGCGACAGGAAGTACGGCTGGTTCAGATCCGCCGCGACACGGTAGTCGAGCGTGTTGCCGAACTCGTCGTCCCGGTACGCCCGGCACATCGAGTTGCTCAGGCCGAGGTCGAGGGGCTGCCCGATGCCGAGCTTCGACACCGACCCGCTCAACACCAGCCGGCGCGCACCGCCCATGAAGCTGCGACTCGTCCAGCGCGTCTGCGCACGCATGCAGTCCACAGTGCCGTAGCCCGCCGCGGCCTCCACCAGATAGACGGGGGTCTCCGAGATCTGCACCAGGACCGTCTCGCTCGCGGAAGCCGTGTCCTGCTGGAGCGAGTCGGGCGCCACCGTCACCGTCGCGAACTGGATGAGGTCCAGCGAAAACAGATTGCGCTGGCTCTCCGACAGGTCGCGCGCCCGCAACAGCGCGCCTTCCCGCACCGCGAGCTGCCGCAGCGCGTTCGTGCGTCCCAACCGGCCGCCGCCCCGCACGATGATCGAATCCACCCGCACCACGGGCCCCGGGATCGCGACCAGCCACACCGTCGCACGGTCGCTCACCGTGTCGGCCGCGTAGTTGCGCAGCACCTCCGCATTCGCGTGCCCGCGCTCGTGCAGCGCCGCGAGCAGGGTGTCCGCCGACGCCAGGAACTCGTCCGTGTCGAAGAGATCGCCCTCGGCGAGCGGCAGCTTCCGGCGAATCGCCGCAGTGTCGAGAACCTCTTCCGCGCCCTCGATCAGCAGGGAATCGACCAGCACCGAATCGCCCCTCAGGATGATGAAGCTCACGGCCACCGCGTCCTCGCCCCGCACGTCGACGTCCGGCAGCACCCGCGTGCCCAGGAAGCCGCTCCGCCGATAGAACAACGCCAGGCGGTCGACGTCCTGCGCCACCAGGTTCAGGTCCAGCCGCACCGTCTCCTCGCCAATGTCGGTGAAGGGCAGGCAGAATCCCAAACCCAGCAAGTCGCAGTGTGTCGCTTCCGTCTCGATCAGCTCGGCCAGACTGTCGGCGCTGAACGGCGCCGGCGCCACGAAGCGCAAGGCCACGACCTCCGAGCCCGCATGATCCTCGAGCTCCGGAAAACGCTCGGCGCCGGGCGTGCGGGCGGTGCACCCGCTCAGGGCGTAGAGCAACGGTAGCACGGCCACCACACCGCGTGCGGTGCGGCGGCCGCGGCCGTACTGCGCACCGCCACGCTTCATGGATTCACGGCTCCTCGCCACCCATCTCCCGTGCCTGTCCCCGGCCTGCTCCGACGCAAGCGCCACGCCACCCCTCGCTTGACTGAAACCCGCACCAGCGCTACACTTCCGCCCGTCCGACGTCCGGCCCGTCACGCCCGCGGCAGCCTCGGCTTCGCGGGCGTTCCGTTTGCGCCGGTACCCGTCCTCACTCGCTATGACTGGCTCGCTCGAATCCCTCACATGACACGACATCCCACGTCACGCCGGCCGCCGGCCATCAGCTCCGGACCGGACGACGTCGTCATCGCCAAGGTCGTCGAAGCCTCCGCCTGGACCCGCAATCACAGCCGCGCCGTCATCGTCGGCCTCATCATCCTGGGCATCGCCGTCTTTGCTGCGGTCCAATACGTGAACTACCGCGCCGAACTGCGCGGCCGCGCAGCCACCGAGCTGCTCGAGGTTCGTCAGACCGTCGCCAGCGGCGATTTTCCGAGCGCCGTGAACCGGCTGGAAGACTTCATCGAACGCTTCGGCGGCACTCCCGCCGCCGCGGAGGCTCGACTGCTCCTCGGTCAGCTCCAGCTCGCGCAGGGCAACGCCGCACAGGCCGTCGAGGCCATCCGCCCGCTCGCCGACGAAGGCGACGACATGATCGCCTCGTCCGCCGGCCTGCTCCTCGCCGGCGCATACGAGGCCGCCGGACAGCCCGAGCAGGCCGAACAGGCCTACCTGCGCGTCGCCGCCGACGCCGCCCTCGATTTCCAGCAGCGCGAGGCCCTCGAGGACGCCGCCCGCATCCGCGCCGAGCGCGGTGATGCCGCCGGCGCCATCGAGCTCTACGACCGCCTCATCGCCCTCACCGAGGAGGGCTCCGCGGAACGCGACGTCTACGAGATGCGCCGCACGGAGATCGCCACGGCGTCGAGGTCAGGCTCCTAGCCGTCGGCCTCCGGCTGCGTCCGGCCGTCGGCTTCCGGCTGCCTCGGCTACCCGGGAGCTCGTCCTCCTGGCCGGCGCTTTAGCACGCCTTCTCTGTCCCGCCTCGACTGCGCATAATACACATTACGTAAACCTCAAGCGACGCACGGTCCAGTTGA
Organism: Longimicrobiales bacterium; assembly: GCA_035512635.1. Taxonomy (GTDB): domain Bacteria; phylum Gemmatimonadota; class Gemmatimonadetes; order Longimicrobiales; family RSA9; genus DATKDR01. Next base: position 68,340 of record DATKDR010000019.1, on the reverse strand, counting down.
GGCCATTCAATGGCTTATGCCAGCCCTGCTGGCGACCGACCCACTGATGGCGCGACCATTCCCATCGGCTCCGCCCTGCTCCCACGCCCGCCGCGGGTTTCTATGCCGTTTTCGCGCATTCGATCTCATTCAACCTTTGAATCGGGGCGTCTGCGGGATTGGCGCTCGCCGTGGGCCTCCCGCGGCTCCGCGTCGTTCCACTTTTAAAGTTTCGGCGTTCAAGTGTTGCGTTCGACGTCTGCCGCCGGCTCGCGCCTCGCCGGCCGTCAAACTTTGCTTATGGATGATTCAAGAACTGAAGACCGGCGGGTGTCGAGACCGCTTGTCGCACAAGCGGTTTTGACTGCGGCGGTGTTCGACTTTTGGACGAGTTCGAATGGCCGAAAAGGAAGCACCCTCTCCCGGCAGGCCGCCGAGCCATCCTCGCGCATGGCCGAATGACCCGCCGAGCCTCCCCGCGCATGGCCGAAGGACGTCTCAGAGCCTTCCCGCCATCGCCGCGAAGCGCAGCTTCCAGACGCGCCAGACGGCTTCGCGCATGATGCGCTTGGACATCTTGGACTCGCCGGCGGTGCGATCGACGAAAACGATGGGGATCTCGCCGATGCGCCAGCCGCGCTTCCAGGCGCGGAAGCTCATCTCGATCTGGAAGGCGTAGCCCTCGCTCTCGACCTTGTCTAAGGCGATGTCCTCCAAGACCCTGCGGCGAAAGCACTTGAAGCCTCCCGTTGCATCCGCCACTGGAAGGCCAGTGACGGCGCGGGCGTAGACGTTGGCGCCGTAGGAGAGGATGAGGCGGGTAATGGGCCAGTTGATGACGGTGACCCTGCCGTGGAGGTAGCGCGAGCCCAGGACGAGGTCGTATTCGCGGATGGCGCGCAGGAACTGCGGCAGGTGCGCGGGATCGTGGGAGAAGTCGGCATCCATCTCGAAGAGGATGTCGTAGCCCTCGGCGAGCCCGAGGCGGAATCCATCCAGGTAGGCGGTGCCGAGCCCGAGCTTCCCCGGCCGGTGGAGGACGCGCATGCGCGGGGTGGCCGCGGCCAGGCGGTCGGCGAGCTGGCCTGTGCCGTCGGGCGAGGCGTCGTCGATGATCAGGACATCGATGCGGGAATCCTGCTCGAGCACCTCTCGTGTGAGGCGCTCGACGTTCTCGCGTTCGTTGTACGTGGGGATGATCACCAGCGCGCGGCCGGCGTTATCTGCCATGCTGACTTGAGGTTAGCGAACGGGCCGGATATCTTGCCGAAACCGCGGAAGTTACCGGCCGTTTCGTTCCCGATCAAGCGTGCGCATCCTTTACATCGTCAGCGCGTACAGCCGCTCCGGCGACGACGTCATCACCCCGTGGCTGAGCGAGACGATTCGCCGGCTGCGCGGGCGCGGCGTGGACGTCGAGGTTCTGGCGCCGTCGTACAGGGGTCTGGCGGATCAGGTGATCGACGGCGTGCCGGTTCACCGCTTCCGCTACGCGCCGTCGTTCTGGGAGGACCTGACGCACGACCAGACGGCGCCGGACCGGGTGCGGGAGAAGCCGCTCTACCTCGGCCTCGTGCCCGGCTATGTGGCGGCCGGCTCGCTCGCGGCGGCGCGGCTCGCCCGCTCGGGGCGCTTCGACGCCGTGCACGTGCACTGGCCGATCCCGCACGGCATCCTCGGGCTGGCGGCGAAACGCGCGGGCCGGATTCCCCTCGTAAGCACCTTCCATGGGGTCGAGCTGACGTGGGTGAACCGCGACATGCGGGTCCTCCGTCCCCTTCTCCGGCGCATGATCGCGTTGTCGGACGCGGTCACGGCGAATTCTTCCTACACGGCGCGCCTGGTCCAGTCGTTTTACGATCGGCCGGTCGCCCGCATCCCGTTCGGCGCCACCATCGGCGACCCGGTCCAACCGGAGCGCTCCGTTGCATCGCCCGATCCCGCCCGCGCTTTCCGCCTGCTCTTCGTGGGGCGGCTGGTCGAGCGAAAAGGGGTCGGATACCTTCTCGACGCGCTTTCCCGGGCTCGGACGAAGCGTCCCGTGACGCTCGATGTGGTGGGCGGCGGCCCGCTCGAGGCGGAGCTCGACGAACGGGCCCTGCAGGCGGGGCTGGGTGACCGAGTCCGCTTCCACGGCTTCGTGCCCAAGGAGCGGCTGGCGTCCTTCTACGCTGCAGCCGATGCGTTCGTGCTGCCGGCGGTTTCCGACGCGAAAGGCGACGTCGAAGGGCTCGGCGTAGTGCTCATCGAGGCGAGCGGCTTCGGCCTGCCGCTGATCGCGAGCGATGCGGGTGGCATTCCGGACGTGGTGCGCGACCAGGAAACCGGGCTGCTGGTCCCGCCCGGTGACGCGGACGCGCTGGCGCGCGCGATCGCCCGCCTGGCGGACAGCCCCGAGCTGGCGGCGCGCCTCGGACGGGCCGGTGCCGCGTTCGTGGCCGAGCGCTTCTCGTGGAACCGTATCATCGACGACCTGCAACGGCTGTACGCGAGGCTCACGGAATCCGATGTCGCTTGAAACGAGAGTGGGCCTGCTGCTGAGGGCCGGGCGGAACGTCGCGCTCGGCGCGAACCTCGCCGCCCTGCCACTGGTGAGGCGGCCGCGCGAGCTGCTGCGCTACGCCACCGAGGCGCTCTTCCAGCGTCAGCTCGAGAAGCCCGGCGGTCTCCCCCGCACGCCCGTCGCCGACTTCTTCGGTCTGAGCGACGGCGAAGCGGTGCTCGGCAACCTGGACGGCTATACGTGGCTGGACGACGAGTCGCCGCCGTTCGTGATCGACCTGCTCAGCCTGATCCTGCTGTGTCGCGCGCTTCGCCCGGAAACCATCTTGGAAATCGGCACCTTCGTCGGCTACACGGCGCTGCACATGGCGCTGAACACGCCCGCCGACACGCGCGTCTTCACGCTGGATCTGCCACCGCAGAATCGCGACACCAGCCTGCGCACGACCGGGACCGACCAGAAGCTGATCGGCAAGGACATCGGGCGCGCGGTCTTCGAGGGACGGCCCGCGGGCGCCAAAGTGACGAGGCTGTACGGCGACAGCGCCTCCTTCGATTTCTCCCCGTGGCACGGCGCCGTCGACCTGTTCTTCGTCGACGGCGCGCACTCGTACGACTACGTCCGCTCGGACACCGAGAAGGCGCTGATGTGCATGCGTCCCGGCGGCGTCGTCGTCTGGCACGACTACGGTCGCATCGAACAGGACGGCGTGACCCGCTGGTTGCACGAGTTCGCGCGCGGCCGTGATGTGCGGGCCGTGCCGAACGGGTCTATCGCCTACTGGCGCGTACCCGAGACGGCGGAGCGCAGTGGCGTGGGTCGCCCGGCGTAGCCGAACGGCTTCAGCGCAGCCGCACCTCGGAACTGGGCAGGCTGTAGCGCCGCACGAGGCGAAGGGCGGCACCGGCGCCCCCGGCGGAGCGACGCATGAACGCTCGCCGCTTTCCCCACGTCGACGGTAGCCGGAGCACCGCGTCGCGCCAGGCGCGCAGCAGCGTCGCGACGATCGTGGCGCGTGCCGGCAGTCGCACCTGCGCCCCGGTCCCGGGCGCGCCGCCCGTCTCTGCGCCGGCCCGCCGCGACACGATGTGGAGGCGGCGCAGGGTGGCCGCGAATGCGACGGGCCAATACCAGACCGGCAGCAGCTTGAACACGGTGGTCAGACGGTTTCGCTCCCCGTAGTAGAGCTTGAGTGTCGAGAAGCGCCGCGTGCTGAGTGAGCGCTGGTGCCGCACGACGGCGTCCGGCACGAATACGGTGCGATGCCCGAGCAGGTGGAAGCGCAGAAAGAAGTCGGTCTCCTCGAAGAAGAGGAAGTAGTCATCGTCGAACGCGATGTCCTCGAGCGCCGGCCGTCGGAAGCACATGACGGCACCGTAGGCGCCGAACGCCTGCTCCGCCTCCTGCGCCGCCCGCTTGCTCGACCACGGCAGTCCCGAGCCGGCGTTCTGCGCGTGCAGGTCCGCGAAGAAGCGCACGCCGACCGAGTTGATCACGGGCGGCTTCGTCATCTCGAGCACGAGGCTCGCGGCGCCGTCGGCATCCAGGTGCCGCCACAGCGCCGCTTCCATCGCCGCCGTCCAGCCGGGGTCGAACTCGAGGTCCATGTTGCACAGGACCACCACCTCCTCCGGCATGCGCTCGAGCAGACGGTTGAGCGCGCCCGCATAACCGAGGTTCGCCGGCGATCGAATGACGGTCACGCGCGGAAACTCCGACTCCACGCGGACCGCCGAATCGTCGCTCGAGGCGTTGTCGAAGACGCTCACCCGCACGTCCGGCCGCTGGGCCAGGATCGAGCGCACGCACGCGTGCAGGTGATCGCCGCCGTTGTAGTTGACGATGCCGAAATGGAAGCGCATCCAGCTCCGATCGCTGTGGGACCGAACCGGCCGCAACGTAGCGGCGCTCCCGGCGTGTCGGAAGGCGCCGACGGCGCCGCGCGCGGCCGGACTGGCACCAGGGGCGCCCTGCCCTACATTGCGGCCGTCGATTCACCCCACCCGGCCACGAAATGCGCTCCAGCAGCAAAGCCGCGAAGCAGAGCACCCCGCCCTTCGGGACGGATGTCGCCGCGCTCGTGTATTTCGGCCTCGCGCTGTTGTACTTCCTGCCCGCGCTCCTCCCCGGGAACCACCTGTACGGCAGCGACTATTTCGCGGGCGGCTTCTTCTTCCACGAATTCATTTCGGAGCGGTTCGCGGCGGGTGACCTGCCGAAGTGGGTGCCGTATGTGTACGGTGGCGTGCCGCTGTTCTCGAATCCCGGCAGCACCTACTTCCCGGTCCGCTGGCTCGCGGACCTCGTGCTGCCGGTGTCGAAGCTGTACGCGACGATGTTCGTGGTGCAGTTCGGACTGGCCGGGCTGGGCACGTACCTGCTGACGCGCGAGCTGGGCGTGCGCGCCTGGATCGCCTTCGTCGCGGGGCTCGCGTTCCAGTTCAGCGGCCTGGCGATGTCCTACGTGCTCGCGGGCCACGACGGCCGGATCATCGTGGCGACGCTCGGGCCATTGCTGTTCTTCTTCCTGCACCGCGGCGTGCGCACGGGCGAGCTGGCGTCGTTCGTGGGCGTCGCCGCCACCGTGGGCTTCGCGCTACTCTCGTTCCAGATCCAGAGCAGCTATTACCTCCTGGTGGGAGGCGCGATCTGGGCCGTCTTCTGCCTGGTGCATTTCGACGTCTGGCGCGCGCCGAAGCGGCTGGCCGGCCGCCTCGCCCTCGGACTGGGCGCCGTCGCCTTCGGGTTCGCACTGGCGGCGCCCAACTTCCTGCCGTTCGCCGACTACGTAAGCCACTCCCCGCGTGGCGCGACGGAGGGGCGGGGCTACGACTATTCGGTGTCGTGGTCGATGCCGCCCGACGAGCTGATCGGTCTGGCGGTCCCGGAGGTAACGGGCGGCGCCGTGTTCGGCTATTACCGCCCGAACGAGGCGCCGGCGGAGCGGCCGAATCAGTTCAAGCTGCACACGGAATACGCGGGCGCATTCGTGATCGCGCTGGTGCTGCTCGGCGCCGGCTACGCCCGACGCGATCGCCGCTGGTGGTTCTTCCTCGGGCTCACCGCCTTCGCGCTCACGATCGCGTTCGGCGGCCATACGCCCCTGTACCGGCTCTACTACGAGGTGCTGCCCGGCACCAAACGGTTCCGGGCGCCGTCGATCTCGTTCCTGCTGGTGTCGATGTCGCTCGTGACGATGGCGGCGCTGGCGATGGAGGCCATCGCGGTGCGGCTGGATGCGCGACCCGCGCGGCGGCCGGGCACGGCGGGCGGCAAGGCAAGCGGGCTGCCGCATTTCGGCAAGTGGCTGCTGGGCATTGGCGGCCTCGCGTTACTCGGCATGCTGGTCGCGGCGGCTGCGCAGGATGGTAGCGCGTCCTCCGCGTCGGTGTCGCGCGGATGGCTCCGGTTCGCCGTCTTCCTCGGCATCGTGCTGGCCCTGCTCTGGGCCTGGGTGCGTGGCGCCCTCGGGCCGACCGCCGTGGCGCTGGCGCTCGCCGCTACCACGGTGGTCGACCTCTGGATCATCGACCGCAAGTTCTTCGAGACCCGGCCTGGTCCGGACGAAACCTTCGCCGCGGACGACGTCGTGCGCTTCCTGCGGGCGCAGCCCGGTCCCTATCGCGTCTGGGTCCTGCCGCTCGCCCCGCACTACGCGTACGGCCGCGAGCCGAACTACCTGATGCACTTCGACATCGAGCAGGCGGGCGGGGAGCACGGCAATCAGCTACAGCGCTTCAACCAGTTCGCGGGCGCGGGCGAGCAGACCTATGTGGACTGGCACAACTTCCTCGAGCTGCGGAAATTCATCGATGCCGCGAACGTGCGCTACGTGATCTCGGGCGTGCCGCTCGAGGGGCTGCCCTTCCCTACCGTGCACGCGGGTCCGGGTGGCGTCGTGCTCGAGAATCCGGACGCCCTGCCGCGTGCGTGGCTGGTCGGCCAAGCGATCCCTGTGGCGGAAGGCGGCGAGATCGACGCCATGCGCACCGAGGCATTCGACTTCCGGACGATGGCAGTCATCGATCGACCGCTCGCGCAGCCACTCCCGGGCGGCCCCGTCGAGGGCGCCGCGCGCGTCGTCGAGTACACGCCCGACCGGGTCGTGGTGGAGACCGAAGCCGGCCGTGACGCACTGCTCGTGCTGGCGGACAATCATTACCGGGACTGGACCGTCCGCGTCGACGGCGAGCCCGCCCCCCTGTATCGCGCGAACCACACATTCCGGGGCGTGCGCGTCGGCGCGGGCCGACACACCGTAGAGTTTCGCTTCGAGCCGCGTGACCTCTACGTCGGGTTGGCGATCTACCTGGCGGGCTTTACGCTGCTGATCGGCTACGCCGCATGGTTCCTGTATCGCCGGCTTAGCAGCCGCGCGGCGCCGGCGACCGCGGCTGGCAAGACCTGAGGGCGTGATGCACCTCGATCCGCCGACGCCGGCGCGGGACGGCGATGCCGCCGCGGCCCCACCCCCCCGCTCGGGACTCCGTCGGCTGCTCGGCTGGGCATTGGTGGCCGCGACGCTCGGTTTCGTCGGTCTGACCATCGCGCGCCACCGTGCGGAGCTCGCCGCCGTGGACTGGCGCATCCAGGCCCTGCCTCTGCTGGGCTCGGTCGCGCTCCTGCTGCTCGCACTGGGCTGGGGCATCCGCATCTGGGGTCGCATCCTGGCCCACCTGGGGGTCAGCCTCCCGTTCCCTGCCGCGCTGCGCATCTGGTTCCTGGCGAGCCTCGCCCGCTACGTGCCCGGCAAGGTCTGGCAGTTCGTGGGCGCGGCGCAGATGGGGCGGGCATACGGCATCGGCGCGGTGACGATGGTGACGTCGCTGGTCCTCAGCACCGGCTACACGATGGCCGCTTCCGTCGTGCTGGGTCTCCCCTTCCTCGCCTTCCGCTTCATCGAGAGCGACGCGGCAGCGACGGCCCTGTCCGCGCTCGGCATCGCGGCCACCCTGGTTGCGGTGCATCCACGCGCCACCAACGCCGCGCTCGCGCTCATGCCGCGCGCGCTGCACCGTGAGGTCCTCAGCTGGGGGGCGAGCTGGGGCGCCGGGATCGTGCTGCTGCTCGGCTCGGTGGTGTCGTGGCTGATCTACGGCGTCGCCTTTACCGTCTTCGCCATGGCGGTGCTCGACGTGGACGCCGGCATGGTTCTGGCCTTCATTGCGGTCAACGCGATCGCCGTCCTGGCGGGCGTGGCAGCCATCGTAGCCCCCGCCGGCCTGGGCGCGCGCGAAGTCACGCTGACCGTGTTGCTCCAGCCCTACCTGCCGACGGCGGGCGCGGCCGCGCTCCTCGCGGTGCTGGCGCGCATCTGGGTGATCGCGGCCGAACTGCTCGGGGCCGCACTTGCCGTTGCCCTCGCGCGGCGCTCCGCGAGCGGCCGCCGTCCTTGATCGCAGGCGACCTGGCAGCCGTAGCGCCGCCCGGCGCCTGCCGCGTTCAGTCGCGGTCGTCGCGGGTGCGCCCCGCCAGCCGACGCCGCATCCAGTCCAGCTCGGCCTGCTGCTGCGCGATCATCTCGGCGACGATGCCGAAGCCGAAGAGCAGGAAGCCCAGCGTCTCGAGCAGGATCACGAGATAGAGCAGCGGCCTGAAGCCGAACGGGGGCATCAGGTGCATCACGCGCAGGACGATGGCCGCGACCCCCACGAGCACCCCCGTGCCGGCCATGACCAGGCCGCTCACGCCGAACAGCATTAGCGGCTTCCTCGCGAAGAAGAGGTAGAAGCCGACCGAGAACAGGTCCAGCAGCCCCACCATCATGCGGCCGCGCCCCGAGTACTTGGCCACGCCATGCCGGCGCGGGTAGAGCGCGATGTCGATCTCCGTCACCGTGTGCCCGTGCGCGTGCGCCAGCACCACGAAGAAGCGGTGCCAGTCGTGGCGCAGCCGGATCTCCTCGAGGATCTCCCGGCGGAACGCCTTCATCGAGTTGAGGTCCGAGACCGGCACGTCGAAGAGCCGACGGCTGAGCCAGTTGTACGTCGACGACACCGCGCGCTTCTCGTAGCGGCCCTGCTTGCGGCCGGTGACGATGTCCCAGCCTTCGGCCAGCTTCTCGAGGAAGCGCGGGATCTCCTCCGTCGAGTGCTGGAGGTCCGCATCGAAGACGACGAGCGCCTCCGCGTCGGTGGCCTCCGCCGCGGTCACGATCGCCTCCGTCTTGCCGAAGTTGCGGCGATGCCGGAGCACGCGCAGCGTGGGCCAGCCGCGGGCTTCGCGCAGCGCGGCGTCGCCTGTGCCGTCCGTCGACCCGTCGTCGACGAGCAGCACTTCCCCCTCCAGGCCGTGCCGCTCGAACGTCGCGCGCAGCTCGCGCACGAGGTCCGGCACGTTCTCGGCTTCGTCGTATGCCGGCACGATCACCGCGAACGACGGCATGCGCCGAACCGCTGGATGATTCGCGACGGTTTGCGGCGCGGACGCGCGCTGCTCGGCGGTAGAAATCGGATTCGCGGTCACCAGAGCCTAGTGCCTAGAGCCTAGAGCCATCGGTCACACCCGCTTCCGCATGCGCGCCGACAGGATGCCGAGCTGGTCGCGGTACTTGGCGACGGTGCGGCGGGCGATCTGGATGCCGTCTTCCTTCAGGATGTTGACGATCGCCTGGTCGGTGAGCGGCTTCTTCGGATCCTCCTCGTCCACCAGCTTGTTGATCTTGTCCTTGATGCCGCGCGCGCTCACATCCTCGCCGCTGTCGGTCGAGAGGCCGGATGAGAAGAAGTACTTGAGCGGCAGCACGCCGCGCGGAGACTGCACGAACTTCTCATTGGTCACGCGCGAGACCGTCGACTCGTGCATGTCGATGACCTCGGCCACTTCGCGCAGCGTCAGTGGCTTCAGGTACTGCACCCCCTTCTCGAAGAACTCGCGCTGTCGATCGACGATGAAGTTCATCACCTTCAGCATCGTCTGGCGACGCTGCTCGATCGCTTGAATCATCCAGTTGGCGCTGTTCAGCTTGTTGGAGATGAACTCCTTGTTCTCGCCCTTGAACTTGTTCTTGTCGCGTGCGATCTCGCGATAGGCGCGGGACAGCTTGAGCCGCGGCAGGCTCGTATCGTTCAGGAAGACGTGGTACTCGCCGCCGATCTCGTCGACGATCAGGTCCGGCACGATGTAGCGGTCGGACGCGTCCGAGTACTTGATGCCCGGCTTCGGGTCGAGCTTCGATACCTCGTCCGCCGCCGTCTGCACCTCCCGGGGCGTCACCGACAAGTCTTTCGAGATCTCCGACCAGCGGTGATTGATGAGCTGGTCGAAGTAGTCCTTGACGATGCGGTACGTCAGCGTCTCCTCGAGGTTCTGGTCCTCGAGCTGGAGCAGAAGGCACTCGCGCAGGTCACGGGCGGCGATGCCGGGCGGATCGAAGCTCTGGATCTTCTTCAGCATCCGCTCGGCTTCGTCGACCGCGAACGCCTCGATCATCCGGCCGTCCTCGTCCAGCCACTCCTCACCCGCCGTCTTCATCCAGTCGTTCAGGGCGGTGATGACCTCCTCGAGCGGACAGGTGAGGTAGCCGTCGTTGTCGAGGTTGCCGATGATCTCCTCGCCGAGCAGCAGATCACGCTCGCCGACGCGCATGAGCATGAGCTGGTCGCGCAGGTGATCGTACAGATCCCGCGAGCTGGCCGGCGTCGCCTCGTAGAACTCCTTCTCCTCGTACTCGGCCTTCCGCCCGCCCGCCTCGAAACCGTCCAGGAGGATCTCCTCCCAGTCGATCTCCTCCGCCTTCTCCTTCTCCTCCTTCTCCTTCTCCTTCTCGTTCTGGACCTCGGGCTCCTCGACGGCGGGAGGCTCGAGCTCGAGGAACGGATTGTTCAGCAGCTCCTGATCGATGTGCTGCTGGAGGTCGAGGAGGGGCATGTACAGGAGATCCATCGCCTGATACAGGCGTGGATTGATCTTCATCTCCTGCTTGAGGTGCGTACCCTGGTACAGCCCTGTCTTGATGCTCATGCTACTTCCGGTCTGCGGTAACGCTCGCGCATGCGCGCCGTGAGCGTGGGCCCGAAATAGATCTCGGCTACTTCGTCGTTCCAGACGAGCTCGGCGACCGTGCCGGCGACGCGGACCCGTCCGTCGTACATGATGTAGGCGCGATCCACGATGTCGAGCGTCTGCTCGACGTTGTGGTCGGAGATGATGACGCCGATGCCGCGGTGTCTGAGGCTGGCGACGATTTGCTGGATGTCATGGACGGCGATCGGGTCCACGCCCGCGAAGGGCTCGTCCAGCAGCATGAACTTCGGGTTGCTGACGAGCGCGCGCGTGATCTCGAGCCGCCGGCGCTCGCCGCCCGACAGCGAGTAGGCCTTGGCCGAGCGCAGGTGCTTGATGCTCAGCTCGTCGAGCAGGGTCTCGAGCCGCTCCTTCCGCGCCTTCCGGTCCAGCGGCATGGTCTCCAGGATCGCGCGGATGTTCTGCTCGACGGACAGCTTGCGGAACACCGACGGCTCCTGGGCCAGGTAACCGATGCCCCGCCGCGCGCGACGGTACATCGGCACGGTGGTCAGATCGTCGTCGTCGAGGAAGACCTTGCCGTCGGTGGGCGAGATGAGACCGACCATCATGTAAAAGGTCGTGGTCTTGCCCGCCCCGTTGGGCCCCAGCAGTCCGACGATCTCGCCCTGACGGACGGTGACGTCGACCTCGTTCACGACCTTCCGCCGGCGGTAGACCTTGGTCAGGCTGCGCGCGGCGAGATGGCTGCCGCCGTTCCTCTCCGCGGCGGTGGCCGGTGCCTGCTCGACGCGCTCCAGCAGCCGGATGCGGTCGCGCACGCGCTCCGACGTGGCCGCGCGCGCGGGCTCGATGTCACGCCACATGTCGGGCGCGACGCGCACGCGCTCCCACGTCTCGCCGGCCGGCTCCAGCGTGACCATCCCCTCCCGCTCGAGGCGCGCGACGACGTTCTCCTCGAGGTAGCGCGCGCGCTCCTCGGGGTCGCCGCCCGCCCCTCCGACGCCGGAATCCCACCCCTGCGTGACGGCAGCCATCCACTCGCCGCGATCGAGCGCGCCGCTCTCGTCGGCCCGCTGGATCAACTCGGCGACGGCCACGGCCACCGAGCCGTCGTGGGCGCGCAGCCCGTCGAGGAAGGTCTCTAGACGAGAAGACGTCATCGCGACGCCTCCGGTCCCCGCGAGGAGGTCGCACCTTCGACGTCGGCTCCGGGGTCGGCGGCGTCGCCATCCAGGGGCTCGGCTTCGGCATCCGGATCGACACTGGCGGCGCGGATCGGCTCCAGGTGCACGCCTTCCACGGGCCCGTCCGCCTCGACCTCCGACACCTCGCCCTCACTGAAGCGCAGCGCGATGCGGCTGGCGCTCATGTAATTGACGGCGGGACGTTCGGCCTCGGCATCCGCGGACGCCATGCGATACAGCGAGCGCGCAGAGCCGCTCGCGGTCAGCGTCTCGAGCACGGTGCGCGCGGTGTCGCCTTCCGCGGTGTCCGCGGCGGCGAGGCGGATGAACGTGCCGACGATCGTGTCGCCGCGCAGCCAGTCGGAGCGAACCAGCTCGGGCAGCGCGGCGGAGGCGCTGTCGACGGCGCGCTCACCGTACGCATTGCCGACCGCGGTGATGCGCTCGACGACGCTGGCCGGCGCATCCGCCTGGATCGAGTCCGCGATCAGCGAGAAGTCGTCGGCGACGGCGCTCGCGAGCACGCCCTCGTCGCGGGAGACCGCGATCATCCGCTCCACTTCACCGTCGGCCAGGCCGATGTCGATGATCGGCGCGCGCACCTGGAGCTCATCGCCCATGAGCATGGCGTTGCCCTCGGCCAGAACGCGCTCGAGCTGCTCGCCCGGCATCGTCGCGGTGATGCGCTCGCCGAACAGCTCGTACCCCTCGCCTTCCAGCCTGGCGTTCGAGGTAAGCTCCAGGCGGCCCGCCGCGCGGTCGTAGTCGGCGGCATCGCCGAACGCGCGCAGGTTCTCCCGGATCAGCTGCACGCGGCCGTGGACGAGGACGCGGTCCTCGCCCTGGAGCTCCAGCCGATCCCCGTCCACCTGAAGCGCCGCCGGGATGGTGTCGCCAGCGACGACTCGAGCGGCGGGCGAGGGCGCCAGTCCCGGCGGCAGCGCCGGCGTCCCGGCCTCGTAGAGGTAGGCGCGCGGCCGACCTCGTACCACGATGCGTGCCTCCGGGCGGCTCGGCGTCACCCTCTCGTACAGGAGCTCGGTGCCGCGCACGACCGATGGCCCCTCGCGATCGCGCACGACGACGTCGCCACGGGCAATGAGCCTGCCTTCGTCCCGGAAATAATTGGCCGTCGTCGCCGTCATGACCTGCGCCGAGTCCTGATAGAAAACGTTCCTGATCAGCCTCAGCTCGCTGCCCAGGCTGTGGGCGCTGTCCGCGCGGACGATGGTACCGGCCCCGCAATGGATCTCGACCGGCCCGCTGACGAACAGGATGTTCGTGCCGCCGGGCCCCGCGAGGTTGCGCGCGTAGCCCGACGGATCGATGTCGACGACTACGCACGCGGTGCGCTGTGCCGCGGCGGGCAGCGCCGTCGACGCCAGCAACACCAGCAGCGGCATCGCGCGCATGATCAGAACTCCAGCCCCTCGACGCGGCCCCGCGGCGCGTCGATGCGCGTGTCCGTCAGTCGTGTGTTCGACGTGAAGCCGGTGCCGCGCAGCACCGTCCCGTCCCGATGGATCGTCGTCGCGACTACGCTCCAGATACGGTCGCGGTTCGGGTCGAAATGCAGCTCTTCGGTCTCGATCCGCTCGTCACTCTGCTCCGCCTGCACGACCACGTCACCCGTCGCGGTCATGAGCTGCGTGCGCGTGTTGAGCACGCCGGACCGCGCGGTCACCTCGCCCGCCACCTCGCCCTGCTCGTTGTACAGCGTGAGGTCGACCGGTCGCACCCGCACGAGCGCGGAGTCCTCGTACATGAACGCCGTGTCGGCGAGCAGCACACCGCGGACGACGCCGTTCCCCGTGATGAAGTGCTCCACGCCGAACATCACCTGGTCGGCATCCATGTTTGCGATCTCGGCCTCCGCGATCGGAGGCTCGTCCTCTCCGCCGCAGCCGCCGAGGAGCAGAACCAGCACGACGAGTCCCGCTCGTCGCCCCCGGCGCAAGACGATCCGCTTCCGTTCCCGTTCCCGATCCGTCATCAGACCGCTCCGGCCCGCATGAGGTCGTGCAGGTGCACCATGCCGACGACCCGGCGCTCCTCGTCCGTGACGGGCATCGCCATGATGCCGTGCGTCTCCATCGTATAAACGACGGCGGAGGCGAGGGCTTCGGGCTCGGCCGACTTCGGGGTGCGCGTCATGACGTCGGCGACAGGCACGCTCAGGAAATCGCCCTCGCGCTCCATCAACCGGGTCAGATCGCCGGCCGTGAGCACGCCGGACAGGCGATAGTCCTCGTCGACGATGGCGACGGTGCCGCGCCGCTCGGCGAGCTGCACCACGGCCTCCCGCATGGATGCGGTCTCGGGGAGAATGGGCAGGTCGGCCTGCACCATGACGTCGCGCACGCGCAGCGTCAGCTTCCGACCGAGCGCGCCGCCGGGGTGCAGTCGGGCGAAGTCCTCGCGCGTGAAGCCGCGGCGCGACAACAGCGCGACGGCGAGGGCGTCGCCCATGGCGAGGGTCGCAGTGGTGGAGGTAGTCGGCGCGAGGTCGTGCGGGCAGGCCTCCTCGGCGACCGAGCAGTCGAGCACGACCTCAGCCGCGCGCGCGAGCATGGAGTCGCGGCCGGCGGTGAGCGCCACGATGGCGACGCCGGTGCGCGTGAGGAACTCGATCAGCCCGCCCATCTCCTCGGACTCGCCGCTCTTGGAGATGAGGATGGCGACGTCGTCACGGCCGACGATGCCGAGATCCCCGTGCATGCCCTCGACGGGATGCAGGAAGTTGGCGGGCGTTCCGGTCGACGTGAGGGTCGCGGCGATCTTGCGGCCGACGATGCCGCTCTTGCCGATGCCCGAGACGATGACGCGACCGGCCGAGCCGGCGATGCGGTCGACAGCGGCGACGAACGCGTCGCCGACGCGCTCCTCGAGCGCGGCGACCGCGGCGGCCTCCTTGCGGATGACCGCGCGCGCGTGCTCGATCAGCAGCGCGGCATCGGCGGGAGCGTTCCCCGCCCGCTCGCGTGGCTCGGTCACGGTCCGCGTCATGCCTCCGACTTCTCCCGCTCGCTCACGTAACGATCGACGGCCTGCTGCCAGTCGCCGCGCGCGATCAGCAACGCACGCGCGAACTCGCGCACCGCGCCTCGGCCGCCGCGGGCCTTCGCGCGCCAGACGACGGCGTCGACGACCTCCGGCGTCGCGTTCGCGACGGCGACGGGCAGCCCGACGCGCCTGAGGATCGCCATGTCGGGCAGATCGTCGCCCATCATCGCGACCTGGCTCCAGTCCAGTGATCGCTCGACCAGCATGCGCTCGACCGTCGGCAGCTTGTAGGCGCCGGGGATCTGGTAGCAGCGCAGCCCCAGCTCGGTGGCACGCAGCGTGGTCGCCTCCGACTCCCTGCCGCTCACGATCACGACCTCGACTCCCGCCTCCTGGAGCAGCTTGACGCCGATGCCGTCCTGAATGTCGAAGCGCTTCAGCTCGACCGATTCGCCCGACTGCGTGCGGCCCATGTACACGCCCGCATCGGTGAGCACGCCGTCGACGTCGAGGATGACGAGACGGATGGCCGCCGCGAGTGCGGGATCGATCTCCGCTTCCGGCGCGATCACGGCATCCACCTCAGACATGCGCGCTCTGCCGTCCGATCGCCTCACGAATCGCGAGCGCTTCCTCGATCAGCGCGCGCAGCCCGTCCAGTCGCAGCATGTTGCCGCCGTCGGACGGCGCCCTCTCCGGCATCGGATGCGTCTCCAGGAACAGCCCGTCCGCGCCCGCGGCCACCGCCGCCCGCACCAGCGCCGGGATGTGCTCCGGATCGCCGCCGGTACCCGTAACCGCCTCGCCCGGCCGCTGCACCGAGTGCGTGCCGTCGAAGATCACGGGGCAGCCGGTTGCGCGCCGCATGCGCGTGAACGAGCGCATGTCGACGACGAGATTCCCGTACCCGAAGAACGTCCCGCGCTCGGTCACGGCGAGCGCTCGGCCGCCCGCCGCGCGCGCCTTCTCGACGGGTCCCCGCATCTCCTCCGGCGACATCCACTGCCCCTTCTTGATGTTCAGCGGTCGGCCGGTCGCCGCAGCCGCTTCAACCAGATCGGTCTGCCGGCAGAGGAAGGCCGGGATCTGGAGCACGTCGCACACCTCGGCGACGGCCGCCGTCTGCCCCGCGTCGTGCACGTCGGTCAGGACCGGCAGTCCGCTTTCCTGACGCACGCGCGCCAGCCGCTCGAGCCCTTCGTCGAGGCCCGGACCGCGCGGCGAGTCGGCGCGCGAGCGGTTCGCCTTGTCGAAGGACGCCTTGTACACGATCGGCAGCGACAGATCGTCGGACAGCCGCGCCAGCGCCTCGGCCACCGCGAGGTTCAGCGCGTCGTCCTCGAGGACGCACGGGCCCGCGATGAGGAAGAAGCCCGCCTCCCCGCGGAGCAGACGATCGGCTGCCACGCTCATCCGCCCACTCGCGCGGGCTCGGAAATGGCGCCGCCGTTCGGCCGCGCGTGCACCGTCTTCTCGCCCGCTGGACGACGGGATCGACGCGCGGTCGCCGCGGCGATGAACGAACGGAACAGCGGATGGGCGGCCATGGGACGCGACTTCAGCTCCGGATGGAACTGACAGCCCAGGAACCAGGCGTGATCGGGCAGCTCGATGATCTCCACCAGGTTGCCGTCGGGCGAGCGGCCGCTGAAGCGCAGGCCGGCCTCCTCGAGCCGCTCGCGATAGCTGTTGTTCACCTCGTAGCGGTGGCGGTGGCGCTCGGTGATGTCCTGCGTGCCGTAGATCCGGGCCGCGAGCGAGCCTTCCTCCAGTCGCGCGGGATAGGCACCCAGCCGCATGGTGCCGCCCATGTCGGTCACCTGCCGCTGCGAATCCATCAGGCAGATCACCGGATCCGTCGCCTCGCGCACGAACTCCACCGAATTCGCCTCCAGACCCGCCATCCTGCGGCCGTACTCGATCACCGCGCACTGCAGACCGAGGCAGATGCCGAAGAACGGCAGCTCATTCTCGCGCGCCCACGAAATGGCGCCCAGCATGCCCTCGATGCCGCGCTCGCCGAAACCACCGGGAATCAGCAGGCCGTCGTAGTCGGCCAGCAGCCCGACGCCGGCACGGTCGCGCTCGAAGTCCTCGCTCGACAGCCATTCGATGTCGACCTCGACGTCGTTCGCGCTGCCACCGTGGATCAGCGCCTCCTGGACCGATTTGTACGAGTCGACCAGCGCCGTGTACTTGCCTACGACCGCGATGCGCACGCGGCCGCGACCGGGCCGCCGGATCCGCTCCACCATCTCGCGCCACGGCTCCAGGTCCGGCTCCTCCGCCTCGATGCCCAGCTTCCGCACCACCAGATCGTCCAGCTTCTGCGCGTGATACGCGAGCGGCACCTCGTAGATCGACTCCATGTCCCGCGCCTCGATCACCGCCGCGGTGTCCACGTTCGTGAACAGCGCGATCTTGCGCCGCATGTCGTCCGAGAGCGCCCGCTCGCTCCGGCAGATGAGCACGTCCGGCTGGATCCCGATTTCCATCAGCTCGCGCACGCTGTGCTGCGTCGGCTTGGTCTTCAGCTCGCCCGCCGCCGCGATGTACGGAATCAGCGTCAGATGCACGAAGAGCGTGTGCTCGCGGCCGGCGTCCTGGCGGAACTGCCGGATCGCCTCGAGGAACGGCAGGGATTCGATGTCGCCCACCGTGCCGCCGATCTCCGTGATCACGACGTCGTGGTTGGGCGCCAGGCGGCGGATCGCGGCCTTGATCTCATCGGTGATGTGCGGGATCACCTGCACGGTCGCGCCGAGGTAGTCGCCACGGCGCTCCTTCGTGATCACGTCCTGATAGATGCGCCCGGTCGTGATGTTGTTCGCCTGCGACAGCGACTCGTCGATGAAGCGTTCGTAGTGGCCCAGGTCGAGGTCCGTCTCCGCGCCGTCATCGGTCACGAACACCTCGCCGTGCTGGAACGGTGACAGCGTGCCCGGATCCACGTTGATGTACGGATCGAACTTCTGGATCGTGACCCGCAGACCCCGCTGCACGAGCAGCCGACCCAGCGACGCCGCCGCGATGCCCTTCCCCAGTGACGAGACGACACCGCCCGTCACGAAGATGTATTTGGTCGGCCGGCTCTGGCTCTCTGGCATTTACGTCACCCGTCGTTCGTGGTTTGCACGGGAATCATTCCCGCCAGTATTCGTTCGGCGCGCGCCGCGTCCTCGGCGGTGTCGATGCCGCCCAGCAACGCCTCGTCCGGCCGCCGCTCGATCACCGCGATGCCGAAGCGGAGGCCCGCCTCGAGCGCCCGCAGCTGCTCCAGCCGCTCCGTCGCCTCGAGGGCGCTCGCCGGCAGAGCGACCCAGCGCTCGAGCGCCGCCGGTGCGTACGCGTATACCCCGATGTGGCGCAGCCAGCGACCGGCATCCAGCTCAGCGCGCGTGGGCTCGCCGTCCCGCTTGAACGGGATCGGCGAACGGCTGAAGTACAAGGCGCCCCCGTCCCTTCCTGTCACCACCTTCACCACCCCCGGATCGTTCAGCTCCGCCATGCTTCCGATCGCCACGGCCGGCGTACCGACGTCCCAGCCCGCCAGCACCAGCCGGGTCGATTCGCGCACCGCCGCCTCTGCGACGAACGGCTCGTCGCCCTGGATGTTCACCACGACGTCGAAGCCTCGATACGACGAACGGGCCGCCACCTCGGCGACCCGCTCGGTGCCCGAGCCGCGCTCGGGGGACGTCATTTCCACGGCCGCGCCGATGCGTCCGCATACGTCGGCGATCTCGTCGCTGTCCGTCGCGACCACGACCTCGTCCAGGAAGTCGAATGCCGAAACCCGGCTCCAGACCCAATCGATCAGGGGACGTCCGGCGAGGAGATGCAGAGGCTTCCGCGCCAGCCGCTCGGAGCCCAGGCGGGCGGGGATCACGGCCAGAACGCGCCCGCTGGAAGGGTACGCGTTCACGATCGATTCAGCCGGCAAGATGGGCGCGCGTATGCAAGTTCCACGCCCGAAAGATAGGCGGGCGGGCCTGCCGTGTCAAAGAGATGGACTGCCGCGGGCGGGCGCGGTGCGTTCGTGCTTCTGCTCGTCCCTTTGTTGGCCCGCCCGCCCGTTGTCAGGCAGCCGTGTCGGCCTGGTCGGAGGGCTGCATTCAGTCTTCAGGCAGGCGTGTCCGCGTGGTCGGGAGGGCGGCGTTCAGTGTGGGGCAGGCGTGTTGGAGGGGCCAATGCGAGTCTGCGCCCAAAGTCTCCCCCGCCGAACGGGCACTGAAAGCTGCACGCCTACGTGACCAGAATGCCCGCCCGACGACTGAATGCTGCACGCCGACGTAACCAGCATACCGGTCTGACGACGTGAGCCGGGCTCCGCCCGGCTCACTCACTGCCACGGATACTCCTTCGCGTCGAAGGGCCAGGACACGCCGAAGGTCAGCTCGGAGTTCTCGCTGGCGGGGTCGATGAGCCAGCGGACGTAGAGGGCCCAGACATTCAGACGCGCACCGACGTTCTGGACGAGGTCGCGCTCGCGCGCGCCGGACCAGGCCAGCCCCGCCATGTGCAGGAACTGGAGGTCCGGGATGACGTTCATCGGCAGCCGGACGCGTCGGATGGGAATGATGTACTCGGTCTCGCTGTACAGGAGGTGGTCGCCGCGGAAGGCGGCATCGCCGACGGTGCGGATGGTGCCCGAGCCGCCGAGTATGCCCCAGCGCTGCCGGGGCAGCGGCTCGTCGCCGGCGAGGGGGAGCATGAACTGGAGCTCGATCTCGAGGGTGTGATCGCGCAGCGCCTGCATGCCGAACTCCGAGTTGACGCGCAGCCGGGTGAAGGAGCCATCCGCCGGCGGGCACGGAACGCCGACGCCGATGCCGCAGTCGCTTGGCGGGGCGAGGTCGGACGAGCCCTGCTCCAGCTCGATGCGTGCCTCGGTCGAAGTGCTCGTGGTCAGCCATTCGCCGTCGATGAAGGGGATCACCCCCTGGATGGTTCCGGCGTCGATGGGCGGATTGGCGCGCATCGAGTCGGGTGCGAAGATGTTCCAGGGAGTATCCTCCCTGAGCGAGCCCGCCTGTTCCTGCTCGTAGCGCACGCCGAACGTGATGCGGCGCATCCCTTCCGGCGCGCCGATGCGGTAGCGCAGCTCGCCCCAGGCGACGTCGGCCTCGTAGTAGTCCCGCGTGTCGTCTCCCTCGAGGAGGAAGTCGGCGGAATTGCGCAGGTCGGAGCGGATCCAGCGGTCGTTCGAGCGCGTCTGACGGATCCATCCGCCTTCCAGCCCCCAGGCGCTGCGCTCGAGGAACGCGGAGCCGCCGCCCGCGAGCTCGCCACGCTCGGTGCGGTAGCCGACGATGCCACGCAGCCCCGCGGTGACCGCGCCGACCGGTGGGAAGCGCCAGGTGAAGCCCCAGTCGGGCGCCAGGCCGTCGACGCGGTTGTACTCCGGCACGTGGAACCCCAGCGCGCCGTCCAGCTCGAGGGGGGAACGCCGCATTACGGAGACGATGACGACGCGATCGCCCTCCTCGCGCACCTGGTAGCGCATGTTGGGCAGGTCGCGCACCCGTCCGGTCTCCGCCAGCTCGGACCGGTAGAGGCCTCCGCCGATGTTTACCACGTCGCCCACCACACGTGACCCGGGCCGCAGGAACAGCTCCGCGTCCACGCCGACCAGGTCCCCCTGCACGACGCCCTCGAGGTAGAGCCTACCTCCCAGCACGATCAGGCTGGTGCGGATGGTGTCTCCCGCCTCGATCGTCCGCTCCTCGTCGTGCAGCGCCAGGTAGCGGCCGGTGCGAATGAGCCGGTCGATGCGGTCGTCGAGGAAAATGTCGCCGTCGCCGCGCCGCTCGAGCGTCTGGCCGGTCGCGGCGCCGGGGTTCCACAGGGTGATGCTGCACGCGAGGAGCGCGAACGTAAGTCGTTTCATGTAATGCACTTGTATGAGGCTATCTGCTGTCGGTTATGAGCCCGGCGGCTGCCGCCTGTCGGCTCATGGCTGACGGGCAAACGCGGAAGGCTGCTTTCGGCACGGACTGCGCCAGCCGTGTCACGCCCGTGGATGATACTGCCGGTGCACGTCCTTCAGGTACTCCCTGTCGACGTGCGTGTAGATCTGCGTCGTCGAGATGTCGGCGTGCCCGAGCATCTCCTGCACCGAGGCCAGGTCCGCGCCGCGCTCCAGGAGGTGGGTCGCGAACGAATGTCGCAGCGTGTGGGGCGTGACGCGGGTGCGGACACCGGCCCGCTCGACGTGCTTGCGCAGGATCTTCCAGACGCCCATCCGCGACAGCGGCTGGCCGCGCGCGTTCAGGAAGACGGCTCCCTTCCCGCCGCCGCGCTCGAGGCCGGGCCGCACCTCGCGCAGGTACACCTCGATGGCGCGGCGGGCGGCGGAGCCGAGGGGCACCACGCGCTCCTTCGCGCCCTTGCCGAAGACGCGGGCGAAGCCCTCGTCCAGCGCGAGGTCACGCACGCGCAACCCGATGAGCTCGCTGACGCGGACGCCCGAAGCGTACGCGAACTCCAGCAGCGCGCGGTCGCGCCAGTGGAGCGGGTCGCCCGGGTCGGGCGCGTCGAGGATGCGCACCACGTCGTCGAGCGAGAGCACGCCCGGCAGGCGTCGTCCGATGCGCGGCGGCTCGATGCGCTCGGTCGGATCGGCATCGATCGCGCCCTCGAGCAGGAGCCAGCCGAAGTACGTGCGCAGCGCGCTGATCGCACGCCGGATGGACGTCGCCTTGAGGCCGCGATCCTTCAGCGAGTACACGAAGTCGCGGACGGCGTCGGCCGTGACGGCCTGCGGCGAATCGACACCGCGCGCGCCCAGGTGCTCGACCAGGCGCTCGGCCTCGCGGCGGTAGGCGCTCACCGTGCGCGGGGAGAGTCCCCGCTCGAGGGAAAGGTGATCCTCGTACGCGTCCAGCCGGAAGCCGCTCAAACCCGTCCCGCATCCTTCGCCCGATGTGCACGACGGCTCCTCCACCACCACCAGCCGATCCCGATCAGCAGAAGCCCACCCACGATCGCGAGCGCCGCGTTGTAAGGCTCGAGGGCGTCGCGGATCGCTCGCCAGTTGCGCCCCGCCGTCGTGCCGACCCAGACGAGTACCGCGTACCAGATCGCGGACGCGACCGCCAGCGGCGGAAACATGCGCCAGAAGCCCATGCGGCTGACGCCGGCGAAGACGGGCGCGACGGCGCGCACCGCGGGGATGAAGCGGCTGACGAACATGGCGGCGGTACCCCAGCGGCCGAAGAAGCGCTCCACCTCCGCGAGCTGTCCCGGATGCAGCAGCCAGCGGCCGAGGCGGGTGCGCGTGAAGACGTCCTTGCCGTAGCGTCGACCGAGGCCATACGTGAGGAGTGCGGTGGAGACGTTGCCGACCCAGACGACGGCGAATACGACCGCGGGCACCGCCGCGCCCTGCGCTGCGAGGAACGCACCGAGCAGCGCGAACGTGTCGGACGGAACGGGCGGAAAGACGTTCTCGAGGGCCGCGCCGAGCCCGACGATCACGTAGATGAGCAGCGGAGGCTGGGCTGCGAGGCTCTGGATCAGGCTGTCGATCACGCACGCCTCCCGTCAGTCGGCGATCGCGTCGATCAGGGCCACGGCCATGCCGGCGATGCCTTCGCCGCGCCCGATCCAGCCCATCTGCTCGTTCGTCTTCCCCTTCACCGAGACGTTGTCCGGGGAGATCGACAGCGCCTCGGCCAGGCGCGCGCGCATCGCCTCGACGTGCGGTCGCAGCTTGGGCGTCTCGAGCACGACCGTGACGTCGACGTTCACGACCTGGTAGTTGCGCTCCGCCAGGAGCCGCACCGCCGAGCGCAGCAGCTCGATGGAGTCGGCATGGCGCCAGCGCTCGTCCTCCGGATCGAAATGAGTGCCGATGTCGCCCAGCGCCGCCGCTCCGAGCAGCGCGTCGGTCACCGCGTGGGCGACGACATCCGCGTCGGAGTGACCGGCGAGGCCGACCTCGAAGGGGATGCGGACGCCACCCAGCACCAGCGGGCGTCCGGGGGCGAAAGGATGGGAGTCGTAACCGTTGCCGACACGCACGGGCGGTCCGCTGCGCGCGTCAGTCGCCCGACCAGCGGGCGAGCGCGAGGCATACGTTGTGGCCGCCGAAGCCGAAGCTGTTCGTCAGCGCGACCTCGACCGGTCGTTCGACGACCCCCTCGTGCGCGTAGTTCAGGTCGCAGTCGGGATCGGGCGTCGTGTAGTTGATCGTCGGGGGAATGCGGCCGCTGCCGAGCACCTTCATGCAGATGGCGGTCTCGATCGCGCCGGCGGCGCCCAGCGTGTGGCCGGTCATCGACTTGGTGCTGCCCATGACGAGATCGTACGCCTTGTCGCCGAATACGCTTTTCACGGCCAGCGTCTCGTTCAGATCGTTCGCGGGCGTCGACGTGCCGTGCGCGTTGATGTAGTCGACGTCACCCACGCCGATGCCGGCGCTCTGGAGCGCGGCTTTCATCGCGAGCTGCGCGCCCGCACCCTCGGGCGCCGGCGCGGTCAGGTGGTAGGCGTCGGCGGTCTGACCGTAGCCGATGACCTCGCCCAGGATCTGCACGCCCCGCTCGAGCGCATGCTCCAGCGCCTCCAGGATGACGACGGCGCTGCCCTCGCCGATGACGAAGCCGTCGCGGGTCGCGTCGAACGGGCGGCTCGCGGTTTCCGGCGATTCGTTGCGCGTCGACATGGCCTTCATCGCGGAGAAGCCCGCGATGGTGAGCGGCGTGACGGTGGCTTCGCTGCCGCCCGCGACCATGACGTCGGCCTCACCGGTCTGGATGGAGCGGTAGGCGTTGCCGATGGCATGCGCGCTCGAAGCGCACGCGGAAACGGTCGCGTAGTTCGGGCCCCTGAGCCCGTAGCGCATCGACACGTGACCGGATGCGATGTCCGCTATGAACATCGGAATGAAGAAGGGGCTGACCCGCGAGGGGCCGCGCTCGAGGTAGACCTTGGTCTGCTCTTCGAAGGTGGCCATGCCGCCGATGCCGCTGCCGATGATCACGCCGACGCGAGTCCGGTCGATGCGGTCCAGCGCGTCCTTCAGGCCGGCGTGCTGCATGGCCTGCTCGGCGGCGCCGAGCGCGAACTGCGTGAAGCGGTCGGTGCGACGCACCTCCTTCCGCTCCATGTAGTCGGCCGGGTCGAAGTTCTTGACCTCGGCGGCGAAGCGCACGTCGAAGGCTTCGGTGACCTCGAACTGCGTGATCGGGGCGGCGCCGCTCCTGCCCGCGAGCAACGCCTCCCACGAGGACTCGACGTCGTTGCCAACCGGGCTGAGCATGCCCAGCCCGGTGACGACGACGCGACGGCCTCTCTCGGTGGTTGTCTCCATGCGCTTCGGTCCGGCGGCTGCCGTCAGCCGGCCTTTTCCTGGATGTAGCGGATGGCATCGCCGACGCTCTGGAGCTGCTCCGCTTCCTCGTCCGGGATCTCCATCCCGAACTCCTCCTCGAAGGCCATCACCAGCTCGACCGTATCGAGCGAGTCCGCTCCGAGATCCTCGACGAACGAGGCTTCCGGCGTCACCTTGTCGGGCTCCACGCCCAGCTCGTTGATGATGATCTCCCTGACCTTCGCCTCGACGTTCTCCGCCATTGTCGTCCCCCGGTTGTGGAAATGCTCAGATCACCATGCCACCGTCGACCACCAGCACCTGCCCTGTCATGTAGGCCGCGGCAGGCCCGGCCAGAAACCTCACCACCCCCGCGATGTCCTCCGGGGATCCGAGCCGTCCCAGCGCGATCTGTGCGATCAGCTCGGTCCGGGCCGCCTCGGGCAGCTCGGCCGTCATGTCGGTCTCGATGAAGCCCGGCGCGATCGCATTGCACAGGATGTTCCGCGACGCCAGCTCCTTCGCCACGGACTTCGTCAGGCCCACCAGTCCGGCTTTGGACGCGGCATAGTTCGCCTGCCCCTTGTTCCCCGTCAAGCCCACGACGCTCGTGATGTTGACGATGCGGCCCTCCCGCCGCTTCATCATGCCGCGGCTGGCGGAGCGGATCATCAGGAATGCGGCCTTCAGGTTGGTCGCGAGAACCTCGTCCCAGTCCTCGTCCTTGAGGCGCATGAGCAGGTTGTCGCGCGTGATGCCGGCGTTGTTGACCAGGATGTCGAGCGAGCCCATCGAGGCCTCGACTTCCTTTACCGTCGCATTGACCGCCGTCGAATCGGCGACATCGCAACCGAGCCCGGCGTGGCCGCTCCCCGGCAGCGCGGCGGCCACCGCGGCCGAGCGTTCCTGCGAGCGCGAGACGACGGCGACGCGCGCACCGCCCTCCGCGAGCCCTCGCGCGATCGCCGCGCCGATGCCGCGACTCGCTCCGGTCACGAGCGCGACCCTGCCGTTCAGCTCTGCCATGGTCTTCCTTCGTCGTCAGGCGTTCGCGAGCGAGCGCGCGTCTTCCGCGCTGCCGACGGAGCGCGCCTCGGCGCCCCGCTCGATCCGCTTCAGCAGGCCCGACAGGACGGAGCCGCTGCCGAGCTCGATGAAGCGCAGCACGCCGAGATCGATCAGCGTGAGCATCGACTCCGTCCAGCGCACGGGTGAAGTCAGCTGCTCGACGAGCAGACGACGCGCCGTTTCCGTCTCGTCCACCGGCTGCGCGGTCACGTTCGAGACCACCGGGAAGCGCGGCGCGTGGAAGTCGATGTCCGACAGGTGGTCGCGCAGGTCGGCCTTCGCCACTTCCATCAGCGGCGAGTGGAAGGCGCCCGAGACGTTGAGGCGGAGCGCGCGCTTCGCGCCCGCGGCCTTCATCGCGTCCATCGCGAGCTCGACCGCCGCGACGTCGCCGCTGATCACGACCTGGCCCGGCGAATTGAAGTTCGCCGGCACGACGACGCCGCTGCCGCCGACCGAGACTTCGGCGCAGACGCGCTCGATGGTCCCGTCGTCGAGGCCGATCACGGCCGCCATCGTGCCGGGACGCTCGCTGCCCGAGCGCTGCATCAGCTCTCCGCGCCTGCGCACCGCGCGCACCGCGTCGGCGAAGTCGAGCGTGCCCGCCGCGACGTAGGCGCTGAACTCGCCAAGCGAGTGCCCGGCGGCGTAGGCGGCGGCGCCGAGTGCCGTCTCGACGACGCGCAGCACGGCCACGGAATGGACGAGCAGCGCGGGCTGGGCGTTGAGTGTTGCGGTCAGCTCGTCCTCCGGCCCCTCCCAGGCGATGCGGGAGAGCGGCACGCCAAGCGCATCGTCGGCCTCCTCGAAGGTCTCGCGCGCGCGCGGGAACGCCGCGGCAAGATCCTTCCCCATCCCCACCGCCTGCGAGCCCTGCCCCGGGAAGAGCAGAGCTACCATCGCACGACCATCGAGCCCCAGGTGAAACCGGCGCCGAAAGCGACCATCATGACGTTGTCGCCGGGCTTGATGCGGCCCTGCTCGACCGCCTCGTCGAGCGCGACGGGCAGTGTCGCGGAGCTCATGTTGCCGTAGCGGTCGACGTTCACGAAGACCTTCTCCATCGGCACGTTGGCGTATTTCGCGGTCGCCTCGATGATGCGCATGTTCGCCTGGTGCGGCACGAACAGGTCGATGTCGCCGCCGGTCAGGCCGGAGCGGAGCAGCGCCTGGTCGGCGGCCTCGGCCATCGAGCGGACCGCGGCCTTGAAGACTTCGCGCCCGGCCATCTTCACCAGGTGGTTCTTCTGTTCGAGCACGGCGATGTCCATAGGCATCCTGACGCCGCCGCCCGGCCGCCAGAGCAGCTCCGCGAGCGTGCCGTCGGAGCGGATGAAGCTCGCCATGACGCCGCGGCCGCTGGTCGCCTTGCGCACGATCGCGGCGCCCGCGCCGTCGCCGAAGAGGACGCAGGTCGAACGGTCCTCCCAGTCGACGATCGCGCTCATCTTCTCGGTCGAAACGACCAACGCGAGCTCGCCGCGGCCGGCCGCGATGTAGCCCTCGGCCATCGACATCGCGTAGATGAAGCCGGTGCACGCGGCGGAGACGTCGAGGGCCGCGGCGTTGGTCGCACCGAGCAGTGCCTGGAGGTCGCACGCGGTCGACGGCAGCAGCCGATCGGGCGTCGCCGTGGCCAGAACGATCAGGTCCAGCTCGCCGGGATGGATGTCGGCGCGCTCCATCGCGATGCGCGACGCTCGCGCGGCCATGTCGGCGGCGCACATGTCGTCGGCAGCGATGCGGCGCTCGCGGATGCCCGTCCGCTCGCGGATCCAGGCATCGTCCGTGTCCACCATCTTCTCGAGATCATGGTTCGTCACCACGCGCTCGGGAAGGAAACGGCCGGTCGATACGATCTCGATGATGGGCTGCGGAGTGATCATGCGCTTCCTCCGGCTGTGCCGGTCGCGGCGGGCCGGGCCGGGGCAGCCTCCGCTGCGGCGCTCAGAGTCGCCTTCATGTCGGCCACCATGCCGGTATCGTACGCCTGCGCGGCGACGCGCAGCGCACCCTTGATCGCCCGCGGCGGCGAGCCGCCATGACAGATGATGGAGATGCCGTCCACGCCGAGCAGCGGCGCACCGCCGTACTCGGTGTAATCGAGGAGGCTGAACACACGGTCGAGATGCACGTCCGCGTCCTGCATGGCGAGCTCCTTCCGGATGAGCTTTACCATGAACGACGCGATCGACTCGTAGAATTTGAGCAGCACGTTGCCCGCGAAGCCGTCGGTGACGAGCACGTCGCACGCGCCCGTCACGATGTCGCGTCCCTCGACATTGCCCACGAAGTTGAGGCCGGCGTTCTCGAGCAGTCGGTACGCCTCGACCGCGAGCTCGTTCCCCTTCTCCGGCTCCTCGCCGATGTTGAGCAGACCCACGCGGGGACGGTCGCGGCGCAGCACGTCCTCGGCGTAGATGGCGCCGAGACGCGCCCAGTCGACCAGATGGTAGGGCTTGCTGTCGACGTTCGCGCCGGCGTCGACCATGACGATCGGATCGCCCGCCGTGGGCAGAATGGTCGCGACCGTCGGTCGGTCCACGCCGGGCAGCGGCCGCAGCATGAGCAGCGACGCGGCCATGACCGCACCGGTCGAGCCCGCGCTCACGAATGCGTCGGCCTCACCCTGCTTCTGGAGGTTGAGCCCGACCACGATCGAGGAGTCGCGCTTGCGACGCACGGCCGACGCGGGAGGCTCCCCCGCCTCGATGCGCTCGGTGGCGTGGACGATCGAAATGCGAGCGGCGACCTCGCCCGCGTCGGCTTGCGCCAGGGCAGGCTCGATCGTGGCGCGGTCGCCGACGAAGACGATCTCGAAATCGCCGGGCACCTCGCGAAGCGCCGCCACAGCGCCCTGCACCTCCACTTCCGGATGCCGGTCGCTGCCCAGGGCGTCGAGCGCGATGCGCACGAGTCGATTCCTCAGATCTCTTCGATCTCGACCACCTGCTTGTCGCCGTACGTGCCGCACGTCGGACACACCCGATGCGACAGCTTCGGATCGCCGCACTTCGGGCACGCCACCGTGTGCGCCGCGGCGGCCTTGTGGTGGCCGCGCCGCTTGCGCTTGCGCTGCTTCGAAACTTTCCCCTTGGGAACCGCCATGGGTCCTCTCTTCTACTCGAAGTTGATGCGGCGTAGCGCCGCCCAGCGATCGTCGACTTCCTCGACCACGCAGCCGCACTCGCCCTCGTTCAGGTCCTTGCCGCACGTGGCGCAGAGCCCCCGGCACTCCTCCCTGCACAGGGCGAACCGGGGCACCGCCAGCACGATCTGCTCGCGCACGGCCGGCCCCAGATCCAGATCGCCCCGGTCCGGCAGCGCATAGACCTCCTCGGCCTCCGCTTCCGGCTCCGCGACGCCCTCCCGGAAGAACATCGAGACGTCTTCGGCCAGGCGCACCGTGAGCGGCTCGAGACAGCGCCTGCACTCGTGCCGGATCTCGGCGGTGACGCGTCCCTGGACCAGGACGTCTCGGATGACGCGCTGCGCCTCCAGGTCGACGTGGGTCGGGCCGGCGAACGTGAAGTTCAGGCCGCTCCACATCGGGTCATCGGGCGCAATGTCCTGCCGGAGCCGGACCCGCCCCTCGCGCGCGAGGCGCCCGAGGTCGACAATCAGCATAGCCGCGAAGTATCGAGCGTTTTTGGCGTAATGTCAAGGCGGGCCAACGCTTTGGAGGCTCTAGGCGCTAGGCGCTAGGCACTAGCAACTGCATCGCCCTGCCCCTCCCCTGCATCAGGTTTTCGCAAACGCAGACCGCTCTCCTTGCCGGGCCCGGATCCGCAGTGCCTAGAGCCTAGAGCCTAGAGCCTAGAGCCTAGAGCCTAGAGCCTAGAGCCGATCCGCTTCCGCGAAGAAGAACGCCGCCTCCCGCGCCGCGTTCTCGTCGGAGTCGGAAGCGTGGATCGCGTTCCGCTCCTTGGATTCGGCGTAGAGTGCCCGAACGGTGCCCTCCGCGGCCTCCTTCGGGTCGGTCGCACCGATGACCTCGCGCAGCATCGCGACGGCGTCCTCGCGCTCCAACAGGATCGGGATGGCCGGACCCGACGTCATGAACTCGACCAGCGAGCCGTAGAAGGGACGCTCGCGGTGGACCGCGTAGAATTCGCCCGCCTGTGCCTGCGACAGCCGGAGCATGCGGATGGCGCGGATGCGGAAGCCGCGCTCCTCGAGGAGGGCGATGATCCTGCCGGCTTTTCCGCTGGCGACGGCATCGGGCTTTATGATGGCGAGCGTTTTCGTACCGGCCATTTGCTGTATCTCGCTTTTCGGATGGTTTTTCGTTTGTGTCTGGTATTCGGTATCCGGTACTCGGTATTCGATGACGCGGCGCCGACTACCGGCTACCGACTACTGACTACCGACTTTACCGTCCGAACAGCTTCCGGATGATGTCGCTCCTCGTGAGCATGCCGACGAGGCGGCCATCGCTGACGACCGGCACCTGCTCGACGTCCTTGTTGATCATCAGGGTGGCGACCTCGTTGAGGCCCATCTCCTCGGCGATGCAGAGGACGGAGCGGCTCATGATGTCGCGTACGCGCGTCTCGCGGAGCGCGGTCGCGCGGCCGGGGCTGCCGGCCTCGTCGCCCGCGCGCGGGATCTGGGGCAGCAGCGCGGACATCAGCTCGCGGTCGGTGACGATGCCGAGAACCTCCGCCTTCTCGCCGACCACGGGCAGTGCGGCGACGCGGCGCCGCACCATCAGGTCGACGGCTTCGCGCGCGGACTGGTCGGGCGAGACGCTCCACACGCGGTGGCTCATGATGTGGCCGACGGTGAGTCGCGGCTGGATGCGCGCCGCCGCGAGCTCGGGCATGGCGATGATCTCCGCCGGGGTGGTCGCGGCGGCGAGGCGCTCCACGACCCCGGGCTCCTCGAGCATGCGCGTGATCGTCGAGACGGTCTGGAGGTAGAGCGTGGCGGCCTCGCGCGGGGCGAGGATCAGGATGACGATACGCGGCTCGAGGCCGGGCGCGTCGGCCACGCGGATGGGCTCGCGCGCGACGCCGATCGCCATCGTGAGTCCCGCCACGGCGTCGGTGCGGAAGTGCGGCAGCACGACGTCGGGGCCGAGCGCCACCACGTCGCGCATGCGCGTCTCGGCGAGCAGCCGCCGGATGGCCGACGCGTCGCGGACGAGGCCGCGCTGCTCGAGCCGGTCAAGCATCTGGTCGAGCGCCTCGCGGAGGGTCGCGCCCTCGAGCGGGAGCACGATGTGCTCGGGCGAAAGCAGTTCCTGCAGCGTCACAGCGACTGACGGAGCAGATCGACCACGTCGGACGGCTTCCGCATCACGGCGATGCCGGCCTCGCGGAAGGCCTCCATTTTCTCCTCGGCCGTGCCGGCCGAACCGCTGATGATGGCGCCCGCGTGACCCATGCGTCGGCCGGGCGGAGCAGTCTGACCGGCGATGAAGCCGACGACGGCCTTGGTCACGTGATCGCGGACGTACTGCGCGGCGTCCTGCTCGTCGGTGCCGCCGATCTCGCCGACCATGACGATGGCGTCCGTCTCGTCGTCCTCCTGGAACGCGGCCAGGCAGTCGATGAAGTTGGTGCCGATGATCGGATCGCCGCCGATGCCGACACACGTGCTCTGGCCTATGTCGTTCGTCGTGAGCTGATGGACGATCTCGTAGGTCAGCGTGCCGGAGCGGGACACGACGCCGATACTGCCCTCCTTTACGATGTTGCCCGGCATGATGCCGATCTTCGATTTGCCGGGCGCGAGCAGCCCCGGGCAGTTGGGGCCCAGCAGACGCGCCCCCTTCTCCTGGACGAACGGCCAGACGCGCGCCATGTCGAGGACCGGAATGCCCTCCGTGATCGCGACGATGAACGGCACCCCCGCGTCGGCGGCTTCCATGATCGCGTCCGCGGCGAATGCCGGCGGCACGTAGATCACGGTCGCGTCCGCCCCCGTCTCGGCGACGGCTTCCGCCATCGTGTCGAAGATCGGCACACTCGTGCCGTTCGGCCCCTCGAAGGTCTGGCCGCCCTTACCCGGCGTGACGCCGCCGACCAGCTTCGTGCCGTACTCCATCATCTGCCGTGCGTGGAACGAGCCGTCGCGGCCCGTGATGCCCTGCACCAGCAGCTTCGTGTCGGAATCGATGAAAATCGCCATGTCTAGGCCGCCATCTCCACCGCGCGCTGAACGACGTCGTCCATGCTGGTGGACGCACTGAAGCCGGCATCCTTCAGGATGCGCAGCGCTTCCTCTTCGTTGGTGCCGGTCAGCCGGATCACGAGCGGCACGCCGATCCGGATACGCTTCGTCGCCTCGACGATGCCGTTGGCGACGTCGTCGCAGCGCGTGATGCCGCCGAAAATGTTGAACAGAATCACCTTCACCTGCGGATCGCTGGTGATGATGCGGAGCGCGTTCACGACCTTCTCCGGGTTCGACGAGCCGCCGATGTCCAGGAAGTTCGCGGGCTCGCCGCCGTAGAACTTGATCAGGTCCATCGTCGCCATGGCCAGGCCGGCGCCGTTCACGACATTGCCGATCGTGCCGTCGAGCTTGATGAACGTGAGGTTCGCCTCGCGCGCGGCCACCTCGGCCGGCGGCTCGTCGGAGTCGTCGCGCATGGCGGCGACCTGCGGACGACGGAACAGCTCGTTGTCGTCGATGTTCATCTTCGCGTCGATCGCCTTCACTTCGCCCCTGGGCGTCGTGATGAGCGGATTGATCTCGGCGAGCGAGGCACCGCTCTCGATGAACGCGTCATAGAGCTGCATCATGATCTTCGTCGCGGCGCGCTGCTGCTTCAGATCCTCGTAGAGCGACGTGGCGAGCGCGTAGGCCTGGAACGGCTGGAGGCCGTAGCGCGGGTCGACCGGCAGCTTCGTGATCTTCTCGGGCGTCGTCGCCGCGACTTCCTCGATATCGATGCCACCCTCGCCGCTCACCATGAAGACCGCGCGCTTGGACGCACGATCCATGATCAGACCGACATACGCTTCGGACTCGATGTCCTCGGCGGGCGTGACCAGCACCTGCTGCACGGTCAGCCCCTTGATGTCCATGCCCAGGATGGCGGCGGCCTTCTGCTTCGCCTCCTCCGGCGTCTTGGCGAGCTGGACGCCGCCGGCCTTGCCGCGGCCGCCCGCATGGACCTGCGCCTTGACGACGACGACGCCGCCGTAGCGGCTGGCGATGGCCTCCGCGTCCTCGGGCGTACGCGCGACCTCGCCCGGCGGCACGGGCACGCCGTACTCGCGCAGGATCTCCTTGGCCTGATACTCGTGAATGTTCATGGATTCCTATTCGATGATCACCGTGCCGGCCCTTCCGTTCACGGCATCCAGTCCCTTTTCGAGCGCGGCGATGTGCGCCCGCCTTCCCTTGCCGCCGCCGACGAAGGCGATGGCGGCTTCGACCTTCGGCGCCATGCTGCCGCTGCCGAGCTCGCCGTTCTGGAGCATGGCGCGCGCCCGCGCGACGTCCAGCTCGCGCACGAGCTGCTCCGCGGGCGTGCCGTAGCCCGAGTAGACGCCCTCCACGTTGGTGACGATGAGGAGCACGGTGGCTCCGATCTCGTGGGCGAGCACCTGGGCGGCGCGGTCCTTGTCGACGACGGCATCGACGCCTTCGAACGTCCCGTCGGCCTCGCGGTACGCGGGGGTGCCGCCGCCGCCCGCGGCAATGACGATGACGCCCTCGTCGACCAGGCGCCGGATCTCGTCGCGCTCGACGATGCCGCGCGGCACCGGCGACGGTGCGAGACGGCGCCACTTGCCGTCGCGCTCGCCGACGGTCCAGCCGAGCGCGTCCCGCAGACGGAGTGCCTCGTCGCGGCTCAGGCTGCGGCCGATCGGCTTCACCGGCTCCATGCCGGTGGGCGGAGCGTCGACGATGACCTGCGTGATCAGCGTCACCGTGTGCCGCCGTACGCCCGCGAGCCGGAGCGCGTTCTGGAGCGACTGCTGGATCATGTAGCCGATCCAGCCGGCGGTCGAAGCGACGAGCACCCCGATCGGGAACATCGGCCGCTGCGCGTGGGCGAGCTCGTGGCGCAGCAGCTCGTCACCGATCTGCGGGCCGTTGCCGTGCACCACCGCAATGCGCCAGCCCTCCCGCGCGAGCGCTACGATCGGCGCGAGGCTCTGCCGCGTGTGCGCGAACTGCGACGTGATGTCGCCCGCCTCACCCGGCCCGCTGAGCGCATTGCCGCCCAGCGCGACCACGATGCAGGGCGCCTCGGCGGCTCCGCCTAAAAGCCCGCCCATCATAGAGTTCGAGTCTTTGCGCTGCAATGTCGGTATTCGGTTGTCGGTAGTCGGTAGTCGGTACTCGTAGCCGGTCAGTCTCGGTTCACCGGATACCGGATACCGGATACCGTCTACGGTCTACGGATTCTCCCAGCTCTCCAGCAGCAGGCGCAGCTCGCGCAGGTCGGCGCCGAAGCCCGCCCAGTCCCCCTGGCGCAGGCGTCGCTCGGCGCGGTCCAGCAGCTCGAGCGCCTCCATCGGCAGCACGTCGGCCGGCTCCTCCTCGGCGGCGATGGCGGGCGTCTCCGTCCGTGCGGCGGGCGCCCCGCCCAGACCCGCGACCGCCTCGGCCAGTGTCGGCTGCATGCTGACGGAGCGGCCATCGCTCACGATGATGCGGCGCAGCTCGGGAATCGGGTTGCTCTGCGCGGACAGGAAGAGCGGCTGCATATAGAGGAAGCCGGTGCCGGTCGGCACCACGCGGAGCTGCCCCAGATCGACGTTGCTGCCTTCTCGTCGCCAGAGCGTCAGCGTCTGGGAGACGATTGGGTCCTGCTCGACCGCCGACTGGACCTGGCTGGGACCGGGCACCTGGTCGGCGACGGGCAGCTCGAGGAGCACCAGCTCGCCGTAATGCGGCGGATCGTTCCGGGCGATGATCAGCGCGGTCATGTTCTGCCGCTCGCGCGCGATGAACGGCAGCATCAGCAGGAACTCCGGCTCGTCCGCCGGCGGCAGCGGCACGCGCACGAAGCTCGGATGGGAGGCCGTGAGCTGGCCGCCGGGCCCGAGCGCCTTCGAGATCTCCCACACCTCCTGTCCCGCGTAGAAGGTGCCCACGTCGTCGATGTGGTACTCCTCGAGGATGGCCGCCTGCGCGTTCAGGTAGAGCGGCGGATAACGCAGGTGGCGCCGGAGTCCTTCCGGCATCTCCACGATCGGTCGCAGCAGCGACGGGAAGATGCGGCGGTATGCCTCGGCGAGCGGATCGGAGTCGTCGACGATGTAGAGCGCGGTGCTGCCGGTGACCGCGTCCATCGTCGCCTTGATCGACGCGCGCAGGTAGCGCAGGCCCGAGCCGGACTCGGTCGCGAGCGGCCGGGAGAGCGGGTAGCGGCCCGTCGCCGTATAGCCGTCCACCATCCACACGATGCGTCCGTCGTGCACCACCGGCAGCGGATCGGAGTCCCACATGATGAACGGCGCGAGGGCGCGCACGCGATCGGCCAGGCGGCGGCGGAACACGATGCGGCTGTCCTCGTCCAGCTCTCCCGAGAAAAGCAGGTTCTGCTCGCCGAAGCGCCACACGAACGAGAGCAGGCGGAGCGGCGAGCCGAGGGAAACGCCCGACGGGTAGTCGCGTCCGGGCTGGCCGGCGAAAACGCTGTCACCACCCGGCTGTACGACGATGTAGTCGACCCGATCGCCCATCGACTCGCCGAAGAAGATGCTCGGGTTGTCGAGCCTCAGCTCGGCGGGCGCGTCGCTCGCGCGCTGGACTGGCAGGTTGCCGAGCCACATGACCGGCTCGCCGGTCGCGCGGGCGCCGGCCGCCGGCGTGACGACCGCGCCGAGGCCGCGCACGAACTGCGGGTTCAGGTGCAGCGTCTGCCACGTGCGCGCGCCTTCGCTGAGACCCGCGACCGTGAACTCCCGCACCGCGATCGCGACCTGTTCCTGGGCGCCCGGCGGACCGTAGCGGTCGAAGTCGACGCTCGGGAAGGTGTAATAGCCGCGCGTCGTCTGATTCTGGTTGTAGACCGCCTGGAGCGGCTCCGGATCCCAGCGCGGCAGCCCGTCGAGGATCGCGGCCGACGGCGCCGACTCCGCGCCGGCCGCCGCGTACCGGTACGACTCGCGGCGGATGTCGTCGAGCCCGTAGGCCTGGCGCGTGAAGTCGATGTTCCAGCGGATGTACGGCGCTTCCCTCGACAGCTCGTTCGGCTCGACGCGCAGCTTCTGGAGCAGCGCGGGCAGCGCCTGTCCGAACGCGACCGTGCCGACGGCGAGCACCCCGACCGCGAACGCCGGCGGCAGCCAGGACCGCCGCCGCGCGCCGCGCATCACGCCCCACGCCGCAAGCACGCTCAGCGCGAGCACCGCGGTTCGCCCCGGCAGCCGCGCGTGCACGTCGGTATAGCCCAGCGCGCCGCCGATGCCGGATCCCTGCATCAGGAGGTCATAGCGCCCGAGCCACCAGGCTGCGCCGCCGAGCAGAAGCAGCGCCGCGCCGAGGGAGGCGAGGTGAAGCAGCGGACCCTGGTGCACCAGCACCCGATTGGCTTCCCAGCGGATCACGCCCATCAGCACATAGCCGATCGCGACCAGCAGCGTCGTCCACAGAGCGAGCAGCAGCAGGAAATCGAGGGCGTTCCGGAGGAGCGGCAGCGAGAAGACGTAAAAGGAGAGGTCGTGACCGAAGAGCGGGTCGCTCACGCCCCAGGCCGGGCGCCGCGACCACACATAGGCGTGCAGCGAGGCGGCCGAATCGAACACGACTTCGGCGAGCCACCAGCCCGCCAGCAGCGACACGAGGACGACGCCCACCAGCACCAGGCGGCGGGGAATCTGCTCCGCGATCTCGAGGTTGCCGTAGCGCCGCCGGACGTGGACGGGGCCGATGCCGCGCGCCACCCACCAGAGGTTCGCGAAGACGATGACGCCGCCCGCGAGCATCGCCAGCAGACGCATCAGAGCCGTCGCGCCCAGCCGCGTCCAGTAGACACCGCCGTAGCCGAGCTCGCGGAACCAGAGCGTCTCCGTGTACAGGGTGACGCCGATCCGCCCCCCGATCGTGACGATGAGGAAGAGGACGACGGCGCCGATCACGATGCGGCGCGCCCTCGGACTCATGCGTCCGGCTGCACGCCCTGGCCCCGTAGCCACGCCTCGAAGGTCTCCCGTATGTGGGCGAGCCGCGCGGAATCGCGCGCCTCGTAGCGCAGTACGAGGACGGGCTGCGTGTTCGACGCGCGGAGCAGGCCCCAGCCGCCGTCGAAGAGGACGCGCGCGCCGTCGACGTCCACGACTTCGTGATCGCGGCTGAACTCCTCGATCGCGCGCGCGACGATGTCGAACTTCTTCTCCTCCGGCACCTCCACGCGCAGCTCGGGCGTCGACACGTACTGCGGGAAGGCCGCGGTACGCCGCGACAGCGACTCGGCCGAGCGCCCGAGCATCGCCGTCAGCCGGCAGGCCGCGTAGAGCGCGTCGTCGAAGTAGTTCGCGTCCGCGAAGCAGATGTGCCCCGATAGCTCGCCGGCCACCGGCGCGCCTGTCTGCTTCATGCGCTCCTTGATCAGCGAGTGCCCGGTCTTCCACATGACCGGCTTGCCACCGGCCGCCGCGAACACCTCCGGCAGCGCCTGGGTGCACTTCACGTCGAAGATCAGCTCCGTGCCCGGCCCGTGCTCCTCGAGCACGTCCAGCCCGAACAGCAGCAGCAGGATGTCGCCGCGCACGATCTGACCGAGCTCGTCCACCGCGCCGATGCGGTCCGCGTCCCCGTCGAACGCGATGCCCAGCTCCGCCTTCTCGCTGCGGACCAGATCGATCAGGTCGGCCAGGTTCTCGTCGACCACCGGATCCGGATGGTGGTTCGGGAACGTGCCGTCCGACTCGCAGTAGAGCGGGATCACCTCCGCCCCGATGCGCTCCAGCAGCTCCACCGCCACCAGGCTGCCCGCGCCGTTGCCGCAGTCGACCACGACCCGCACCGGCCGTTCCAGCCGGAATTTGCCCGCCGTCTCATCGATGTACGCCGCCTTCACGTCCCGCTCCGTGAGCGAGCCCTGCCCCGTCGCGAAATCGCCGCTCTCGATGCGCGCGCGCATCCGCTGGATCGCGTCCCCGTAGATCGAGCCGTCGCGCGCGACCATCTTGAAGCCGTTGTACTCGGGCGGATTGTGCGACCCCGTGATCTGGAGCGCGCCGTCCGCCTCGTAGTGCGCGAACGCGAAGTAGAGCACGGGCGTCGGCACGGTCTCGATGAAGACGACGTCGACGCCGGTCTCGCGCAGCCCCGCGATCGCGTCGGCCGCGAGCGCCGGCGAGCTCGGCCGGTTGTCCTGACCCACCACGACCGTGAGCCGCTCGTCCCCGGCCGAGCCCAGCCGGGCCCGCAGCTCCGACCCCAGCGCGCGACCGATCAGCCGCGGCACCTCGCCGGTCAGGTCCCGGGCGACGATCCCCCGAATGTCATACTCGCGGAAGATGTGCTCATTTATGGCCATCGTAGCTGCGTCCTCCATGCGTCCGGTTCCGATCCGGCCGTCGGCTCGATCATTCGTCATGGGATCAACCTCCCGGCAGCGATGCCGCGACCGCGCTCGCCGGCTGCATCAGATCCACCGCTCCGCGCTCGGCCCAGTCCAGTAGCGGGTCGGGCAGCATGAACAGCACGATCATCGAGATCGCGGCAATAGCCAGTCCCACGCGCATCGGCATGGCCACCACGATCGATCCGTGCGCCGCCTCGGCATCCGCCGACTCGCGGAACCACATGTACCACGCGATGCGCAGGTAGTAGTAGTAGGACACGAGCGACGAGAGTACGAGCACGATCGCGAGCCACGCGAGACGCCCCTCGAGAGCCGCACGCAGGATGTACACCTTGCCGATGAAACCCGCGGTCAGCGGGAACCCCGCGAGTGACAGCAGGAACACGGTCATGGATACGGCGAGCCACGGTCGGCGCCAGCCGAGGCCGGCGTAGGACTCGATATCGAGATGACGCTCGCCCTCGCGTCCGACCGCGACGACCACGGCGAACGCGCCGATCGTCATGAGCGTGTAGGCCGTCAGGTAGAACAGGAACGCGGCGGCGCCCGAGATGTTGCCGGCGGCGAGTGCGACGAGCAGGTAGCCCGCGTGCGCGATGCTCGAATAGGCGAGCAGCCGCTTCACGTTGTCCTGCGTGAGCGCGATCAGGTTCGCGACCACCATCGTGATGACCGCGAGGGCGGCGATGATGACGCCCCACGACTCGTAGAGGCCGGGCATCGCGGTCAGGAACACGCGCAGGAACGCGGCGAACGCGGCGGCCTTCACGCCCGCCGCCATGAACGCGGTGATCGGCGCGGGCGCGCCCTCGTAGGCGTCGGGCGTCCACATGTGGAACGGCACGGCGGCGATCTTGAAGCCAAAGCCGGTGATGAGCAGCGCCATCCCCGCGAGCAGCATCGGATTGGCGCCCAGCCCGTCGGCGCCGATGGCGAGCGCGATCCGGTTCAGGTTCGTCGACGCCGTACCGCCGTAGACGAGCGCGATGCCGAACAGGAAGAACGCGCTGGAGAACGCGCCGAGCAGGAAGTACTTGAGAGCGCCCTCGCCCGAGCGCGGGTCGTGCCGGTTCAGCCCCGTCAGCACGTAGACGGCGACCGACATGACCTCGAGCCCGAGGAAGATGACGATCAGGTCGGTGGCGCCCGCGAAGAACATCATGCCGACGGTGGCGAACAGGACGAGCACGTACAGCTCGCCCAGGCTCATGTGCTCCTGCCGGAAGTAGCGGTCGGAGATCAGGATGAAGAGCGCGGCCGCGAGCAGGAACAGGTAATTCGCGAAGATGCGGAACTCGTCCGACGCGATCATGCCGGCGGGATCGGAGATGCCGGAGCCGGCGAGGAACGCATTGGCGACGCCCGCGAGCAGGACGCCGACCAGCGCGAGCCACGCGATCGCCGGATGCGACGGCTCGCTGCGGTCGCCCTTCTGGAAGACGTCGACGAGCAGCAGCAGCATCGCCCACACGGAAAGCACCACCTCGGGCAGCAGCGCCCAGAGGTAGTCCCACGGATTTCCCAGGTCCACGATCGGCATGTTAGTCGGGATTCCGGGTTCCGGTTTCCGGTTTCGGGACGTCGGGATCAGGCGATCCGGGGTTCACGACCGGTACCGCCGATTCCGGAATCCGGGATCCGGGATCCGGGATCCGTGTCAGAACCATCCCCGCACCCGGCACTCGCCGGCTCTCGACCTGCTCGATGAGCTGGACGACCGACGCCTCCGTGCGATCGAGGAACGGCTTCGGGTAAAGACCGATCCAGAGCATCAGGACGACCAGCGGCGTGAGCACGGCGAGCTCGCGGCGGCTCAGGTCGGGCAGCGCCGCATTCTCCTCGCGCTCCACCTCGCCGAACCATATGCGCTGCACCATCGGCAGCATGTAGTAGGCGGCGAAGATGACGCCCGTGGTGGCGAACAGCGCGATCCACGGATGCGTCTGGAACGTGCCGACCAGCGCGAGGAACTCGCCGACGAAGCCGCTCGTGCCGGGCAGACCGATCGACGCGAGGGCGGTCAGCACGAAAACCGTGGCGAACATCGGCATGACCGCGGCGAGGCCGCCGAAGTCCGTGATGCGGCGCGTGTGCCGCCGCTCGTAGAGCATGCCGAGCAGCAGGAACAGCGCGCCGGTCGACGCGCCGTGGGACAGCATCACGATCATCGCGCCCTGAATCCCCTGGAGGTTGAGCGCGAAGATGCCCAGCACCACGAAGCCCATGTGCGCGACCGACGTGTACGCGATCAGCTTCTTCGCGTCCGGCTGCACCGCCGCGACCCACGCCGCGTAGATGATGCCGATCACGCCGAGCACGAGCAGGATGCCGACGAACAGCGGATCCGTCGACGCCTCCGGGAAGAGCGGCAGCAGGAAGCGCAGGAACCCGTATGCGCCCATCTTGAGCAGCACCGCGGCCAGGATCACGGAGCCGGGCGTCGGCGCCTCCACGTGCGCATCCGGCAGCCACGTGTGTACCGGGAACATCGGCACCTTGACGGCGAACGCGAGCGCGAACGCGCCGAACAGCCATGCCTGCTCCGCCCACGTAAGCGACACGTGCAGGATGTCCTGGAGCGCGAACGAGATCTGCCCCGTCTGCGCGTTCAGCTTCCAGACCAGGAAGAGGATGCCGACCAGCATGAGCAGCGAGCCGATCGCCGTGTACAGGAAGAACTTGATCGCCGCGTAGATGCGTCGGTCACCGCCCCAGATGCCGATGATGAAGTACATCGGCACCAGCATCAGCTCCCAGAAGACGTAGAACAGGAACAGGTCGAGCGCGACGAACACGCCGAGCATGCCCGTCTCGAGCAGCAGCATCATCGCATAGAACGCGCGCTGCCTGCGCTGGATGTAGCGGTACGAGCCGAGGATCGTGATCGGCGTGAGTA
Source organism: Longimicrobiales bacterium (assembly GCA_035512635.1). GTDB lineage: Bacteria > Gemmatimonadota > Gemmatimonadetes > Longimicrobiales > RSA9 > DATKDR01. Next base: position 27,921 of record DATKDR010000019.1, on the reverse strand, counting down.
GCGTCGTCAGCAGCACGAGCAGCACCGAGATGCCGTCGATGCCGACCGTGTAGCCGATGCCCCAGGTCGGAATCCACGGCGCGCTCGTCACGAACTGGAACGCGGCCGTGTCGCGACCGAACGCCCACCAGAGCGGCAGCGACACCAGCAGCTCGACCAGCGAGAAGCCGAACGCGACGTTCTTCGCGCGCGTCTCCGAAGCGAGCAGTGCGGCGAACATGCCGGCGATCGGGAAGAAGAGCAGGAAGTGGATGACCCACTCCTCGTAGCCGATTGCGTTCAGGAGGGCGTTCATCTAGAGCACCACGACCAGAACGATCGCCACGACCCCCACCACGAGCGCGAGCGCGTAGGTGCCGAGGGATCCGGTTTGAACCCTGGAGCCCATCCAGCCAAGCGCCTTCGACGCGTAGCCCGCGCCGTTGACGAGCAACCCGTCGATCACGGCGGCGTCGATCGCGAGCCACGCGAACTTGGACGCGCCGACGAGCGGTCGCACGACCACCAGGTCGTAGATCTCGTCGACGTACCACTTGCGATAGAGAATCCGGGCGAAGCCGCGCGGCGCTGCCGCCTCGGTCGCGGGCAGGTAGCGGCGCCTCACGAGCAGCGCCGCGGCCGCGACGATGACGACGACCGCGATGGCGAACGAGATCGCGGCCCAGATCCCTTCCCCGCCGCCGACGGGTGACAGCTCGTTCCCGGCGAGGCCCTGCTGCGCGAAAACGGCTTCGGCGCTCGCGGTCACGGGATGCAGCCAGTCGTGCAGCCACTCGGAGCTCGGCAGCCAGCCCAGGACGGGCAGCTCGGCGATCGCGTGCGGCACGTTGACCCAGCCGCCGACGACGGAGGCGACGGCCAGGAACGCGAGCGGCAGCCACATGACGGGCCCCACCTCGTGTACGTGCTTCCGCTCCTCGTCGGGCAGCCGCGTCCGGCCGTGGAAGGTCATGACCATGAGGCGAGTCATGTAGAACGCGGTCAGGATCGCGGCGGCGAGTGCCATCACCCAGTAGAGCGTGAACCAGCCGGCGAAGGGGCCCACCGAGCGCGCGGTGGCCTGCCAGATGATCTCGTCCTTGGAGAAGAAGCCGGCGAAGGGCCAGACGCCTGCGATCGCGAGCGTCGCGATCCACATCGTGATCCAGGTGATGGGCATCGTCTTGCCGAGGCCGCCCATGTTGCGCATGTCCTGCGCGTCCCACGCGCTGTTCGTGTGATGCAGCGCGTGGTGCATCGCGTGGATCACGGCGCCCGCGCCGAGGAAGAGCAGCGCCTTGAAGAACGCGTGCGTCATCAGGTGGAAGACGCCGGCCGTGTAGGCACCGACGCCGACGCCGATGAACATGTAGCCGAGCTGCGACACCGTGGAGTACGCCAGCACCTTCTTGATGTCGTACTGCATGAGGCCGATGGTCGCGGCGAAGAGCGCGGTCAGCGCGCCGATGCCGGCGACCACGATCATGGTCGACGGGGCCAGCGCGAACAGCACGCTCGAGCGGGCCACCAGGTAGACGCCGCCCGTGACCATGGTGGCCGCGTGGATGAGGGCGCTGACGGGCGTCGGGCCCGCCATCGCATCGGGCAGCCACGTGTAAAGCGGGATCTGCGCGCTCTTGCCGGTCGCACCGAGGAACAGGAACAGCGTGATCACGGTGACGGCCGCGCCCGCGTAGGGAAACGCGCCGGGCGCCGCGGCGAACACGTCGACGAAGTCGAGCGAGCCGACGTGCGCGAAGATCATGAACATGGCGACGAGGAAGCCGAAGTCGCCGATGCGGTTCATGATGAACGCCTTCCTGCCGGCGTCCGCGTTGGCGTTGTCGCGGAACCAGAAGCCGATCAGCAGGTAGCTGCACAGCCCGACGCCCTCCCAACCGACGAACATCGTGGCGAAGCTCGAGCCGAGCACCAGCACCAGCATGAAGAAGACGAACAGGTTCAGGTACGCGAAGTAGCGCGCGTAGCCCGGGTCGGCCTTCATGTAGCCGACGCTGAAGACGTGGATCAGGAAGCCGACGCCCGTGATGATGAGCGTCATCAGCATCGAGAGCTGATCGAGCTGGAGCGCGGCGTCGACCTGGAGGTCGCCGACCGGTAGCCACGAGAAGTAGGTCTCGACGACGGGCTCGTGCAGGTCGGCGCCGAGCATGCCGAAGAAGTTGACCAGCGCGAGCGCGAACGCCGCGCCGACCACGGTCGGTCCGACGATCGAGGGGATCGACTTGTTGTCGGGCGCGCGGAACGCCGCCACGCCGTTGATCAGGAATCCGAGCAGCGGCAACAGGACGATCGCCCAGAGCAGCGTCGGCTCGAAGTGAGCGGCAGCGCCCGCGTGCTCGACCGCGCCGGGTAGAAGGTCGACCGTCTGGCTCGCCCCCGGCGCGTGCGCGGCCTCCTGGAATACGATCAGCGCCACGCTACCACCGCAGCAGGTTGAAGTCCTTGAGGTCCACCGACTCGCGGTGCCGGAAGATCGAGATGATGATCGCGAGCCCGACCGCAGCCTCGGCGGCCGCGACCGTCATCACGAAGAGCACGTAGATCTGCCCCTCGATGCCCCACACGGTCGACAGCGCGACGAACGCCAGGTTGACGGCATTGAGCATCAGCTCGACGCACATGAAGACGATGATCACATTGCGCCGAATGAGCACGCCGATCGTGCCGATCGAGAACAGCAGCGTCGCCAGCATGAGTGACAGATCGACCATCGCTCAGATCCTCCGCTTGGCGAGCAGCACCGCGCCGACGATGGCCGCGAGCAGCAGGATCGAGGTGAGCTCGAACGGGATCAGGAAGTCGCGGAACAGCGGGTAGGCGATGGCGCCGACCGCGCCCTGCTCGCGCACGGCGGCCTCGATCGCGAGACCCTGCCCCGGCACGGCGGCCAGCCCGTCGGTCCAGAAGAGCCGCGCGAGCGCCCAGCCGAGGACGCCGGACAGCAGGCCGCCGACGAAGATCCACGCGACGCTGCGCAGGTCACCGCGGTAGTCGTGGCCCAGGTTCAGCAGCATGATGGTGAACAGGAACAGCACCATGATGGCGCCGGCGTACAGGATGACCTGGACGGCGGCGATGAAGTGCGCGCCCAGCAGCAGGTAGATGGCCGCCAGGCCGAAGAAGCTGAGCACGAGCGAGAGCAGACTGCCGATGGGATTCCGCAGCAGCACCATGCCCAGGCCGCCCGCGACCGTGAGCGCGGCGAAGACCCACCACAGGATTTCGACGAACGCGGGCATCGTCACTCCGACAGCGGATCGGACGGATCCCAGAGCGCCGTGACTGGGTGGTCCTGCGCCATCAGCCGGTCCAGGTCGTAGACGAAGCGGTCGCGCGTGTATTCCGAGTTCTCGAAGTCCTGGCCCACGTGGATGGCCTCCACCGGGCACACCTCCTGGCACATGCCGCAGAAGATGCAGCGGAACTCGTCGATCTCGTAGACGATCGGGTACCGGTTCCCCTGATCATCCTCGCCCGGCACCAGCCGGATGCAGTTCGCGGGGCAGACCGCCGGACAGAGACCGCAGGCGACGCACTTCGGACGACCGTCCGCGTGCACCTCCATGCGATGCGTGCCGCGCCAGCGCGGATCGAGCTTCAGCGGCTCGTCCGGGTACTGCTCCGTATTCTTCGGCGCGACCAGATGCCGGAACGTGAGCGCCATGCCCCTGAGACTCGCGCGCAGGTAGGACGTGTTCGATTCCGGCCGCTCGAGCGTCTTTACGCCAATGGCCATCTCACTCCACTCCCGCTTCCACAGGGGATTCGTGCTCCTTCGGCCGTCCGTCGATCCGCTCACCGACCGGCACCCGCTTCACGGGACGACGGTAGGCGCCACCGATGATGCGGTTGCGATCGAGGACGAACAGCAGCAGCGCGAGCGCGCCGAAGTTGGTCACCGTCAGGATCAGCCCGTACAGGAAACCGTACGGCAGCCCGATCGCGTCCAGCACGAGGATCTCCGCCCCGACCAGCAGGATGAAGACCGTGATCGCCTCGAGCACGACCTTCCAGCCGAGGTCCATGACCTGGTCGTAGCGGAAGCGCGGCACGGTCCAGCGCACCCACATGAACATGAAGACGAAGAAGAGCGTCTTGGCCGTAAACGCGGCGAAGGTCAGCAGCGTCTTCCACCACGCCGGCTCGGCGCCCATGACGAGGCCGGGACCGACCACACGCATGTCGTCGCCCTGCCAGAACGGAATGTCCCAGCCGCCGAGGAAGAGCGTCGCCATCAGCGCCGAAACGGTCAGCACGTGCGCGTATTCGGCGATGAAGAACATGGAGAACTTCATCGACGAGTACTCGGTGTGATAGCCGGTGACGAGCTCGGATTCCGCCTCCGGCAGGTCGAACGGCAGGCGGTTCGTCTCGGCGAACGCGGACACGATGAAGAGGAAGAACGCGACGCTCAGCGGAAACGCGAACCAGAGGCCCAGACCCTCCTGCTGCACCCAGATCGTCTCGGTGAGGGTCACGTCGCCGGTCAGCATGAACACGGGGACGAGGCTCATGCCCAGTCCGATCTCGTAGCTCACCATCTGCGCGCTCGCACGCATGCCGCCCAGGAAGGCGTACTTGCTGTTCGACGACCAGCCGGCCATGACGATGCCGTATACGCCGAGCGATGAAAGCGCGAGCACGAAGAGCACGCCGATCGAGACGTCGGCGATGATCGGGTCCACCAGGCCCCACGGCGTGGGCAGCGGCGACGCGAACGGGATGACGGCAAACAGCACCAGCGCCGGAATGATCGTGATCGCCGGCGCGAGCAGGAAGTAGGCGCGCGACGCCTCGGCGGGGTACGTCTCCTCCTTGAGCAGGTTCTTGATGCCGTCCGCGATCGGCTGGAGCAGCCCGCCGGGACCCACCCGGTTCGGACCGAGCCGGTCCTGGATCCACGCCGACACCTTGCGCTCCATGAGCGTGAGCATCGCGACCGTGAGCAGCACGACCGTGAAGGCGGTGCCTACCTTGGTGATCGAGACGAGGACGAACGCCGTCGGCGACAGCGCACCGACGTCGTGGAGAACCTGGTTCATCACGGCGCCTCGGCTCCGGCGCCCGCGCCCGCGGCGACGGGCTCCGCTCCCTGCGCCTGCGAGCCGCGCATGCCAAGGCCGGCGTAGCTCAGGCCGGCGAACGCGCCGTTCTCCTCGCCCAGGCTCAGGAACGCATCCGCGGCGGTCGCCGGCGCGGCGCCCGCGCCGAGGCCCGCGAGCGTCACGCCGAGCACCTGCCACGCCGGCCGCGCGAGCGACGGTCCGCGCAGCGCCTGCCAGAAGCGCTGCACGCGGCCGAGGGCGTTGGTGAACGTGCCGTCCTCTTCGGCATGGCTGGTGACCGGGAGCTGGAAGTCCGCGCGCGCGCCCGCCTGGGACGGGACCGTGCCCAGGTAGACGAACAGCTCCGCGTCGTCGGCGAAGCCGGCGTCCCGGTCCGCCAGCGGGTCGCCCAGCACCAGCACGACGGCGGCGTCCGCCCCGTCCAGCCCGCCGCGCGCCTCGTCGTCACCGACGCGCTCGAAGCCGAGCAGCTCGAGGCCGCGCACGTTCGCGGCGAGGTCCCGGCGCCGGACCAGCGTCGGGAAGCCGGGCAGCACGTCCTCGTTCTCGGCCCGCGGCGAGCGGAACACGGCATGCACCGAGCCGCCGACGCGGCGGGCGAGGCGGAGCAGGAGGGCGTTGTCCTCGTTCGAATGGAAGGGCGAGCCCACGGCGAGGATCGAGGCGCTGTTGTCGACCGCGGACAGGCGGTCGACCAGCGCGATGATCGCCGCTTCCCAGCCGACCTCCGCGGCGCCGGACGCAGCGCCGCTGCCGGCCGCCACCGCTTCCGAGCGCCGGTCGCGCACGTGCGGCCTCTCCAGGCGCGCCGCCGGGTTCATCCACTCGTAGTTGGTGCGGCCGTAATCACACATCCAGTACGAGTTGACCGCCGAGTTCGCGCGCGGACGCAGGCGCTGCACGACGTTGTCGCGCGTATCGACGCTGATGTTGCAGCCCTGCGAGCAGCTGGCGCAGATCGACGGCGTACGATCGAGATCCCAGACGCGGGCCTTGTGATGGAAGTCCGTCGACAGCAGCGCGCCGACCGGGCAGATGTCGATGATGTTGCCGGCGAACGGCGAGCCATCCAGCCCTTCCTCGAAGAACGTGTCGATGACCGAGCGGCTGCCGCGCTGCACGACGCCGAGCAGGTCGTCCTGCGCCACCTCGCGCATGAAGCGCACGCAGCGCGTGCACATGATGCAGCGGTCGCCGTCGTAGACGATGTTGCCGCCGAAATCGTCCTGGCCGAGCACGCGCTTCGGCTCGAGCGAGCGGCCGCGCTTGCGACCCTCCGCATAGGTGTAGTCCTGCAGCTTGCACTCGCCGCTCTTGTCGCAGATCGGACAGTCGAGCGGATGATTCTGGAGGTAGAACTCGAGCACGCCCTGGCGCGCCTCGCGCGGCTTGTCCGCTTCCGTGCGGATGACGGAGCCCTCCGCCACCGGCGTCACGCACGCCGGCTGGAGCTTGGGCGCGCCCTCCACCTCGACCAGGCACATGCGACACATCGCCGGCGCCGACAGCCCCGGGTGATAGCAGTAGTGGGCGATGCCGATGCCTGCGGCTTCCGCGGCCTCGATGATACGGGTGCCCTTGGCGACCGTGATCTCACGGCCGTCAATGGTTGCAGTGACCGTCTCAGTAGCTTGCTCGGCCATTTCCGGAGGCTCTAGGCTCTAGGCTCTGGGCTCTAGTGTGCGAGCGCGGACGTAGCCGCGGTCGAGTCCGGCGTCCCCACCGTCTTTGCCGCCATCGCGAGTTTGGCGTCGTATTCCTCCCGGAACTTCGCGATCGAGCTGTTGACCGGCGCGGCGGTGGAATCGCTCAATACGCAGATGGTCGTGCCGGTCATGTTCTTTCCGAGATCGAGCAGCGTCTGGATGTCCTCGGGCCGGCCGGCGCCGTTCTCGATGCGCCTCATGATCTTCGCCATCCAGGTGGTGCCTTCGCGGCACGGCGTGCACTGGCCGCACGACTCGTGGGCGTAGAACTCGACCATGCGGCGCGTCGCCTTGACGATGTCGGTCGTCTCGTCCATGACGATGACCGATGCCGTGCCGAGCATCGTGCCCGCGGCCGCGACGCTCTCGTAGTCCATCGGGATGTCGATCTCGTCGGCCGACAGCATGGGCACCGAGCTGCCGCCCGGGATCACGGCCTTCAGGCTCCGATCGCCCTCGATGCCGCCGCACACGTCGTAGATCAGGTCGCGCAGCGGGAAGCCGAGCGGCAGCTCGTAGTTGCCGCGTCGCTTCACGTGGCCGGACACGTTGAACAGCTTCGTGCCGGGTGACTTCTCGGTGCCCCACTGGCGATACCAGTCCGCACCGTTCGCGATGATGTGCGGCACCGCGCACAGCGTCTCGACGTTGTTGATCGTGGTCGGGGCGCCGAACACGCCGACCGCCGCCGGGAAGGGCGGCTTGATGCGCGGCTGCCCGCGACGCCCCTCCAGCGAGTTCATCAGACCGGTCTCCTCGCCGCAGATGTACGCGCCTGCGCCGAGGTGCTGCGTCATGTCGATGCGCGGGCCGCTGCCGAGCACCCGCTCGCCCACGATGCCGGCCTCGTAGGCCTCCGCGATCGCGCGGCCGACGATCTGCGCGGGCTCGAAGAACTCGCCGCGCGAATAGACGTAGACGTGCTCGACGCGCATCGCGTACGCGCCGATGAGGCAGCCCTCGATCAGCTGGTGCGGCGTCCAGCGCAGCAGCTCACGGTCCTTGAACGCGCCCGGCTCGGACTCGTCCGCGTTCACGACCAGGTAGTGCGGCCCCTTCTTCTCCTTCGGCATGAAGCTCCACTTCACGCCGGTCGGGAAGCCCGCGCCGCCGCGGCCGCGCAGGCCGCTCGCCTTCATGACGTCGACGATCTCCTCCGGCGTCATCGACAGCGCCTTCTCGAGCGCCTGGTAGCCGCCGCGCTCGCGGTAGCCCGCGAGCGGCCGCGCCTCGGCGTCGCCGAAGTGCTTCGCGATGACCAGCGTCTCGCGCTCGTGCCGGTACGGGTACGCCATTACTTCGGCCCTCCGTCTCGCGGCGCACGACGCTCGCCGCGCCCGGCTTCCACCGCATCCGGCAGACGCGCCGTCGCCGGATCCTTCGCGACTTCGTGGAGCGGAATGTCGGGTTTCCACCCGGGCACCGCGCGCGCGTCGCGCGCGCGCAGGTCGTCCAGGATCGACGGCACGTCCGCCGCGCCCACGTTCTCGTAGTAGCGGCTGTTGATCTGCACCGCGGTCGGGAAGCCGCACGCGCCCAGGCACTCGGCCTCGATCACCGTAAACAGCCCGTCGCCCGAGATCTCGCCCGGCTCGGCACCCGTCGCCTCGACGAACGCCGCCATCACGTCGTCGGCGCCGCAGATGTTGCAGCACACGTTGGTGCACACCTGGATCAGGTGCCGGCCGACGGGCCGCTTGTTGTACATCGTGTAGAACGTCGCCACCCCGCGCACGTACATGGGCGACAGCTCGAGCAGCTCCGCGACGCGATCCATCGACTCCGGCGACAGCCAGCCACGGACCTCCTGCGCGAGGTTGAGCACCGGCAGCAGCGCGCCGCCGCGCTCCGGATAGCGCGACATGATCTTCTCGAAGCGCGCCTGATACGCCCCCTCGAACAGCGGCGCCTCCGGCTGCTTCTCCTCGAGCATATACGGGTACGAGCACGCCGACCCCGGCACGCCGCCGTCAAGGGGCCGCTCCCCGACGTAGGACTCGCCCCGCACTTCGGCTTCGGAAAGACGAGCGAAATCCCCGCGCTCCCCCGCCCAATCCCGACGTTCAGCCATTGCTCCCCGACCTTCCCGCGAAGCCCACCCCGCGCAGCCCACCCCGCGCAGCCCTCCCTCCAACACTCATCGATCGATCTCCCCCAGCACGATGTCGATGCTCGCGTTGATCGCGATGACATCCGACAGCAAATGGCCTTCGCACAGCTTGGGCAGCGCCGCGAGGTTGATGAAGCTGGGTCCGCGCACGCGCCAGCGAACGGGCTTCGAGCCGCCGTCGGAGACGACGTACATGCCCAGCTCGCCCTTCGAGGACTCGACGCCGAACCAGCACTCGCCCGCGGGCGCGCGCACGCCTTCCATCACGACCTTGAAGTGGTGGATCATGGACTCCATGTCGTCCATCGCATCCGTCTTGGACGGCAGGATGACGCGGGGATCGTCGATGTTGATGGGACCGCCCGGCATGCGGTCGAGCGCCTGCTGCATGATGCGCAGCGACTGCCGCATCTCCTCCATGCGGCACAGGTAGCGGTCGTAGCAGTCGCCGTGGCGGCCGATCGGGACATCGAAATCGTAGGTCTCGTAGTCGTAATAGGGACGGTCCTTGCGCACGTCGTAGTCGACGCCGGACGCGCGCAGGTTCGGTCCCGTCAGTCCCCACGACACGGCGTCCGGCCCGCTGATCGTGCCCACGTCGCGGTTGCGGCCGATCCACAGGTTGTTGTGGGTGAGCAGCGTCTCGACTTCGTCGAGCGTGCGCGGAAAGGTGTTCACGAAGTGCTGCACGGCGTCGAGCCAGCCGTCCGGCACGTCGGCCATCATGCCGCCGATCCGCGTCGCGGACGTCGTGATGCGCGCGCCCGTCAGCGCCTCGTGCAGGTCGTAGATCCGCTCCCGCTCCTGGAAGGTGTAGAGGAAGACGGTGAAGGCGCCGACGTCGATCCCGGTCGTGCCGATCCAGAGCAGATGGCTGAAGATGCGGTCCATCTCCATGATGAGGACGCGCAGCACCTTGCAGCGCTCGGTCACCTCGATGCCCATCAGCTTCTCGACCGACATCGCGTAGGCGCAGTTGTAGATGAGCGGCGCCAGGTAGTCCATGCGGTCGGTGAGCGGGATCACCTGATTCCAGGTGCGGTACTCGCCGAGCTTCTCGAAGCTCGAGTGCAGGTAGCCGATGTGCGGGACGCAGCGGATGACGGTCTCCCCGTCCAGCTCCAGCACGAGGCGCAGCACGCCGTGGGTCGCCGGGTGCTGCGGCCCGATGTTGATGAGCATGTGCTCGCCGTGCATCTCGGGCTCGACGCCGCGCGGCATGGGCGGCATCTCGAACGAGGGTCGGCCCTCCCCTATCTGCGCGTGCGGCCGCGCCTCGTATTCGACGGTGCGTCGGCTCATCCCGCGTCGTCCTCGGCGGCGCTGCCCGAAGCGGGCACGCCCGGCGAACCCTCCGGCCGCATGGGCCAGTCGGCCGCCGAGTCGACCGGCTCGACCGGCTCGTCCGCGTCGGCCCTCGTCGGGAACGCGCGCCGCGGCGCGCGCTGCGCGCGGGCGGCGCGCTCGGCCTCCGAGCCGCCCTCCGCGTAGACCGCCATCTCCTCCGGGATGTAGAAGTCCTCCACGTCCATCTCGAGGGCGCGCCGCGTCTGCTCGGCGCGGCTGAAGCGGCCGCGCAGCGGGAAATCCTTCCGCAGCGGATGCCCTTCGGCGTAGTTCTCCGGCATGAGGATGCGCCGCAGATCGGGGTGCCCGGCGAAGTCGACGCCGAACAGGTCGTAGACCTCGCGCTCCATCCAGTTGGCGCTGTTCCAGAGGGGCACGACCGTCTCGATCTCGAGCGCATCGAGCGACAGCTCCGCCTTGAGCCGCAGCGCGCGCCGCTTCGGGATCGACCAGAGCTGGTAGACCACCTGGATCGGGCGGCCGCCGCCGAAGTCGACCGCCGTCAGATCGACCAGCAGGTCGTAGCCCTCGTGGTCGCGCAGCCACGCGAGCACCTCACGAACGCGCGTGGGCTCCACGAAGACGACGTGCTCGTCGCCCGCCTGCACCTCGTGGCGCAGCACGACGTCGCTGCCGAGCGCGCCGACCAGCGCCGCGACCGACGGATGCTCCTCCGCCTTCGCCTCGCGACCGGAGCGCGGCGCCTGGTCGGCGCCCGCGGAGACGCCCTCCGCGAGCTGGTCCAGGGCCGACCGGAATTCGGTCTCCCCCGCCCCCGCGCTCGCGCCTGCCCCTGCCCCGGTGTTGGCGGCCATGTCAGGGTCGCCGGTCGTCGGGATGCGCGACCGAGCCCGTGCCCACCAGACCGCTCGCCTTGTTCTGCTGCGTGGAGTTGCCGAATGGCAGCGACACCTGCTCGATCGTCGCCGCCGGCAGGTTCGCCCGACCCGCGCGCTCCGGGTCCTCCTCCCGCAGCGAGCGATACGCGAGCGACTCGCCGCGGATCTTCTCGTGCAGCATCAGGATGCCGTAGATCAGACCCTCCGGCCGCGGCGGACAGCCCGGCACGTACACGTCCACCGGCATGATCGTGTCGATCCCCTGCACCATCGAGTAGGCGTCGAACACACCGCCCGTCGACGCGCACGCTCCCATCGAGATCGCCCACTTCGGCTGCGGCATCTGGTCCCAGATCTTGCGCAGCACCGGCGCCATCTTGTACGACACGCGCCCCGCGCAGATGAAGAGATCCGCCTGCCGCGGCGAGAACGACATCCGCTCCATGCCGAAGCGCGCCAGGTCGTTCTTCGTCGCCGCCGCCGCCATCATCTCGATCGCGCAGCACGCCGTGCCGAACGGCATCGGCCACAGCGAGTTCTGCCGCGCCCAGTTGACCACGTAATCCAGCTTCGTCGTCACCCAGCCCGGACTGCCGTCCTTCTCGTGCGCACCCGCGCCCAGCACCGGCAGCCCCCGCCGCGTCGCCCGCTCGATCAGCGGCAGACCCGCGCGCTCCACACCCGCTCCCGCTCCCGATTCCGCTCCCGGATCCATGCTATCGTTCAGTCCCACTCCAGAGCCCCCTTCTTCCAGACATACGCCAGCCCCACCGTCAGCACGCCGATGAAAATCACCATCTCCACGAAACCGAACAGCCCGAGCCCGCGAAACGCCACGCCCCACGGGATCAGAAACACGGTCTCGAGATCGAACACGATGAACAGGATCGCCACCAGATAGAACTTCACCGAGAACCGCTCGCGCGTGGAACCCAGCGGAATCATCCCCGACTCGTACGGCGCCTGCTTCGTCGACGTCGGCCGCAGCGGTCCCAGGAAGTGCGACGCCACGATCATTCCAAACGCGTTCAGCACCGAAATGCCGAGCAGGATCAGGATCGGGACGTAAGGCTGGAGCATGCGCGCGTCGCCTTTTGCGAGCTTGTGAATTCCTTCACTTGCAGACGCGGCAAAGTATTACGCCACGCGCTCAACTTCAAGCCGATGGCGGGGTGCGGGGCGCAGATAGGGTGCCAGCCGGGGCTCGCTCGAGGCGCCCGAGCTGCGGCATTGCTCGCGCGTCGCCGGGAGCGGGAGCTCTCCGCGGCGGCCCGCGCTCCGCGCCCACGGTACCTCCTCGATGCGCCGAATGCCCGTTCGATTTTCAAGAGCATTCGGGCGGCGCATCTGCGGGGGCCCGTGTCGCTCCCGCGAGGGCCGCTCGCGGAGACTCCCGCTCCTGGCGACAGTCGAGCTCACCGGCTGAGCCGGCTCGTCGCAGATCAGCGCGGAAGCGTCGACGACGAGCTCGCGCCGCCGGCCCATTTGCGCCGCCCCCTGGTCTGGCGGCACGGCGACGCAGAGCGCGGACCGCGCTCCCAGGCTCAGCGTCTGTCCTTGCTGGCTCTCGGTGCGGGCTCCTTGAACGCCGGACTCGCGGTCACCTGCTCGCGGCGCGGGGCGGGCTTCGCCGGGCGCTGGGCGCTATCCAGCGCGCCCTCGAGGTAGGGACCCGTGAGGCCGGTCGCCTAGTAGCGCAGGTCGGCCTCGTTGGGCTGCGTGGTCTCGCGGCCCGTGCGCAGCGCCTCGGCCTTGCCGTCCTTCGCCACGAACTCGATCCAGCCTTCCCACAATCCATCCACGCGCTCCCGGCCGCACGCGCGCGCCTCGTAGGCGGTGCCGTCGCGCGCCTGGAACTCATTGACGAACTCCATCAGGACTTCGGCCACTGGCTTCTCTCTCCGCTCCGGAATGCACTGGAGAAATGGTCCAAACCTCTGGCCGCTGCGATCGGAAGGAGCACGGAGCTTGTTGGCGAGCGCCCGGGTCCGGTTATAGCTTGGCGCGTCCGTCAGCCCCCCTTATCGGCACCTCGACAAAAGACCGGCAGACGAAGCGCTCATGACGATCAAGTCCGACAAGTGGATCCGCCGGATGTCGCAGGAGACCGGCATGATCGAGCCGTTCGAGAAGAGTCAGGTGCGGGGGGACGCGATCAGCTACGGCGTGTCGTCGTACGGCTACGACATCCGGGTGGCGGACGAGTACAAGGTCTTTACGGACGTATACGGCGTGGTGGTCGATCCGAAGAAGTTCGATCCGCGCTCGTTCGTCGACATCAAGGCGGACCACTGCATCATCCCGCCCCGCTCGTTCGCGCTCGCGCGCACGCTCGAGTACTTCCGCATCCCACGCGACGTGCTGGTCGTGTGCGTCGGCAAGTCGACGTACGCGCGCTGCGGCATCATCGTGAACGTCACGCCGCTCGAGCCCGAGTGGGAAGGTCACCTCACGCTCGAGATCTCCAACACGACGCCCCTGCCCGCCAAGATCTACTCGAACGAAGGCCTCGCCCAGCTCCTCTTCTTCCAGGGCGACGAAGAGCCCGAGATCAGCTACAAGGACAAAAAGGGCAAGTATCAGGGTCAGCAGGGCGTGACCCTGCCGAAACTCTAGCCCCTAAAGGAAGTCGACGAGGGAGGACGCTTCCGCCGTGACGTGAACGTGAACGTTCGACGTGCGCGGCAGTTTCCCGATCTCCGCGCCAATTCCACAGAACGGCCGTGCACGTTCACGTTCACGTAGAACGTTTACATCCTGCTCGAACGGTTACGTCATCGCTTCACCGGCTGCAATGGCTGCGCACCAGGAAACGCCTTCCCTCGACGGCACGAAACTTCTTGCTCCGGTAGAACCCGCCCGACATCATTCCACGCCTGCCTTGCGCGTCTGCGGCGCGACCCCACTTCCCTCCCGCAGTGGCACTCCATCCGGAGGCGTCGCGTGCCGATCCTCTCCCGCGTCACCATCGCGCTGCTGCTGCCGGTCGTCGTCCTGCTCACGCTCGCCCTGACCGACGGCTCGGTCGAGCCACCGCCGCCTGCCGACTCGGCTGCCCTGACCTGGCGGCTCCTGCACCGGCACGAGGGCCAGCCGCGTGGGCCGAACGGGCTCGGCGTGGTGCTGACGACCGTGAGCCGTGAGGGATCGCGCATCCATGCGAGCGCGCCCGGGCGGAGCTTCCGCAGCGACGACGGCGGAGCGAGCTGGACGGAGGTCGAGGAGCTGAAGAACGCGTGGGACATCGCGCGCGGCGCCGCCGGGCTGATGCTCGTCGGTCGGGACGGCGGCAGAATCAGCCGGAGCACCGACGGCGGCGAGAGCTGGACGGATATCCCAACGGGCGGCGAGGGCAGACTCTCGGTCGCGGTAAGCGGCCGGAACGCTTTCGCGGCGGGGAAGTACGCGGTCCTGCGATCGACGGACGCCGGGGAGACGTGGACGCGCGTGGCAGCACCGCGAGTGTACTACGGCGGCGTCGCGGCCCGCGGGCCGATGGTGCTCGTAGTCGGCAGCGCCGGGCTGGTGGTACGGAGTCCGGACGGCGGCGAGACGTGGCACCATCAATGGCTGCCGACGCGTGCGACGCTCCATACAGTCGCCTTCGCGGATGAGCGGACGGCGGTGATCGCGACGAGCGACGGGACGTTGCTGCGCAGCACCGACGCGGGCGTCAGCTGGACCGAGGTCGAGTCACCTGCGCTGGCACGCCTCATCGGCATCGCTTTCGACCCGGACGGCCATGGCCTGGCGGTGGGCTTCTGGGGCGAGGTCGTGCGTAGCACGGACCGCGGCGCCAGCTGGCAGAGAGAACGATCCCCCACCCATCTGCACCTCCTCGACGTGCGGGCGGACCCGACGGGCGGCTTCCTGGTCGTCGGCTTCAGGGAGACGATCCTCTCGGCTACAACCGAAGGTCGGCGATGAGCGCCGCGATCGCCGAAAGCCCGGACCTGCTCAGGCCGGTGGCGCCGAGCGAGCGCGTGGAGCTCATCGACATCCTGCGCGGCTTCGCGCTCCTGGGCATCCTCGTCGTGAATTTCACGGGCGATGAGGCCACTCGGCTCGACCGGGCGGTGACCGCCGTGCTCGACGTCACGGTGTCGGAATCGTTCCTGCCGATCTTCTCCTTCCTGTTCGGGCTCGGCTTCGCCGTCCAGCTCCTTCGCGCCCGCGAGCGCGGCGTCGGGGTGGTGAACCTGTACCTCCGGCGCATGCTGGCGCTCTTCCTCATCGGGACGTTCCACGCGGTGGTGATCTCGAACGTCGACATCCTGAAGCTCTACGCGCTGCTGGGGCTGCTCCTCATCCCGATCCACCGCCTGCGCGATCGCTGGCTCTGGGTCATCGTTGCGATACCGCTGGTGCTCGGGCTTTGGAAGCCGCAGGTGCAGGCGTTCACCGCCACGCTCGGCAGCGGACCTGACGAGACGAGCGTGCTCCAGCAATGGGAAATCGGACAGCGCGAGTCGTCCGCCGGGATAATCGCCGAACGCCACGAGATCGACCCCGCCGCGACGCGCCTGGATGCCTACGGCAGCACCGTCGTGATGCGCTGGCGACAGTACGAGAGCGGGATGGGCCGGACCCTGACGCGCAACATCTTTCTGAACGGCATCGCGGCTCTCTTCGTCGTCGGGCTGATCGTCGGCCGACGCCGGATTCTAGAGGATGCGCCCCGTCACGGACGCTCGCTCGCGATCGCCGCGACGGCCGGGCTGACGGCGGCGGTGGCGGGCGGGCTCGTCGACTACGTGGTGGAGCCGCAGGACCCGGCGGTGGCGAAGCTCGGCGAGTACGGAAGCAATTTCGGCGCGTCCGTCTTCTACATCGCGCTGATCGCGCTGGCGGTCACCGGCTGGCCACGCGTCGCCGCTCTCCTCCGCCCCTTCGCGGCCGTGGGCAGGCTCGGCCTCACGAACTACCTGATGCAATCGATCGTGATGACCCTGCTCTTCAAGCGCTACGGGCTGGCACTGGAGGAGCCGTCCACCACCCCCGTGCTGCTGATCAACCTGATGTTCTTTTTCGCCATCCAGGTCCCGTTCAGCCGCTGGTGGATCGCACGGTACCGGTTCGGTCCGGCCGAGTGGCTGTGGCGCACCATGACGTACGGCAAGCGGCAGCCAATGCGACTTGCGTCACGAGTGCCCGCGGCCCAGCCGCCGGAGCCGGCGCTTGTGGGCTGACGCGAGGCGAGCCGTTCACGTTCACGTAGAACGTTCAGGTTGTCTTCTGCGCGACGTCAGAAGTACGTCGCGATCGAGAACAGCACTCCGGCCGTTTCGGCAGCGTTGTTGAAGCGGTCGCGCTCACGGCCGCGCACGTAGTTCAGCTTCAGCGCGACGTCCTCGCTCGGTCGGAAGTTGATGCCGAGCGTGCCGCGCCGCACTTCGTCGCCTTCGATGTCGGCGTCGAAATCGACGCCGTCGTAGCGCGCCCCCACCTCGAAGAAGGATGCGGGGATGGTCGCGATCCAGCCGCGACCGAAGCGGTACGTCGCCTGGACGTAGAGGCCTTCCTGGCGGTCTGCGAAGAGACCGCGCAGACCGGCGGGTAGATCGATGGTGGCGCGCACGGCTTCACCGGACAGCTCGACGCCGGCCACCGTCGCCTGCGCGTCGAGCGCGAGCAGCGTGACGTCGTTGCGCGGGGCGACGCTTTCGCCGTCGATGGAGAATCGGTTGTAGGCGCCGTGATGCGCGGAGAGACCGAGCTCCCAGCCGAGCCGCGGGCTGAAGGCGAGGCGGCCGACCGCCGCGGGCGAGCTGTTGTCGTCTTCGGCGTTGCCCTTGCCCGCCGGGATGCGCGTGCCGTCCGGCGAGTCCTGGATCACGCCATCGTGGAAGCCGTTGACCGCGTACAGCTCGTAGGTGAGGCGCGCCTCGCGCCCCCAGTCGAAGCGACCGAGCGCGCCGGCGCCCACCTCGGTCAGCGCGGTGCCGATGATCTCGGTCGACACCAGAGGGCGATCGGTGAACTCGTTCTGCGGGCTGTCGTGCGACAGGTTGAAACGGCCGAGCGGGGCCAGGATCGCGCCGGCCCTCAACGTCAGCGCCGGGTGGACGATGAAGTCGATGGCCGCGAACTCGAGCGTCACCTCCTCCGCCAGCTCCTCGAACTCGAGCTCCGCGCCGATGCGCACGTGATCGTTCACCTGCGTCGCCGTGAACAGATTCCAGCGCTTCAGCTCGAAGCCGAGCCCCTCGCGCAGCCCGTCGACGCGCTCCCAACGCGCGTGCGCCTCGGCGTAGCCGCCGATCGCCGTGCGGCCGAGCAGCCGCGTCTGATAAGGCTTGTCGTAGGGGCCGCCCTCCACGAAGGGGCGAGGTGGGTCAGCCGCGGCGGTGTCGGGGGTGGCCTGCGCGGCAGCGGCCGTCGGCGCCAGCAGCAGCACGACCCCGGACACGGGCGCAAGCAGGAGCGCGGTCGCTGCCGCGACGACGAAACGACACCCGGTCATGCGCCCTCCTCGAGATGGATCACCAGCTCACCGTTCGTCGCCTCGGTCACGCGATAGCGGCGCAGCGGCCGCTCCGCGGGCCCGCGCAGCACGGTGCCATCGCGCGCGTACGTCGAGCCGTGACAGGGACAGACGAGGCGCTGCCCGGCCACGTCGACGGTGCAGCCGAGGTGCGTGCAGATCGGCGACAGCGCCGCGTGCGAGCCGTCCGACAGCGTGAGCAGGTAGATCGGCGCGGCCGCGCCGCCCGGACTCAGTCGCACGAAGCCGTCCGAGCCGGACAGGCCCTCCAGCTCATCGAGCCGAACTCTGATCCGACCGTCGTCAGAGGTCACGGGCAGCGTCATGGTCGAGGCACAGCCGCCCAGCGCCGCGCAACCCACGGCGCACGCGCCCAGAGCCAGGAATTCCCGCCGAGGCAGCGTTCTCATCGCGACTCCACGAAGTCCAGCAGGGCCGCGCGCTCCCCCGCGCTCAGCGCCGCAAAGGCGTCGCGTGCAGCCTGCGCCTCGCCGCCGTGCAGCAGGATCGCTTCCTCGACGGTGCGCGCCCGGCCGTCGTGCAGCAGGAAGGCGTCACCGTTCAGGAAATCGCGCATCACCCGCAGCCCCCAGAGCGGCGCCGTCTTCCACTCGCGGCCGCTCGCGTCACCGTCCTGCCTGTCGTCGGCGAGGCCGTCGCCCATGTCGTGCAGCAGGAGATCCGAAAACAGGCGAACCGGCCGCTCCGACAGCGCCGCGCTCGCGTTCGGGCCGGTTCGCAGCTCCGGCACGTGGCACGACGCGCAGCCCGTCGCCTCGAACAGCGCGCCGCCTTCCGCCCGGCGCGCCGTCATCTCACCCGGCGCGGGCGGCGCCAGCAGCCGGATGTAGGCCAGCACGGCGCGCAGCTCCCCCTCCGACAGCTCCGGATCGGGCACCCCGTCCGCCGCGATCGTCAGGTGCCCCTGCGGATTGACGTTCTCGATCGGCAGGAAGTCGTTCGTCACGCCCATGTCCTGCTGGTATGCCTTCGCCACCTGGAGCAGCAGGCTGCTCACCGCCGCCTTGCGGCCGAATCGGCCGAGCTGCGGCACGCCCGCCGGGAACTCCTCGTCCTCGATGAAACCGCCCGGCTCGCCCACCGGAACGAAATCCTCCGGCACCACCATGTTCGGCCGACCCGAGATGCCGTCGCCATCCGCGTCCAGCGGGTCCGCCAGCGCCAGGATCGTCGCCTCCGGGATCGCCTCGATCAGCCCCACGCCGAAGACCGGCGGCGGCAGCCGGAACGACGCCTCCACCCCCTCCGGCAGCCGCTCGGGAACCGCCCCGGGGATGGCTCGATTCTGCACCTGCGGTCCACCGAGGTGCGGCAGCAGGTCGTCGCCCAGGCTGAAACGGAAGAAACCCGTCTCCGGACGACCGCGGCCATCCCCGCTGTGACAGGCCGCGCACGACACATTATTGAAGATCGGCCCGAGACCCTCGGCCGCCGAGAAGGCCCGACCGAACGCCTCGTCCCCCCTCACAAACGCCGCCGCTTCCTCCGCCGTCATCCCGGGCAGCGGCGCGTCCATCAGATCGCCGTCTTCCGGCGCCGACGTCGCCAGCGCGTCACACCCCGCCAGGACCACGACCACCCCGATAAGGGCGCCGCGGCGCCATCCGGCGGACCGCGGACACGGACTGCTCCCCCGCTCGACTCGCTGCATCACAGGCGACTCCTCGAAGTAATCGTCGCCTAAATGTTATTTTAGTGTAGACAAAACCACAAGGTGGGGAGCCTCGGCACGTCGAGCTTTCACATCGTACGTGAGTGAGTCGCGGCGGCGACGGGGCCCAGGCGCGGTCCATCGCGAAACGTCGCATCCGCCGGGATGCGTCCGGCCGCGTGCGCCTCGGAGGGTTGGCGCACCTTGGAGGGCCTGCCCTGCGCGATCATCGCGCCACGTGTGCCAGGCGAAGGACGGAAAGAAGCGCGCGGAGCGGATGTGCAGGCGGGTCACCGAGACGAAGGGCATGTGCACCTCCTCTTCGTCACGAGTATCGAGCGGCGATGCGGTAGCCGACGTAGAGCCCGGCTCCGGTGCCGACGATGCTGATGAGGAACGCGACGAAGAGCGATACGGGCGCGCCGAGCGCCCATCCGAGCCAGCCGCCCGCAATGGCGCCGATCAGGCCGAAGACCTTCCGCATGGGCGCTAGTCGAGGAAAGCGAGGAGGGCGAGGTAGACGACGCCCACGACAAGCGCGGTGACGACTTGGAGCAAGCTTTGACCCTCCGGTTCAGCGTCGTCGCCGCGCGACGCAGCGCGGCCGGCTCTCAGCCGCCGGCGATCGCGCCAATGACGTGAAATGTGTCCGCGCCGTCGGCCAGCGCGTCCGGCAGCGGCTCGTCCGGCGGATCGTGCGATACGTCCTCGCCGCACGCGAAGAAGCGAATGAAGTCGCGTCGCCTGTTCGTCGTCTGATCGCGGATGGTGCCGCGCAGCACCGGATACTCGGCCTCGAGCGCGTCGATGATTGCGCGCTGCGTGACGGGGCCGTCGACGTCCACGGTCACCTCGCCGCCGACGCGGGCGAGGGTGCGCAGATGATGCGGCAGGGCGACGCGGATCATGCGAGCGTCTGCACCTCGACGGAGAGCACCGACGGCAGGTCGCGCGCGACGGCGTTCCAGGAGTCGCCGCCGTCGGGCGACGCGTAGACCTGCCCGCCCGTCGTGCCGAAGTAGACGCCGCACTCGTCCAGGCTGTCGACTGCCATCGCATCGCGCAGGACGTTCACGTAGCAGTCCTGCTGCGGCAGTCCCTTGGTGAGCGGCTCCCACTCGTTGCCGCCCGCGCGGCTGCGATAGACGCGCAGCTTGCCTTCCGGCGGGTAGTGCTCGGAGTCGCTCTTGATGGGGACGACGTAGACGGTCTCGGGCTCGTGCGCGTGCACCTCGATGGCGAAGCCGAAGTCGGACGGCAGGTCGCCGCTCACCTCGTGCCACGAGTCGCCGGAGTCGTCGGTGCGCATCACGTCCCAGTGCTTCTGCATGAAGAGCGTGCGCGAGTTCGACGGATGCATGGCGATGCGATGCACGCAGTGGCCGACCTCGGCGGTGGGATCGGGGATGTACTCGGAGTGGAGGCCGCGGTTGATCGGGCGCCACGCATTGCCCGCGTCGTCGCTGCGGAACGCACCCGCGGACGAGATCGCGACGAACATGCGCGCGGGATCGGCCGGGTCGAGCAGGATCGTGTGCAGGCACAGGCCGCCGGCGCCGGGCGCCCACTGCGGGCCCGTGCCGTGGCCGCGCAGGCCGCTCAGCTCGTTCCAGCTCTGCCCGCCATCGGTCGAGCGGAACAGCGCCGCGTCCTCGACCCCCGCGTACACGGTATCCGGATCCGTCAGCGACGGCTCGAAGTGCCACACGCGCTTGAACTCCCACGGGCGGAGCGAGCCGTCGTAGTGCTGGTGCGTGCCCGGAACGCCGTCGTAGGCGAACGCGTTGCCGACCGGATTCCAGGTTTTGCCGCCGTCGTCCGAGCGCTGCACCACCTGGCCGAACCAGCCGCTCGTCTGCGAGGCCCAGATGCGGTTCGGATCCGCGGGCGACCCCTTCACGTGATAGATCTCCCAGCCGCCGAAGTGCGGTCCGTCGATCTTCCACTTCTTCCGCTTGCCATCCGCCGTGAGCACGAACGCGCCCTTCCGCGTGCCGACCAGCACTCGTACGCCGCTCATGATCCCGTCTCCAGTTTGGATGCCGCCCGAGCCGCGCTCTCCACGATACCCGGCCGACCGGCGGAGTCGTCCTCCTGCGTTGCCGCCCGGACGGCCTTCAGATTAAGCCGGAGCGGCGAGCGTGGCGAGGACCTGGGGCATCGCGGAGCGCGAGCGAAACCGACCAAGACGCTCCGGCCACGGCACCGAAAATGCTTCGGTTTTGGTCCACCAAAACAACGCCCGGTAGCTGCGGCTCGAACGAGCTCGCAACTCCTGTCTCCATGAAATACGCTCAGCGCGACGGTTCGCGCACGCTCGACCCCGGTCGAGCGCCGCAGCCGCCCTCCACCGCGCGATTTCGCATCCGAGACATCCGGTCGCTTCTCTCTCGAGGAGGCTGCGATGACACGCTCGACGGCGGGTTCGCCGGGCCATGAAGGCGGCAGTCGGCCGAGGCCGAGGATTCTCCTGCTCCTCGCCGGTGTCGTCCTGGGCGGCGCCTGCCGGCCCGGCGACGTATCGCCGTCTGCGGACGAGCTCGCGAGCGGGCGCGAGATCTTCCGACACGAGACGTTCGGCAACGAATCCTTCTGGACCGACACACTCGGAATGGCCCGAGTGATCGCGAGTGCTGTCGATCCGACCACCGCTCTATCCGTCGGCCTCAAAGTGGACATGGACGCGCTGCCACCCGAGGTGGTGAGCGGCATCCAGCAGGGCCGGATCGACCTGACGAGTCCGGCCACCACGGTGACCCTGCTGCGCCTGAACGCTGTGCTCGGGCTGCGAGGCACGGTGGTCACCGTCGCCGGACGGGAAACGCTGACGCGAGTCGGCATCACCTGCGCGCTCTGCCACTCCACGGTCGACGACGCCTTTTCCGCCGGTATCGGGCACCGGATGGACGGCTGGCCGAATCGGGACCTGAACGTCGGCGCGATCATCGCGCTCTCGCCGGCGGTTCCGGACGCCCAGAAGGCGATCTACCAGTCCTGGGGCCCCGGAAAATACGACCCTCGCTTCAACATCGACGGCCAGAGCACGCCGCTCGTCCTCCCGCCGGCGTACGGCCTGGCCGACGTCGAAAACAAGACCTACACCGCCGAAGGGCCGATCTCGTACTGGAACGCCTACGTCGCGGTGACGCAGATGCACGGTCGCGGCAACTTCTCCGATGAGCGCCTGGGGATTCACGTCACGCACTCGCCCGACCTGGTTACGCCCAGGCTCGAGGCCCTGCGTGTCTATCAGCACAGCCTGCGGGCACCGTCACCGCCGGCGGGCTCCTTCGACGCAGCGGCGGCTCGGCGTGGGGAAGCCACGTTCGAGGCGAACTGCGAGACCTGTCATACGGGCGGGAACCTGACGGACAACAATCGCGGTGTTCTCCACGACCCGGCCGAAACCGGAATGAGCGGTGCGTACGCCGCGCGGACCGCGAACCGGCGCTACCGGACCACGCCGCTACGCGGGCTGTGGCAGCATCCGCCGTACTTCCACGACGGCAGCGCCGCGACTCTGCGAGATGTGGTCGAGCACTACGAACGGGTGCGGAATCTCCGCCTCTCGAGCGCTCAGAAGAACGACCTGGTGGAGTACCTGAAGACGCTCTGACCTTCGAGGCCAGCCAAACCGGCACTCGCGTCGACGAGTGCCGGTCGGGCTCGGCTCGGCGCCCTCGCACACTGCCGATCGGTGCGCCATCGTCTGATTCGACGGCGTTTCCGCTCGTCCATCCTTCGGCGTGCGGGCGCTCCTCATGGCTGCTCCACCCGCGGCCGCTGCGCGGATCGCCAGCGCAGGGCGAGCCACAGGCCCCCTGCGAGGATCGGCACCATCAGGATGTGGTAGACGACGTCGGGCGCCGTCCGCGGACCGACGCCGATGACGATCGTGACCACGCCGACGAGCGTACCGAGGAGCGCGAACGCCTGCGCGGCGACGACCGCACGCGGCGCCCAGCCCGGCTTGAGGCCGCCGACCAGCAGTCCCGCCAGGAGCACCACCGCGATCACCGTCTCGGCGATGTACGCCGCCTGGTGCTCGTAGCCGTCCACGAGCACGCCCGCGTGCACCAGCGCCGCCGCCGCGAACGCGAGGATCTCGAACCGAAGCAGCAGGTCCAGCTTTCTGCCCTCTCCCATGCGATGCCTCCCGGAGGCGGATGTCGGCAATCTCCATCACTTCGTGCGCGACTCACCCGGCCGGCGGTAGCCGATATCCTTCCCCGTTGCGAGCGCCTCGAGCGTCTCCTCGACGGTCAGGAGAACCGTCGTCTCGACGGAGGCCAGGGCGCCTCCGGCCGCGACCGCGAGCACGACCGCCGCGGCCGATGCGTTGTCCGGCGCGTCGAAGATCAGGTAGCCGTCGTATTCCCCGAAGCCGTACCAGAAGCCCTGGAGGGTTCCGCCCACCTTCTCGATGTACGTCCGGGCGGCCTCGCGGCGATCTTCGGGGTTCGCGAGCAGCCGCGACCATGTTTCGGGCGTGTAGCTGAAGCGCATGAGGTAGACGGACATGTCGACTCCTGATGGAATATGGATACCAGCCCGGGTTGGAACGGAGTCGATGCGACGTCGTCGTCGCGGGGACGAGATCGCTTCCGTGGCGGACACGATGGGGCCCGGCGGGGAGCCGGGCAACGGCCGAGGCGGGACCGGGATGCCCGCGCTATGCGTCAGTGAGCACGACACGCCGCACAACCCGCCCCGATCATTCCAGAACCGTGACGACGACGTTGCCGCGCTTGCGACCGCTGTCGACGAGCCGGTGTGCGTCGACGATCTGGTCGAGGCGGAAGGTGCGGTCGATGAATGGGCGGTAGGCGCCCTGCTCCGCCATCTCCGCCAGCGCGCGCAGATCCTCGGGCCGTTCGGGGGCGGGCCCGGCGATGACCTTGTGGCGCGTCGTCATCGACACCCAGAGCGCGCCGAGCAGCCCGGAGAGAGGGGCGAGGACCAGGAGCAGCCGGCCGCCTTCGCGCAGCGCGCGTCGGCTGCGCGCGTACGGCGCGGTGCCGACCGTGTCGACGATGACGTCCCACGACTCGCCGCTCGCCGCGAAATCCTGCGTCGTGTAGTCGATGACGCGCTGCGCGCCGAGCGATCGCACCAGGTCGGCGTTCGCGGCGCTGCACACCGCCGTCACGTCCGCGCCGAGATGGCGCGCGATCTGAACGACGGCAGTGCCGACACCGCCGGAGGCGCCGTTCACGAGCACCCGCTCCCCGCTCTGCAGCTTCGCCTTCCGCAGAAAATGCAGGGCGGTCGTGCCGCCGAAGGAGAGCGCGGCCGCTTCCTCGAAGCTGAGATTCGCCGGCTTGCGCGCGATCGGGCCGGTCTCGCGCATGCGCTTGTACTCGGCGTGGCCGCCCATGCCGTAGCCGTCGAACGCGAAGACCTCATCGCCGACCCGGGAGCGCGTCACGCCTTCGCCCACCGCCTCGACGACCCCCGCGACCTCGGAGCCGAGGATCTGCTTCCGCGGCCCGCGCACGCCGAAGACGAGGCGGCCGAGCGTGCCGAAACCGGCCGGCATCTCGAGGCTGCGCGCGCGCCAGTCGGCGGTCGTCACCGTCGTCGCGTGGACCCGAATCAGGACCTCGCCGGCGCCCGGCTGCGGCTTCGGCACGTCGCGCACCTCGACCACCTCGGGCGGGCCGTAGCGCTCGTAGATGGCGGCTTTCAAATCGGCCTCACTCCGTTCACCAGGTCGCGGCAATGCCAAGCACGTGCGCGCCGGTCGTCTGCCGTCTCACCACCCGCAGGACGTTGTAGCCGGCGGCCTCGAGCGCGCGCGGAAACGCCTCCTCCTGTGGCTTCGTCATCCTTGCCGTTGTCTGGGCGATCGACCAGAGCTGTCCGCGCGCGGCGAGGTGCGGGCGCAATTCCACCAGCGTCGCCGTCGGGTCCTGCCGCACGAACAGCGGCAGATTGACCGCGAAGATGCGATCGAAGCGCTCGTCCCCCAGATCGAGCGACTCGACAGCGGAGCTCACGAACCGCACGCGGCCCGCCGCCACGTGGCGCGCGTTGCGTCGCGCTGCCGTCGCGATCATCCTGGCCGACCGATCGACCGCAACCAGCACACCGTCGCCGATACGCTCGCACACGAGCGTCGCCGCGACGCCATGGCCGCAGCCGAGCTCGAGCACGCGATGCCCCGCTTCGAGCTCGAGCCAGTCGACCACCGGCGTCAGTCGTTCTTCCGGGGACACGCGCAGCTTTTACTCCGACTGCTGCACCTGCGCCGCCCAGCTCGGCGCGTTGCTCTCGCCGTTCAGGAACGGCAGCACCGTCGACGCGAGCACCGGCGACAGGAACATCTCGTAGTGCGTGAGGTCGGGCACGATCGCGAGCCGATTGCGCGACATGTGTTCGCGCATCCACCCCGCGTCGCGCAGCCCGCCCCCCAAGAGCTGATAGAACTCGACGATGTGCTCCGGCCGGAACATGTCGCTGTCGCCGTAGACGAGCATCGTCGGCATCGCGAGGCCGCGCACCTCGTCGCTCCAGTCGTAGTCCGCCCGCATGAACGCGCCCATCGCGTCGAGCAGCCGCGGGAACTCCTCCGGGTGCGGCGCGACGCGCACGTAGCCCTGGTACATCGGCGTCTCACGCATCTGCTCCATCATCGCCGCGCCCACGTGCGCCTGCATCGCGCGCATGTCCGCGTAGAAGCCCTCGGCCGCGAAGCCCGCACTCACGATCACCAGACGACGCACCCGCTCCGGATGCTGGGTCGCGAGCCGCAGCGCGACGCCGCCGCCGAACGAGTAGCCCATCACGTCGACCCGGTCGTAACCGATCTCCTCGAGGATCCGGTCCATGTCGTCGCCCGCCGCGATCATGTCGACGTCCGGCCGCGCCCCGAGCGACGTCCGGCCGTGCCCGTGCAGGTCGACGGCGATGACCTCGCGGTGCCGGGCGAGGGTCGGCAGGATGGGCGCGAACATGTCGATCGAGCCGAGCCCGCCGTGCAGCAGCAGGAGCGGCTCCCCCGCGCCGTGGATCTCGTAGTAGTAGCGCACGCCGTTGGACTCGACGTAGCCGGTGCGCGTGGGGGCGTGGGGCGTTGGGCTTTGGGCTTTGGCGACTGCCGGCACGGCGAGGGTGGCGGCGGTCAGTACGATGGCGAGTGCTCGGGTCCGCATGTGTGGTTGCTCCCTGCTCTTTAGGCTCATGACGCGCCCGGGCTCCGGGGCGTCCCTACCCATGCGACGAACGGCGCGCGGGGTTTTCGACAGGCGGCCGCAGACCGTTGTCGTTCGGCCAAGGATAGGGCGCCATCGCGCCATGACAAGCTGGGGCCGTCGCCCCGGTAGCGTGTCTATTCGTTAGACGATGAACGGATCCGCTGCCACGCCGACTCGAGGCCGAGGTCGTGGATCCATTTCTCCATGTAGTCGACGTCGAGTGCGTCGCCCATCGCCGCCACCAGCTCCGCGACGTCACGCCGCTGGAGCTCCGAGTCGCCGAGCTCGCTCCATTCGAGTTTCGAGATGATCAGGTCCTCGACGGTCGCGAGGGCGACCTCGACACCGAACAGCTCCGTACGGCGACGACGACCGAACTCCGTTTCGCTGAACGGCCTCGACCGCCGAATCATGAAGTCCACCTTCCAGCCGTTCGATGGATCGATCGCGTTGAACTGGCCACCGCCGGCAAGCGCACCTTGGGCCGCGTCGCGGCTCACGTAGAAGCCGGCGTCCGACAGTGCATCAACGAGCCGATCCAGCCGCTCACCGCTCGTCTCGACGACCAGGTCGATGTCCTGCGTCGCGCGAGGCGTGCCGTAATAGGCCGCGGCCAATGAGCCGGTCAGCATAAAAGGAATGTCCGCGCCTCGCAGCGCGCGGGCGACGGCGGCCAGGAGCCCGGCGAGGCTCACCCGGCCGCGCTTAGATCGACGCCGGCCGTGCGCCACACCAGGTCGCGGATGGCCTCCGGGCGGCTCCAGCCGGGATTCCTGGCGAGCAGGCCCGCGATCTGGAGCTCGCGCACCGCGTCGCTCAGTTCGATGGCCACCCGGACGCGCGACTCCTCGTCCATCGCCCGGACGATGTGGCAATGCTGGCGCCACATGTCCGGCGACGTATCCAGCGGTCTCGTCTCCATCACCTCATTCCTCTACGTCGCTATCCGCGGCACGAACCCCTCCACCCCTTCCCCCGCCCCGAATTCCAGCGTCCTCCCCTCCTCCGCCGACTTGTACGCCGTCATCAGCACCTGGACGACCTCGAGCCCGTCCGCGAACGTGAGCCGCGGCTCCTCGAGGCCTAGGAACGCACGCACGAAGTGCCGGTCCTCGTCGGTGTAGCCGTACGCAAGCGCCTCGTCGGGCACGACCGGCATCAGGCCGATCTCCGCGTTCTGCTTCTCGACGAGATCCTCGCCCGCGGCGCCCGCGACCTCCCGGCTGAAGAATAGGTCCAGCCCAGTGTCGAGCGAGTTCCACCGCATCGAGTACTCGGGCCCGAGCAGCTCGGCGGAGAGTCGCAGCCCCGGCCCGACGTAGCTCCACGACGTCGTCGCCTCGCCGAGGACGCGCAGGCCCTCCGTCGTCTCGAACTCGATGTGGACGCTGGCGAAGTCCTCGGACGGCGTCTTCGAGTAGTCGATGCCCATCGTCTCGCGCAGGCGCTCGACGTATTCGGGGCGCGTCCACTTGAGCGACGCGATGTGGCCGGTGAC
>DATKDR010000018.1:0-2304 GCA_035512635.1 Longimicrobiales bacterium | reverse complement strand
CGTGGCGGGCCCTCGCCAAGGACGGCGCGGACCTCCCGATCGGGAAGCGGGCAGTCGGGTCCGCGCATGTACGCCTCGGGGTCGGCGAGACGTACGACTTCGAGTGGACACCCGAACGGCCGATGAACGCTGCGCTCACATTCCGGTTCGACGGAGACAGCATTCGGCAGGTGATTCGCGTCCGGCCGTGACCCGGCATACCAGGGCCCGCAAGTTCCCGTAGGCAGCGGATCGACGGTCGAGGCGGTGTCGAGGGCCGTGTCGCGGCGGCGAGATCATACGGCGGCGCTCTCTGTGGGCACTTTGTCAGCGTCGCCAGTTCGACATTGACTCTGCGGCGTCGGCGCTTCATGTAGTCCGCTCCACTCCACCGGCGGATCCTGAGATGCGCAACGACCTCGCCCTCGTCTTTCGCGGCTTCGTTAGAGCGCCGGTAACCCCGGCGATCGCCATGGCCGCGCTCTGCGTCGGAATCGCCGTGGCGGCGGCGGTCTTCACCGTGGTCGACGGCGTGCTGCTGCGCGGCCTGCCGTACCCCGACGGCGACCGGCTGGTGCTGATCTGGCGCGGCACGGCGCGCGACCCGGGGGAGCGTGCGCCGCTGTCGCCGCCTGACTACCTGGACGTGCGGGAGCGCTCGCGATCGTTCGCCGCCATGGCGGCGGTGAACTCGTTCTCGACCACCTACCTGCCTGACGCGGGAAACCCGGAGCAGGTGCAGCTCGGTGTCGTCGCCGGCGACTTCTTCAGCGTGATCGGCGTGCGTCCGATGCTGGGACGAGCGCTGGAGGCCGCCGACGACCGCCCGACCAACACCCGCGATTCCTCGGCCGTCTCCGTCATAGTGTTGGACCACGCCTTCTGGAGCCGCGCTCTCGGCGGTGATCGCTCCGTGCTCGGCCGTACGATCGACCTCGGCGGCAGCCGTGCGCGGGTCGTCGGCGTAATGGCGGAGGGCTTCCGGCTGCACATGCCGGCCGGCGCGGGTATGTCGACCGACGTAATCGGGTGGACGCCGTTAGGTATCGATTACGCCACGGCGCCGCGGGACGGCGCCTATCTCAAGGTGCTGGCGCGGCTCACACCAGGGTCAACGATCGAGTCCGCAGGAGGGGAGCTCGCCGCCGAGGCTCGCCGCCTGCGTCGGGAGATCGCGAGCCATGCCGAAACCGGTACACTCCTGCGCGCTGTCCCGCTGAAGCAGGAGGTGAACGCGCACATTCAGCCGGTCCTCGTGCTGCTCGCGGCGTCCGGCGTGCTCCTGCTGGCGGTAGCGTGCGCCAACGCTGCATCGCTTCTCCTGGTCCGCTTCACCGCCCGCGCGCAGGAGATCGCCATTCGGCGGGCGCTCGGCGCCGGCGACCGACTCGTAATGCGGCTGCTGCTGCTGGAGAGCGCGCTGGTGACGTTCGGCGGAGCGATCGCCGGCGTGCTGCTGGCGAGACCCGCGGTGGCGCTGCTCCTCGGGCTCGAGCCCGGGATCGTGCCGCGCACCGCGCCGCTCGCGGTGGATGGCGGCATCGTACTCGTCGCGCTCGCCCTGGCGGTCGTCTTGACGGTGGTCTGCGGGCTCGGGCCGGCGTGGCTGGTCGCCCGTGGCGGCCTGACGACGATGCTTCGGTCGCAGCGGTCGACTGCCTCGCGCGGCGCGCGTACGGCTCGCCGCGGCATGATCATCCTCCAGTGCGGAGCGGCGTTCGCCCTGCTGTACGTGAGCGCGTCGCTGGTCGGAACGCTCGTGCGGCTCGAGCGCGCCGATCTGGGATTCAAGCCCGAGCGCGTGCTCACCGCGCGAGTCACGCTTCCGTTCGCGCGGTATCCCGGCCCAGATCGCTGGGTCCAGTTCTTCGGAGCATTGCAGGAGGGGCTCGCCGCTGCCGGCGGAGTTCACCGTGTCGCGCTCACATCCGACCTGCCGACCAGCGGCGACCTGACGCTGGAGCCATACGCGCCCGCCGAGCTCGTCACGACGACCGAATGGGGGACGTACACGTCGCTGAGCCGCATAGTGAGTCCCGGATACTTCACGACCATCGGTGTGCCGCTTCGCGCCGGCCGCGAGTTCACCGCCGCGGACCGGGAGGGTGCGCCCGAGGTGCTGCTGGTGGACGAGGCACTCGTCCGCACCCTGACGGCGCAATCGCCCGGGCCGGTCGTTGGCCGCCGCCTAACCGTCACCGTGCACGAATTTCGCGCGGGCTATCGCGTTACACAGCGCACCGGCGAAATCGTCGGCGTCGTCGGCACTGTGCCCCACGAACACCCGGATGCTCCACCGCCAGGCACGATCTACATGCCACATGC
>DATKDR010000017.1:0-2409 GCA_035512635.1 Longimicrobiales bacterium | reverse complement strand
GAGCACCGGCGCGGCGAAGCGGTCCACCTCGCCGATCACGCGCGTGTGGCCGCCGGTCGTGTCGATGATCACGACGTTGTCGTTGCTCGCGGTGCGCAGCGACATCGCCTCGGCCGGGAAGGCCTGCGCGGACCAGTGGTAACGGCCGTCCGCCTCGTGCAGGATCCCCGGCTCGTCCAGGTACGAGAGCACGCCGGGCGTGTCCTCGGTGCCGAATCGCTCGGTCTTCTCGAACGGCAGCTCGAAGGCCCCGCACTTGAGATGGCCGACGAGCACGTGGAGGTTGTCCGGGTTGATCAAACCTTGCTCGGGCGGCTTGCGCAGGACGTGGTCGGGGTGCTGCACGACGTATTGATCGGTGGGCGAGGAGGTCGCGACGAGGAATGCCGCCGACAGCTCGCCTCTCCGGCCGGCCCGGCCCATGCGCTGCCAGGTCGAGGCGACCGTGCCGGGATAGCCGACGAGCACGGCGGCCTGCAGTGCGCCGATGTCGATGCCGAGCTCGAGGGCGTTGGTGGACACGACGCCGCGCACGCTTCCGTCCCGCAGTCCGCGCTCGATGCCGCGGCGCTCACTGGGCAGGTACCCGCCGCGATACCCGCGCACCAGGTCCGGCGGCCACTGGGGCTGCGGGAAGCGCGAGCGCAGGTAGGTGAGCAGCAGCTCCGTCTGCACCCGCGAGCGGGTGAAGGCGATCGTCTGCACGCCGGAGGCGAGCAGTGTCGCGGCGATGTCCCGGCCGACGAGCAGCGCACTCTTCCGGATCCCGAGCGAAGCGTTCACCACCGGCGGCTGTACGAACGCGATGACCTTCTCGCCCTGCGGCGCACCGGACTCGTCGATCAGGACGACGTCCGCCTCGACGTGCCGGCGCGCGAGCTCCTCGGGATTGGCGATCGTGGCCGAGGTGCAGATGAACGTGGGATACGACCCGTAGAACGCGCAGATGCGGCGAAGACGCCGGAGCACATTCGCGACGTTGCTTCCGAACACGCCGCGGTACGTGTGCAGCTCGTCCAGCACGACGTACCGCAGGTCCTCGAAGAGCTTCACCCACTTGGTGTGGTGGGGGAGGATCCCCGTGTGCAGCATGTCCGGGTTCGTGATGACCACGTGACCCGCCGAGCGGATCGCCGCGCGCGCCTGCGGCGGCGTGTCGCCGTCGTAGGTGTAGGTCTTGAGCTCGATCTCCATATCCGTGGACAGGCGCTCGAGCTCGGCGAGCTGATCCTGAGCGAGGGCTTTGGTGGGGAAGATGAAGAGCGCGCGTGCCGAGGGGTCCTTAGCGATGGCATGAAGCACCGGCAGGTCGTAGCAGAGCGTCTTGCCCGAGGCCGTCGGCGTGACGACGACGACGTTCCGCTCCGCGTGCGCGGCCTCGAGCGCCGCGGCTTGATGCGAGTAGAGCGCCTCGATCCCGCGCCGCCGGAGCGACCGCACGATCCGCTCGTCGAGCCAGACCGGGAATGGCGCGTACCGTGGCGCCTTGGCAGGGAGGCGCTCCCACTTCGTGACCATCGCCGCGAACTCCGGATCCCGCTCGAACGAGTCGAGGATCTGCTCTAGGCTGGTCCGTGCGGGGAATGGAACGGCTGTTCGCATAGAGCTGGCACGATATGGAACACGCGTTCGGAGGTCAAGAGCGGCCTCCCGCAGCGAGGCCGCGGCGAGCGCGTTGAGCAGGCACGGAGGTGCGCATGCGCTCTGAGCGATCCGGCACGGCGGACGTCGAGCGAGCGACCCTGCGTCTGCGCCTCGCCGCGGCCGCTCTCGCCACGACGCTGGTCCTGCTGGGAGGCGGATCCCCGGCCTGGGTCCCGGCCGGCCTCGTCGCGTACCTCGCGTTCGCGGTCGTCGCCCGCTACGCGATGCCCTTCGTTCCGGAGCCCGTGGCGCGCGGCGTCGCCATCGGCGCGATCGGTGTCGACATCGCCGCAACGGGCGTGCTTGTGGCTGCGCTACCCCTGGATCGGCCCGCGTGGGCGCTCTTCATGATCCCGATCGGCCTGGGCGCGCTGCGCTACGGCGCGTTCGGCGCGGCCGCGGTCGCGGCCCTGGCCATCGTCGCCATCGACGTCGTGCTCGCGCTGCGACTCCAGGAAGCGGAAGCGGTCGCGCTGTGGCCGCTCCAGCTCGTGGTCGCCGCGGCGCTCGTGGCGGCGGAGCTCGCGAAGATCCGTGGCCGGGACGTGGTCGAGCACGACGTGCTGCAGCGGCGCACCGCGGCGCTATCCGATCTGTCTGGCGCGATGACCTCGTCCCAGGTGTTGCGCATCGCGACCGAACACGTCTACCGCGTACCCGGCGTGTCGGCCGCATGGGCGTGGACGCAGCGCGAGGACGTAACAGCGATCGAGCACGCGCGCGGCGATGTCCCACACCATCTCGCGGCTACGAGCCTTGGACCGC
>DATKDR010000016.1:0-2210 GCA_035512635.1 Longimicrobiales bacterium | reverse complement strand
CGTCCCCTTCTACACGGGGGTCCTGGGCTTTCGGGTCCTTCACCAGACGCCCGATTACGCGGCGCTCGAGCGCGACGGCGCGACGATCCAGCTGCACGCCGATCGCACCTACGCGCGGCAGCCGTGGGGGCCGCGGCTCGGAGGCGCGGAGAGACGCGGCTTCGGCGTCGAGGTCCGGCTGCTTGGCATCGATCCGGACGAGGCCGAGCGCCGCGCGCGAGCCGGCGGGCACACCGTGCTCGCGCCGGCGAAGGACTGGCCGCCGCACGGCTGGCGCGACTGCCTCATCGAGGATCCCGACGGGTACACGTTCTCCGTGGGTGTGCTGCTCCATCACTAACATCGCGGGCTGTGAACGGACCGCTTCCGCTCGATCGGCCCGACCTCGTCCGCCGTCTGCGCGAGATGCTGCTGGCGGCCCAGTTCACGGCGAAGAAGATCGGCGACGCACTCGGCACCGGCGACGAGATCGTCTCTCGTCCATCCGACATCCCGGTGCAGCTCCGGCGGCTCGAGCAGCACGCGACGCTGGGTGCCCTCGTGCGTCTGTTCATCCTCGATCGCGACGTGCCGGTCGACGAGCTCGCGCCCGCGATCGCGCCGCTCGTCGTCGACGACCTCGTGCGCTTGCGCGTCGTCGTGCGCCGGGACGCCATTGCACGCCCGCTCGTGCGTATCGTTCCGCACGACCACCTTTTCATTACGTCAGACGTCCGGCTGCGCGCGGGAGAGGCAGCTCCGGCCGACCACGTGCCAGGCGTGCACGGTCCATCGGTGACTCTGGCGCACCTCACGGTGCGACGGCCGGTGCGCTCGTTCCTTGATCTTGCCACCGGCTGCGGTGTCGAGGGTCTGCTGGCCTCGACGCACGCCGAACGCGTGCTGGCCACGGACGTAAGTCCGCGGGCCGTCAACTTCGCAGCCTTCAATGCCCAGCTGAATCTCGCGGCGAACATCGAGTTCCGCGCCGGCAGCTGGTTCGAGCCCATCGGCGACGAGCGGTTCGACACGATCTCGTGCAACCCGCCCTACGTGATCTCACCCGCGAGCGAGTACATCTATCGGGACAGCGGTCTAGTCGGGGACAGCGTTTCCGAGCAGGTGGTGCGCTCGATCCCAGCGCACCTCGAGGAGGGCGGCTTCGCGACGATCGCCATCAGCTGGATCGCCGATCCCGACGGCGACGCCACGGAGGCGGTCCAGCGCTGGGTCCGTGACAGCGGCTGCGACTCGTGGCTGCTCCACTACCGGACTGACAGTCCGCTCGACACGGCCGCGGTCTGGAACCAGACCGAATCCGGCGACCCCGCGCGGTACGCCAAGCTCATCGATATCTGGCTGGCGTACTACCGCGAACTGGGGATACGGGGGATCGCTTATGGCTCGCTGCTCCTCCGGCGTCGGCAGGGAGCCAACTGGTTCCGCACGGATCCGCTACCACCCGGACGGCTGAAGCCCGCAAGCGATCACGTCGTGCGGGTCTTCGCCGCGCACGATCTCCTCTCCGGATCGTCCGACGGCGAGGCGCTGCTACGAGAGAAGCTCCGCGTTGTCGCTAAGGCGACGGTCGAGCAGCAGGTGCGATTCCAGGAGGGCGCGCCGCGCGTGGAGAACATGACGTTGACGCTCGACGAGGGCGTCGGCTTTCAAGCGGGCATGGAGCCGCAGGTCTTGTATCTGCTGACGCAGCTTGACGGGAACCGGACGCTCCGAGGAGCGTTCGTCGAGGGCGCCAAACACGAAGGCGTGGCCGATGCCGAGCTTTACGCGCGCGCGGGGCTTTCCGTCGCGCGGCGGATGTTCGAGCTCGGCTTCCTCGAGCGCGTTGTCTAGTCCGTCTAAACACTGTCGACCGATCCGCTTCTGTTATTCGGATGGCTTGATTCTCTATCGCACTGACGTAGCGTCTTGCAGCGAGGAGGGGAAGGGATGAATACACCTATCCCAGAAAGTGGCAGGCGCACGGTTCTCAAGCGCGGCATCATCGCGGCGGCGGCGACCGCGGCGGCCGCGCTCGCGATCAGACCCGGCGAGCAGCGTCCGGCGCTGGCGGCCGTGCCGATCGGCGGCGCGAAGACCGTCGAGCTCTTCGGCCGCGGCTGGCATGCCGATACCGGCAAGATCCCGAGCAAGGGCGATTCGTATTCCGTCTACGGCGAGCTGCTCACGTCGCCCGATGGCGACAAGTGCGGCGAGTTCTACGCGGCCTG
>DATKDR010000015.1:0-4146 GCA_035512635.1 Longimicrobiales bacterium | reverse complement strand
CGCCAGTCGTGCCTCGCGATCCGGTATCGCGAGTTCCATCGCTTCTATGAGAAAGCCGAGCCGCTTGATCACCGCTCCGGAACGGAAGCGGCTGAGATAGTTATCCAGACGCGACCAATCGAACTCGTCGAGGCCCGCGCGAAGTGCCCCGAGCACCTCCGCGATGCCGCCGGCAAGATCGAGCCGGTCCAGGCAGTCGATGAGTGTTTTTTCGCGGTCCGTCACCTGATACCGCTTGTGGTCCAGCGTCTCGCGGTTGAGCCCGAAGAACTTCCGGGGAGTCACCGTGATGAAGCGGAAGCGCAGCCCGAGGACCTCCTTCCGCCGCCGGAATTTGCGCGAAGTGGTTTGAACGTACGTGAGGCGAGGGACCTGTTCCGTCAGGTTCCAGTGATGGAGTGCGGACCAGTATGCGACCGCCGCCGGCTGTACGAGGTGTGCGGCGATGACGAAGGCATTCTCCGTCCACTCACGGGTGGGCCCGGCCTCCAGAGGCACGATGAGGTACTTGCCACGTTCGAGGCGTTCCAGCCATCCCTTCTCCTCGAGGACGCGGAGTCGAAAGGGCGTGTTCGGGTCGTCGTCCCAATAGGCGTACGCGTCCTTGACGGTGAAGATCTCCTTGCCTTCGCCCGCCAATTGAGCCAGGAAGCTCGCTTCCTCGGTACTGAGTCCGGTTACAGTTTTAGGCATGCTATTGGTATCTGAGCACCAATTTCATGTCTCGAAGTATATCTCGCAAGGCCGGCGCCTCCCCGGAGTGTTCCGTTGAAGCAGGAATGCCCTGGCCCGCCTTCAACCTTGTGGCAGCGTGATCGGCGCGGCGCTCGCGGCCGGCATCATTCCAGGGGCTGCTCTTCGGCGTCGAGCCGCACGACCCCCTCACGTTCGTCGGCGTGTCGCTGATGATGGCAGCGATCGGCATGGCCGCGTGCTGGGGTGCCGGCGCTGCGTGCCGGGCGCGTGGACCCGGCGATCATCATGCGGTCTTCCTAGTGCAGGAGGCACCGGCAGGGGTTGCGGCTGGCCGGCGCAGCCTCTGCCAGCCGTGCTGCGCCTGCTGGTAGACGTCCGCAACGGCCGCTGATCCGGCGCTTCCCAACGGGTCGCCGTGGTCGCGGCGGTCCGTCCTCGCTTGCGTGCACCACGACCTCGTCCACACCCTTCATCCGGATTCCTCACCGGTGAAACGGGCTGCATGAATGAGTGGGCGGGGCCGGACGGCGCGAGCGAGGGGACGGGCATCTCCCGCATGCTGAGCGAGAACGTCAACCTGCTGGGCGCTGTGCTGGGCACGGCGATCCGAGCCCGCTACGGCAAGGCAACCCTGGCGCTGGTCGAGGAGCTGCGGCTGCTTTGCAAGCAGGCCGAGCAGGAGGGCGACGCCGTCAAACGCGACCGCGCCGCCGACCGCATCGCCGGACTCGACCTCGATACGCTGGTCGCGCTGCTACGCGCGTTCACCGCGTTCTTCCACCTCGTCAACCAGGCGGAAAAGCGGGAAATCATCGCGGTCAACCGGCAACGTGCGCGCGCGGGCGGCGCGGAGTCGGCGCGGCCGGAGTCGATCGGCGAAGTCGTGCGCGACCTGGCGGAGGCAGGGGCGTTGCTGGCGGATGTGGAGGCGGTGTTCGCCCGCCTCGATATCCAGCCGACGCTGACTGCTCACCCGACGGAGGCGCGCAGGCGCACGGTGCTCGAGAAGCAGCAGCGAGTCGCGGAGCACCTGGCTCGACTGCGGCGCGCCGACGCGACGCCGGAGGAGGAGCAGTCGGTCATCGACGACATCGACGAGGAGGTCCTCGTTCTGCTCGCGACCGACGAGATCCGCGCGCATCGGCCCGACGTGAGCGACGAGGTCAGCCAGAGCCTGCACTTCCTCGCCGGCGTGATCTGGGACACCGTGCCGCGCATCCACGCGGATGTGCAGCGCGCGCTCCGCCGCCACTACGGCGCCGAGCCGGAGCTCCCGCCGTTCCTGCGCTACCGCTCATGGATCGGCGGCGACCGCGACGGCAACCCGAACGTCACGGCGGCGGTGACGCGGTGGACGTTTGCCGAGCACCGCCGCGCCGCTCTGGAACGCCACATCGAAGAAATGAAGGCGCTGCTCGCCGAGCTCAGCATCTCCGAGCGTCAGATTCCCGCGCCGGCCGCGCTCACCGCGTCGTTAGCGGATGACGGGGCGGCGTGGCCGCTGTCGGCCGACGACGCGCGTGCCTTCCGTCACGAGCCGTACCGGCGCAAGGTCGCGCACATGCTAAATGCGCTGCGCGGCCTGCGCGCGGCGGAGACGGACGGCGCGACGGTCGTGAGCGCAGGCGAAGCGGGTTCGTTGTCTCGCGTGCCGACGCACAAAGCGCCGCCGTCGTACGACGCAGCGCGCTTCGGCGCCGATCTGGACCTGCTGCACCGATGTCTGGTCGAGACTGGGTTCGGCGATGTCGCACGTCACGGTCGCCTGGCGCGCGCACGTACGCTCGCCCGCACGTTCGGCTTCCACATCGCCGCACTCGATCTTCGGCAGCACAGCGGCGTGCACGAGCGGACCGTCGCGGCGCTGCTGGCCGCCGCTGGTGTGCACGACGACTACGTCGGCCTCGACGAGGACGCACGCCGGACGCTGCTCGAGCGCGAGCTGCGCAACCCGCGGCCGCTGTTGCCCGCGGGTGCGGCGCTCGAGGAGGAAGCCGCCGAGCTGATGGCCGCGTTCCACGTCGTGCGTGCCGAGATCGCGCGCGAGCCTGAAGCGGTCGGCAGCTGGATCGTCAGCATGACGAATGCGGTCAGCGACCTGCTCGAGCCGATGCTGCTCGCGAAGGAGGTTGGCCTCTGGTCGTTCGCGCACGGCCGCGTCCAGGCCGCCCTCGACTTCGTACCGCTGTTCGAGACGATCGACGACCTGGAGGCTGCGGCCGAGCGCATGGGCGCGCTTTTCACGAGCGACCTCTACCGTATGCAGCTCGCCGCGCGCGGCGGCATGCAGGAAGTCATGCTCGGCTATTCCGACAGCAACAAGGACGGCGGCTACTGGATGGCGAACCGCGCGCTGCACATCGCGCAGGACGCGCTCGGCCGCGTCGCGCGCGAGCACGGCGTCGACCTGCGTCTGTTCCACGGCCGCGGCGGCACCGTCGGCCGCGGCGGCGGCCGCGCCAACCGCGCCATCCTGGCGATGCCGCCGTCCGTGCACAACGGCCGCATCCGCTTTACCGAACAGGGCGAGGTGATCTCGTTCCGGTATGGCCTGCCGGACATCGCGCGCCGGCACCTCGAGCAGATCGTGAGCGCCGTCGTGCGCACGATCGCGCCCGCGAACGCGAGCGCACGGGAGGGCAGTGACGGCAGCGCCGGAGGTGACGCGTCCGGGTCGCACCTCGCGACAGCCGCGAGGGGGCAGGAGCGGGTCGATGGTCAGAGGGATTACGGCGGCGTCAAGGTGGCGCGCACGGAAGAGCTGCTGGCCGATCTCGCGCGCCGGTCGATGCGCGCCTACCGCGACCTCATCGACGACCCGGAGTTCTGGGACTGGTACACGCGCGGCACGCCGATCGAGCAAATCAGCCGGCTACCGATCGCGTCCAGGCCTGTGTCGCGCGGATCGTCGGCCCGCGTCGCGTTCGGCGAACTGCGTGCGATCCCGTGGGTCTTCGCGTGGACGCAGATGCGCGCGGTCGTGCCCGGCTGGTATGGCACGGGCGCCGGTCTCGGCGGACTGCTCGACGAGGATCCGGACGCGGCGGCCGAGCTGCAGACTCTGTACCGCACGTGGCCGTTCTTCCGCGCCGTCGTCGACAACGCACAGCTCGAGATGGCGCGTGCGCGCCTCGTCGTCACCGAGCGCTACGACCGCCTCGCCCGCGCTGGCGATGCGCCCACCGACTTCCTCACCCGCATCGCGGACGACTACCGCCGTGCGGCGGACGCGGTGCTCCGCATCACGGGCCAGTCCGGCATCCTCGACAACAACCCCGTCATCCAGCGCTCGATCGTCCTGCGGAACCCGTACACCGACGTGCTGAACCTCGTGCAGATCGAGCTGCTCCGCCGCTTCCGCGCGACGGACGACGAGACCGAACGCGAGGAGCTGCGCCAGGCGATCTTCCTGAGCATCAACGGCATCGCGGCGGCGATGCAGAGCACGGG
>DATKDR010000014.1:0-80865 GCA_035512635.1 Longimicrobiales bacterium | reverse complement strand
GATGGTGAGCAGAAGGGGATCATGCCGATCGAGCAGGCGATCGCACAGGCGGAGGCCCTGGGCCTCGACCTGGTCGAGGTGGCGCCGAACGCCAGGCCTCCCGTCTGCCGGGTGATGGACTACGGGAAGTTCAAGTACGAGGAACAGCGCAAGGCCCGGAAGGCGCGGAAGAAGCAGCACACGGTGCAGGTGAAGGAAGTGAAGTTCCGACCCGGCATCGAGGAGCACGACTTCGAGTTCAAGCTGCGCCACGCGCGCCGCTTTCTCGAGGAGGGCAACAAGGTGAAGGCCACGATGATGTTCCGCGGACGCCAGATCACGCACGCGGAGATCGGTCGGGATGTGCTGCTGCGGGTATCGCAGGAGCTGGAGGATCTGGCCCGCATCGAGGCGCATCCGAACCTCGAGGGGCGCAACATGACGATGATCCTGGCGCCGAAGAAGGTTCAGGAACAGGAATAGGAGCCGTACCATGCCGAAGATGAAGACGAACAAGAGCGCGGCGAAGCGCTTCAAGAAGACGGGCACGGGCAAGCTGAAGCGCGGCCACGCCTTCACGAGCCACATCCTGACCAAGAAGTCGCCGAAGCGTAAGCGTCACCTGCGCAAGTCGAGTCTCGTCTCGAACGCCGACGAGAAGCGCATGAAGCGGCTGATCCAGGCCTAGAGGCAGATCATGGCGAGAGTAACGAGCGCGGTGCCGCGTCACCGCAAGAAGAAACGGTACATGAAGGCCGCCAAGGGCTACTGGGGCGCTCGCTCCAAGCTCTGGCGCGTCGCGAAGAACGCGGTCGAGCGTGGCTGGGTCTACTCCTACCGGGATCGCAAGAACCGCAAGCGCGAATTCCGCCGCCTGTGGATCACGCGCATCAACGCGGGTGCTCGCGAGCACGGGCTCACGTATTCGCGGTTCATCAACGGCCTGAAGCTCTCGGGTATCGAGGTGAACCGGAAGGTGCTGGCGGACCTGGCGGTGCGGGAGCCGGCCGCCTTCGCGTCCCTGGTCCAGCAGGCCAAGGCGCAGCTGAACTGAGTGATCTCGGGCCGGCGCCAGCCGGCCCGAGTCGTTTCCGGGCCTCCTGCCGCTTCGTGCGGCGACAGACGGACTAGATGGCGACGGACCTTCTCGAACAACTGGAGCGCCTCGACGAGGAGGCGCGCGGGCTCATCGCGGACGCGTCCGACGAGCGTGCGCTCGAGGCCGCTCGCGTCGCGCTGCTCGGCCGCAAGGACGGCCGCCTCACGTCGGTCCTGCGCGGCCTCGGCTCGCTCTCGGCGGAGGAGCGACCCGCAGTGGGCGCGGCCGCGAATCGGGTGAAGGAGCACATCTCGGCACTCCTCGACGAGCGGGCGCGGGCCCTCGCCGGCGGCGCTGCCGTCGAGGCGGGCGAGGACCTGACGCTTCCGGGCCGCACGCAGTGGCGCGGGGCGCGGCACCCGGTCACGCTCGTGATCGACGAGATCTGCGACATCTTCGCGACTCTCGGCTTCACGCGCGTGCGCGGACCCGAGGCCGAGACGGAGTGGCACAACTTCGTCGCGCTGAACACCCCGCTCGATCATCCCGCGGCGGACATGCAGGACACCTTCTACCTGCCGGGCGGACTGCTGCTGCGCAGCCATACGTCACCCGTTCAGGTGCGCACGATGCAGGCGTATCCGCCGCCGATCCGAATCGTTGCGCCGGGCATGGTCTATCGTCGCGATCCGTGGGACGCCTCGCACGCGCCTGCGTTCGAGCAGATCGAAGGCCTGGCCGTGGACGAGGGGCTCAGCTTCGTCGATCTCAAGGCCACACTCGCCGAGTTCGCGCGTCGGCTCTTCGGCCCGACGGCGCGCGTGCGCTTCCGCCCCTCGTTCTTCCCATTCACGGAACCGAGCGCGGAAGTCGACGTGAGCTGCACCGTGTGCGGCGGCTCCGGCTGCGGTGCGTGCAAGGGCAGCGGCTGGCTGGAGATCATGGGCGCCGGCATGGTGGATCCCGCGGTCTTCGACAACGTCGGCTACGATTCCGAGCGGTACACCGGCTTCGCCTTCGGCATGGGTCCCGCCCGCATCACCATGCTCCGCTACAAGGTGCCGGACATCCGTCTGCTGTACGAGTCGGACGCCCGCTTCCTGGCGCAGTTCGATCGATGAACGTCAGCCATGCGTGGCTGCGCGCGCTCGCGCCCTCGCTCGAGGCGAGCGCTCCCGAGCTGGCCGATCGGCTGGCGATGCTGGGCGCGACCGTCGACGAGGTGGTGCCGCTCGGCGTCGGCCTCGAGAACATCGTTTCGGCGCGCGTCGTCTCGGTGCGGCCGCACCCGAACGCGGACCGCCTCACCGTTTGCGAGGTGGACGCGGGCGCGGGAACGATGCAGGTCGTCTGCGGCGCGCCGAACGTCGAGGCCGGCCGCACGTATGCCTTCGCACCCGTCGGCGCCGTGCTGCCCGGGGGCATGGTGATCCGCGAGGCCAGGATCCGCGGCGAAACGAGCGAAGGCATGCTGTGCAGCGAGCGCGAGCTCGGTCTCGGTCGCGATCAGAGCGGCATCATGCTGCTGCCCGGCGATCCGGCACCCGGCCTGTCCCTGGTCGAAATCGCCGGTCTCGACGACACGCGCCTGGTGGTGGACGTGACGCCGAACCGGCCGGACCTGCTGTCGCACGTCGGCATCGCGGCCGAGCTCGCGGCGAAGGGGCGCGCCGCGCTCTCGCTGCCGCCGATCGTGGGCGCGCCGGCGGAGCTGGAGCTGGAGCTGGAGCCGGTCGCCTCGCGCAGCCGCGCGGAGACCGCGGGCGTGTCCGTGTCGATCGAAGACGACGGCTGCCGCCGCTACCTCGCCGCCGTCGTGCGCGGCGTCACCATCGGCCCCTCGCCCGCGTGGCTGACGGCGCGGATCCGCAGCGTCGGTCTTCGTCCGATCAACAACGTGGTGGACGCGACGAACTACGTCCTTTACGAGCTGGGCCAGCCGCTGCATGCGTTCGACCTGGACCTTCTGCGTGGCCCGGCGATCGTGGTGCGCGGCGCGCGCGCGGGTGAGCGCCTGACGACGCTCGATGGCGCGAACCGCGCGCTCGAAGCCGGGACGCTCGTGATCGCGGATGCGGAGCGCGCGGTGGCGGTCGCCGGCGTCATGGGCGGCGCCGAGAGCGAGGTGACGCCGGCCACGCGGAACCTGCTGATCGAGTGCGCGCTCTTCGAGCCGACGCACGTGCGCGCGTCGCGTCGCGCGCTCGCTCTGCCTACGGACGCGAGCCATCGCTTCGAGCGCGGCGTCGACCCGGACGGGCTGGAGCGCGCGCTACGGCGCGTCGTCGCGCTCATCCTGGCCACTGCCGGGGGAGCGGCCGAGCGGACTTACGCCGACGTCACGCGCATCGAGCGCGCGCCGCGTAGCATCGAGCTGCGGGCCGAGCGCGTGCGCCAGGTGCTCGGCATCGACATCGAGCCCGCACGCATCGCGGACCTGCTCTCGCCCATCGGCTTCGTGGTCGAGGTGGGCTCTCGCGGAACCATCCACGTCGACGTCCCCGGCGCCCGGCTCTACGACGTCGAGCGGGAGATCGACCTGGTGGAGGAGGTCGCGCGCCGCTACGGCTACGACCGGTTCCCGGAGGAATCGCGCGCGTACCGCGCGGGGACGGTGCCGGACGACGCCATGGCCCGGCTCGAGGACCGGCTCCGCGAGCGCCTCGTCGCGCGCGGTTTCCTCGAGTCCCGCACCATGCCCTTCGTCCCCGCGCCGGACGGCGACGTCGCGCTGCTGCTGCCGCTGTCGGCCGAGGAGAGCCGGCTGCGTCGCGCGCTGCTGCCGTCGCTTATGCGCCGGGTCGAGCACAACTGGGCACGCGGCGTGGACGACCTGCGGCTGTTCGAGATCGGCACCGGCTTCGGTCCGCCGCCGGCGCGCGCGACGGGCGGGGCGGACGTGTCGGGCGGGTCGGACGCGGCGGACTCGTCCGGCGCCCGCCCGTCGGAAACGCGCCGGCTCGCGTTCATCATGACCGGTGGCCGCCGTCCCGGGCACTGGAGCGGCGTGGCGGAAGCGTTCGACGTCTGGGATCTGAAGGGGGCTCTGGAAGAGCTCGCGCCGGCGCTGGGCGGCGCGGGCACGTCCGTTCGCCCTGGCGATGCGGACACGGCGACCGACAACCGGTCGCTTCGCTATCTTGGTCCGGAGATGCTGGAAGTCGTCGACGCGGAAGGGCGCGTGATCGGACACGCGGGCAGGATCCGGGACGACGCGATCGACGTCCCGGCGCGCGTCGTCGTCCCGACATGGGCGGCCGAGATCGTGCTCGCGGTCCGGCCGGCGCGGGATCTCGCGTACGCCCCGCTGCCGACGCATCCGGCGGTAGAGCGCGACCTCGCGCTGCTGGTGCCGGCTGCCGTACCCGCCGGCGTGGTCGAACGCTCGATCCGCGGAGCCGCAGGTGAGCTGCTGGACGCGGTCGCGCCGTTCGACGTCTTCCGCGGTGCGGGGCTGCCGGCGGGGAGCCGCAGCGTCGCGTTCCGGCTTCGGTTCCGCGCGCCGGGCCGCACCCTGACCGACGAGGAAGTGGATCGCGCGGTGGAGCGGGTGCTGCGCGCACTCAAGGAGGAGCATGACATCGAACGGCGCTGACGTGACGCCGCGCCTTCCCGGCGAGTGGGCGGACCTGGAGTTGGCGGTGCGTCGTCTGCTGGACGAGCACGACGCGCTGCGCGCCCAGCTCGCTCGCACCGAGGCGCACTGCGCCGAGCTCGAGGGCGCGCTCCAGAGCTATGCGACGGGCGCCGTCGATCCGGTCGGCGTCCAGAAGCGCG
The DNA here is from genome assembly GCA_035512635.1 of Longimicrobiales bacterium. GTDB lineage: Bacteria > Gemmatimonadota > Gemmatimonadetes > Longimicrobiales > RSA9 > DATKDR01. The sequence continues at coordinate 76,070 of DATKDR010000014.1, read as the reverse complement.
CCGACCTGCTGGAGCGCGAGAACCGGGACCTCCGCTCCCGCCTCGACCAGGCCCGGGAACGCGTCGCACGCGTCATGGATCGACTGCGGTTCGCCGAGGAGTCCCGATGAACGAGCGCGAGTCCGTCACCGTCGAGATCGGCGGTGAGCAGTTCACCATCCGCACGGACGCGGGCGCCGAGTACGCCCGCCGCTGCGCCGCGCACCTCGACGAGGCCGTCGGGCAGGTCTACTCGAGCGGTGCCGCGGTGGAGCATCACCGGGCCGTGATCCTGGCCGCGCTCTCCCTCGCCGACGAGCTGTTCCGCGCCCGCGAGGAGACCGATGCGCTGCGTCGGAAGCTGGCCGGCGCGGCCGCTCGCCTCGCCGCCGACGTGCGCGCAGTCGCAGGCCCCGATTGAGCTTGCGCCGTTTCCGGCGCCTCGGCTACCTTCCGCCCGGGTGAGGCCGCGCCGCACGGGCCGCCTGCGCGTCTCCGCGCGTCTCCGCCTGCCCATTCCTGTTCCAGCAGAGCCTGCCTGAAGGCGCCCCACGCGCCTTTTTATTGGAGTCGCCATGAGTGATGCCCTGATTGTGGGGGTCGTCGCCCTCGTTTCCGTCATAGTCGGGTGGCTGATCGGTTGGGGTCTCGAGCGCGCGCGCCTGCGCCGGGCCCGCATGTCCGCGGAGGACGAGGCGGCACGGATCCGTGCCGGTGCGGAGGCCGATGTGGAGCGCATCCGCAAGGCCGCCGACCTGGAGGGTCGCGAAGCCGCTTTCCGCGCGCGCGGCGAGTGGGAACGTGAGGAGGCGCGCCGTCGCGAGGACATCGAGCGCGGCGAGCAGCGCCTGGACGAGCGGCGCACCGCGCTCGACCGGAAGTACGAGGTGCTGGACGTGCGCGACGCGCAGCTTACGCACCGCGAGAACGAGCTGGACGCGCGCGCCAATGCGCTCGACGCCGCCACGCTCGAGCACGAGCGACTCCGGGACGAGGGGCGCCGGAAGCTGGAGGCGCTCGCCGGCATGAGCGGCGAGGAAGCGCGCCGCCAGCTCGTGCACGAGATGGAGGACGCCGCCCGGGCCGAGGCCGCGAACAGCATCCGCGAGATCCGCGAGAACGCCCGGCGCGAAGCGGAGCGCGAAGCCCGCAACATCATCTCGCTCGCCATTCAGCGCGTCGCCGCCGACCATACCGCCGAGAGCACCGTCTCCGTCGTCAGCCTACCCTCGGACGAGATGAAGGGCCGCATCATCGGCCGTGAAGGCCGCAACATCCGCGCGTTCGAGATGGCGACCGGCATCGACGTCATCATCGACGACACGCCGGAAGCGGTCATCCTGTCGGGGTTCGATCCGGTGCGCCGCGAGATCGCCCGCATGTCGCTCGAAAAGCTGGTGGCGGACGGGCGCATCCATCCCGGCCGCATCGAGGAGGTCGTCGACAAGAGCCGCAAGGAAGTCGAGGACTCGATGGTCCAGATCGCGGAGGAGACCCTCTATCGTCTGGGCGTGCACGGCGTACACCCGGAGATCGTGAAGGTCCTCGGTCGGCTCAAGTTCCGCACCTCGTACGGCCAGAACCAGCTCCTGCACTCGCGTGAAGTCGCCATTCTCGCGGGAAACATGGCGATGGAGATGGGACTGGACGCGACGCTCGCGAAGCGCATGGCCATCCTGCACGACGTCGGGAAGGGGCTCACGCACGAGCACGAGGGCACGCACGTCGAGCTGGGCTGGAACCTCTGCAAGAAGCACAACGAGCCCGATGGCGTGCTGAACGCGATCAAGGCGCATCACGACGAGGAGCCGCACCGCTACCCGGAAACATTCCTCGTCACGGCCGCGGACGCCATCAGCGGCGCGCGGCCCGGCGCCCGCCGCGAGATGTTCGAGACGTACGTGAAGCGGCTGGAGAAGCTGGAGCAGATCGCCGAGAGCTTCCCCGGGGTCGAGCGCTGCTTCGCGATCCAGGCCGGCCGCGAAGTCCGCGTCATGGTCGACCCCGACGGTGTCAACGACCAGAACATGGCCGCGCTCACCGAGGGCATCGCGCGGCGCTTCGAGGAGGAGCTCCAGTATCCGGGACAGATCAAGGTCGTCGTGATCCGCGAGACCCGCGCGGTCGACTTTGCCCGCTGACGCGATGACCACGGGGGCCCGTATCATCGACGGCCGCGCCATCGCCGACACGATGCGCGGCGAGATCGCCGCCGGGGCCGCGGCATTCCGCGACGGGCACGGCCTGCCGCCGGGCCTCGCCGTCGTACTCGTCGGCAGCGATCCCGCCAGCGAGGTCTACGTCCGCATGAAGGGGAAGGCGGCGGATGCCGCCGGCTTCCACTCGCGCCAGATCGACCTGCCGGCCGACACGCCGCACGAGCAGCTGATCGGCGTCATCGATGGGCTGAACGCGGATCCTGCCATCCACGGCATCCTCGTGCAGCTCCCGCTGCCGAAGCAGATCAACACGGACGAGGTGATCCGTCGCGTCGATCCCGCCAAGGACGTGGACGGCTTCCATCCGCTCAACGTGGGCCGGCTCGCGATCGGCGACACCGACGTGCTGGCGCCGTGCACGCCCGCGGCCGTGGTCGAGATGCTGATGCGCTCGGACTGCGACCCCGCGGGCAAGCACGTCGTCATCGTCGGTCGCTCCAACATCGTCGGCCGTCCGCTCGCGCTGCTGCTGCTGCGCAACGGACCGGGCGGCAACGCGACCGTCACCGTCGCACACAGCCGCTCGCGCGACCTCGGCGCCGTCACACGGGCGGCCGATATTCTGGTCGCCGCCGTCGGACGCGCGCAGCTCATCCGCGGCGACATGGTGCGCTCGGGCGCGGTCGTCATCGACGTGGGCGTGAACCGCGTGGAGGATCCGTCGGCGAAGAAGGGCTATCGACTGGTGGGCGACGTCGCGTACGACGAAGTCGCGCCGCGCGTGGCCGCGATCTCCCCCGTGCCCGGCGGTGTCGGGCCGATGACCATCACGATGCTGCTGCGCAACACCCTCGAAGCCGCTCGCCGACAGGCCCGGAGCCATGCGCCGGCCATCCACTGACGACGTGACCTGGGACCTGTTCACCAGCGCGCAGGAGCCGGCACCACCGCCGCCCGAGCCGCCGGTCGATCAGCCGGAGGAGCCCGGTTATGCGGGCGAGCTGGTCGAGCCGCCCGTCTACTCCGTGAGCGAGGTGAACGCGGCCGCGCGCGGCGTGCTCACGCGCGCGCTCGGCACCCTGCTCGTGCGCGGCGAGGTCAGCAACTGGAAGCGCTACGGCTCCGGTCACCGCTACTTCTCGCTCAAGGACGACACGGCGCAGATCCGCTGCGTCATGTTCCGCACGGACGCCGTGCGTCTGCCGATCGATCCGGACGACGGCATGGAGGTGCGCGTTCTGTGCGAGCCGACCCTCTACGAACCGCGCGGCGAGTTCCAGCTCGTCGTGCGCGCGCTCGAGGCGATCGGCTCCGACGGTCTCTGGCGGCTCGCCTTCGAGCGGCTGCGCGCGCGCCTCGACGCGGACGGTCTGCTCGCGCCTGGTCGCAAGCGCGCGCTGCCGGAGTGCCCCGCCACCGTCGGCATCGTCACGTCCGGTGTGGGCGCGGCGCTGCGCGACATCATCAACGTGATCGAGCGGCGCGCGCCCTGGACGCGGGTCGTCTTCCGCCACGCGCGCGTGCAGGGCGAGGGGGCGGCGGACGAGGTGGCGGAGGCGATCGAGTTCCTGTGCGCGCACACGGATGCGGACGTCCTCATCGTCGGCCGCGGCGGCGGCTCGATCGAGGACCTGTGGGCGTTCAACGAGGAGCGCGTCGCGCGCGCGATCGCCGCGTGCCCGATCCCCGTGATCAGCGCGGTCGGCCATGAGGTCGACTACACGATTGCGGATCTGGTCGCGGACGTGCGCGCGCCGACGCCGTCGGCCGCGGCGGAGTATGCCGTGCCCGAACGGGCCGACCTGGTGCGCCGGCTGGTCGCGCACCAGCGGAAGCTCGCGCAGTCGCTTCGGCGCGGCGTCGAGCGCCGGGCGGTGCGGCTCGACCGGTCCGCGCGCGAGCTGACGGTGCTGACGCGCGGCCACCTGCGCGACCGGCGTGAGCGCATGGGATCCGCGGCCGCGCGGCTCGAGGCGCTTTCGCCGCTCGCATCGCTCGCCCGCGGCTACGCGGTGCCGCTCGCCCCCGACGGGCGGGTGCTGCGGCGCGCGGCCGACTTCCAGCCGAGCGACCGCGTGCGTCTGCGCGTCACCGACGCCGAGGTCGATTGCCGCGTGGACGGCGTGCGACCACTCCCGCGCGATGGTGCCACGATGCCGGAAGAGGGGGCCGCGTGAGCGAGCCGAAGCCGGCGGACGAGCGGCTGGATCGTCGCCTCGACCGCCTGGAAGAGATCGTCGACGCGCTGGACCGGCCCGACCTCGAGCTGGAGGACGCGATGCGTCTCTTCGAGGAGGGCGTATCCCATCTGCGCGTCGCCCGCGAGCTGCTGCGCACCACCGAGCTGCGGGTCGAGCGGCTGCTCGACGACGGCTCGGGAGGCGCGCTCACCGAATCGGTCGACGAGCGCTCGTGATCGTCCGCGACGCCGGTCGCGCGGGGTTCGATCCGGAGTCGTTCCTGCGGCGGGAGCGGGACGCGGTCGAGCGGATCCTGGAAAGGCTGCCGCTCGATGGGCTGCCGCCGCGGCTCCGCCCGGTGGTCGGCTATGCGCTGCGTGCGGGGGGCAAGCGGCTTCGCCCGGTGCTCTGTGCGGCGGCGTGGCGCGCCGTCGCGCAGGCGGAGCCGCCGCCCGCCCTGCTCCGCGCCGGCGCGGCCATCGAGCTGATCCACGCCTACTCGCTCGTCCACGACGACCTGCCGTTCATGGACGACGACGACGTCCGCCGCGGTCGAGCCACGACGCATCGCGTCCACGGCACCGCCACCGCAACCGTAGCCGGCGCGGCCATGATTCTGCTGGCGTTCGGCCTGCTCCGACAGGCGTGCGAAGAGCTGGGCCTCGCCGCCGCGGAGGCCGCCGCCGCGCTGCGCATCCTCTCGGATGGCGCCGGCGAGCGCGGCATGGTGGGCGGACAGTGGCTGGACCTGGCCGCCGAGTCCCGCGCCCTGTCACGGCCGGAGCTCGAGCGCGTCCACGCGCTCAAGACGGGTGCTTTGATCGCCGCCTCGGTGCTGCTCGGCGGCACGCTGGCGCGCGCCACGCCGGAGGCGTCGCGGGCGCTCGCCGAGTACGGCCGGGCGGTGGGACTCGCCTTCCAGATCGCGGACGATCTGCTCGACGCGCGCGGCGATACCGCCGAAACGGGCAAGACCAGCGGCCGTGACGCGGCCCTCGCCAAATCGACGTACCCGGCGCTCATCGGTCACGAGGCCGCCGAGCGGCTGGCGCGCGCGGAGATCGAGCGTGCGCTGCGGGCGCTCGCCGGCGGCGGCATCGACTCGTCCGAGCTGGAAGCCATTGCCCGTTACGCGGTGGACCGCCGCGGCTGACCGTCGGCCGCGGAATGGCCAGCCGCTGCCGCGTCCGCTAGAATACGGGCTCGCGAATTCAGGGAGGATGCGTTGGCATTGCTGGAAAAGATCGGCTCGCCGAAGGACCTGCGCGCGCTCGAGCGGGATCGACTCGAGACGGTCGCGCTGGAGATCCGCGAGCGCATGATCGACGTCGTCAGCCGGGTCGGCGGACACTTCGCGCCCGGCCTCGGCGTCGTCGAGCTCACCATCGCGCTGCACTACGTCTTCGACACGCCCCGCGACCGCCTGGTCTGGGATGTCGGCCATCAGGGCTATCCGCACAAGCTGCTGACCGGCCGCGCCGAGAGCTTCGAGCGCATCCGCATGAAGGGCGGTGCCTCGGGCTTCCTCAAGCGCGATGAATCCGAGTACGACACGTTCGGCGCCGGGCACGCCGCGACTTCGATCTCGGCCGCCCTCGGCATGGCGACGCAGCGCGACCTCGTCGGCGGCGACTACAAGGTGGTCGCCATCATCGGCGACGGCGCCATGACGTCCGGCATTGCTTACGAGGCGTTGAACAACGCCGGCCACACCGAGCGCGACATCATCGTCGTCCTGAACGACAACGAGATGTCGATCTCGCCCAACGTCGGCGCGATGCACAAGTACTTGAACAAGATCGTCACGAATCCGGTGTACAATCGGCTGCGCGACGAGATCAAGAAGGTCGTCCGGCGCTCGCCCGACCTCGTCGAGGAGATGGTGGTCAAGCTCGAGGAGAGCGTGAAGAACATGCTCGTCCCGGGCACGCTCTTCGAGGAGCTGGGCTTGCGCTACTTCGGCCCCGTCGACGGACACGACCTGGAGGTGCTGGTCGAGACCTTCGAGCAGGTGCGGAAGATGGAGGGGCCGCGGCTGGTGCACGTGCTCACGCGGAAAGGGAAGGGTTTTCCGCTGGCGGAGCAGAACCCGGTCGTGTGGCACGGTGCCAGTCCGTTCGACAAGATCAGCGGCCAGATGGCGAAGAAGGGCGGCCTGCCCGCGTACACGGCCGCGTTCGGCAAGGGGCTGGTCGAGCTGGGCGCGCAGTTCGAGGACCTGGCCGTGATCACGGCCGCGATGCCGGGCGGCACCGGCACGGGCATCTTCGGCGACGCCTATCCCGAGCGGTACTTCGACGTCGGCATCGCGGAGGGGCACGGCGTGACCTTCGCCGCCGGCATGGCGGCGGAAGGCGGGCGGCCGCTGGCGGCGATCTATTCGACGTTCCTCCAGCGCGCCTACGACTCGATCATCCACGACGTCGCGATCCAGAAGCTGCCCGTCGTCTTCTGCATGGACCGCGCGGGACTGGTGGGCAACGACGGGCCCACGCACATGGGGCTTTACGACATCGCGTACCTGCTCGCAGTGCCGCACGCGGTGGTGACCGCTCCGAAGGACGGCGCGGAGATGCTGGCGCTCACGCGCCTGGGTCTCGAGCTGCGGCACCCGGGTCCGTTCTCGGTGCGCTACCCGCGCGACACGGTACCCGCCCCGGTGCCGCCGCTCGCCGAGATCCCGCCGATCGAGCTCGGCACCTGGGAGACGCTGCGGCAGGGAAGCGGCACCGCGATTCTGGCGGTCGGCACGATGGTGCTGCCCGCGCTCGAGGCCGCGCGACTGCTCCACGCGGAAGGCGTCGACGCCACCGTCGTGAACTGTCGCTTCCTCAAGCCCATGGACCTGGAGACGCTCGAGGCGGTCGCGCAGACTCATCACACGATCGTCACGGTCGAGGAAGGGACGGAGGTCAACGGCTTCGGGGCGATGATTTCGCGCTGGTTCGCCGACAGGCAGGGCGAGCCCGCCCATCGGATCGCCGTCATGGGCGTGCCCGATCGTCTCGTCGATCACGCCTCGCGCGAGGAGCAGCTCGAGGAAATCGGCCTCACGCCCGCCGGGATCGCCACCCGCGTCCGGGCGCTGGTCGAATCCGAGGGGCTCGCGGCGATTCGCGAATCGGCCTGATGGAGAGTACCCGGCGGCGGGCCATCCGCCGCGTCGGCATCGTCGGCAAGCCGGGTCGTGAGGGGCTGGGTGTGGCCGTCGGCCGCCTGCGCGAGGCCGCCGCGCGCCACGATCTCGAGCTCCTGGGAGACGACGCGCTGCTCGCCGGCCACGAGGACATCAGCTTCGATCCGTCCTCCATCGATCTGCTCGTCACCCTCGGTGGAGACGGCACGCTCCTCTTCGGCGCCCGCATGGTCGCGGGGACGGATGTCCCCGTCCTCGGCGTGAACCTCGGTCACCTCGGCTTCCTCACATCGGTGGCGGAGGACGGACTGCCGGAGGCGCTCGACCGGATCGCCGCGGGCGACTATCGCCTCGATCGCCGCTTCACGCTCGAGGTCCGCGTGCGCGACGCCGACGGCACCGAGGGGCCGGCCTTGGTCGCGCTGAACGACGCGGTCCTGCACAAGGGCCGTTTCGCGCGCATGCTGCGCATCGCGGTGTACGTCGGCGCGGATCCGCCCATCGAGGTGGGCGCGTACAGCGCGGACGGCATCATCCTCTCCACGCCGACCGGCTCGACGGCATATTCGCTGTCGGCGGGCGGTCCCATCGTCGTGCCTACCGTCGACTGCGTCGTCGCCACACCCATCTGTCCCCACACGATGGCGGTGCGTCCGCTGGTATTCGACGCCGATTCGGTCATCATGATCGAGGCGCTGTCGACCGGTGCGGAGGTCATCCTTACGGTCGACGGCCGTGATGGCGCGCGCCTGGAGGACGGTCAGATGCTGGTCGTGCGTCGCGGCCGCGCCTCGATCCCGCTCGTCCGCTTCCATGGCCAGTCCTTCTTCTCGACGCTGCGCGAGAAGCTGCACTGGGTGGAACGCGGCGAGCGCAGCCGCTGAGCAGCCGCGGCAGCCATCCGCGCGACGCGTTCCGCCATTGATGCGCCCGTGCGTCGACCGGTACCTTCAGCCATGCTGATCGAGCTCCGCATCCGGAACTACGCGGTCATCGAGGATCTCGCCGTCACCCTCGAGCCGGGGCTCAACGTGCTCACCGGCGAGACCGGCGCGGGCAAGTCGATCATCGTGGGTGCGCTCTCGCTGCTGCTCGGCGAGCGCGCATCGAGCGACGTCGTGCGACCCGGGGCCGAGCGCGCCACCATCGAGGGCGTATTCGACGTGTCGGCGGAGCCCCGCATCGCCGCGCTGCTGGAGGAGCACGGCATCGAGTCGGAGGAAGGCTTGCTCATCCTGCGCCGCGAGATCGCGGCCGAAGGGCGCAACCGCGCCTGGGTGAACGGCGCCGCCGCCACGGCCGCGCTCGTCGGCGAGCTGGGCGGCCGTCTCGTTGACCTCCACGGTCAGCATGAGCACCAGACTCTGCTGCGTCCCGACGAGCAGCGCGCGATTCTCGACGCCTTCACCGGTGCGACGGATGTAGCCGCGGCGCTGCGCGACGCCCACGCGACCCTGTCAGGCATCGACCGCGAGCTCGGCGACTTCGACCGGCGCCGGCGCGAGATCGAGCAGCGGGCGGACTTCCTGCGCTTCCAGACGGGCGAGATCGAGGCCGCGGAGCCGCGCATCGGCGAGGAGGAGGCGCTCGCGGCGGAGGTGCTGCGCCTCGAGCACTCCGAGGAGCTGATCCGCGACTCCGGCTCCCTGCACGAGGCGCTGTACGCGGCCGAGGAATCCGTCACCGCACGGCTCGGCGGTCTGCGGCGCACACTGCGGCGCCTGCTCGAGATCGACGCGTCCCAGGGCGACGCGCAGGAGCTGCTCGACACGGCGCTCTACAGCCTCGAGGAGCTCGGCCGCCGCATGGGCGAGTACGCGGCCACGGTCGAGCACGACCCGGGTCGCCTCGACGCCATCCGCCGCCGCCAGGACACGCTGTTTCGCCTCAAGTCGAAGTACGGCGGCTCCATCGAGGAAGTGATCGCGACCGCGGAGAGCGCGCGCGACGAGCTCGACCGGCTCGAGCGGGCCGAGCTCGACCGCCGTTCGCTGGAGCGCGCTCGCGCGGACGCGGCGACGGCGCTCGATTCTCTGGCCGCGAGCCTCAGCGCCAGCCGCGCCGCCGGTGCCGGCGACCTCGCGCGCCGCGTCGGCGACATGCTGCCCGACCTCGGCCTCGCCGCCGCGCGCTTCGTCGTCGAGCTCCGTCCGCGTGACGCGATCGCGGCCCACGGCGCCGAAGACGTTGAGTTCCTGGTCTCGCTCAATCCCGGCTTCGAGCCGCGCCCCCTGCGGCGCGTCGCGAGCGGCGGCGAGCTCTCGCGCGTCATGCTCGCGCTCAAGACGGTGCTGGCCGACGTCGACGCCATTCCCTCGCTCGTCTTCGACGAGGTCGACGCCGGCGTGGGCGGCGCTGTCGGTCACCGCCTGGGCGCCCTGCTCAAGACCGTCGCCCTGCGCCACCAGGTCTTCGCCATCACGCACCTGCCGCAGATCGCCTCGCGCGCGGACCATCACCTGCGCGTCGAGAAGGAAGAGCGGAAGGGCATCGCCCTCACCCGCGTCACGCCGCTGCGCGACGACGAGCGCGTCCGCGAGCTGGTGCGCATGCTGGGCGGCGATCCGGCCGATTCCGATTCCTTCGACCACGCCCGAAAGCTGCTGGCGACAGCGTCTTGAGGCGTCGTTTCGGGTTGACGGAGACGGCGCTTCCGGCTAGCATTCCGGTCCGGCGATACGCGCTCGATATCGCGGCGGCGCCGCACTCAGATCGCGGGAATAGCTCAGTTGGTAGAGCGTCACGTTGCCAACGTGAAGGTCGCCGGTTCGAGCCCGGTTTCCCGCTCTACGATCCAGGCGAGCTCGTCTCGCCTTTTTCTTTGCGGTCGGCCTCGGCCGCATCGGCCCCGTAGCCAAGTGGTAAGGCAGAGGTCTGCAAAACCTCCATCGGCGGTTCAAATCCGCCCGGGGCCTCTCGACTCCCTCCAGCCCTCCCGTCCGGGAGGTTTTTTTTGGCTGGACGTGGACGCGCGACGACGCTCTCCCGGCCGCCGTGGATTCCCGCTCCCGCCCTGGTGACGGGCCGTGGCGGGGAACAGGAATTGCACCCCGCGGGTGCGTCCATCGCAGTCCCGCTGACACCGCATACAACGAGGCGGCGCGCGTGAATTTGTTCTCCAGCGACCTGTCGGATGCCGCGCAGAAGCGGGCCGACATCGCCATCGCCATGGCCGAAGAGCGCCTGCTCGAGACGCACGTCGAGCACGCGCTCAAGCTGATCGAGCTGACCGGCAACCACATCGAGTTCGACGAAGCGCTCGATATCTACACGCGCCTGCTGCGGCTGTCGGCCGACGACGCGCGCAGCATCACGACGCAGGCGCTGGCGCGCCTCGGCGAGCGCGGCGAGCATGCCGCCTGGGTCGAGAAGAAGCGGCCCGAGCGCGCCCCGGACGAGGATCGTCGCTCGATCCTGACCTCGCTCCGCTCACGCCTGCGCGGCCGCGTCAATGAAGAGCTGCGCGGCTGGGTCGAGTATCAGGCGGCCCGCACCGAGGTCGCCCTGCTCGAGACCCATGTCCAGAACGCCCTGCATTTCGTCGACATCCTCAAGTCGGAAATCTCCGCCAACGAAGCGGTCGAGGTCTATCTCGATGCCCTCGAGGTGCGGGATAGCATCGCCGAGGTCGTCTACTACATTGCCCTCGCCCGCGTGGCCGAGGATTTTCTGCCCCCGGCCGGCTTCAAGCCGGGGCCGAATCCCGCCAAGGCGCCATTGCAGGAGCCGCGCTGAGCGGCGTAAGGCTCTGGGCGGCGTGGGATTACGGGCCGCTGGAACACCGTTTGCACAGAGCCCGGGCCGAACCGCCGAGGCGTGGTCGACGCGCGAATCACGCGGGGGCGGGGCAGTCGAAACACCGGCAACGGAGCATACGACTCTGGCGGGTGGTGCAAATCGTGCACAGGGCGGCGGGCGATGCCCGGATGTCGCGATCTGCGCCGAGGGCTGGGAAGTCGGGAGTTGAACCAGAGGGTCCCATTGAGGAGGGAGTGAGGCACATGAAACGTACGGTAATGACCGGGTGCGCCGCGGTGGTTTTCGCACTGCTCGCTGGCCCGGCGGGAGCCCAGCAGTATCGGTTCGACGTGGGGATCGACGGCGGGTTCGCCTATTTCACCTCGTCTTTGACCGAGGACCATGGGCTGGTTGGCGACGACGCCTCGTTCAACACGGGGTGGATCACGGGGTTCGAGGCGACCGGCTGGCTGAACGACAACTTCGGCATCCGCTTCGATCTCGGCTATACCGAGAAGTCGTTCGAGCAGGGTGACCGCACCATGCTCGAGGACATCAACCTCTGGGACCTGGCCGGCTCGCTGGTTTGGCGGTTCGCGGGCCCGACCCAGGGTGAGTTCATCGGCATCGAGATGATGCCGTATCTGTTCGGCGGTGCGGGCGTGAAGATCTCCGATCCGGCGACGGAAGGACCCCGCCACGCGATGCGCGCCGTTACGGAGACGGGCGACCAGACGTTCTTCATGGCGGGCGAGACCCAGCTCGCAGGGCGGCTCGGCGTCGGTGCGGACATCCGCATGCACCGGAGCCTGATTCTGCGCCTCGAGGCCGGCGACATCATTTTCGATTCGCCGACCTACGATGATGCGACCGCGGACGAGGATGTCGGCAAGGTCGTGCATGAGCTGTACGCGACGCTCGGCCTGGCAGTCCCGTTCGGCTTCATCATTCCGCCGCCGGTCGCGGTGGTTGCGCCGCCTCCGCCTCCCCCGGCCCCGGCGCCGCGCGAGGAGCGGGTGACGGTGTGCGTCATCGATCCGAATTCGCCCACGGGCGTGCGTACGGTCCAGGCGATCTACCTGGTCGACGAGGGTGACACGGTGGTGGTGCAGGGTGACCGCCGGGTCGCACTGCGCACGACGACGGGCAATGTGGTGGTTGCGCCCGACGCGAGCTGGTACGTCGCGGGCGAGCCGCTGGTCTTCCTGGACGACGGCACGGTCCGCACCGAGTTCGTGAGCTACGGTGGTGCGCGTGTGATTCCGTCGGGCTCGCTGGCCTACCTGGGCACGCAGAACGGCATCGCGGTCTACGCCGATGCGGATGACGTGGCGGACGTGCGCGAGCAGTGGAACGAGCTGCGCGATGCGAACCGCGACGGGGACCTGGATGACATCCTGGAGAACCGTGCGGAGCTCACGGAGGAGTTCGGCGAGATCGAGTTCCTGTATGTGCCGATGGATCCGGTCGGCTGCGTCTTCCAGGCGCTGCAGCGGGTGGAAGAGGTGAGGAAGGCGGACTAGTTCCGGCCTGGAACGCAAGAGCACGGACGGCGTCCGACCCCCGGGTCGGGCGCCGTTCGTGCTTTCGCGCATCCGCCCGGCTTTCTACCTTGACCCGGTGAGCGACGCGGAGACACTGAAGCGTGGGGCGGCCGAACGGGCGGTCGAGTTCGTCGAGGACGGCATGGTGGTCGGCCTCGGAACGGGCTCGACCGCTCGTCACGTCGTCGACGTGATCGCGGAGCGTCGTGAGCGCGGCGAGCTCGGCTCGATCGTCGGCATTCCGACGTCGAAGGCGACGCGCGACCACGCGCGCGCCCGCGGTGTGCCCCTCACGGATTTCGGGGAGATCTCCAGCTGCGATCTGACGATCGACGGCGCGGACGAGGTCGGCCCGGGTCTCGATCTGATCAAGGGGCTGGGCGGCGCGCTGCTCTGGGAGAAGATCGTCGCCTGCGCGTCCGACCGGCTGGTCATCGTCGCCGACGACAGCAAGCTGGTGGGCCGGCTCGGCGAGAAGGCGCCCGTCCCGGTCGAGGTGGTGCCGTTCGGCTGGACGCTGCAGGAACGCTTTCTCGAGGAGCTGGGCGCTGTCGCGCGCGTGCGTCGCGGCGCGGACGGCGAGCCCTTCGTCACGGACGGCGGCAACTACGTCATCGACTGCCGCTACGAGGGTGGCATCGACGACCCGCAACTGCTGGAAGCCGAGCTGCGTGAGCGCGTGGGCATCATCGAGAGCGGCCTCTTTCTGCGCATGGCGTCGCAGGCGGTGATCTCGGGGACCGACGGAGTGCGCATCCTGGAGCGGGACCATGGCTGAGGTGCGCATCGCGCCGTCGATCCTGTCCGCCGACTTCGCGCGGCTCGGCGATTCCATCGCCGAAGCGGAGGCTGCGGGCGCGGACTGGATTCACGTCGACGTGATGGACGGCCACTTCGTGCCGAACATCACGATCGGCGTGCCTGTGGTCGCGGCGATCCGCAAGGTGACGCGCCTGCCGCTGGACGTGCATCTCATGATCGAGCGGCCCGACCGCTACGTCGAGGCGTTCGTGCGCGCGGGCGCCGACTGGCTGACTGTGCACGTCGAGGCGGAGCGGCACCTGCACCGCACGGTGCAGGCGATCCGGCAGCACGGCGCGCGCGCCGGCGTCTCGCTCAACCCCGGCACGCCGGCGGCCGCGCTCGACGAGATCCTGCCCTTCGTCGATCTGGTGCTCGTCATGAGCGTGAACCCCGGCTTCGGCGGGCAGGAGTTCATCCCCACGTCGACGGTGAAGATCGGCGCGATCCGCGCGGCGCTCGACGCGGCCGGCCACGAGGCGCTGATCGAGGTCGATGGCGGCATCTCGCCGGCCACCGCCGGCGAAGTCGTGCGCGCCGGCGCGGACGTCCTGGTCGCCGGCGCGGCCGTGTACGGCGGCGGCCGCTCGGTGCGCGACAACATCGACGCCCTGCGCACCGCCGCCGCCGAAGGAAAGCCGAGAGCCTGAGCCCCAACGCCCCAACGCCCCACGCCCAACGCCAACGCTGGTTGAGTCGCGCCTCCCGCTCCGGTACATTGCGCGACTTGCGCCGGGGTGGCGAAATCGGTAGACGCAGCGGACTTAAAATCCGCGGGGCTTCGGCCCATGTGGGTTCGAATCCCACCCCCGGCATGGCGTCCTCGAAGCGCGACGGATGGAGCCGGTCCTTTACATACTCGCTGCCGCGGGCATTTCCGCGGTGCTGCTGCGTCTGATCCGGGCGCTCTTTCGGCTCGTCCAGCGGAGCGGCGAGGCGTGGATTGCCGCCGAAGCCGCGCGCGCGCGGGCCGGTCGCGGTGATCTGACCGGCCTCGACGAGGCCCTCAGCCTGGAGCAGCGGACGCGCACTGCGCGCACGAGGTCGATCGCCCGGACCGTCGCGTGGGTCCTGGTGCTGCTCGTTCCGCCGTTCACCCCCTGGGCGCTCGAGCTGTACGCGGCCTGCTCGCTCCTCTGGCTCACCCGCGGCCGGGTGCGCCGCGGCACGCTGGTGCCGACGGAGAACCGGGAGTCGCGATGATTCGCGTCACCTTCCTGGGCACCTCCGCCAGCCGTCCGACCGTCGGCCGGAACGTCAGCTCGATCGTGCTGAACCGCGAAGGCGAGCTGCTGATGTTCGACTGCGGTGAGGGCACGCAGCGTCAGATGATGCGCTACGGGACCGGCTTCTCGCTGGACGACATCTTCTTCACGCACCTGCACGCGGACCACTTCCTCGGCGTGATCGGACTGCTGCGGACGATGGGGCTCCAGGGCCGCCAGAATCCGATGCGCCTCTGGTCGCCGCCGCGCGGCGCGTCCATCCTGCGCGAGGCCGTCCACCTCGGTGTCGAGCGCGTGCCGTTCGACATCGCGATCGAGGAGCTGGCCCCTGCCGACCGCGTCCGTCGCGACGACTACGACGTCGTCGCGTTCGCCACCCGTCACGGCACCGGCTCTCTCGGGTACGCCCTCCTCGAGCACGAGCGAAAGGGACGCTTCAATCCGGATCGCGCCCGCGAGCTGGGCGTGCCGGAGGGGCCGCTCTTCGGGCAGCTCCACCGCGGCGAGGCGGTGAACGTCGACGGCCGGATCGTGCGGCCCGAGGACGTGGTCGGCGCGCCGCGCCCCGGTCGGAGCGTCGTGTACACGGGCGACACGCGGCCCGTGCGCGAGACTGTCGACATCGCACGCGGCGCGGACCTGCTGATCCACGACGCGACCTTCGGCGAGGACGAAGCGGAGCGGGCGCGCACGACGGGGCACTCGACGGCGCGCGAGGCGGCGAGCGTCGCACAGCAGGCGGGTGTCCGCCGGCTCTGCCTCACCCACATCTCCTCCCGCTACGCGGAGAGCCCGCGCGATCTGGAGAGGGAGGCGCGGGAGGTCTTCCGAGAGACGGTGGTCGCGTGGGACGGCTACGAGGTCGAGGTGCCTTATCGAGACGACGATGCCGACGCTTGAGATCCGGGTTCCTGGGGACAAATCCATCGCTCATCGGGCGCTGATGCTTGGCACGCTCGCCGAGGGAGAGTCACGCGTGGGCGGCGTCTCCGACGCACTCGACGTCGCGTCGACCGCCGATGCTCTGCGCGCGCTGGGCGCGACGATCGACAGGGACGGCGATGACGTGCGCGTCCGCGGACGCGGCGTCGCATCCCTGCGGCCGCCAGCCGCTTCGATCGACTGCGGCAACAGCGGCACAACCGCCCGCTTCACCATCGGTGTCGCCGCCGCGCTGCGGGGAGAGACGACGCTGACCGGAGACGCGTCGCTGCGACGCCGGCCGATGGAGCGCATCGCCGCGCCGCTCCGGCTCGCCGGCGCGGACATCGACTACCTGGCAGCCGAGGACCGACTGCCGCTGCGCGTGCGCGGGGGCAGCCTGAATCCGATCGCGCACCGCTCGGCGGTGGCCAGCGCGCAGGTGAAGAGCGCACTGCTGCTCGCGGGCGTCGCGGCCGGCATCGACGTCTCCGTGGAGGAGCCGGTGCTGTCCCGCGACCACACCGAACGCATGCTGCGGTCGATGGGCGCGACCGTCGAATCGTTCGAGCGCGACGGCTTCGCGGGTGTCCGGCTGAGCGCTCCGGCGCAGCTGAGCCCGGTGCAAACGGTGCTTCCGGGCGATTTCTCGTCGGCCGCATTCCTCCTCGCCGCGGCCTGCATCGGCGGCGGAGCGCGCATCGCGCTGCGCGGCGTCGGCGTGAACCCCACGCGGACCGGACTGCTCGACGTGCTCGCGCGCATGGGCGGCGACGTCGTCGTGGACGAGCGCCGTGAAGCCGGCGGCGAGCCGGTCGCGGATTTGCACGCGGGTCCGGCGGACCTAGTGAGCACCCGCGTCGTCGGCGACGAAGCGGTCCGCCTCGTCGACGAGCTGCCGCTCCTCGGTGTGCTGGCGGCGCACGCCCGCGGCGAAACCGCCGTGAGCGGCGCGGCCGAGCTGCGCGCCAAGGAGTCCGATCGCATCCACGCGCTGTGCACCAACTTGCGCGTTCTGGGAGTCGATGTGGAGGAGCGGCCGGACGGCTTCGTCATCCGGGGCGACGAGAGACCGCTGTCGGGCAGTGTCCGCAGCTTCGGCGATCACCGCATCGCCATGGCTTTCGCGGTCCTCGGCCTGAGGGCCGGTTCCAGCATCGAGGTCGACGATCTGGAGGTCGCCGCCGTCAGCTTTCCCGGCTTTCTGACGGAGCTGGCACGGCTGCGCGAGTCACGACCGATCATTATCGGCGGAGGCGCGACGTGATCATCGCCATCGACGGACCGGCCGGCTCCGGCAAGAGCACGACCGCGCGCGAAGCCGCGCGCCGCCTCGGATTCCACCACGTCGATTCCGGTGCGTTTTATCGCGCGCTCACCTGGGCGGCCCTCGAGGCGGGCATCGCGCCCGAGCGCTTCGCCATGCTCAGCGAAGCGGAGCTGGACGACTTCGGCGTGCGCGCCGAGCCGGAGGGCAACGGCTTCCGCATGTTCGCTGGCGGACGCGACGTGGAGCCGCACATCCGCGAGGCAGCCGTCACCGCCAGCGTCTCGGCGATGGCCCGCGTCGCCCGCGTCCGCACCTGGCTCAACCGCCGGCTGCGCGACGCCGCGAGTCGCGCCGACGTCGTCGTCGACGGACGCGACATCGGCACCGTCGTCTTCCCGGATGCCGATCTCAAGATCTTCCTCGTCGCGCACCCCGAGACGCGAGCACGCCGCAGGCTGGCGGAGTGGGGCATCATCGCGCCCTCCAGCGACGCCGTCGCCGCGGAGGTCGAGCGGCTGCTCGAGCGCGACCGCGCCGACTCCGAGCGGGAAGTGGCACCCCTGGTCCGTGCGGCCGACGCCGAGGAGATCGACACCAGCCTCCTCGATTTCGAGGAGCAGGTCGAACGCGTGGTCTCCCTCGCGCGCGCACGCGGAGCGGTGGCGTCCGCAGGCTCTCGGGGAGGCCGGGTTCCGCCCCGGGGTTGACCGCCCCGAACGGTCGGGGTAGCTTCTTTTGCTGTTCCCGGCCTTCGGGCCGGCACTCGCGAGGGCGCCGGAACGCGCCCTTTTTCATTCGACCCTGACCTGGCCTTCAGGCCGCGCGCTGCACGAGGACAATCAACGGATGGCCGACACCCCGAACCCGACGGCGGCGGAGACCGCCGGGGACGCGACGCTCGTCGCGGACCGCGAACTGACCCCGCAGCAGCAGCGCGAGCAGCTTTCTCGCGACGCCCTCTTCAAGTCCGATCCCTGGGAGGAGGACGAGTACTCGCCGGAGGAATACGAGGCGATGCTCGAGATGTACGAGGACACCCTCACGAACATCGAGGAGGGTGAAATCGTCACTGCGAAGGTGCTGCGGGTGACGGACGCGATGGTCATCCTGGACGTCGGCTTCAAGAGCGAGGGCGCGGTCAACCGCGACGAGTTCAAGGATCCGGAGTCGCTCAAGCCGGGGGACGAGGTGGACGTCTTCCTCGAGAGTCTCGAGGACGACGAGGGTCGTGTCGTGCTGTCGAAGAAGAAGGCGGACTTCCTGCGCGTGTGGGAGCGCATCAAGAACGCCTACGAAAACGACGAGAAGGTGCCGGGCGTGCTTACGCGCAAGATCAAGGGCGGCGTGACGGTCGACCTGATGGGCGTCGACGCGTTCCTGCCGGGCTCGCAGATCGCGCTGCGCCGCGTGCCGAACATCGAGGATCTGCTCGGCCACGAGTACGACTTCAAGATCATCAAGCTCAACAAGCGCCGCCGCAACATCGTCGTGAGCCGCCGGGTGCTGCTCGAGATGGAGCGCGAGAAGAAGCGCGAGCTGCTGGTGAAGGAGCTGCTGGTCGGGCAGGTGCGCCGCGGCACGGTCAAGAACGTAACCGACTTCGGCGCGTTCATCGACCTGGGCGGCATGGACGGCCTGCTGCACATCACCGACATGAGCTGGGGCCGCGTCGGGCACCCCTCCGAGGTGGTCACGATCGGCGCCGAGATGGACGTGAAGGTGCTGGACATCGACTGGGATCGCGAGCGCATCTCGCTCGGGCTGAAGCAGCTCCTGCCGTATCCGTGGAAGGACGTGCAGAAGAAGTACCCGGTCGGCGCCCGCGTGCGCGGCCGCGTCGTGTCGATCACCAACTACGGCGCATTCGTCGAGCTGGAGAAGGGCGTCGAGGGTCTGGTGCACGTGAGCGAGATGTCGTGGACCCGCAACGTCCGCCATCCGTCGCAGCTCGTCACCATCGGTGACGAGATCGAGGCGGTCGTGCTGAACGTCGACCGGGACGAGGAGAAGATCTCGCTCGGCATGAAGCAGACGGAGCAGGATCCGTGGCTCGCGCTGCCGGCGAAGTATCCCACGGGCACGCGCGTGTCGGGCACGGTGCGCAACCTCACGTCGTTCGGCGCGTTCGTCGAGATCGAGCCGGGCATCGACGGCCTGATCCACGTCTCCGACATGAGCTGGACGAAGCGCATCCAGCATCCGTCGGAGGTGCTGCGCAAGGCCGACGAGGTCGAGGTCGTCGTCCTGAGCGTCGACGCGGAGAACAAGCGCATCTCGCTCGGCCTGAAGCAGACGCAGGACGATCCGTGGTACGAGCTGGTCGAGCGCTTCGCGGTCGGCACGGAGACGACGGGCACGATCGTGCGCATGAGCGAGGAAGGCGCGGTCGTCGACCTGGGTGACGATGTCGAGGGCTTCGTCCCGACGAACCAGATTCCGATCGAGGGCATCAAGGACCCGAACGAGTTCCTCGACGAGGGCCAGCAGCTCTCGATGCGGGTAACCGAGTCGGACGCCGTGAATCGCCGTATCGTGCTCACCGTGACCGAGAAGCCGGAGATCCGGCTCAAGCCGAAGCCGGTGCCGGTCGAGGAAGGTGCGGAGGGCGCCGGGATCGAAGCGAGCGCGGGCGCCGCGGATGACGAGGCGGAGGCCGCCGAGCCGGTGCAGGCCGAGGCGACCGCGGCCGCGCCCGAGGAGGCCGAGGAGGAGCCGGCCGTCGAGTAGCTTTTCACTCGGCACGGCTGGAATGGGGACGGGCCTGGAGAAATCCGGGCCCGTCCCTTTTTCGTGTCCCGGCGTGGCCGTACCTTACGGCGCTTTTTGGAATGGCCGATCCACGCAGGAGCAGGACGCTGACGAAAACGCTTGTTCTGGCACTCGCGCTGGGCGCTTCCGCCTGCGCGGTCGGGGAACGACCCGACCGCGGGCCGGAGGGGATGCCGACCCCGGCCGACGAGCCCGCGCCGCTTCCCGGGATGGACCCCGCCGACGAAGGCCCGCCTCGAGGCGACGCCTCCGTGACGATCGCGGTGGTGCTGCCGCGCAGCGGCCCGCCCTACCTCGAGCAGTACGCGGACCTGGTGCTGCAGGGCGTCCGCCTGGCCGCCACCCGGTATCGGTCGGGCGTCGTCGATCTGGTGGTGCTCGACGACAGCGGTCTGCCGGAGCGCGACTCGGCGCTCGTGGCGGAAGCGGAGCGCCGCGGCGCCATCGCCATCATCGGGCCGATGCTGAGCCCCGGCATCGCCGCGGCTGCGGCCGGCCGAGAGGGTGAGGCCACGGTGCTGGTCAGTCCGACGGCGTCCGAGCTGCCGATGCACGCCCCCAATATGTACACGCTGAACAGCGTCGACCTGGGGGGACCGCGCGCGCTCGCCGAATACGCGCTGCGAGCGGGACTGCGCACGGCGGCGATCATGTATCCGGCGCAGGAGGAGCTGTCGCGCCAGGCCTGGGCGTTTCGTCAGGCCTTCGAGGATGGCGCTGGCTTTGTGACGACGATGGTGCCCTACGATGCGGGAACCACCACCTTCGCCGCGCACATCGGCCGCATGCTGGAGACCGCGCCCGACGTCGTCTATCTGCCGCTCTCGCCCCAGGACGTGCAACTGGTGGCGCCTCAGCTCGAGTACTACGGCTTCGACGGCAGCGCCGTCTTGCTGATGGGCAACGAGGCGTGGACGGACGAGCAGGTGCTCCGGGAGGTCTCGACGCGCTTTACCGACGGCGTCATCGCGTCTACGCCCAGCCCGCGCCTGCCGGGCGAGACGAGCTGGGACGAGTTCGTCTCGATGTACGAGGAGACCTACCGCCGCTCGCTCGACAACCCGTTCCCCGCGCTCGGCTACGACGCGATGCGCCTCGTCCTCAACGCGGCCGACGCCGGCGCCAATACCCCGTCGCGCATGGCCGAGGGACTAGCAGCCACCAGTGCCTACCACGGCGCGACCGGCATCATTTCCGTGGAGGGCGGCGAGATCACCCGCGCACCCTTCCTCTACCGCATTCTGGACGGCGCGCTGACTCCGCCGCCTGCGCCGGAACTGCTGCGACCCGCGCTGCCGGACGGCCTTGCGCCGCTCGGTGACGACGCGCCGCCGGCGACGCCTCTCGGTACGGACTAGGAGGCGCGCATGTCGATGGTCGAAAAGCTTCGCCACCTGGAGGAGCTGCGACGCGAGGCCGAGCTGGGCGGCGGCGCCGAGCGCGTCGAGGCGCAGCACCGACGGGGCAAGCTGTCGGCGCGCGAGCGGCTCGACCTGCTGCTCGACCCCGGCAGCTTCGTCGAGCTCGACCGCTTCGTCACGCACCGGACGACCGGCTTCGGCCTCGAGCGCCAGAAGTACCTGGGCGACGGCGTGGTCACCGGCTATGGCACGATCGACGGCCGGCTGGTCTACGTCTTCAGCCAGGACTTCACGATCTTCGGCGGATCCCTGTCTGAGACGCACGCCGAGAAGATCGTCAAGATCATGGACCTCGCGCTGAAGAACGGCGCACCCGTCATCGGCCTCAACGATTCGGGCGGCGCGCGCATCCAGGAGGGCGTCGTCTCCCTCGGCGGCTACGCCGACATCTTCCTGCGCAACACCCTCGCGTCCGGCGTCGTGCCCCAGATCAGCGCGATCCTCGGTCCATGCGCGGGCGGCGCGGTCTACTCGCCCGCCATCACCGACTTCGTCTACATGGTGCGCGGCACGAGCTACATGTTCGTGACCGGCCCGAACGTCGTGAAGACCGTGACGCACGAGGACGTCGACATGGAGGGGCTCGGCGGCGCGGACGTGCACGCCGGCACCTCCGGCGTCGCCCATTTCGCATTCGACAGCGAGCTCGAGTGCCTGGCCGAGATCCGCCGCCTGTTTCGCTACATCCCGAGCAACAATCGCGAGGACGCCCCGGCCTACGACTCCAGCGATCCGTTCGACCGCATCGACGAGGCGCTGCTCTCCGTCGTGCCGGACGAGGCGTCGCGCCCCTACGACATGCACGACGTCATCCGCCGCATCGTCGACGACGCCGAGTTCTACGAGGTCCACCGGGACTTCGCGCAGAACATCATCACCGGCTTCGCGCACCTGGGCGGCCGCTCCGTCGGCATCGTCGCCAATCAGCCCGCGGTGCTCGCCGGCGTCCTCGACATCAACAGCGCCGTCAAGGGCGCGCGCTTCGTCCGCTTCTGCGATGCCTTCAACATCCCGCTCGTCGTGTTCGAGGACGTGCCCGGCTTCCTGCCCGGCGTCGCGCAGGAGCACGGCGGCATCATCCGCCACGGTGCGAAGCTGCTGTACGCCTTCTGCGAGGCGACGGTCCCCCGCGTCACGGTCATCACGCGCAAGGCGTACGGCGGCGCGTACGACGTCATGAACTCGAAGCACATCCGTGGTGACGTGAACCTCGCCTGGCCCACAGCGGAGATCGCGGTCATGGGACCGAAGGGAGCAGTCGAGATCCTGTTCCGCAGGGAGATTGACGAGGCGCCGGATCCCGCTGCGGCGGCCGCGACGCGGGAGGCGCAATACCGTGAGCAGTTCGCGAACCCGTACATCGCGGCCGCGCGCGGTTTCATCGACGACGTGATCGACCCACGCGAGACGCGGCCCCGGCTCATCAGCGCGCTCGACATGCTGCGCAACAAGCGCGACGAGAATCCGCCGAAGAAACACGGGAACATCCCGCTGTGAGCCTCCGGAAGATCCTGGTCGCGAACCGGGGCGAGATCGCGCTCCGGATCGTCCGCGCGTGTCACGAGCTGGGGATCCAGGCGGTGGCGGTGTATTCGGACGCCGACCGGCTGGCGCCGCACGTGCTGGCGGCCGACGAGGCCTACCGCATCGGCAAGGCGCCTTCGGCCGCCAGCTATCTGCGTGCGGACGTCCTGATCGAGGTCGCGCTCGCCGCGGGGTGCGACGCCGTGCATCCCGGCTACGGCTTTCTCGCGGAGCGAGGGCATTTCGCCGCGGCCGTGACGGCGGCCGGACTCACGTTCGTCGGTCCGCCGGCCGCGGCGATCGAGGCGATGGGTGACAAGACGGCCGCCCGGCGGCGCATGATCGCCGCGGGCGTCCCCATCGTCCCCGGCACGTCGGAGCCCGCTGCCGATGCGGCGTCGGCGCTCGCCGCCGCGCGTGACATCGGCTTTCCCGTGCTGCTCAAGGCGGCGGCGGGCGGCGGGGGCAAGGGCATGCGCGTGGTCGAGTCGGAGGACGAGCTGGAGCGCGCCTTCGCGGCGGCCTCGCGCGAGGCTCTCGCGGCGTTCGGCGACGGCAGCGTCTATCTCGAGCGCTATCTCGATGGTCCGCGCCACATCGAGATCCAGGTGCTGGCGGACGCGCACGGCCACACAGTCCATCTCGGCGAGCGCGAGTGCTCGATTCAGCGACGTCACCAGAAGATGATCGAGGAGGCCCCGTCCGGCGTACTGACACCGGAGCAGCGCCGCGCGATGGGCGAGGCAGCGGTCGCGGCGGCGGCGGCGGTCGGCTACGTGAATGCGGGCACCATCGAGTTCCTGTGGCAGAACGGCGAGTTTTTCTTCCTCGAGATGAACACGCGTCTCCAGGTCGAGCATCCGGTGACCGAGCTGGTGACGGGCGTCGACATCGTCGCGTGGCAGATCCGGATCGCGGGCGGCGCGGCGCTCGATTTCGACCAGGACGACGTGCGCATCGAGGGGCACGCGATCGAGTGCCGCATTACGAGCGAGGATCCGGACAACGGCTTCGTGCCGTCGACCGGCCGCATCGATCGTGTCGACGTGCCCGCCGGACCCGGCGTGCGCTGGGATGCGGGCATCGTCGAGGGTAGCGAGGTCTCCCTTTACTACGACCCGATGCTCGCGAAGCTGATCACCACGGGTCCCGATCGCGCGACCGCGATTGCGCGCATGGAGCGCGCGCTCCACGAGCTGCGGGTCGTGGGCGTCGAGACGAGCGCTGCATTCCACCGCCGCGTCATGCGCGAGGACGACTACCGTGCGGGCCGCATCGACATCCGCTACCTGGATCGTCATCCGGAGCTGCTCGCACCCGCGCGCGATGCGGAGCTGGAGCAGAGCCTGGCGCTGGCGGCGGCGCTGCTCGAGGAAGAGCGGCGTCAGCATCGCAGGGTGCGTCGCGTGGCGGAGCCGGCATCGGGCGGGACCCGCTCCGCATGGAGGCCCGGTGGCTGGCGCTGAGCGGGGCGAGGACGCGGTGATCCGGATCGACGGCATCGCCGCGGGCGGCGCGGGTGTCGGGCGACTGCCCTCCGGCGTCGCCGTCTTCGTGCACCGCACGGCGCCGGAGGAAACCGTGCGTGTGCGCGTGACCGAGCGACGGCGGCGCTGTGCGCGCGCCGACCTGGTCGAGCTGATCGAGCCGTCGGCCGGCCGACGCGAAGCGCCGTGCCCGCACTACGACCGCTGCGGCGGCTGCACGCTCGAGCATCTCCGCTACGAAGCGCAGCTCCGCGCCAAGGGCGAGATCGTCCGTGAAGCGCTGCGCCGCATCGGCGGCGTCGACGTTGCGACGCCGGAGGTGGTCGCCTCGCCGGCGGAGTTCCGCTATCGCAACCGCGTCTCCTTCGCTCTGCGTCGACTGCCGGACGGCCGCGTCGTCGCCGGCTTCCACGCGCTCGGCCGCCCCGACCGGATCGTCGACATCGGTGGCGACTGCCTCCTGCCCGAGGCGCCGATCGCCGATGCCTGGCGCGCACTGCGGGCTGCCTGGGGCACGGGCGCCGATCGGCTGCCCGCCGGTGCCCTGCTGCGCCTCACCCTGCGGGCGAGCGATTCAGGCGAGGTCGGCCTCCTGATCGAGGGAGGCGTGGGTCGCGGCGACGCCGCCGCGTTGCTGCGCGAGGTGCCCGGCCTGGTCGGCGTCTGGCACGCGCTCGAGGGCCGCGAGATCATCACCCTCGCCGGCGCCCATACCATCGCCGAGCGCTGGGACGACTTCGAGCTGCGCCTCGAGCCGGGGGCGTTCCTCCAGGTCAACCGCGGCACCGCGCGGTTGCTGGAGGATCACGTGCTCGCGCGGGTGGGCGATCCTGCCGGTCGCTATGTCGTCGACGCGTACTGCGGCGTGGGCTTCCACGCGCATCGGCTCGCCGCGGCCGGCGCGCGTGCGGTCGTCGGCATCGAGCTGGACGCAGCGGCGGTCGAGCAGGCGCGCACGATGGCGCAGAGGCGGGGCACGAAGGCGACGTTCATCGCCGGTGACGTGGCGGCCGAGCTGCCCGCGGTGCTGCCGGCCGACGTCGTGATCGTGAATCCCCCGCGGGCCGGTCTCGCGCCCGAAGTCTGCGATGCGCTGCGCGCGCGGGCGCCCGTCCGACTCGTGTACGTGAGCTGTGATGCGGCGACCCTCGCCCGCGATGCGGCACGGCTCGCGCCCGTGCTGACACTCGACACCGTGCGCTGCTTCGATCTGTTTCCGCAGACCTCGCACGTCGAGACCGTGGCGGAGTTCGTCGCGTGAAGTACTTCGTCACGGTCTCCGCCCGCACCATCGAGGTCGACCTGCACGCGAGTGGCGCGCGTGTCGACGGGATGGAGGTGCGCGCGGACCTGCGCGAGCTGCCGGGCACCCGCGTGCGCAGCCTCATCGTCGACGGACGCTCCCTCACGATGCTGGCGGTGCCCCTGGAATCCGGCATCTGGGAGCTCCAGGTCGCCGGCGCGCGGCACCGAATCGAAGTCGTCGACGAGCGGACACGCGCGATCCGGGCGATGACCGGACAGGGCGCGGCGCCCAGGGGGCCGGCGGCGATCCGCGCCCCCATGCCGGGCCTCGTCACGCGCATCGAAGTCGCGGCGGGCGACTCCGTGCGCGCGGGGCAGGGCATCGTCGTCATCGAGGCGATGAAGATGGAAAACGAGCTGCGCGCAGACGCCGACGCCGTGGTCGATCGGATCCTCGTCGAGCCCGGCCAGGCGGTCGAGAAGGGAGCCATCCTGGTGCAGATGCGCGCCGCGGAGGCCGCATGACGGGCGGCGCCTCGGCGTCGGAGTCGGAGCGGGGCGGCGAGCGGGAGCGCCGCGCGTCGTTCCGCACCACGAGCGGGGTCGAAGTGCGCCGCGTCTACACGCACGACGACGCGCCCGCGGATCCCGCCGTCTCGCTCGGTGAGCCCGGGCTGCCGCCCTATACGCGCGGCGTCTACCCGAACATGTATCGCGGGCGCCTGTGGACCATGCGGCAGTATGCCGGCTTCGGCACGGCCGAGCAGACCAATCAGCGCTACCGCTATCTGCTCGATCACGGTCAGACCGGCCTCTCCGTCGCGTTCGATCTGCCGACGCAGATGGGTTACGACTCGGATCACGCGATCGCGCGCGGCGAAGTGGGCCGCGTCGGCGTCGCCATCGATTCGCTCGAGGACATGCGCACGCTCTTCGACGGCATCCCGCTCGAGCGCGTCTCCGTCTCGATGACCATCAACTCGACCGCGCCCATCCTGCTCGCGCTCTACGTGGCGCTCGCGGATGAGCGGGGCATCGAGCGCGGCTCGCTGTCGGGCACCGTCCAGAACGACATCCTGAAGGAGTACATCGCGCGCGGCACGTACATCTATCCGGTCGAGCCGAGCCTGCGCCTGGTGACCGACCTGTTCGCCTTCTGCGCCGCCGAGGTGCCGCGCTGGAACACGATCTCGATCAGCGGCTACCACATCCGCGAAGCCGGATCGACCGCGGCGCAGGAGATCGCCTTCACGTTCGCGAACGCGCTGGAGTACGTGAAGCGCGCGCTCGACGCGGGGCTCGCGGTCGACGACTTCGCGCCGCGCCTGTCGTTCTTCTTCGCCTCGCACAACGATTTGTTCGAGGAGGCCGCGAAGTTCCGGGCGGCCCGGCGGCTCTGGTCGCGGCTGATGCAGGAGCGCTACGCGGCGTCGGAGGAATCGCGTCGGCTGCGCTTTCACACGCAGACCGGCGGCGTGACGCTGACGGCGCAGCAGCCGCTGAACAATGTCGTCCGCGTCACGGTGCAGGCGCTCGCGGCGATCCTGGGGGGCACGCAGTCGCTCCACACGAATGCATACGACGAGGCCCTCGCGCTTCCCACCGCCGAGTCCGCGAAGCTCGCGCTGCGCACGCAGCAGGTACTCGCCCACGAGTCCGGCGTGACGGAGACGGTGGATCCGCTCGGGGGTAGTTACTACGTCGAAGCGTTGACGGACGCGCTCGAGGCGAAGGCGGTGGCCTATCTCGAGCGGGTCGACGAGCTGGGTGGTGCGGCGCGTGCGGTCGAGTTCTTCCAGCACGAAATCCACGAAGCCGCGTACGCGCATCAGCTCGCGGTCGAGGCGGGCGACCGCGTGGTGGTCGGCGTGAACCGATTCCCGGACGACGAGGGTCCGCCGCGCATCGGCCAGCCGGACTACGGTGCCCTGGAGGCGGCGCAGGTGCAGCGGCTCGAGCGCGTGCGCGCCGAACGGGACGCCGGAGAAGCCGGGGCCGCGCTCGACGAAATCGCGCGGACCGCCGCCGGAGGTGACAATCTCCTGCCGCCGATGGTGAGCGCGGTGAAGGCGATGGTGACGCTGGGCGAGATCAGCGACGCCCTGCGGGGCGTCTGGGGAGAGTACCGCGGCGCCCGGTGAGGCGGCCGTCGGTCGTAACGAAACGCAGAACAGGATTCGCAATGCCGACGTACGAGTACCTTTGTCCGAAGGGTCACCACTTCGAGGTGTTTCAACGGATCACCGCGGAGCCCGGCGCGAGCTGCCCGGAGTGCGGAGAGAAGGCCGAGCGCCAGCTTTCATCGGGCGCGGGATTCCTCTTCAAGGGCTCCGGCTTCTACATCACCGACTATCGCAGCGACAGCTACCGGAAGGCGGCGGACCAGGAAAAGCCCGGCGGCGCCGCGGCGCCGAAGCCGAGCGGCGCGGAAGCCAGCTCGGGCGAGAAGCGCAAGTCGAGCGGCGGTGCATCCTCGGGCGCGCCATCCGGCGGTTCGTCCAGCGACGCTTCGTCACCCGGCTCCTCGAAGTCGACATCGGAGCGCTCGTCGGGATCCTCGTCGGGCGGCGGCTCGTCGTCCAAGAGCGGAGAGTGATGGCCGCGACCGATCGACTCGAGCAGGAGCTGCTTCGGGTCGCGACCGAGCTCGGCGCCGGCGACGGCATCGACGTGCGCCTCGAGCGGCCCCGCAATCCCGAGCACGGCGACCTCGCCTCCAATCTCGCCATGGTGCTCGCGGGCCGGTTGTCCCGCCCGCCGCGCGCCATCGCCGAGGACATACGCGAGCGACTGTCGCTCGCCGGCGCCGGAGTCTCGGCCGTCGAGATCGCCGGGCCCGGCTTCCTCAACTTCCGGCTGAGCCAGGACACCCAGCACGATCGCCTGGCGGAGATCCTGTCCGCCGGCGAAGTGTACGGTCGCACGGCGCGTGGCGCCGGCAGGAAGGTCCAGGTCGAGTTCGTGTCGGCCAATCCCACCGGTCCGCTGCACGTCGCGCACGCGCGCGGCGCCGCGCTGGGCGACGCGCTGGCGAGCCTGCTCGAGTGGACCGGCGACGAGGTGCAGCGCGAGTACTACGTGAACGACGCGGGCGTGCAGATCGACCGGTTGGCCGAATCGCTCGAGGCGCGCTGGCGCCAGCTGCGGGGCGAGGAGGCGACGCTGCCGGAGGAAGGCTACCGCGGCGAGTACGTGATCGACCTCGCGCGCGCAGTCGAGGCGGAGATGGGCGCCGCGCTCGTCGGCATGTCGACGGAGGAGCGGCGGGCCGCGCTGCGCGACTGGGCCGTGCCGAAGCTCAGGCAGCAGCACGACGACGACCTGCGCGAGTTCGGCGTCCGCTTCGACGAGTTCTTTCCCGAATCGAGCATCTACGAGCGCGGCCTGATCGGCGACACGCTCGCGGAGCTGCACGCCAAGGCTCTGGTCTACGAGCACGAGGGCGCCCTGTGGATGCGCACCAGCGATTATGGTGACGACAAGGACCGCGTGCTGGTGAAGAGCGACGGCAGCTACACCTACTTCCTGCCGGATCTCGCCTACCACCGCGAGAAGTGGCGTCGCGGCTTCGAGCACGTGATCGACGTCTGGGGTGCCGACCATCACGGCTACGTCCCGCGCATGAAGGCGGCGCTCGCCGCGCTCGGACATGCCGACTTCCTCGATGTCGAGATCGTGCAGATGGTCAAGATCATGCGCGAAGGCAGGGAAGTGCGTCTGAGCAAGCGCGCCGGCGAGATCGTCACGCTGCGCGATCTCGTGCGGGAGACCGGCGTCGACGTGGCTCGCTACTTCTTCCTCATGCGTCGCGGCGATGCGCAGATGATCTTCGACCTCGATCTCGCGCTCGACCAGTCCGAGAAGAATCCGGTCTACAAGATCCAGTATGCGCACGCGCGCATCGCGAGCATCTTCCGCAAGGCGGGCGTCGAGCCCGCTGCAGTTTCGCGCGCTCCGCACGTGGTGGCGCTGCTCACCGAGCCGGTCGAGCAGGATCTGATCAAGCAGCTCGCCCGCTTTCCGGAAGCGGTCGCGCGCGCGGCGTCGAATCGTTCGCCCCACTTCCTTGCCGAGTACCTGGAGGAGACGTCCGGCATGATCAACTCGTGGTACCATGCGGGGAATCCGAGCCGCAATCCACGTCTCGCGGTGCTGGTCGCGGATCCGGAGCTCAGAAATGCGCGGCTCGCGCTCGCCGCGGGCGCCCGCATCGTGCTGGCGAACGGCCTGCGCGTGCTGGGCATCGCCGCGCCCGAGCGCATGCAGCGAGCGGAGGAGGAGGAGTGAGCCTGGTCGTCGTGGGTAGCGTGGCCCTGGATACGGTCGAGACGCCGTTCGGCCGCGCGGACGCCGTGCTCGGCGGCTCGGGCAGCTATTTCAGCGCGGCCGCGTCGCTCTTCCATCCGGTGCGTCTGGTGGGCGTGATCGGGGACGACTTCCCGGTCGCGGAGCTGGACTTCCTGCGCGCGCGGGGCGTCGATCTGGACGGCCTCGAGCGCGCCGCCGGACCGAGCTTTCACTGGGTCGGGCGCTACGACTTCGATCTCAACACGGCGCACACGATCGACACGCGGCTCGGCGTGTTCGCCGACTTCGCGCCGGTGCTGCCCGAAGCCTATCGCGACGCGGAGTGGGTCTTTCTCGCGAACATCGATCCCGATCTCCAGCTCGACGTGCTGGAGCAGGTAGCCGCGCCGCGATTCGTCGCCTGCGACACGATGAATTACTGGATCCAGGGCAAGAAGGACGCGCTGCTGCGCCTGCTCGAGCGCATCGACATCGTGCTGCTGAACGACGCGGAGATCCGCCAGTTGACGGGCAAGGCGAATCTGCTGCGCGCCGCGCGCGACGTCATGGAGCGCGGCCCGCGAGCCGTCGTCGTGAAGAAGGGCGAGCACGGCGCGATGCTGTTCACGCCCGAAGGCGTGTTCTTCGTGCCGGGCTTTCCGCTCGAGACGGTGTTCGATCCGACGGGCGCGGGCGACTCTTTCGCGGGCGGCTTCCTGGGCTACCTGGCCGCGGGCGGCACCGTCGACATCCATCATCTGCGGCGCGCCATGGTCTACGGGTCGGCCATGGGCTCGTTCGCGGTTGAGCGCTTCAGCGCCGGTCGGCTCAAGGACCTCACCATTGCGGAGGTGCACGCGCGCGTGCGCGACTTCCGCACGATGACGCATTTCGAGCTGGCCGAGCCGGTGGCCGAGTCGCCGGGAACGGCGCCGCCGGCATGAGCAGCGAGCGGGGACTCAGCTACCGCGACGCGGGAGTCGACCGGGACGTGGCGGAGCGCGCGAAGACCGCGATCCGGGGACTCGTGGGGTCGACGAAGGTGCCGGGCGTGCTGTCGGAGGTTGGGTCCTTCGGCGGGCTCTTCCGCATGCCGCCCGGCTTCGAGCAGGCGGTGCTGGTCGCGAGCGCGGACGGCGTGGGCACGAAGCTGAAGGTCGCGATGCGCGCCGGCGTGCACGACACGGTGGGGCACGACCTGGTGAACCACTGCGTCAACGACATCCTGGTCGAGGGCGCGGAGCCGCTCTTCTTCCTCGATTACGTCGGCATGGGCAGGCTGGAGGCGGGCGTCGTCGAAGCGCTGGTGGCCGGCGTCGCGGCCGGCTGCCGGGAAAACGGCTGCGCGCTGCTCGGCGGCGAGACCGCGGAGATGCCGGACTTCTACGAGCCGGGCGAGTACGATCTCGCCGGCTTCATCGTCGGCGCCGTCGACGAGAAGCACCGCACGGGCGCGCAGCGCGTGCGCGCCGGAGATACCCTCGTCGGTCTGGAAGCAAACGGCTTCCACACGAACGGCTACTCGCTCGTGCGACACGTCGTCTTCGATCGCATGGGCCTGGACGTGGCGGACGCGTTTCCGGGAGTCGACGCGACCGTGGCCGATGTGCTGCTGCGGGTGCACCGCAGCTACCTCGGACCCGTGCGGCCGCTGCTGCGCGCCGGGCTCGTTTCCGCTCTCGCCCACATCACGGGCGGCGGCATTCCCGGAAACCTGGATCGTTCGATTCCCGCGGGGCTTCAGGCGCGCGTCGACACCTCGGCGTGGGCGGTGCCCGCCGAGTTCGGCGCCATCGAGGAGGCCGGCGTGGACGAGGACGAAATGTACCGCACCTTCAACATGGGCATCGGCATGATCCTCATCGTGGCCGAGGCTTCGGCGGAGGCCGTGCTGCGCGGCCTGCGCGGCGCGGGCCAGGCGGCGCACGTCATCGGCCGGGTGCGCGCGAGCGACGGGGCCGAGCAGGTGGTGCTCGCGTGATCCACGCGCGACGACTCGCGGCTCTCACGGCGTGCCTCGCCGTGGCGGGCAGCTCCGTCCCCCTGCCGGCGGTCGCGCAGGAGAACGGTCCCGCCGCGGCGTGCGGTCCGGCCGCGCCCGATGCCCCGTTCTGCCGGACCGTCGCCCAGGGCGTGGAAGCGCTGCTGCCCGCCCTCGTGATGGCGGCCGCCGGTGGCAATCCCGTGCCGGGCACGGCCAGCACGCTGGGCATGCGGCTTACGTCGATGCCGCGCTGGAGTCTCGGCGGACGCAACACGCTCGTCTGGGCCAGCGCACCGAACCTGCGGGAGCGCGGCGGCGGCAGCACGCTCAGCGTCGTCCCGCTGACCTTTGCCGTCGACGGCAGCGTCGGCGTCCTGCCCGGCTGGAACCCGCTCCCCACGGTCGGCGGCGTGGCCTCGCTGGACATCCTGTTCGGCGCCGCGCTGGTGCCACTGATCTCGACCGACGAGTACAGCGGGACCGGCGGCTGGAGCTGGGCCGCGGGCGCGCGCCTCGGGCTGCTGCGGGAATCCTTCACCCTCCCCGGCATATCCGTTTCGGCGATGTATCGTCAGCTGCGCGGCGCGTCCCTGGGCGATAAGGAGCTGTCGACGACGGACTCGCACATCGCGGGAGACCTGGGCGTCTTCAGCGTGCGCGCAGCCGCGTCGAAGGCCATCCTCCTCCTCAACCTGACCGGCGGCGTCGGGTACGACCTCGTCTACGGCGACGTCGACCTCGCCTACGACAGCGGCTTCGGCGCCGTGCGAGTCACGGCGGACGGGGCGCGCATGGAGCGGCTCACGGTCTTCGCCGATGCGTCGTACACCCTCATGGTCCTCAACTTCGTGCTCGGCGCGGGCTGGCAGGAAGCGCCGCCGGCGGTGCAGGGTACGGTCGAGGGCGACGCCTACTCCCCGAGCGGCACCTTCTACGCGACCGCCGCGCTGCGCCTTTCGATATGAGCACGCGCCCCGTCGTCGTGCACGCGCGACCGATCGAGGCCGCGATCGATGCCCGGTACATGGACCGCGCGCTCGCGCTCGCTGCGCGCGGCTGGGGACGCGTCCAGCCGAACCCGCTCGTCGGTGCCGTCGTCGTCGACGTCGCGGGCAATGTCGTCGGGGAGGGATGGCACGCCGCGTACGGTGAGCCGCACGCGGAGGCGGAGGCGTTGAGCCGCGCGGGAGCGGCGGCCGCTGGCGGCACGCTTTACGTCACGCTCGAGCCGTGCGCGCACCAGGGGAACACGCCGCCGTGCACCGATGCGGTGCTGCGGAGCGGGATCGCGCGCCTGGTCGTCGCGCTGCGCGATCCGAATCCGGTCGCGGCGGGCGGTCTCGAGCGCATCGCGGAGGCGGGCGTCGAAGTCGCCACCGGCGTACGCGAAGAGGAAGCGGCGGATCAGAACGCGGCCTTTCTGCACTGGCATCGCACCGGCACCCCCTACGTCGCGCTCAAGTACGGCATGTCGCTGGACGCGCGGCTCGGGACCGAGGTCGGACAGGCGCTCGAGGTGACGGGCGTCGACGCGCTGGCGGAGGTTCAGCGTCTGCGCGCCGGCTTCGATGCCATCATGGTGGGCAGCCGGACCGCGCTGATCGACGATCCGCGCCTGACCGTCCGCGGCGAGGTCAAGCCCAGGCGGCCACCGATCCGCGTGGTGCTCGATTCCGATCTCCGTCTGTCGCCGGAAAGCCGCCTCGCCGCCGGGGTCGACCGGGCGCCGAGCTGGGTCTTCTGCGCGCCGGATGCGCCCGGAAACGCCGCCCCGCTGGAGGCGCGCGGCGTGCGCGTCGAGCGCGCCCGCCGCGCGCCCGGCGGCGGTCTCGATCTGGAAGACGTCATGCAACGCCTCGCCGCCGCCGACGTGCGCTCCGTGCTGTGCGAGGGCGGTGGTCGCCTCGGCGCCGCGCTGCTGTCCGCCGACCTGGTAGCGAGGCAGTATGTCTTCATGGCGCCCGTGCTGCTGGGAGAACAGGGTCCGCCGGCCTTTCCGGCCATCGGCGGGCAGGCTCTCGCGCGCCGCTGGCGCGCCGTGCGCAGCGCGCGCTTCGGCGACGACATACTGCTCGAGCTGGCACGCGACTGATGTTCACCGGCATCGTCCAGGAAGTCGGCACCGTCATCGCCGCCGAGCCGCGGGGCGGACTGCTTCGCCTGACCATCGGCGCCGGCGCGCTCCTGGGTGCCGCCCGACCCGGTGACTCGATCGCCGTCGACGGCACGTGCCTCACGATCGTGCGTTGCGACGCGTCCAGCTTCGACGTGGAGGTCATGCCGACGACGCTCGAGCGGACTACACTGCCCTCGCTCGCGGTCGGCCAGGGCGTGAACCTCGAGCGGGCGCTCGCCGCCGGCGAGCCGCTCGGCGGTCACATCGTGCAGGGTCACGTGGACGGAACCGGCGAGGTGGTTCGGATCGAGCGGGGCGATGACGCCGTGTTGATGGACGTGGCGGTCCCCGACGACGTATTCGGGGTAACCGTGCTGCGAGGCAGCATCACGCTGGCCGGGGTCAGCCTGACGGTCAGCGCGCTGCCGCGACCCGGCGTGGTCCGGGTCTCGCTCATCCCCTTCACGCTGGAGCATACGACACTCGGTGCGCTGCGCGAGGGAGCGGTAGTGAACGTGGAGGCGGATCTGCTCGCCCGGCTGGTCGCCGAGCAGACTCGTCGCTGGCTGGACGCGCGCGCCGGAGCTGGCGCCGCGGACGCAGAAACAGGCCGTGAGGCCGTCGAGGAAACGCATGGCATTCGATAGCGTGGAACGCGCAATCGACGAGATCCGCGCCGGCAGGCTCGTGATCGTCGCCGACGACGAGGACAGAGAGAACGAGGGCGATCTGGTGTGCGCGGGCGCGGCGATCACGCCGCACCTCGTCAACTTCATGGCGACCCACGGCCGCGGCCTCATCTGCGTCGCGCTGTCGCAGGAGCGCGCGGACGCGCTGCACCTGCCGCCCATGGCCGAGCAGAACACCGAGGCGCAGCGTACCGCCTTCACGGTCTCGGTCGACGCGCATCCGCGCTTCGGTGTCACGACCGGCATCAGCGCCTCCGATCGCGCGAAGACCATCGGCCTGCTCGTCGACGAGGACACGCGTCCCGGCGATCTCATGCGGCCGGGTCACATCTTCCCGCTGCGCGCCGTGCCCGGCGGCGTGCTCCGGCGCGTAGGTCAGACGGAAGCGTCGGTCGACCTCGCGCGCCTCGCGGGCCTGCCCGACGTCGGCGTCATCTGCGAGATCATGAATCCCGACGGCAGCATGGCCCGCCGTCCGGAGCTCGAGGACTTCGCACGCGAGCACGGCCTCGCCTTCATCACCGTCGCGCAGCTCGTCGCGCACCGGCTACGGCACGAGCGCCTCGTGCGCCGCGTGGCCGAAGCCGAGCTGCCCACGCTCCATGGCGATTTCCGCATCGTCGCGTTCGAGAATCAGCTCGATCATCACGAGCACATCGCGCTCGTGAAGGGCGAGGTCGCACAGCACCCCGACGTGCTGGTGCGCATGCACTCCGAGTGTCTGACCGGTGACGTGCTCCACTCGCTGCGCTGTGACTGCGGCCAGCAGCTCGCGGCCGCGCTCCGGCAGATCGAGCAGGAAGGCACCGGCGTCGTGGTCTATCTCCGGCAGGAAGGGCGCGGCATCGGTCTCGTCAACAAGATCCGCGCGTACGGGCTCCAGGACGAAGGTCAGGACACGGTCGAGGCCAACGCCGCGCTCGGCTTCAAGCCGGACCTGCGCGACTACGGCATCGGCGCCCAGATCCTGCTCGATCTCGGCCTCAGCTCGATCCGGCTGCTGACCAACAATCCGCGCAAGATCGTCGGCCTCGAAGGGTACGGCCTCGAAGTGACCGGTCGCGAGCCGCTCGAGATGGTGGCCACGGATCACAACCGCGCCTACCTGGACACCAAGCGCGAGAAGCTCGGCCACATCCTCGGCGCCCCGCCGGGGCCGCGGCTCGTCGAGGGCGGTCGATGAGCGAAGCGCTCGTCGGCGTCGACCTGAGCGGTCGCCGCATCGCGATCGTCACCAGTCGCTTCAATGAAGTCGCCACGGCGCGGCTCG
The DNA here is from genome assembly GCA_035512635.1 of Longimicrobiales bacterium. GTDB lineage: Bacteria > Gemmatimonadota > Gemmatimonadetes > Longimicrobiales > RSA9 > DATKDR01. The sequence continues at coordinate 40,324 of DATKDR010000014.1, read as the reverse complement.
CGGCGGGCGCGCGCGCGTGCCTGCTGGAGCGCGGAGTGGAGGGCGAGGCCATCGACGAGTTCTGGGTGCCCGGCGCCTGGGAGCTGCCCCTGGCCGCGGACCGCCTTGCCGCCCGCGGTGTCTACGATGCGATCGTCGCGCTCGGCTGCGTGATCCGCGGCGAGACGCCGCACTTCGAGTTCGTGTCGGACGCGGCGGCACGTGGCCTGGGCGAAGTGTCGCTGCGGCACGGGCTGCCCGTGGCCTTCGGCGTGCTCACGACCGACGACGCCGAGCAGGCGATGGCGCGCGCGGGCGGTCGGCACGGCAACAAGGGATGGGAAGCGGCAGACGCGGCGCTCGAGATGATCGCGTTCATCCAGCGCGTGGCGCGCACGTGAGGCCGCGCAGCCGCGCTCGGGGCTGGGCCCTCCAGGCGCTCTACGCGTGGGAAGCGCGGCGCAACGACGTCACGCTGGACGAGACGCTCCGCCAGTTCATGGTCGATCGCAACATCGCGGCGGACAGCCGCGAATACCTGCGTCGTCTGCTGCAACTGATCGAGGACAACGCCGACGAGATCGACGGCGTGCTCGAGTCGGCGCTGCGCAACTGGCGTCTCGAGCGACTGTCGGTGATCGACCGCAACGTCCTGCGCATCGGCGCCGCCGAGCTGCTCTACATGCCGGACGTGCCCGAGCGGGTGGCCATCCAGGAGGCGATCATCCTGGCCGAGAAGTACGGCACCGTCGAGAGCCCACGCTTCGTGAACGGCGTGCTCGACGCGCTCATGCGCCGCGTGCGGCCGTCCGGCACCGACGCGAGCGGGGAGGCACGGCCCTGAAGCTCCTGGTCCTGAACTGGCAGGACCGTTTGAATCCGCAGGCGGGCGGGGCGGAGGCGCACCTGCACGAGATCTTCGGCCGGCTGGCCGCGCGCGGGCATCGCGTGACGCTGCTCGTCTCGAGCTGGCGGGGGGCCGCCGATCGCGGATCGGTCGACGGCATGGACGTGCATCGTACCGGAGGCCGGCATACATTCAGCCTCGCCGCACCGCTGCACTATCGGCGTCGCATGCGCGGCGCCGATTTCGACCTGGTCATAGAGGATCTGAACAAGGTGCCTCTGTTCACGCCGCTTTGGGTCGACCGTCCGCTTGTCCTTCTGGTGCATCATCTCTTCGGCCGCACCGCTTTCGAGGAGGCGACGCCAGCCGTAGCCGCCGCCACCTGGCTGCTCGAGCGGCCGCTTGCCCGCGCCTATCGCGGCGTTGCCGTGGAGGCGGTCTCCCGCAGCACGGCCGACGACCTGGTCGCGCGCGGGCTCGAGCGCGAGCGCATCACCGTCATTCCGAATGGCGTCGACCTCGACCGCTACCGCCCGGATCCGGGCGTCGCCCGCTTCGACACGCCGACGGTGCTGTACCTCGGGCGCCTGAAGCGCTACAAGCGCGTGGACCTGGTGATCCGCGCCGTGCATCGGCTGCGTCAGCGGCTGCCTGCGCTGCGGCTGATCGTGGCGGGCACGGGCGACGAGGCGCCGCGCCTGCGCGCGCTCGTCGCCAAGCTCGACCTCCAGGATCGTATCGAGATGCCCGGCTTCGTCAGCGAGAGCGAGAAGATCGATCTGTTCAGGCGCGCCTGGGTGCACGCCTTCACTTCGCCCAAGGAAGGCTGGGGCATCTCCAACCTCGAGGCGGCTGCCTGCGGCACCGCCACGGTCGCGAGCGATTCCCCCGGGCTGCGCGAATCCGTCGTCGATGGACGCACCGGTTTTCTCGTGCCCCACGGCGACCTCGATGCGCTCGCGCGACGCCTGGAGGAAATTCTCACACGGCCGGATCTGCGGGACCGGCTGGGTCGACAGGCGAGTGAATTCGCCCGAGACTACTCATGGGAGGCGGCAGCGGACCGGACCGAGCGGCATCTGCGAGCGGTCGCGGATGCTCACACTCCAACCCCTCACACCCATCCGGAGGCACGATGAACGTCACCATCAGCGCCCGGCACTGCGAGATCCCGTACTCGCTGCGCAGCAGGACGGAGCAGCGGATCGCCCGACTCAGCCGCTACGACCCGCGGCTCGCCGACGCGGAGGTGACGTACGAGCGGGAGCGTGTCTCCCACGACGTGGAAATCCGGCTCGGCGTGGAAGGTGCGCCGCCGGTCGTCGCGCGCGCGTCGGGCGACAGCTTCAAGGCCGCCCTCGATCGGGGCGTCGCGCGCGCCGCACGGCAGCTCCGGCGCTTCCGCGAACGACGCATCGCGCGTCGCGCGGGCAGTCCGCTCCAGTAGCCCCTCCGCGGACATCGCCGTGAAGACCCTGACGATTCGGGAGCTGCTCGAGAGCAAGCGCCAGTCGCTGTCGCTGGAGCTGGTCAACGAGGGCGCGGACCTCGACCGCCTCATCCAGGATCCCAGCGTATCCAACCCGGGTCTGGTGCTGGCCGGCTTCACGCAGCGTTTCCCGGTCGGGCGCCTCCAGGTGCTGGGTGAGACCGAGATCGCTTTCCTCCGCTCGCTCGACGACGTCACCCGACTCCGCACGGTCGACGGCTTCCTCGGACTCGAGGTGCCCGCCGTCGTCGTGACGAAGGGTCAGGAGATTCCGGTCGAGCTGCGCGACATTGCCGCGCTGCGCGGCGTTCCGCTGATCCTGTCGCACCTGAAGACGGGCGATTTCTTCCGTCGCGTGCAGCCATACCTGGAGGAATGCTTCGCGGCGTCGACCACGGTTCACGGTTCGCTCGCCGACGTCTACGGCGTCGGTCTGCTTTTCGTGGGCCGCAGCGGCATCGGCAAGAGCGAGTGCGTGCTCGATCTGGTCGAGCGCGGCCACCGCCTCGTCGCGGACGACCTGGTCTACGTGACCCGGCAGGGCACGGGCGTGCTGATCGGTCGCGGACACGAGATGCAGCGTCACCACATGGAGATCCGCGGCGTCGGCATCGTCGACATCCAGGCGCTGTTCGGCATCCGCGCCATCCGCCAACAGAAGCGCGTCGAAGTCGTCGTTCAGCTCGTCGACTGGAACGAGGGCGCGAGCTACGAGCGCACGGGGCTCGACACCGACGAAACCGATCTGCTCGACGTGAAGATTCCGAAAGTCAGCGTGCCGTTGAATCCCGGCAAGAACATCACGGTCATCTCCGAGGTGGTCGCGATGAACCACCTCCTGAAGTATTCGGGGATCCACTCGGCGGAGTTGTTCAACCGGCGCCTCCAGGAAGCGATGCGTCCGGTTCGCGATTACCTGGAAGAGGATTATGAGTGAGACGCGCCCGCTGCGCGGCATCGTCATCGCGCATGGCGACATGGCCGAGGGGCTGGTCACCGCCGTACGCCACATCACGGGCGTCGAGGAAGACGTGCTCGTCGCGCTGAGCAATCGCGAGAAGTCGCCGGACGACCTGGCGGGACTCGTCGCCGAGCACCTGGAGGGAGGCCCCGCGGTCCTGTTCACCGACCTGCAATCCGGAAGCTGCGGCTTCGCGGCGCGCCGCCTCACGCGCGAGCGGCCCGACGTGCCCGTCATCTGCGGCGTCAATCTGCCGCTCCTGGTCGACTTCGTCATGCACCGCGACATGGATGTCGGCGCGCTGCTCGAGCGCCTCGTCGAAAAGGGCAGGGGCTCCATCGTCGCGATTCAACCCACCGATTCCGGCGCACATGGCGGTTCTGCTGTTCCGCGTGGATGAGCGCCTGATCCACGGGCAGGTCGTGGTCGGCTGGGGCACGCGCCTGCACCCGGACCGCATCATCGTCGTGGACGACGATCTCGCGGCTTCCGACTGGGAGCAGGAGCTGTACACGCTGGGCCTGCCCGAGCCGGTGCGGGGGTCGTTCGAGCCAGTCCATGCGGCGCGTGCCCAGCTGGCGGCCTGGACGGCGAGCGCGGAGCGCATCGTCGTGCTGACGCGCGACCTTTCGACCATGCGTCGTCTCGGCGAAGGTGGCGGCCTCGCCGGTCGCGAAGTGAACATCGGCGGCATCCATCACGCGGCTGGCCGCGATCGCGTGCTCCCCTATGTGTTCCTGGGCGCCGCCGAGCGCGACGAGATCCGGAAGCTAGTGGAGGACGGCGCCCTGGTCGCCGCCCGGGATCTGCCCACCGCCCGTGCCGTCGACGCCGCCACGCTGCTGCAGGCCGAATGATGGAGTGGCTCACCGCATTGCTGCTGGGCGGCGTGGTCGGCCTCGACGCCACCTCGTTTCCGCAGGCGATGTACTCGCGGCCGTTCGTCGCGGGCGCGCTCGGTGGGCTGGTCGTGGGACGGCCCGTGGAGGGAGCGCTCATCGGCGTGCTGCTCGAGTTCTTTTCGCTGCCGATCCTGCCCTTTGGCGCGGCCGGCTACCCGGAGGGCGGAACCGCTGCCGTCGCCTCGACCGTGGCGTACGTGTGGGCGACGGACGGCTTCCACCCGGACATGCTGTTCCTGGCGGTTTCGTTCGGCCTCGTGCTCAGCCACGTGAGCGGCTACTCGGTCCGCCTGCTGCGCATCCGAAACGGCCGCGCCGTCGGCCAGGGCGACCAGGCGGCGCCGATCGAGCCGCGCTCGGTCGAGCGAGGGCACCTGCTCGCCATGGGACTGGATTTCCTGCGCGGCGCGCTGGTGACCGCGGTCGGAACTGCGCTGATGGCGATCTGTCTGTTCGCCGCCTCGCACTCCGGCTGGGCGCTGCCGCTCGCCTCGATCAACGTCCTCGGTGTCGCGACGCTGGCCATGATCGGAGGCTCGCTCACCATTTTCGGGACGGTGCGCGAGCGGCTCGTCTCCTTCGTGCTCGGCGCGGCCGCGACGGCCGTGGCCGTGTGGGTGCTATGATGCACCGTCGCAGCCGCATGCACCGGGTGTTCCTGCGGTCTTTCGCGGTGCAGGGATCGTGGAACTTCGAGACGCTGGTCGGCTACGGCTTCGCATTTGCGCTGCTGCCGGCGCTGCGCGTCGTCTACCGCGGCCGGCCGGATGCGCTCGCCGCCGCGGTCGGCAGGCACGCCCGGCTGTTCAACACGCACCCGTACCTCGCGCCCATCGCGCTGGGCGCCGTCGCGAGACTCGAGGCGGAAGACACGTCCCCGGAGGTGATCGAGCGCTTCAAGGCCGCAGTGCGCGGCGCACTGGGCGGTCTGGGCGATCAGCTCGTGTGGGCTGGCTGGCGACCGGTGTGCATCCTCGGTGCGCTCGCGCTCTTCCTGGCCGGCGCTCCCTGGTGGAGCGGTCTGCTCGCGTTCCTCGTCGTCTACAACGCGGGCCATCTCGGCCTCCGCCTCTGGGCCTTCCAGCTCGGCTGGAAGGAGAGTACGGGCATCGCCGCCACGCTGCGCTCGTCCTGGATCTGGGATGCGGAGCGGGCGCTGCGCGCGATCGGACCCGCGCTGCTCGGCGCGTGTGCCGTGCTGCTCGCCGCGGGGCACGCACCGGTGCTGGAACGCCTGCCGCTCGACTGGCTGACCATCGGGGCCGTGGCTGTCGCGCTGGGCGTGGTGGCGGGAGGTCGCGTGCGCCGGCCCGTCGAGGCCATTCTGCTCGCCCTGATACTGATCGGTTTCCTGTGGAGCGGCCGTTGAGCACAGAAGCGGAGCGGACCCAGGTGGAGCGCAGCGTGCGCATCTCCAACAAGTACGGCCTGCATGCCAGGCCCGCGGCCGAGTTCGTCAAGCTGGCCGGTCGCTTCCGCTCGAACATCTGGGTGAGCAAGGAAGGTATCGAGGTGAACGGCAAGAGCATCATGGGCGTGATGATGCTGGCGGCGGAGCACGGCAGCGACATCGCCATCCGTGCCGACGGGGAAGACGCCGAGCTGGCCGTCCAGAGCCTGGTCGAGCTGGTCGAGAGCGGATTCGGGGAGAACTGAGGATGCACGTCGGGGACGGCATTCCGGCATCGCCCGGCATCGTGATCGGCCCCGCACGCGTCGTGGGCTGGGACCCGCCGCGCATCGCGCACGAGACCATCGAGCCGTCCGACATCGACCGGGAGATCGAGCGCTTCAACGATGCCCGTGCCACCGCCCGCGACGAGCTGCGCGTGCTGATGGAATACACGGCGCGGCGGCTGGGCTCGGTGGAGGCGCAGATCTTTGAGCCGCAGCTCCTGATGCTCGACGACGTCGATCTGGTCGAGCGGACCATCGCGTACATTCGCGAGAACCACCTGTCGGCGGCGCGCGCCTTCTCGCTGCGCCTGCTCGAGTTCCGCTCGGAGTGGCGCGGCTCCGGTCATCCGATGGTGATGGACCGCCTCAACGATCTGATGGATGTCGAGATCCGGATCCTGCGCGCGCTGCTCGGCCTGCCTCACACGGAGCTGATCGTTCCGGGCCAGACGGTAAAGTCGATCGTCGTCGCGCGCGAGCTCACGCCGTCGCTCACGGTGCAGCTCGATCGGGATGCGGTCCTCGGCGTCGCCATCGATGCCGGCAGCCGCACCTCGCATTCTGCGATCATCGCACGCGCGCTCGAGATCCCGGCCGTCGTCGGGCTGACGGATCTCGCGGAGAAGGTCGAGACCGGTGACGAGATCATCCTCGACGGCCGCGAGGGACGCGTCATCGTGAATCCGACGACCGAACAGAAGCGCCTCTACCGCGAGCGGGACATCCGCGTCCGCGAGTGGGATCAGGAGCTGATCCTGCTCGCGCACCTGGAGGCCGCGACGCCGGACCGTCAGCCGCTCACCCTGCGGGCGAACATCGACCTGCCCGCCGAAGCGACGAGCGCGCGGGAGCACGGGGCACAGGGCGTCGGGCTGTTCCGCACGGAGTTCCTGGTCGTCGGCCGCTCCATCGTGCCGGAAGAGGAGGAGCAGTACGAAGCCTATCGGCAGGTTACGGACGTGTTTCCCGACCAGGCCGTGTTCATCCGCACGTTCGACCTCGGCGGCGACAAGTTCCCGCGCTTCCTGCACCTGCCGCCCGAGGAGAATCCGTTCCTCGGCTGGCGGGCGATCCGCGTCTGCCTCGACATGCCCGACCTGTTCCGCACGCAGCTCCGCGCCGCGCTGCGCGCGACCGCGCATGGCGACGTCCGCATCATGGTGCCTTTCATCACCGATATCGCCGAGATCCAGGCGACCCGCGAGATGCTCGAGGAGCAGGAGGCTGCGCTGCACGCGGAGGGCATCGCGTTCAACGCCGGCTACAAGCTCGGCATCATGATCGAGACGCCGGCGGCGGCGCTCATCGCGACGGAGCTCACGCGCTACGCCGACTTCTTCTCCATCGGCACGAACGACCTCGTGCAGTACACGCTCGCCGTCGATCGTGGCAACGCGAAGCTCGCGCCCCGCTTCAAGACCTTCCATCCGGCCGTGCTGCGCCTGATTCAGCACACCGCGCACGCGGCGCGTGCCGCCGGCATCGAGCTGAGCTGCTGCGGCGAGATGGCTGCGCACCCGCTCGGCGTCCTTCTCCTCATGGGCCTGGACGTCACCGCGCTCAGCATGGGCGCGACCAGCCTGCCGGAGATCAAGAAGCTGGTGCGCAGCGTGCCGATGTCCGCCGCCACCTCCGCCGTCGAGGAGGCGCTGGGCGCAGATACGGCCGAGAAGGTGTCCGCCATCCTGACGCGCGGTATCGAGCCGTACATCGACCTGTCGCTCTTCACCGGCCGCTGGAACCTGGCCGGATCCAGGTGAGCGCTCCGGCCCAGCGGCTTGGTTGCGGGACGGAGGAACTTCGGGCCTGATGGACCGCGAACCTGCCGGCCTCAGCGGAGTACGTACACAGGATCGCCGACCTTCCGCGTCGGCGCTGTCGCCCAGCCTGGAAGGAAGCACCCATGGTAGAGGTAGTCGTCAAGAGCCTCGGCCTCGATCGCGCCTCGAGCACTCCCGTCGTCATCCTGGAGGAAAAGGATGGTGACCGCGTGCTGCCCATCTGGATCGGGCCGGGCGAGGCGAGCGCGATCGCGATGGAGCTCGCCGGCATGAAGTTCTCGCGACCTCTCACGCACGACCTGTTCGTGTCGGTCGTGAGCGGGCTCGGCGGCACTCTGCGGCGCGTCCACATCACGCGGGTGGTCGAGAATACGTACTATGCCGAGCTGATCATCCAGCGCGGCGACGAGCTCATCAGTGTCGACGCGCGGCCGTCCGATTCGATCGCCATCGCGCTGCGCATGGACGCCACGATCCTGACCAGCGACGAGCTGCTCGAGACGACGACGATCGAGATCGCCGAGGCGACTGAGGAGTTCCCGGTCGATGCCGAAGCCGCGGAGGAGAAGCCCGGCGGCCTGAGCCCGGAGGAGTTGAGCGAGCACCTCCGGCGCCTGCATCCGGAAGACTTCGGCCGCTTCAACATGTGAGATCGATGTCGCCGCTCCGCATCGAGAGCCTGCTCGCCGTCGCGGGCGGGCTCTTTTCGTTCCTGGTCCTGGCCCAGCCTGTCGCCGCTCAGAACCTGTCCGTCGTGCAGGGCCGCGTCGCCGACGGGGCGGACAATCCGATCGGCGACGTCGTCGTCGTCCTCCACCAGGTGACTGGCGCGACGGGGGTCGAGCTGGATCGCGACTCCACCGACGCGGCCGGCGCCTTCGAGCTCCGCTACGCGCACGAGGACGGTCCGCTCTATTTCGTCGCGACGCGCATCGACGGCGACATCTTCATGGGAGAGCCGTTTCGCGCGCCGCCGGCAGGGCAGGTCGTGCTGCGCGCGGGGGCGGGCGTGGAGCCGCTCCGCCTGGAGGGCATGCAGGCGGCCACCTCAAGGGCCGCGGCCCCCCCGGCGGACGATGCCGCTCACCGCGGCTGGTGGGTGGCCGCCATCGGCGCGATCATCCTGGGTTTCGTCGCATGGCTCGGGCACCGCGGACGCCACCGGGCGCCGCGTGCGCGCGAGCTGATGCTGGAGATTGCGCGGCTGGACGAGAACCGGGCGGACGCCGCTCACGCCGGCTCCGAGGAAAGCTACCGGGCGCGCCGCGCCGAGCTGCGTGACCGGCTGGTCGAAGCGCTCGAGCTGGACCACGATGCCGATCGTCACTGATTCCGCACTGATTCTGCAGGTCTATCCGTACAGCGAAACCAGCAAGATCCTGCGGCTGCTGACGCGCGGGCACGGCCTCCGCTCGGCCATGGCGCGCGGCGCGCTCCGGCCGAAGAGCCGCTACGGCGGCGTACTCGAGCCGTTCACGCAGGGCATCGCCACGATCTTCGTGAAGGAGACGCGCGAGCTCCAGACGCTGAGCGGGTTCGACCTGGAGCGCAGTCGGCAGCGGCTGGGTGACGACCTCATCCGCTTCGCGGCCGCGTCGCTCCTCGCCGAAGTGGTGCTCATCGCCGGCAGCGAGGCAGCGGAGCCGGCGCTGTACGACGGCGTGATCGACTGGCTCGACCGCATCGAGTCGGCGGACTCGCGGCACGTCGAGGCGCAGGCGGTCACCGCCGCGTGGACGCTCGTCGGCGCGCTCGGCTTCGCTCCCGAGATCGAGCAGTGCATCCGCTGTAGCCGGGTGCCGGATACGGATGAGGAAACCCGCTTCGACTACGCCGCTGGTGGCATCCTGTGCGCGTCCTGCGCGGCCGGCGTGGGCGTGCTGCTGCCGCCGCAGGGGCGCGAGGCGCTCGCGTCGATGAGCCGCGGCGTGGTCGTGTCGCTCGACCGCTATGTCGCATACTGGACGCTGCTCGACCGGTTTCTGGCCTACCACGTGACCGACGGCCGCTCGCTCCGCTCGCTCGAGTTCCTGACCGAGGCCCGGGAGCGACAGTGATGCGCGACGTCGTCATCGGCACGGCGGGGCATATCGATCACGGCAAGACGATGCTCGTGCGCGCGCTCACGGGAATCGACACGGACCAGCTTGCGGAGGAGAAGCGACGGGGCATCACGATAGACCTCGGCTTCGCGCACCTGGAGCTGCCCGGTGGCGCCAGCGCCGGCATCGTCGACGTGCCGGGTCACGAGGATTTCATCCGCAACATGGTCGCGGGCGCCGCGGGCGTCGACGTGGCGCTGCTGGTGGTGGCCGCGGACGAGGGTGTGATGCCGCAGACGCGGGAGCACGTCGCGATCCTGCGCATGCTGGGTGTCGAGCGCGCGGTGGTCGCGCTCACGAAATGCGACCTCGTCGATCCCGACTGGCTCGCGCTCGCGGCCGACGACCTGAGCTCGCACCTGGCCGACACGACGTTCGCCGATGCGCCCGCGCTGCCGGTTTCCGCCCGCACGGGCATGGGGCTGGACGCGCTCCTCGCGGCGCTGGCCGATGCCGCGTCGTCGGCCTCGGCACGGCCGGACTCGGACCTCTTCCGACTGCCCATCGATCGCGCCTTCACCATACGCGGCACCGGCACCGTCGTGACCGGAACGGTGCGCGATGGCGTCGTCTCCGTCGGCGACGCATTGCGCGTCATGCCCGCGAACGTGGACGCGCGGGTGCGCGGCATCGAATGCCACGGCGTGTCCGTCGAACGCGCGGGCACCGGCGCCCGCGCGGCCCTCGCGCTGGCGGGGCTCGATCGCGAGCACGCGGGGCGCGGGAGCTGGGTCGTTTCGGAGGGGTGGCCGCTCAGCTTGATTCTCACGACGCGCCTCCGCCTGATCGACGGCACGGCCTGGCAGATCCGGCAGCGGCAGCGGGTGCGCGTCCACATCGGCACGGCCGAGGTGATGGCGCGCGTGGTCCTGCTCGACCGCGACCGCATCACGGCCGGACAGGACGCACTGGCCCAGCTGCGTCTCGAGAGTCCGGTCCTCGCGCGCCGGGGCGATCGCTTCGTCGTGCGCTCCTACTCGCCCGTCACCACCATCGGCGGCGGCATGGTGCTCGAGCCGATGACGGCCAAGAGGCGACGGCTGACGGAGGCCGACCGCGCCCTGCTCGGCGGTCTCGAGCACGACGCGCGCGCCGCACTGCCGTCGCTCGTCGAAGCCGCGCAGTGGCGCGGGCTGCCGATCGCGGAGCTGCCCCTCAGGCTCGGCATCCCGACGATCCACGACCTGCCCGAGCATTCCGAGGTAGTCCGGATCGGTGATCGCCTGATAACGCGCGCCCGCTTCGAGCAGGCGACGCGCTTGCTGGCGACCGACGTGCGCGCGTGGCACCGGTCCCATCCGCTACGCGCCGGCATGGAGCACGCGGAGGCGCGGCGCCGACTGGACGCGGAGACGGGTGGCTTCGCGGACGCGGTCATCGAAGGTGCGATCCGGGACGGCCTCCTCGAGTCCCGTGACGGCGCGCTCGCCGCGCCCGGATTCCGACCCCGCGCCGACGCCGGTCAGGTGGCCGCCAGGGAGCGCCTGGAGGGGATCTACCGGGGCGCTGGCCTGGCCCCTCCCAGGTTCGACGAGCTGCCCGGAGAGCTGGCGGACCGCAGCGAGCTGAGGGACCTCCTCGCCCTCCTGGAGAAGGATGGCGTCCTGCTCCCGTTTCCGCCCGACCGTCTGATCCACGCCGAAGTCCTCGCCGACGCTCGCACACGTCTGCTCGCCGCCCTCTCCGGCCGGCGGGACCTGGGACCCGCCGACTTCCGCGCTCTCTTCGACCTGCCCCGTAAACACCTGATTCCGCTGCTGGAGCTGTTCGATCGCCTGGGCTGGACCAGGCGGGAGGGGGACCGGCGGATGGTGCCGTAAGCGCGCCCGAAGGCCTCTCGGCGTCGGTCGAGCGCGGGGGGACCCCTCGGGGGTCCCCGGGGACCCTCTGAAGGTGCCAGTGCGGCGGACGGGCGATTTGCGATGGCTGAGGCGCAATGCACCAGGGGAGCGACCCCGACCGTCATTCCGGGGCGCAGCCCCGATCCGCGGGCCAGCCGCCGAATCCGGGGCCCGCAGCCGCGCGTCGCCCAACCCGGGCGCCAGCGGCGCCCCTCCGGCTCAGCCTTTGCAACCTTTCTTCGCGGGCCGGTGTCATACGTCTTGACCGGCCACGTGTCGCTCAGGTACAGTGGGGTGAAGGACGGATCTCCCGTCACACCCGAACGTTTCGGAGGGCCATAGGAACCTTAGCTACTGCACAGCTTCTGTGCGGAGGTGACGATTGAGACGCGCTTTCTGCGTCGGAGTCGTCCTCCTGCTGGCGGGTCTGGCGGTGCCCTCGGACGCAAGGGGGCAGCAGGACGCAGACCCTCCGGGCATCCGGGATTCTGGATTCCGGCTGGGCCAGAACTATCCCAACCCGTTCAATCCCGAAACTCGGATCCCGTTCGAGCTGGGGGAATCGATGTTCGAGGACGGGCGCACCGTAAAGGTGACGCTCCGTATCTACAACGTATTGCAGCAGTTGGTCGCCGTACCGACTGCGCTCAATCACCCGCAGGGCAACGGCGTGCCGGTGCAGAATCTGGAGTACGATTCGCCCGGACCGAAGGAAGCCTTCTGGGATGGGCGGGATACCACCGGGCGGCAGGTGGCGTCGGGAATTTACTACATGCAGCTCATCGTGGATGGGCAGAGTGTGGTCCGACGCATGATCGTGGCGAAATAGGATTCGCCTCGACGCGAGATCATCGTTCGAGGCAGGAAAGAACAGGAAGAGCGCCGGTCCGGAGAGGCCGGCGCTCTTTTTTCGTCAGACCCCTTTTTCCTCGAGCAGGGCGAGGAACTGTTCCGGATCATCGAGCGTCGCGAGACGCTCCGGCACGTCGGGCTCTTTCGCGAACTGCGCGATCTTGCCGAGCACCGGCAGGTACTGATTGCTGACTTCGAGGGGGGGTGCGACGATGAGGAAGAAGTAGCGGGTGGCGTTGTCGTCGATTGCGTCGAACTCGATGGGCTTACTGGTGCGACCGAAGGCGATGCGCAGCCGGTCGACGACGAGCGACCGGCAGTGCGGGATGGCGATGCCGCGCCCGATACCGGTGCTGCCCAGGTTCTCCCGCCGTTTCAGCATCTTGAACAGGATGCCCTGACTCTTCTCGTCGAGGTCCAGCAGCTGGATCATCTCCTTCAGGACCTCATCCTTCGCGGTCGCCTCGAGATCCAGTGCGACCACCTCTCTATTGAAGAATTCCCGCAATTGCATCGTCTATCCTCCAGAAACCGCGTCCAGGTCGACGGGACGCGCCAAGTTACCGGCCCCCTCCGGGAGTGTCAAAACGACTGCACCGATTGATCCGCTATTCGCGGAAGGCTAGCTTCGAGCCATGTTTACGGCCCTCGAGAAGCGCCTGCGGGACGGCTCGGTTCCGCTCTTTCTCGCCCCCCAGGCCGGGGTGAGCGAATCGCCCTTCCGGCGCCTGTGCCGCTCGTTCGGCGCGGACGTCGTCGTGAGCGAGTTCGTGAGCGCGGAGGGCCTGCGCCGGGGCAGCGAGAAGACGCACGACTACCTGCGCTTCGACGAGGCCGAGCGACCCATCGGCGTGCAGATCTTCGGCTCCGAGCCGGCCGCGATGGCGGAGGCCGCGGCCCTGGTAGCGGACCTCTACGCGCCCGATTTCCTCGACATCAACTTCGGCTGTCCGGTGAAGAAGGTCGTGAAGCGGAACGGCGGCTCGGGCTGCCTGCGCGACCTGGACCTGGTGCAGTCGATCATCCGCGCGGTCGCGGCGGCCATCGAGCTGCCGGTCACGGTGAAGGTCCGCAGCGGCTGGAGCGACGACACCCGCGATCCCGTGGGCATCGCGCTCCGCTGTCAGGAGGCCGGCGCCCGCATGCTCACGCTGCACGCGCGCAGCCGCACTCAGATGTATTCCGGCGACGCGAACTGGGACGAGATCGCAGCCGTCGTGGACGCGCTCGACATTCCCGTCATCGGCAACGGCGACGTGAAATCCGGCGCCGACGCGCGTCGCATGCGCGAGCATACGCGCTGCGCAGGGATCATGATCGCCCGCGGCTCGCACGGCGCTCCCTGGATCTTCTCGCAGGCGCGCGCGGCGCTCGATGGCCGGCCGGTCCCCGCCGATCCGTCGCCGGCCGACCGCTTCCGCATCGTGCGCGAGCACGCTCGCCTGAGCATCGCCTTCGAGCAGGACGAGCAGCGCGCCGTCATCGAGCTGCGCAAGCATTTCGGCTGGTACACGAAAGGTCTGCCGGAAGGGAAGACTCTGCGTCAGGAGCTGTTCCAGGTGACCCGCCTGGCCGAGGCCGAGGCGCTGCTCGACGGCTATCTGGACCGCTACGAGGCGGTCGCGGCGTGAAGGCCGAGCGGCTCCGCGAGCTGCTCGATGAGGTCGCGGCGGGCACGCTCGATCCGTCCGAGGCGGTGCGACGGCTGGCGTGGGCGCCGATGGAGCTGGTCGGCAACGGCGACGAGCCGGCGTTCGCCCGACTCGACCACCACCGCGCTCTCCGCCAGGGCGTGCCAGAGGTCGTCTTCTGTCCCGGCAAGACCGCGGACGAGGTCGTCGAGATCTGCCGTCGCCTCGCCGCACACGGGAACGGCTTCCTCGCGACGCGCGCCGACGAGGCCACGGCAACGGCCGTCCGCGCCGCCTTTCCGGCCGTCGTCTCGGACCGCCGCGCGCGGACGCTGCACCTCGCGGGTAACGCTCCGGCGGCGCCGGAACCCGACCGCTTCACGCTCGTCGTCAGCGCCGGCACCGGCGACCTGGCCGTCGCGGACGAAGCCGCGATCACCGCGAGCGCGCTCGGCCATCGCGTCGACCGCCTCTACGACGTGGGCGTCGCGGGCATCCATCGCGTGCTGGGCGAGAGCGCGCTGCTCGACGCCGCGGCGGTCGTCATCGTCGTCGCCGGCATGGAAGGCGCCCTGCCGTCCGTCGTCGGCGGTCTCGTCGCCGTGCCCGTGATCGCGGTGCCGACGAGCATCGGCTACGGCGCGGCCTTCGGCGGGCTCGCGGCTCTCCTCGGCATGTTGAACAGCTGCGCGGCAGGCGTCACAGTCGTCAACATCGACAACGGCTTCGGTGCGGCCATGGCGGCCGAGCGGATCCACCGCACGGCGTCCCTGCGCGCGGGGCGCGCATGAAGATGCCGCGCCTGCCGCTGGGCGCGCTCGGTGTCGTCGCCGCGTGGCTCGCCGGCGTTCTGCTGGCGCTCGCCTTCGACGGGCTCGCCATGCGAATCGGGGTGGCTCTCTGCGCCGTCGCCGCCGTCGCCGCGCTGCTGCATGCCCATGCGCGGGAGGCCGCCGGCGCGGCCACTCTCGCCCTGCTGGCGCTCGCGCCGCTCCACCTCGCGATCCTCGCCACGGGCGCGCTCGCCTCGCCGGTCGTGGCGCTGGCCGGCGTCTGGGCGGTGGCCGTCGCCTGGACCCTGCCCACCGTCGGCGCGGCGCTCGCCGTCGCGGCCGCGGCGCTGCTGCTCGGCGGGTTGACGGCTTTCGTCGACGTGCCTCACGTCGGCGGACTCGTCGGCCTCGGCGCCGCGCTCGCTGCCGGCGGCCTGCTCGGCGCCGCGCTGCGCCGCGCGACGCTCCGGCTCCGCCTGGGACAGCGCCGGCTGATCGCGATCGAGGAGGAAGCGCGTCGCGGGATGACGGGTGCCGCGGTTGGCCCCGGCGAGCGGGTTCGCCTGCTGGAGGGCGCGCTCGACAGCGCACGCGCGCAGATGGGCGCAGCGCGCGTCGTTCTCTGGCAGGTCGAGCCCGACCACAACCGGGTCGTGCCGCGCCTCGCGCTGCCCGGTCCGTCGCCGCGTCCGGTCAACCTGTCCGGGACTCCGCTGCGCTGGGTCTGGGAGGAGCGCGTGCCGCTCCGCCTCGAGGGGCGCGCGGGCGGCGGTGCCGCGATCCCGGCTGACGGCGGCGCCTGCGTCGTGCCGGTCGACGACGACACCATCCTCGCGTTCGAGTTCGATCCCGGCCGGCTGCCGCCCGACACCTTGAGCGCGGCGGACGCCGGCCGCTACATCGGTGCGCTGCTCGAGTTGCAGCGCTCGCAGGGCGTCGCGGATGCGGCGCGGCGTCGCTTCGACGACCTGCTCGGGGTCCTCGAGCGCCTGGCCAGCTCGGGCGCAGCGGAGGAATGGGCGGCAGAGGTCGCGGAGACCGCGCGCATCCTGGCTGGCGGGTCCGGTGCTCTGGTCGCGAGCTGGGATGAAAACGGAGTCGGGAGCGTGCTTGCGTTGGTCGGCGACGATGGTGGGCCGCGCGCGGGCGACCCGGTGGGCGCGATCGACAGCGAGATCGCGCTGGCCGTGCGCACGCGCAGCGTGATCGTGCGTGAGGACATCCGTGCCGGTCAATCGCGGCTGCCCGTCGCTGTCGCCTCGGAACGATGGTTCGCGCGCCCGCGATCGTTGGCCTCCATACCACTCGACACCACGAATGGAATCATCGGCATGCTGTGCGTGTGGAACGCCGACCGCCCGGCACTCGAGCAACCGGGTCTCGCCACACTGCGCACGCTCGCGCCCTACGCCGCGCTCCAGCTTCGTCAGTTCGCGGTCCAGGAAACCCTGCGTGAGCGGGCCGAACGCGACGCCCTCACCGGCATGCCCAATCGCGGCGCCTTCGACGAGCGTCTCGACGTGGAGATCGCGCGCTACCGTCGCTATCGCCACCCGCTCAGCCTGATCGTCATCGACGTCGACCATTTCAAGGCCGTCAACGACACCTGGGGCCACGATGCCGGCGACGTCGTGCTGCGCCACATCGGTCGCATTCTCGTCGCTTCGATTCGCGAGACCGACCACGCGGCGCGACTCGGCGGCGAGGAGTTCGCCGTCCTGCTGCCCGAGACGGATCTCCCACAGGCCGTCGAGACCGCGGAACGCATCCGGGTCGCCGTGGAAAAGGCCTCGGTCGAGCACGGCCGCGAGACGCTGGGCGTGCGCATTTCCGCGGGCGTGGCCACGTGCCCGACCGTCGCAAGCGATCCGGCCAGCCTCATCCCGAGCGCGGACGCCGCCCTCTACGCCTCCAAGCAGGGAGGACGTAATCGGGTCACCGCTGCGACGCCTTCGGAAGATCCTTCGATCACGAGCCGTAAATAGCCCCGGGACAAGATTTTAGGCCTCCCCAGGAGGGTTGACTTCGAGGCCGGCTGCCGCCATATTCCAGTCGCTGTCTGACAACCTGGGGCCGATCCGGATTCGACGTGAATAGTGAAGTCGAAGCCGCGTGCCGAGGACGCTCCGTTTCCTCGTTAATCCACGGGCAAACTTTCAAGTGCCAACTCTGAACTGGCTCTGGCTGCTTAACTTCTAGTTTCGTAGCCCGTTCCTGTCCCCACCCGCCCGAGGTTGGGCTGGAACGACGACTGATTCGGGCTGGTCCGTGACGATGCCACGGCGTCGCGGACGAGATCTACGTGGCTGGCTCGAGGAAGGCGGTCCACCAGCCGACCGAGAGCGAGAACTCAACGGTGGACTACGCACGTAGTGGCGACGAGGGATCTATCTGCGGACGCGGGTTCGACTCCCGCCGGCTCCATCAAAAAACGCCGGTCTCTTCGAGAGGCCGGCTTTTTTTTTACCAGGTCCCGGCGGTCTCCGTCTCGACAACGCTCGCTGCGTGCCCGAGGAAAGCATTGCCCGGCCCGACGGGGCGGATTAGCGTGGAGCCTCGGAACGCCGCGATCCGGGTTTCCTTTCGGATCGCACCCTCCGGCGACGCCGCCCGCTGTCCACTCGACGATACTGACGGAACGTGCCCGACTGTGACGCGGCAGAGACCCGTGTCCAAGTCGCCCGGCTGCGGGCAATTCGTTGTCGTAGTCGCCTGTTGCAGCAGTAACCCTCACTACTTTCCGGAGGCCGTATGAAGCGCATGCTCGCAGTCGCGGTTGCGTTGACCCTCGGAGCGGTTGCCTCACCGGCAGCGGGGCAGGAGGACGGAGACCGGGAATTCGTCGTCGCCCGCAGCTTCCAGTGCTCACCGCAGGGCGGCGGCATCGCCTGGCTCCAGGCGTGGCGCCCGGTCGCCCAGGAGATGATCGCCGAAGGCAGGTTCGTGGATTACGGCATCATGGTGCACGCCTGGGGTGACGAATGGAACGTCGTCGACTTCTTCGTGGTCGAGGATCTGAGCGCCTTCCACACCGATTTCGCCGAGTTGGTTCGCCGGGCCGTCGAGCGGGACATTCCTGCCCCGACCTACGAGAACAGTGAAGGCGAGACGGTCGAGCGGGCGCCTTTCGGGCAGATCTGTACCCGCCACAAGGACAACATCTACGCGGTGGTGGCTCCGCCTGGTGGCAACTGAGTCGGGAGACGCGCACGGATGTCGGCGAACGCCGGTCTCTTTCACGGAGGCCGGCGTTTCTCTTTCTGGTCTGGACGCTCCAGGACCGCCACCGGTTCATCTCGGCCTAGCGCAGCCCACCTGAAGCAACCGCAGGTGACTCGGAGCCGCCCGGCCGGGACGTCGGTGATAGTAACGCTCGAGCGAGCAGGGAACGTTACAGAAGCTGGCGTGACGGAGAAGAAGGGCCGATCGTGACCTGACCGCAGACTGAGTCAGAGCGTCCGCAGCAGCCGCGTTGCCGCCTCCAGCAGCAGGCGGCGCCGCTCGAACTCCGGATCGACCAGCGTGCCGTCGGCCGCGACCGACGTGTCGAACGGTGCGCTGAGCGTGCGGATGCGCCGGAGCACGTCGTCGGCCCGCTCGCGCGCCGGTCGCGGACGCAGGTCGTCGATGTACATCGGCTCGACCCGCGCCCCTACGATGCGGCCCGCGCCGTCGATGTCGACGAACAGCACCGCCGTCATGCGCGTTTCGTCGCGGAACGAACGGAACACGAAGTTGCCGAGCGACCAGGCGACGAGAGCCGTGTCCCGGTCGTAGCGGAAGCCCTGGAGCACGTGCGGGTGGTGGCCGATGACGCCGGTGACGTTGTGCGCGAGCAGCGAATCGGCGAAGGCGAGGTCGATCGCGCGTGGCTCGTCCGCGAGCTCGCTGCCCCAGTGGACGAGCACGAAGAGCGCGTCGACCACCGGGCGCGCCTCGTCGACCACACGAAGCACTTCGGGGATGGCGTAATCGTAGCCCGACGCGACGCCGGGTCGCCGATGGGTCGCCTGCCAGTGCGCGTATGGATAGACGCGGCTCACGCCGATGAAGCCGATGCGCAGATCGCCGAAGGAGACGATGCGCGGCGCGTAGGCGGCGCCCGCGTTCGCTCCGGCGCCGACGTGCTCGACGTCGTTGCGCGCGAGGTGCTCGAGCGTCTCGAGCAGCGCGGCCGCGCCGTAGTCGAGCGAGTGGTTGTTTGCGAGCGTGACGAGGTCGACACCCGCGGCCGCCAGCCCCTCCAGCGTGTGCGGCTCGGCGCGGAACGTGAACTGCTTTTGCTCCGCAGTGCCGCCGTGCGCGACCGATGTTTCCAGGTTCGCGACCACGAAATCCGCGCGCGCGAGGATCGGCCGCGCACCCTCCCAGGGGTAATGCACACCATTCCGCGCGATCGCGTCGCCGACGCCCGACGACAGCATCACGTCGCCGACGAAGGCGATGGTGACGAGGTCACCATCCGCGGTGCCGTGAGCGGCCGTGAATGACTGACCGGCGGCCCCGGTCGCGAGCACCGCGACCAGCGCGATCATCTCCGGCGCACCCCGCGCAGCCCACCCTGTCACCCGCGCAGCCCACCCTCTTCTAGAAGATATCAATACGGGGACTGTAGCGATCCGGATTTTCGCGAATGTCCAGGAGCAGCGTCTGGAGGTCGACCACCGACTTGAGCAGCTCGTCGTAGAGCTGCGGATCGTTCACGAGACGCGCGATCGTGCCCTCACCGCTGTGCATGCCCTGCGCGAGCGTCTCCATCTGCGCCAGCACCGAGTCGGCGCGCGCGGCCGTCCCGGTGAGCGCGTTGTAGAGGCTGTCGCTGTGCACCAGCCGGCCCAGCGTCCCCTCGCTCCGCGTGAGGGTGCCGGTCAGTGAATCCAGGCTCGCGAGCGCGTTCGACAGGCGGTTGTAGATGGCCGGGTCGTGCAGCAGTCTGCCGATCGTGCCATCCGAAGTGTTGACGTCGTGCAGCGTGCGCGCGAGCTCCGTCGTGGTCAGCACCACGCGCTCGTACAGCACGTCGTCCGTGAGCAGCTGCCCGAGCGCACCCTCGCCGCGCGCGATCGAGCCCGTCACCTCCTGTAGATTGACGATGACCGTTTCGGCCTCGTCGATCATGCCCGCGGCGCGCGCGAGCACCTCCTCGTAATCGATGGGCGTATCGCTCTCCAGCGTGTCGCCGGGCATGAGCACGCGGGCACCCGCGGTCCCGGGAGAGATGTCCAGGAACTTGTCGCCGAGGACGCCCTGCGCGCGCACGCGGGTGCGTGAATCGCCGCGGATCTGCTCGCGTACCTCGGACGCCACCGAGAGGCGGAGCTGGAGGTGGTGTCCGCCGCGCTGGCGCTCGAGCGGAATGAACTCGATCTCCTCGACTTCACCGATGCGCTGGCCGGCTACGGTCACGGCGTTGCCTTCGCGCAGGCCGGCCGCGTCGGGCAGCAGCGTGATCAGCTCGTAGCGGTCCGCGAACACGTCGAAGACCTCACCGGCCTTGTAGACGGCGAAGACGAGCATCAGCAGCGCGACGACGATGAGCGCCGCGACGCGGACGCGTCCCCAGTCGAAGCCCTTCCGGATGGAGCGAGGTGCCATGTCTCAGCTGAGAAAGGCGTTGATGTAGGGATCGTCGGCGGCCACCATCTCTTCCGGCGTGCCGACGAAGGTGATGACGCCGTCGCGGAGGAGATTTACGCGATTGGCCACCTTGAAGCCGGCGCGGATGTCGTGCGACACCAGCACCGAAGTGACGCCGAGCTCGCGCTGGAGCTTCCGGATCAGGTCGTTGATGGTGCCGCACGTGAGCGGGTCGAGTCCGGCGGTCGGCTCGTCGTAGAGGACGACCTCGGGATCGGTCGCGATCGCGCGGGCGATGCCGACGCGCTTGCGCATGCCGCCCGACAGCTCGCTCGGAAGCTGAGGCATCACGCGATCGGGGTCGAGGTCGACGAAGGCCAGCTTCTCGCGCACCGTCCGCTCGATCTCGTCCTCGTCCTTGTCGGTGTTCTCGCGCAGGGGATAGGCGACGTTCTCGTAGACGTTCATCGAATCGAACAGCGCCGCGCCCTGGAACACCATGCCGATGCGGCGGCGCAGGTCGAGCGCCTGCTGGAACGTGTACTCTGTGACCTCCTCGCCGAAGACGCGCACGCTGCCCCGGCCGGGAAGGAGCAGCCGCAGGATGATCTTGAGGATGGTCGACTTGCCGGTGCCGGACTCGCCCACGATGTGTAGCGTCTCGCCCTGGAACACCCTCAGATCGACGCCCTGGAGGATGGGATGATCGAACGTGAGCCAGACGTCGTGCAGCTCGATCACCGCCCCGCGCCGGGGCTCCGTTCCCGAGGCGCGGCGCTCATCCTGCGCCAGCTCCTCGCGGATGACCTGGACGTGACGCGTGCGCTCGGGACTCATCAGCGTGCCGGCATGATGACGAGGAGCGCCTGCGTGATGAAGTAGTCGGTGGCCAGAATGAGCACCGACGCCGTCACCACCGAACGGGTGGTCGACATTCCCACACCCTCGGTTCCGCCGCTCGTGTTCAGGCCGTAATAGCAGCCGGTCAGGGTAATGATGCCGCCGAAGACGAACGGCTTGAACAGGCCACTGATGAAGTCGCGCGGGAAGAAGCCGAATGCGAAGCCGGACATCGCGATCGTCGACCATATGCTGCGCATGTAGGTGTCCGCCGCGACGCCGATCTCGAAGACGGCGACGATCATGCCGCCCATGATGCCGACCACATCCGCCACGATGGTCAGGAGCGGCAGGCAGATGAGGCCCGCGATGACGCGCGGCGTCACCAGCTTCTTGATGGGATCGGTGCCGAAGCTCTGGAGCGCTTCGATCTGCTCGGTCACCTTCATCGAGCCGATTTCGGCCGCGATGGCGGAGCCGACCCGGCTCGCCACCATCAATGACGCCAGCACCGGACCCAGCTCACGGATCATCGACGCGCCGACCAGGTTCCCGACATAGATGTCCGCACCGAACTTCCCCAGCTCGACCGAGCTCTGGAGCGCGAGCACCATCCCGGTGAACAGGCCGGTGAGCAAGACGATGGGCAGCGAGCCCACGCCGATCCGGTCCATCTGCGTGAGCAGATCGCGCCAGTAGAACGGGCGCGCGAAGAAAAAGCGCAGGGCACGGGCGGCCAGGACGAAATACTCCAGTACGCCGATGGCCGTGCTCCGCACCCAGCCGTCCATATTCGCGGCGACGCGGGACAACACCGTTTGGGCTCCTCGCGGGGCGGGGTGTGCTTTTGCCTGCTCCGGAGCGCCCGATTACCTTGGCGCGCGCAGTGGCAACCTGTGGCCTAACAAGATGTGTGCCGGGCATCGGAGGCAAGTGGAGCGGGTTTCGGGAGAGCGGCTCGAGGAGCTGGTAGCCGGGATCGAGCGGGTGAGGGCCCTGGTGGTCGGGGACCTGATGCTGGACGTATACCTGCGCGGCGACGCATCCCGCATCTCGCCGGAGGCGCCGGTGCCGGTCGTGCGCGTCAGCGAAGAGTGGCGCGCCCTGGGCGGGGCGGGCAACGTCGTCGCCAACGTGCGCGCGCTGGGCGCGTCGTGCGCGGTGGTGGGCAGCGTCGGCGCGGACGCCGCCGGCACGGCGCTCCGGGAGGAGCTCGCGGCGCTGGATGCGGCCCCCGATCGGGTCCATGTCTCGGCGACTCGTCCGACGACCGTGAAGACACGCGTCCTGGCCAGGCATCACCAGGTGGCGCGCTACGACCGCGAATCCGAGTTCGATCTCGACGCGGAGGAGTCGGCCGCGATCGCGCGCACGGTCGATGAGCTGACCGCCGACGCCGACGTCGTCATCCTCGAGGACTACGACAAGGGGCTGCTGGTCCCGGTCGTCATCGAGGCGGCGCTGGACGCGGCGCGGCGCCGAGACATTCCGATCGTCGTCGACCCGAAGGCGCTGCGTTTCTTCGACTATCGGGGCGCGACGCTGTTCAAGCCCAACCGCGTCGAGCTGATGCACGCGCTGCGTGCGCCCGTGCACGCGCAGGACGCGGACTGGATGGAACGCACGCGCCGCCACCTCCAGTGCGCCAACCTGCTGGTCACGCTCGGCGAGGACGGGATGTCCCTCATGACGGAAGCCGGCGAGCACGTGCTCGTACCCACCGTCGCCCGCTCCGTCTACGACGTGTCCGGCGCGGGCGACACCGTCATTGCCGTGTGCGGCCTGGCGATGGCCGCGGGCGCGAGCGTCATCGAAGCCGCCGTCCTCGCCAACCACGCGGCCGGCATCGAAGTCGCCAAGGCCGGCGTGTCGAGCGTGAGCCCCGACGAGCTGCGCGCCGCGATCCGGCATCACGCGGTTCAATCGGCATGAACGCGCGATCAACCTGGATTCGAACGGAGTGAAATGGCGAACCTGAAGCGCGTCGAAACGAAGAACGCACCCGCAGCGATCGGCCCCTACAGCCAGGGTCAGATCGCGGGTGGCCTCGTCTTCACGGCGGGGCAGATCCCGCTGGATCCCGCTACCGGCGAGCTGGTGCCGGGGGACATCGCGGAGCAGACCGAGCGCGTCATGCTGAACATCGCCGCCGTGCTCGAGGCCGCGGGTGCCTCGCTCGGCACCGTGGTGAAGACCACGGTCTTCCTGCGGGACATGAACGATTTCGCCAGGATGAACGAGATCTACGGCACTCATTTCGGCGCCCACAAGCCCGCCCGCTCGACGGTTCAGGCGGCGCGGCTGCCGAAGGATGTCGCCGTCGAGATCGAGGCGATCGCGACGGTCGGCTGAGCCCCCGGAGGCGCGCGCATGGCGTGCCGCCGCGCGCGCGTCCCATATTGCCGTACCCCCTCGCCACGCGAGGCCTCTCCCCGCAGGCGGTTGGAAGGATGATCGAAGGCGAGTTCCTCGGCCGGATGCCGGATGAGGCTTCCCGCGTCGAGACGGAGGACCTGAGGCGCATCCTCGCCGTGACTAGCGACGAGGACCTGGCGGCGCTCATCGCTGCACGGCTTCAGGGTTCCGCGCGGCAGGTCGACGTCGTTTCGTCGCTCGGCGTGGCGCGGGAAGTGATCGTCTCGCAGCCCGTCACCCTCGCCATCATCGACGTGGAGCTTTCCGACGGGGACGGCCGGGAGCTGCTGGCCGAGCTGCGCAGCGAATCCGCGAACGTGACCACGCCGGTGATCATGGTCGCCCGGGTCGCCACGCGAGAACTGCAGGCGGAGTGCTTCTCGCTGGGCGCCGATCACATCATCGACAAACCGGTGGACATGGAGATCCTCGAGGCGTCGGTTTCGAGCAAGCTCCGGCGCGCAGACGAGATCCGGCGCGAATCGCGCCACGACGCGCTCACGGGACTGCCGAACCGTGCCGCGTTCGCGGAGGCGTTCGAGCGCGCGGTCGCACTGGCGCGCCGCAATGAGGAGCGGCTGACGGTCGCCATCCTCGACCTCGACCACTTCAAGTCCATCAACGACCGCTTCGGCCACGGGCAGGGTGATGACGTGCTGCGTCGAGTCGCGCATATGGCGGGCGACACGCTGCGCAGGTCGGACATGCTCGCGCGGTGGGGCGGCGAGGAGTTCGTCGTGCTGCTGCCCGAGACGGACGTCGCCGGCGCCGAGCGCGCGCTGGCCAACATTCAGCGGAAGCTGAAGGAGACGCCCTGGAAGGCGCCGCGCGGCGACGAGTTCGAGGTCGCCTTTTCGGCCGGCATCGCAAGCGTCGGCAGCGGTGCTCCGCTCCAGGAGGTGATCGCCCGCGCGGATTATTATCTCTACCTCGCGAAGGCGAACGGGCGGGACCGCATCGTCTCGGAGAAGATGGAGGTGCAGCCGCCGAACATTCGCATCCTGCTCGCCGAAGGGGACGACATCACCGCCTCCCTCATCCGGCACCGGCTCGCCCGCGAAGGCTTCGAGGTCATCCACCACACGCGCGCGCAGGATGCCTCGCGGATCTCGGGTGCGGCTGGCGTTTCCCTCGCCATCGTGAACGTGGAAGGGCCGGACCAGGAAGGCTTCATGCTGGTCACGGATCTGCGCGGCCGGAGCGAGTTCGGCGACATTCCCATCATCCTGTTGACGAGCATGGGTAGCGAAGCCGAGATCGTGCGGGGCATGAGCCTGGGCGCAACCGACTACGTGGTGAAGCCCTTCTCTCCGGTCGAGCTGGTCGCGCGGGTGCATCGGCATCTGCGCGCGAGCGCGTCCGCGCAGCCGACGACCGGCAGCCAGGCATGACGGAGCGGCAGTACTGGCTCGTGAAGAGCGAGCCGGAGAGCTACTCGATCGACCACCTGCGGAAGGACGGCCGCACCGCCTGGACGGGCGTGCGGAATTACCAGGCGCGCAACCTCATGCGCGACCGCATGCGGCGCGGCGATCCCGTTCTCTTCTACCACAGCAGCACCGAGCCGCCGGGCGTCGTCGGCCTCGCGCGGGTCGCGAGCGCGGCCTATCCGGATCCGACCGCACTCGACCCGAAGAGCGATTACTACGACGAGAAGGCGACGGCGGAGGATCCGCGCTGGTTCCTCGTCGACATCGAGTTCGTCGAGAGGTTTCCCCGCATGGTGACGCTGGCAGAGATCCGCGAGGACGCGGCCCTCGCGGAAATGCCGCTCGTGAACCGCAGCCGCCTTTCGGTGCAGCCGGTGGAGCGGGCCGAGTTCGAGCGCATCCGGCGCATGGCGAACAGCGCGTGAGCGCCTCGGTCCTGAAGGCCTCCGCGCTGCGCGAGCTGTTCGCACGGCTCGGCCCCGACCGGATCGAGCGCGAGGTGACGCTCGCGCCGATGACGACGTTCAACATCGGTGGTCCGGCCGATCTGTTGTTCCGGGCGCGCGATCGGGAGGAGCTCGCGGCCGCGATCCGCGCCGCGCGGGAGCTCGAGGTGCCCCACTTCCTGCTCGGCAGCGGCGCCAACATCCTGATCGGCGACCGCGGCTTCCGCGGACTCGTCATCCGCAACGAAGCGCGCGGCGTCGAGTTCGTGGATGAGCGGCGCGTCCGTGCCGAGAGCGGCGTGATCGTCTTTCACGACCTGATCGATGCGACCGTGGCTCGCGGCCTGGGCGGTCTGCATCACTTCGTCGGCATTCCGAGCACGGTGGGCGGAGCGATCTGGCAGAACCTCCATTTCCTGTCGCCGGCCCCCGCGCGCGAGCGGACGGTCTTCATCGAGGAAGTGCTGGAGTCCTGCACGCTGCTCACGGAAGAGGGCGACCTCCGGTCGGTCGGCCTCGATTACCTCCACTTCGGCTACGACTACAGCATTCTCCACGACCGTGACGACGTGGTCCTCGACGTCACGTTCCGACTGGACCCGCAGCCCGTGGAGGACCTGAGGCGGGTGGTCATGGAGAACCTCGCCTGGCGCGACGAGCGCCATCCGGACTTGTGGCTCTACCCTTGCGCGGGATCCATCTTCAAGAAGATCGAGGGCGTCGGTGCCGGCCGCCTGATCGACCAGTGCGGCCTCAAGGGACGCGTGCACGGCAACGCCCAGATCTTCCACAAGCACGCGAACATCATCGTGAACATCGGCGGCGCCAGCGCCGCGGATGTGCGCGCGCTGATCGAGCTGGCGCAGTCGACCGTCGAGCGGGAGCTGGGCCATCGGCTCGAGACCGAAATCGGCATGATCGGGGAGTTCTGAGAGGAGGGCGCATGAACATGGATGAGTCGAACATCGGGGAATCGGAACGATTCGCGTCCGCCATCCTCGGCGGCATGCTGGTCCTCATCGGCATGGGACGACGCAGCCTGGGAGGGCTGACGCTCGCCGCCGTCGGCGGGGCCTTGATCGCCCGCGGCGTGACCGGCCAGAGCGGGATGTACGGCGGCCTCGGGCTGGGCAGCGTGGCGCGCCGCCTTCACGACGCGGAGGACGAGCGGGTCGATGAGGCGTCCGAGGAGTCGTTTCCCGCGAGCGACGCGCCGTCGTGGACGCCGACGACGTCGACGGGGGCGCCGGACCACCGACCGAGCTAGTTCGGTATCGGGTAGGCGCTAGCCGGTAGCCAGTATCCGGTATCCGGATCGTGTGGGGCCCAAGCTACGTCTACCGTCTACCGTCTACCGTATACCGCCTACCCCCGACGAGGCGGCTGCCACACCCGGGCGCGATCGGAAGTCGGTGGCGCGACGCGGTCGGGATGCAGCAGCCCCGCGAGCAGCTCGACGCCGTCCACCACCCGCGGGCCCGAGCGGTTCATGTAGGCCGAGCCGTCGACCACGAAGGCGCGGCGGGTACCGATCGCGCGCCCGGCGATGCGCGACAGCGGCGCGGCGTGGCGGTCGGCGTCCCTGCGCGAAGCCGCGAGCCCGTAGCCGCACGGCATCAGCAGCAACACGTCCGGATCCATGGCCTCGAGGTCGCTCCATTCCGCCTCCGTCGAGTGCGCGCCCGCCTCGCCGGCGAGGTTGTCGCCGCCGGCGGCCTCGATCATGTCCGGCACCCAGTGCCCCGGCAGGAAGGGCGGATCCAGCCACTCGATCGCGAGCACCCGGGGACGCGGGGCGTCGTGGACGGCCGCACGCACCTGCTCGATCCGGGAGCGCAGCGAACCGACGAGCCGTCGTCCCTGCTCGGCGACTGCCGCGGCTTCGGCCACCTGCACGATGGAGGCGAGGATGTCGTCCAGCGTGTGCGCGTCGAGCGACTCCACGCGCGCGTCCAGGTCGCGCTGCCGCACTTCCTCGACGACGCCCGGCGTGGGCACGGCGCATACCTCGCACACGGCCTGCGTGAGTACGAGGTCCGGGCGCAGGCGCTCGAGGAGGTCGCCGTCGACCTCGTAGACGCTGCCGTGCCGCAGCATCGCGTCGCGCACCGCCCGGTCGATCGCGCCGCTGTCGAGGCCGGCTGGATCGAAGCGGGGACGGCTGAGACGCGGCCGGTCGATCACCTCGGGCGGGTAGTCGCATTCATGCGAGATGGCGACGATCGAGTCGGCGAGACCGAGCGCGTGGGCGATCTCGGTGCCGCTCGCGAGGAGGGATGCGATGCGCATGCGTGTCCCGTTTGAAGGCGCGATGGCGGGAGCGTGTGGGAATCGAACCCACCGACCCGGGTTTTAGCCGGGCGAGCTGGTTTTGAAGACCAGTCGAGCCACCAGACCCGATCCGCCCCCATCGCGCCGTGCGCGTCGGCCGCAGCCGCCATGGACCCGGCCCGCGATGACGTCGTACTATTTGTCGCCGGCGAGCGCGGCGTACCCGATGATCGAGCCGCGCTCCAGTCGCGTCAACCACGAACGACTTCCTGCGATCTTGCTGATACAAGCCGTCGAGGTGATCGGACGGGGCGAACGCCTGCGCGTCGACGTCGGCGGTGACGCGCCCGTCGAGCTCGCGGCCTCCGTATGCCCGACACTCACGCCGGGCGATCACATCGACGAGGCGACGCTGCTCGCGCTGCGCGAAGCCACAGAGGATTACGACGCGCGGGAGGCTGCCCTGCGCCTGCTGTCGTACCGGCCACGATCGCATGGCGAGCTGAGGGAGCGGCTGGCGCGGAAGGGGGTGGCGCGCGAGCGCATCGCGCGTTGCCTGGACGCGCTCGAGGCGGCCGGGGTGCTGGACGACGGCGCCTTTGCCGAGGCGCACGTGCGCGAGGCGGTGCGGCTCCGCCCGCGCGGTAGTCGGCGCCTGCTCGCCGAGTTGCGCCGGAAAGGCGTAGCCGAGGAGACGGCGACGCGGGCAGTCGAGCGCGTGCTGGTCGAGGAGGAGAGCACGGACGGCGAGCTGGCGCTGCGTGCCGCGGACGGCTGGACGCGCCGGGCCGGCGACAGGGATCTCGAGCACCTCTGTGGCCGCGGTGAGCGCGCCGCCGTCGAGCGCGTGCGGCGCCGTTTCTGGGGCTACATGTCCCGGCGTGGCTTCGGACCCGACGCCGTGCGCGGCGCCCTGGAACGGATCTGCGAGTGAGTGCGGCGGAGCAGGGACCCGCGGCGCAGCCCGCCAGCGCGCAGGCGGCCGCCCGCGCCGGCATCCGGGTGATCCTCAACCCGACGGCGGGCGGCGGCCGCGCCGGCCGCATGGCCGCGGCCATCGCTCGCGAGCTCGAAACCCGCGGACTCACGGCCGAGGTGGTGCTGACGCGGGAGCCCGGGCACGCCGTCGAGCTCGCCGCGGACGCCGCCGCGGATCACGGCCTCGTGGTCGCCGCCGGCGGCGACGGCACCGTGCACGAGGTGGCGAACGGGCTGCTCCGCGTCCCGGAGGAGCTGCGCAGCGCCGGCCTCGCCGTGCTGCCCATTGGCACCGGCAACGATTTCGTGAAGCTGCTCGGCGGCGCGCGTCTCTCCCATGCGTTCGACTGCATCCTCGCCGGCACCACCCGCCCCGTCGACGCGGGGCGCGTGACCTGGACCGGCGGAAGCGAATACTTCATCAACGCGATGGGAACCGGCATCGACGTGGAGGTCGTGCGTCAGATCGCGCGCCTGCCGCGCGTGCCCGGCCTCGCGGGCTATCTGCTCGGCGTCCTGCGCGCGCTGCGCGTCTTTCATCCCATCCGCGCGCGGCTGACGGTGGACGGGACCCTGATCGACCGGCGCGTGATGATCGTCGCCGTCGGCAACGGTGTATCGCAGGGCGGCGGATTCTACATCACGCCCGACGCACGCGCGGATGACGGTCGGCTCGACCTGTGCATCATTGCCGAGATGCCGATGACACGAGTGATGCGTACGCTGCCGCGCCTGTTCCGCGGCCGCCATGTCGGACGTCGCGACGTGGCCATGATGCAGTTCAGCCGCCTCGAGCTCGAGACGGACGAGCCGCTCTTCTTCCAGCTCGATGGCGAGCTGCGCGAGCCGACCGCGACCCGGCGCCTGGTCGTCGAGGTGGTCCCGGCCGCGCTTCGTGTCGCCGGCCGTCCCGACGCGTCGCTGGACGAGGTGACCGGATGAACGCCCGCCGGGGAATACAGCGCGCCCTCACGGCGCTGGGGCTCGTCGGTTGCATGGCCGGCGGCGTCGCAGCGCAGGAGGAGACGCCGCCGATTCCGACCGAGCTGCCGTCGCTCGCGGGCCGCCCGAGTCCCGTCGGCGCCATGGTGCGCTCCTTCGTGCTGCCGGGCTGGGGACAGGCGAGCTACGACAGGTACGTGCGCGGCGGCGTGTACTTCATGGGCCACACGGGCAACCTGTTCATGGTGTTCAAGACGCTGACCAGTCTCGACGAAGCACGTGAGCGCGAGGACCGCATCGTCGCGGCGAGCGAGGACCGCCTCCTCGAATCGGGCACGCCGCCCGACTCCCTCGATGCGGAGGTCGACGTCGACGCATCGGTCGTCTCGATCCGCCGGCTCGTGTCCGCACGCGAGGAACAGCGCGAGGACTGGATTGCGCTCGGTTTGTTCTGGCTGCTGATCAGCGGAGTGGACGCGTACGTCACCGCCCAGCTCGCGGATTTTCCGGCATCGATCGGCGCGACGACGGACGGCCGTAGCGTGGGAATCATGGTAACGGTTCCGGTTCGATGAGGGAGGCGCACACTCCGGGGCGGGAGAGCGCCATCGGCGTGTTCGATTCGGGCATCGGCGGTCTCACGGTCGTGGACGAGATCCGCAAACGCCTGCCCGCCGAATCCATCGTCTACTTCGGCGACACGGCACGCGTGCCGTACGGCCCGAAGTCGCCGGAAACGGTGCTGCACTATTCCCGCGAAGCCATGGCCTATCTCCTCGAGCGCGAGGTGAAGGCGATCGTCGTCGCCTGCAACACGGCGACCGCGCACGCGCACGAAGTGCTGCGCGGTGAGCTCGGCATCCCCGTCATCGGCGTGATCGAGCCGGGCGCGCGCGCGGCGGCGGCCGCGACGCGCACCGGTCGCATCGGCGTCATCGGCACGGCGGGCACGATCAGGTCGGGCGCGTACGATCGCGCCGTCCGCAGGCTGGTCGGCGATCGAGCGCGCGTCTACGCCCAGCCCTGTCCGCTCTTCGTGCCGCTGGTCGAGGAGGGTCTCGTCGAGCACCCGGCCGCGCGCCTAATCGCCGCCGAGTATCTCGCACCGCTCCAGAAGATGGATGTCGACGTGCTCGTCCTCGGCTGCACGCACTACCCGCTGTTGCGCCCGCTGCTCGCGGAAGTGATGGGGCCCGATGTCCGACTGGTGGATTCGGCGGCGGAGACCGCCATCGAGGTGGATCGCGTGCTGAGCGAAATGGACCTGGTGCGCAACGGCGGCGGCCCACCGTCCTCGGAGTTCGCCGTGAGCGACATGCCCCTTCGCTTCCGCGAGGTCGGACGCCGCTTCGTCGGTGACCTGATCGGCTCCGTGCGGCACATCGACATCGAGAGCTACGGCCGCTCCGACTCCTGACTCGCGGGCGACGCCCAGGCTCGCAGGCGGGCACCCGCGGCGTCGATCGTCAGGTAGCTCGCGTGTCGGATCCAGTCGCCGGCGTTCAGGTAGAATCGCCCCGGCTCGATCTCGATCGCCTCCGGCACGTGCGCGTGGCCGCAGACGACATAGCGCAGCGCCGTATCGGCGCGCAGTCGCTCTCGCGCCCACTCGCGCAGGAAGCGCGCGCGTCCCTGCGCCGCGTCCTCGGAGTGACCCTTCGTCTCCGTCGATGAAACCGAGCGGGCGAAGCGGATGCCCAGCTCCGGATGGAGCACGCGGAACGCGGCGATCGCCACGCGACTGCGGATCGTCGCCTTCAGCATGCGGTACCTCAAGTCGCCCGATCCGAGCCCGTCGCCATGCGCCACCAGGGAGGGCGCGCCCGCCAGCTCCGTGCGCCAGACGCCCTCGATCAGCTCGATCCCCACCTCCTCGCGCAGGAAGCGGCCGCCCCACGCATCGTGGTTGCCGCCCACCAGCGTGACGGGCACGCCTGCCTCGACCACGCGAGCGAGTCCGGCCAGGGTGCGGAAATGCCGACCCGGTATCACCTCTCCGTATTCGAACCAGAAATCGAACAGATCGCCGTTCACGATCAGCCGGGAGGCGTTCGCCGCGACGTGGTCGAGGAACTCGACGAAGCGGCGCTCCGTGCCCGCGGGCACGGCGCCGAGATGGATGTCGGATGCGACGTAGACGGGCCGATGGGACATGGCCGGCGAGTATAGACGCGGCCGGGCGCCACTGCCAGCAGTCGATTGACGCCCCGGAGCGCGCACGGCTACAATCGCCGGCCATGCCCGCAGCCCACAGCGTTTCCGAGATCCGGGTCCGCTACGGCGAGACCGACCAGATGGGCGTCGCGTATCACGCGAACTATCTGGTCTGGTGCGAGATCGGCCGCACCGACCTGATCCGCACCCTCGGACCCTCGTATGCCGACATGGAGCGGGACGGGCTCAGGCTGGCGGTCGCCGAGGCCTCCGTGCGCTATCGCGCGCCCGCCCGCTACGACGACGTGGTGCAGGTCGAGACCAGGCTCGACAAGGCCCAGTCCCGATTCGTCACCTTCTCTTACAGGATCGTGCTCGACAGGCCGGCCGCGGCCGGCACACCCGGCACGCTCCTCGCCACCGCGTCCACGGTGCTGGTCGCGCTCGACGACGCCGGTCGCACGCGCGTCATGCCCGCGCACGTGCGCGAACTGTTCCAGGGCTTCGTCCACGATCGAACCTGACGGACGTCCGTCGTGTAGCACCACGACCGGACCCCTTCACAGGCAGTCGCTTTGACGCTTTCTCGCATTCTCCTCGGTCTCGCCGCCTCGGCGCTGCTCGCCGCGCCCGCGGCCGCGCAGACCGTTCCCTTCGGCAAGAACAAGATCCAGTACCAGAACTTCGACTGGCGCGTCCTCAGCGGCGAGCACGTCGACGTCTACTACTATCCGGAAGAGGAAGCGCTCGCGCGCATGTCGCTCGACTATGCCGAGGAGAGCTACGACTACCTCGAGCGACGCTTCCAGCATCACCCGTTTCGTCGCATTCCGCTCATCGTCTACTCGTCGCATCAGCACTTCGAGCAGACGAACGTCACACCGGGTTTCATTCCGGAGGGCGTGCTCGGCTTCACCGAGTACCTGAAGCGGCGCGTCGCGCTGCCGTTCCGCGGCGACTACGCGCAGTTCCGCCAGACGCTTCGCCACGAGCTGGTGCATGCGTTCCAGATCTCGAAGCTCGCGCAGGTGAACGCGATGCTCGCCCGGCAGGGCCGCGTCTCGCCGCAGCAGATCCACTGGTGGACCGAGGGCCTCGCCGAGTACTGGTCGAGCGAGCAAACCACGCAGGACGAGATGTTCATTCGCGATCTCGTCCTGAACGGTAACCTACCCACGATCAGCCGCTTCAACCGGATCTACAGCTACGCATCGTATCCGCTCGGCGCCGAGCTGCATCGCTTCTTCGCCGCGCGCTTCGGCGAGGAGTACATCCTGCGGATGTACGAGGAATCGTGGAAGTATTCGTCGTTCGACGATGCCCTCGAAGCCATCCTCCAGGTCGACCTGGACCAGCTCAGCCGCGAATGGCACTACGAGCTCGAGCAGCGCCATTTTCCGCTCTATGCGGATCGTGCTCCGCTCGAGGTGGGCGCGGACATCCTCATCGGCGGTGGCGGCGCGAACTTCAAGCCCGTCGCCTGGCAGCCGCCGGGTGACACGGCGGTTCATATCCTCTTCCTGTCACCGCGGACCGGCTACACGAACATCTATCGCACGACCTTGCAGCGCGGCGAGGAGGGCGTCGAGACGGTCGTGGAAGGGGAGCGCAGCGCCGAGTTCGAGTCCTTCCATGCGTACGAGAGCAGCATCGACGTCAGCCCGCTCGGCGTGCTCGCTTTCGTCTCGAAGTATCAGGAGCGCGACGCCGTCTTCCTCTGGGATCTCGCGGAGGAGCGCGTCGTCGGACGCTACCAGTGGCAGGACCTGGTCGCTCTAAAGTCGCCGTCCTGGAGTCCGGACGGGCGCGCCGTCGTCTTCGAAGGCCTGGATGCGGCGGGCTTCTCGGATCTCTACGTCATGGACTTCGCGGACGATGAGCGGCGGCGTCTCACCGATGACCGCTTCCGCGACGAGGATCCCGACTGGTCGCCGGACGGCCGCGCGATCGCTTTCGCGTCCGACCGCACGGCGGAGGGCGGCGCGGGACATCGCAATCTCTATCTGCTCGATCTCGACGAGCGACGCATCCGTCCGCTGACGCACGGCGCCTGGAACGACGAGACGCCGGTATGGTCGGCCGACGGTGCGCGCATCCTGTTCACGTCCGACCGGAGCGGCATCTACGACCTGTACTGGGTGAATCCGGAGGGCGCGGGCGAGCGCATCACGCGGCTCGCCGGCGGTGCCTTCGATCCCGCGTGGCTGCCGGGCGACAGCGCCATCGTCTTCGCGGGGTTCAGCGAGGGCCGCTTCCGCATCTATCGGCATGACATTGGGCCCGACACCGCGGCATCCGCGCGCATCCGGCTCGACCCGAAGGCCGCCGCGCGGGTCGCCTCGCTGGGCAAGACGGCGGCGGAATGGACCTGGCCGGTCGGGGCCGATTCAGCGGCCGAGGCGGGCACGTCGCGGCGCTATGCCTCGTGGAGGGGGATGACACTCGATTTTGCCGGAGGCGAAGCGCTCTTCGTGCCCGGCGTCGGCGGAGCGCAGGCCGCGCAGTTCGTGCTGAGCGACATGCTGGGCGATCACATCGTCTACCTCGGCGTGTCGGCGGTGCAGAGCGAGAACCTCTCGCGCCTGCTCGACAGCTTCAGTGGCCAGGTCCTGTACCTCAATCTGACGCGACGGCTCAACTGGGGCGCCGGCGCCTTCCGCTTCAACGGCCGCTTTCGCGACGTCGCCTGCAACGTCTACGACGAGGAGACCTACGGCGCGACGTTCCTGGCCAGCTATCCCTTCTCGAAGTTCCGACGGGTGGAGTACCAGTTCGGCCTCGAGCAGAGCGAGCGCATCGATTTCCCGTTCGACGGTGGCCCGTTCTGCGGGAATCGCCTGGAGGATCCGCGCGACCTGACGCGGATCGGCACCATCGCGACGAACCAGCTCTCGTACGTACAGGACAACACGCTGTGGCTGCCGACCGGACCGATCGACGGCTCGCGCTGGAACCTCACGGCGGGCATCGCGACCTGCTTCGAGTGTCGCAGGCAGACGGACTTCGATGCCGAGCGGGCAAACCGCGGCTCGCTCCTCGAGCACTTCTACGTGCTCGGCGATTTCCGCCGCTACTTCCGCGTCACGCTGCATAGCGCCTACGCCGTTCGCTTCTACGGCTACCTGAGCGACGGCGAGATTCCCGGTCGCGCCGTGCTCGGCGGGCCGCACATGCTGCGTGGCTACCCGCTCTTCTCGCTCGCCGGCTCGCGCGTCGGTCTCGTCAACCAGGAATACCGCTTCCCGCTGCTGCGCAGCTGGTCCCTCGAGTTTCCCTTCGGCGCCATTCGCTTCCCGGGCATCCAGGGGGCGGCCTTCACCGACCTCGGCTCGAGCTGGCTCGAGACCGGTGTCTTCGAGAGCGCCTGGGGCAGCTACGGTGTGGGTTTCCGCACGTCGCTCGGGCCTCCGTTCGTGTTGCGCCTCGACGTCGGTCGACGCTTCGCCATGGGGGAGGAGCCACCCGTCCGCTTCGACAATGGCGACGAGTTCGACGACGTGTTCATCGACTTCTTCTTCGGCTTCAACTTCTGATGACACTGACGCCAGGATGCCCGTTGCCGCCCTCGCGCCGGCGCTCTACCATGCCGTCCAGGCGCGCGGGCATGTCGGGCATGGCACTGCTGCTCGCGCTCGCCGGTACGAGCGGCGCCTGCTCGCGGCAGCCGGCTCCCGGTCGCATCGAGCCGGGCGTCGAGCAGCGACTCGTCGAGCAGGCAAAACCGACCGGGTACCGTCTCGTCGTCTTCGACTGGTCGCTCAACGAAGGGCAGTCGCGCTTCAGCGGAGCGGGCGCCGCGCGCATCGCGCCCGACTACCGTGCCCGGCTCGATCTCTTCGGACCGCAGGACGTACCGTACCTTTCGGCGATCCTGCGTGAGGGTCGGCTCCTGCTGCCGGCGGGCGTGCCGGCACGCGTGGTCCCGCCGCCGCCGCTCCTCTGGAGTGCCATCGGCGTGATACGGCCGCCCGACGGCGCCGTCGTCAGAACCGCGCAGGTCGACGGCGCCAACGCGACGCTGGCGTACTCGGCCGACGATGGCATCTGGACCTTTCGGGCGCGCGACGGCGTGCTCGTCGGCGCCGAATGGCACTCCAGCGGAGGAGCGCGCCATACCGTCGAGCTCGAGGGCGCAATCGCGGGCGGAGCTCCCCGCAGGGCCGTCTATCGCGACTGGCAGGAATACCGGGAGCTGATTCTCGAACTGGAGGCGCAGGAAACCGTTGAAGGATTCCCACCCGAGACCTGGGCGCTGGAAGCGCGCTAGCGCACTCGCTCTGCTACTGCTGCTGACCGGCTGCAACTACGGTCTGCGCGGCGGCGGCTTTCCGGATCACATCCGCACGCTGTACGTCGAGTCGTTCGAGAACCAGACGCCGCAGTTCGAGCTCGAGCAGCAGCTCTTCACGGCGATGGTCGACGACGTCCCGTCGGCCCTCGGCGTCCGCATCGGCTCGCGTCCCGCAGCCGACGCGCTGCTCACCGGCTCCATTCTCGGCTACGACGACGTGGCCCAGAACTACGCGTCGAGCGGGGACGGCCGCATCCAGGTGCTCGAGCACCAGATTCGTATCTCGGTCAGCGTGCGTCTCCTCGATGCCCGGCAGAACGTCATTCTCTGGGAGGGGCGGGTCAGCGGGATGGGTCGATACGCGCCCGACACGCAAACCGAGGACGACGGACGACGGCTCGCCATCGAGGAGATCGTGCGCGAAGTCATCGACGGCGCGCAGTCGCAATGGTAGAGCACGCCGACGTGCGGGCGTGACGATGCGCATCGTGACCCGCGGCAGCGCACTCGCGCTCTGGCAGGCGAATTATGTGCGCGACGCGCTCGTGGGTGCGGGCATCGCCGACCCGATCACGGTCGTCGTGCGCACCACCGGCGATCGCGTGCAGGACGTTCCGCTCGCCCGCATCGGCGACCGGGGTCTGTTCACGCGCGAAGTCGACGACGCGTTGCTCGACGGCCGCGCGGACCTGGCGGTGCATTCGCTCAAGGACGTGCCGACGGTGCTGCCGGACGGGCTCGGCATCGTCGCCATCCTCGAGCGCTCCGATCCGTCCGACGTCCTGGTCGCGCGCGCCGGGGAGCTCGGCAGGCTGCACTCGCTGCCGCCGGGCGCGCGCGTCGGCACCAGCTCGCTCCGTCGCCGCGCGCAGCTCGCCGCACTCCGTCCGGACCTCGACATCGTCGACTTGCGCGGCAACGTCGACACGCGCATCGCGCGCGTTCACGAGGGGGTCGTCGACGCTGCCATTCTCGCGCGTGCCGGTCTGCTTCGTCTCGGGCGCGCGAAGGAGGCGTCGGACGTCCTGTCCGCCCCGGAATGGCTGCCGGCGGTCGGTCAGGGCGCGCTCGCGCTCGTCATGAGAAGCGACGATCCGGCCGGTGCTCGCGTCGCCGCGCTCGAGCACCCGCCGACGCGAGCCGCAGTGACGGCGGAGCGTTCCTTCCTGCGTCGGCTCGAGGGCGGATGTCAGGTACCGATCGGCGCGCTCGCCGTGTGGCGCAGCGGAGCGATCGAATTGCAGGGCGCCGTCTTCTCGCTCCAGGGCGACATCCGCATCGCCGCGGGCGCGATCGGCACCGATGCCGATCCGGAAGGCCTGGGCGAGCGGCTGGCGGAACGTCTGCTCGACGACGGCGCCGACCGGGTGCTCGAAGCCGTACGCGCCGCGGCGGGCGCGCCGGAGGTGCCCGCGCCATGAAGCCGACGCCACCGCGCGAGAAGATTGTCGACCGCGTCCAGCTGATGCGCCGGCTCGGCCGGCCGCGTCGCCAGCGCGTCGTCTTCACCAACGGTTGCTTCGATCTGCTGCACCCAGGTCACGTCGAGTACCTGCACGACGCCCGCCTGCTCGGCGACCTGCTGGTCGTGGGCCTCAACAGCGACGATTCCGTGCGTCGCCTCAAGGGGCCGGAGCGGCCGCTCAACGCCGAGGACAGCCGCGCCATCGTTCTCGCTGGCCTCGCTTCCGTCGACTTCGTGACGCTGTTCGACGAGGATACGCCGCGGGAGCTGATTGCCGCCCTCCTGCCCGACCTCCTCGTGAAGGGCGGCGATTACCGCGCCGAGGAGGTCGTCGGGCGCGAGGAAGTCGAGGCGGCCGGCGGCAGGGTCGTCATTCTGCCGTTCCGCGCGGGCCATTCCACGACGGCCCTGCTCACCCGAATCCGGAAGACCGATGAGTCAGCGTAACGGCCGCGGCGCGGAAGAGCTGCGTGCGATCGAGATGCGCCGCGGCACCGCGCCGCACGCCGAAGGATCATGCACCATCCGCTTCGGCCGCACCGAGGTGCTGTGCACCGCGTCGGTGGAGAAGGGCGTGCCCGATTGGCGCGCCGGCCGCGGCCTCGGCTGGGTCACCGCCGAGTACGCCATGCTGCCGCGCGCGACGCATCGCCGCTCCCGCCGCGAGCGGGCCCAGCTCGGCGGCCGCACGCAGGAGATCCAGCGTCTCATCGGTC
The DNA here is from genome assembly GCA_035512635.1 of Longimicrobiales bacterium. Lineage (GTDB taxonomy): Bacteria > Gemmatimonadota > Gemmatimonadetes > Longimicrobiales > RSA9 > DATKDR01. The sequence goes on along the minus strand of DATKDR010000014.1, from coordinate 1,964 downwards.
GCTCGCTGCGAGCCACGGTCGACGCCGCCGCCATCGGCGAGTACACGATCCTGGTCGACTGCGACGTTCTCGTCGCCGACGGCGGGACGCGTACCGCCGCGATCACCGGCGCCGCCATCGCCCTCCACGACGCCGGCGCGTGGCTCGTCGACGAGGGACACGCCGCGCGAAACCCCGTGCAGCGTCTCGTCGCCGCGGTCAGTGTCGGCATCGTCGCGGGCGAGCCCCGCCTCGATCTCGAATACACGGAGGACGTCGCGGCCGATACCGACATGAACCTCGTCGCGCTCGAGGACGGTGGACTCGTCGAGGTGCAGGGTACCGCGGAGAAGGTGCCGTTCAGCCGCTCGGAGATGGACCAGCTGATCGACCTCGGCCTGGGCGGCATCGAGCGCCTCCTCGAGATGCAGCGCCGTACTCTCGCCGGCTGACTCCCGTGCCCGTGCTGGTTCTCGCCACCCGCAGCGCCCACAAGCTGCGCGAGATCCGCGACATCCTGGGCGACTGCGGCGCCGACCTCGTCTCGCTCACCGACCGCGCGGTCGAGCCGCGAGCCGAGGAAGACGACATCGAATGCTTCGACTCCTTCGCCGCGAACGCCATCGCCAAGGCGCGATACTTCTGCGTGCGCACCGCCCTGCCGACCGTCGCGGACGACTCCGGCATCGTCGTGCCCGCGCTCGGCGGCGCGCCCGGCGTCCTCAGCCGGCGCTTCGCGGAGACGCTCCGCGTCACGGCCACCGAGGCCGAGCGCGACGCCGTCAACACCCGCCTGCTGCTCGAGCGAGCGCGTCCGCTCCACGGCGACCAGCGGCGCGCGTACTACGCCTGTGCGGCCGCGCTGGCCCTGCCCACCGCCGATGACGGCCGCGAACCGGCGGTCCATCTGTTCGCCGGCACCTGCGAGGGCGTGCTCGCCGACGCGCCCAGAGGCGACCACGGCTTCGGCTACGATCCCGTTTTCCTGCTCCCCGGCCTCGGCCTCACCTTCGGCGAAGTGGAGCCCGCGCTGAAACAGCGCCTCAGTCATCGCGCCCGCGCCTTTCGCGCCCTCGCCGCGGCGCTGCCCGTTTTTCTGCGTACTTGAGCACGCGCCTCCCCCCTGTTAGCATATGCCCGCTTCATCACCGGGGTGTGGCGCAGTCCGGTAGCGCGCCTGCTTTGGGAGCAGGAGGTCCCCGGTTCGAATCCGGGCGCCCCGATCCGGTCGCGAACGGCCCGACGACCCCCTCGTGCGAGGGCCGTGCGTCGGTTGACGAAGGGCTCGTAAGTCGTTACAGTAAAAGGCTCCGGTCGAACGGCCCCTCGGCGCGCAGGGAGCGGCCGCGGCCCGATGCAGGGACGGGCGCCCGTAGCTCAGCCCGGATAGAGCAGCGGCCTTCTAAGCCGCCGGTCATAGGTTCAAATCCTATCGGGCGCGTGACCATTCGCTGTGGGCGGTTTGCTGGTGGGCGTAGCTCAGTCGGTTAGAGCGCCAGGTTGTGGCCCTGGAGGTCGCCGGTTCAATTCCGGTCGCTCACCCCTTTTTTGTGGTTGGATCGTCGGGCACCGGTAGCTCAATTGGCAGAGCAGGGGACTCTTAATCCCAAGGTTGAAGGTTCGATTCCTTCCCGGTGCATGAAACCTGCGCGCCCGAATGCGTCAGGCCCTTGACCGGGCGAGGATTCGCGGGTAGTATGCGCGCCTCTGCGCCGGGCGGGTCTTCTGGAACGCTGCGGCGCAGACGTGTCTAAACGCTGATTGACAATCGAGGTTCGGTGGATTGGATGGACCCGTGGAGGGCGCTGTTTCCCTCCTCACAGACGGGTTCAATAAAACAGAAATTCCGAACGTTTGAAAACGATCAGACGTTCATCTGGAGCTGTTCGAACTACTTCAATTGGAGAGTTTGATCCTGGCTCAGGACGAACGCTGGCGGCGTGCTTAACACATGCAAGTCGAACGAGGCCGATCCCTTCGGGGAG
>DATKDR010000013.1:0-2374 GCA_035512635.1 Longimicrobiales bacterium | reverse complement strand
GACTCGCGGCCATCCATCTCGCCGTCGAGGTAGCGGATCAGTTCGGCGTCGGTCACGGTTCGCTCTCCGTCGGGGTGGTTCGGAGTACGGTTGGTCATGGTTGCCTCACACGGTCTCGGCGTCGAGCGGCAGCTCGGCGGCGAGCTTGTCGAGTGCGCGCGCGATCATGGTGCCGATGGAGCCGGTGGTGGATCCGACGGCGTCGGCGATCTCGCGGTGCGTGAATCCCTCCTCGCGCATCAGCAGGATGGTGCGCTCCTTCTCGTTGAGCGTGGCGAGCGCGTCGCGGACGCGGCCGCCGAGCTCGCGTGCGGCGGTGAAGTCGTCGGGCGCGATGGGCGCATCGCCGGCAGGCGCGCGATCGGTCGCGGCCTCGAGCAGCCGGAGCCGCCGGTTGCGGGAGTTCGCCCACGCCCGCACCACATTGGTGGCGACGGTGAACAGCCACGCGCGGGGCTGCTCGTCGCGCGGCGGCTTCGAGATCAGGCGGACGAACGCCTCCTGCGCCGCGTCGTGCGCGAGGTCCGCGTCGCCGGTCAGGCGGACCAGGTAGCGGAACAGGGCCGGGTGATGCTCCTCGAAGAGCCGGGTCGCGTCCATGCTAGAACGCGATACGAGCGCCGAACATCGGCAGGCGAGGCAGCCCGGCTTCGAGGCGATCGTCCCAGACGATCTCGGTCTCGCCGCCGCGCACGCGCGTGATCAGCGGGACGGTGCCGGCGTAGGTGACGGCGTTGTCGCGATCGAGCGCATTGCGGAGCTGGACGTAGGCGCCGACCTCGAATCCGCCGAACGTGCGCGACCAGTGCAGCGAGGCAGCCACGCCATGGTACGCTGGTGTGCGGACCGCGTTCGGTTCCTGCACGAGCGCGTTCTGATTGCCGCAACCGAAGCCGAACAGCTCGCAGTCCTCGGGGGATCGGGACACGGCGCGCGTGAAGGGAGCGCCCGACATGCCGGTGTACGCGGCGGAGAGCCGGAATCCGGCCGGCAGGCGGAGCGCGGCCATCGCATCCAGCAGGTGGCGCCGGTCCGAGGGCGCCGGATAGCGGAGTCCCGCCGCTGCGATCTCCGAATGCGCATACGAGTAGCCGACCGAGGTGGACCAGTCGGAGCCGATGCGACGGATGCCGATCTCGATCCCGCGCGCGTCGTTCTCACCGATGACATGAAGCGCGCGGCGCAGGAGGTTTCCGGGCACGGGGTCGGGCACCGCAACGCCCGCGGAGTGGCGGACGTAGGCGGTTGCGGATGCGAGCCATGAGCCGAGCCAGCGCTCGGTGCCGATGCTGGCGATGTCGGAGCGCAGCGCGGGCGTCCGGGCGTCGGGCCAGACCCAGAAGTGGCTGGCGTGGAATGCGGGGTGGATGCTGGGTCCGGCGAGCGCGATGGCCTGTGCGTACTGCCAGCTGCGCCCCGCGGCAACGGACATGGTCTGGTCCGCGGAGAATGCCCAGCGCAGTGCGAGCCGCGGCGCGAGCCGGAGCGCGGGCGCATTCGCGATGTCGTCGCCGGTCTCGATGCGCAGGCCGGGGTTGATCGTGAGGCGGCCGGCCGTGCGTCGCGTCTCGGCCCATGCGCCGGCGACCGTGAGCTCGCGGCGGTACCGCAGTCGCGCGGCGGTGTCGGGCTTGACGGCGTGGTAGCGGGGAAGCGGTCCGTCGTAGTCGACGCTCTGCCATGCGACGTCCCAGCCCAGCGACCAGGTGGCGATCGCGTCACCGGCAGGCGAGGCTTCGCCTGCGATCTGGACGAACTGGATGCGGTTGTCGCTGGCGGGCTCGTGCCACTCCTCGGTGTGGTCGCGCGTGCGCAGGAAGCGTTCGTCCGTGGTCGCGCGGAAGCGGCTGGCGCGGAGCGAGTGGGCGATGTCGACGCCGGCGATCCCCGTGTGCAGCGTGACGCGTCCGGCCGTATTGCCCCAGCGCGCTTCGGTACGCTCGAGGACGCCGACCAGATCTCCGAAGAGGCGGTCCTCCTCCCACAGTCCGCTGGCCACGAGGCGGGCGCGGCTGCCCAGCACGAGGTCGGTGCGCGCAGCAACGTCGTGGAAGACGTACGGCAGCTCGATGGACTCGGTGCCGAGCAGCCCGGCGCCGTCCTCCCAGAGGTCGAGGTGCGAGCGGCGCGCGGCCAGCACCCAGCCGCCGCGGCCCTCGATGCGCTGGTCCGCGGCGAGCTTCGCGCCGGCCATCGAGAGGTCGAGCAGTCCGCGCACGCGCCCCTCACCCCCGGCGGCGCGCGAGCGCAGATCCACGACACCCGCCGCGCCCGACGGCACCGATGCCGGTCTCACGCCCGGATGGAAGTAGACGGCGCCGAGGATGTCGGGCGCGATGGCGGAGAGCACGCCGACCGCGTGCAGCGGGTTGAA